>JAFZKY010000063.1 GCA_017551725.1 Bacteroidales bacterium
CCTGGCAGGAAAAAGAGCACCAGTTTATCATTATGCCAGAGGTGCGCTTCTCTTATCTGAACCGTCCGCATTTGACCCTCTATTCCGGTCTTGCAATGGGATTGCTTATCAATCGTGGGAATTATTATAGGGGGACTGTGGACGACGATATTTGGTTCGATCTTGTACCCGAGGCTTCATTTTCTCCACAGAAAAACCACACCACCGTCTTTTCCGCGTTCCAGCTGACTGCCTTCGGGTTGAAAGCCGGCGCAAAACATTGGTTCGGCAGCTTTGAGGCAGGTTTCGGCATCAAGGGAATTGTCAATCTGGGCGTGGGGTACGAGTTCTGATGATTTAATGCGAAAAAGTATTGATTATGAAAAAGAGATTATATGTTGCATTGGTTATAGGAATAGCATTCATCTGCTTCAATCAGTGTCACAGAGTGCCGTTCTGCTATAACATTCCTCAGGATTTTTGGAATGATTATTTCCCGTATGAAACAGGAGATACCGTTATTTTTCAAAATGAATTCAACGAAACCAAAACGTTTGTGGTTGAAGACGTCCGTGTAAATTTCGGTATATATGAACCTTTCACAGATGATGCCGATCCAACTCCGCATTGTAATTCAAGTGCCTCGGTGAAACTCTCCAATGGAGAAGAATCCATTCTACACTATTTTAATATGCTTGGCAGCCCTTACGAGAAAGAGAAGTACAGTTTCCTTTACTCCATACGTTTCGATTTTCCACAAGATGCGCTTCCAGGGGCAGAATATGAGTGGTGGAAAAGAGTACAAAGTTTCGCCAATCAGCAATATGGTAAGATCAACTCAATCGATAAATTATTCGGTAAAATGGTGGAATTTGAAAAGGAAAGCTATGATGGAGAGTCTCCCAACAATATTTATGAGGTGAAGAGCGTGAGAGGCAAGGGGTTGTACCAATTCCGGGAAGAGAAGAGAGGGTGCTCTTGGAAGCTAATGGCTAAATAGTTGCAAAAAAAAATTATCCTTTTTCAAAAAATCACCATCCTCCCGTTGCCATACAGTTCAACCGTCAAACCGTTATAGGTCCATTTCTGCCTGTCGTCTTCCTCCAGCGGTGACGTGCCGGTGAGGCGAGTGAGAATACCGGCCACTTCCGCGCATTTGGCAGAAATGTTATCTCTCCTATATTTTTCGCCATCCGGTTTCACATAATCGGAACGTTTCCATTCCAAGAAGACCGACTTGACAATGGAATCCGGTTTATCGACACAATACGCGTGACGGCACATCCAGCCATCCTCCGATATCCTGTAATAAGGCAGCTTTCCGTATTTTGCCGGTTTTTGATATTCCCTCGGGAAATAGTAGTTGTACAATGGGAGAAAACGGTTGTGTCCAAACCCGCCCGTCTGTTGCTCAAAACTGTCCACTTTTGAAAGCGGGAGATCCGGCAGATTTTTCAAAAGGAAATCGAGATAGGGTGCAACAGAGGTGTCAGATGACACCGAAGGCATAGCTTGCTGGTTGGTAAAAAAAAGTCTGACATATACAGTCGTGTCTATCACATTCACTTCTGTTAAACCATTATGTCCGTACACAAATTCCATCTGGCAACAATTAGGCGCCCTGTTCAAATCCCAGTATGCTGTCGGTTCTTTTAAATAAGTAGTATTCACCTGAACCAGTGGCTGTATCTTCCGGATTTTTCCCTTATCCATTTGGGCGATATAAAGAGTGTCAAAGAAAGTTACGATATAGTACAATTGACCGTTGAGACAAAAGGCATTATGAATCAGGGTGTCTTGTCTGATGCGCGGACGATATCCGCCATAACAATGGAACCGCCTGATCGGGTCATTTTCAAACGCCCATTTGCTCTTCGGTGTGAAAACACCTTCCTCGTCAAGCACATCACCCAAGTTGTCAAAAAATCCAGGCTCTCCCGGCCGGTTGACTGGAAGAGTGTCAACCTTGCCATTATGGATGAAATAATAAAGATTATCGTTTTTGATTATCCGGCATTTTCCAAAAAGATTCAGATAGGGCCGGTTGACAAGTTCCATCTGCAACCATCCATTTTTGGTTTCGGGATACCACTTTGTTGCTTTATCAACAAAAAATGAATATCTCGAACTCATACTCCTCGGAATCACATAAAATTTTTCGTCTTCATAAATATAGTTCGGGACATCCGACACATAACGCCAGCACCAATTGGCATAGTCAAAACAAAAACCCGCATTACTGTGAGCCGGCTTGAGAAACAGGGAGTCGTTCCAAACAAAAATATCATAATAAAATTCATCAAAGACATCCATGTTATCCACCTCCTTTACTTCCTTGCCATCAATTGAGACAGCCAACAGCCTATAATCCGAATGATGCTCGAAAAACAGGTTTTCAGCACAAATGCAGAAATAGTAATCGCGATATTTTTTGACTTGTTTCAAATATATTTCGGAAGCCTTGCTCGGATGAAACAGCGCATCCAATGAAACAGTATCCCGTATCACCGTAAACTGCTGTTGCGCCCGCGCCGGCAACAACAATCCGCAGAGGACCAGAATTAATATGAAAAGGTGTTTTTTCATTATTGAATAAGATTGCAAAGGGATTTGTTGGCAAAGATAGCATTTCTTCCGATACAACTTTACACTATCACCGTTCATCTTTTTTTATTTTGTAGAAATATTTTCAAAAAAAATGTATTTTTGCAACTTGAATTTTGATTGAAAATTTAAGTTATAATCTAAAATTTTAAACATAAATATGGTAAAATACAATAGGATTCTTCGGCTTGAAGACGAACTGGATATGAGTCTGTTCCTTTTGGGTGCGCGTAAAACTGGCAAATCCACGCTGCTGTGTAGCGACTTTCCGAATGCTATATATATTGATTTGCTTGACAACGAGATACGAAGATTGTACAAAGAACGTCCGTCAAGACTGTATGAGCAATTGGAAGGAAAACCTGCTGAGACATTAGTGATTATCGATGAGATCACGGAAGTGCCGGAATTACTGAATGAGGTTCATCGTTTGATATTCAAGTTCAACATCACCTTTGTATTATGTGCCAGCAGCGCACGAAAACTAAAACGGAAAGGATACAACACTTTGGGCGGAAGGGCTTTCCCTTGCTACTTGTTCCCCTTAGTCAGCCAAGAGATTCCTGACTTTGACCTTGAACGTGCTGTTAATTATGGATTAATACCTCAACACTACATCTCCAAAAATCCTCAGAAACAGCTTGCAGCATATATTGACATTTACTTGAGAGAGGAAATTCGTGCGGAATCTGTAGTGCGGAATCTGGATTCTTTCGAGCGTTTTCTGGAAGTGGCCGCAATGACTGATGGCGAAATAGTCAACTACAGCAATATAGCCAGTGACTGTCACGTCAAGTCCGTTACAGCAAGAGAATATTTCAACATACTACAAGACACCCTGATTGGCTATATGATTCCGGCATATAAAGAGGCAGAAAAAAGGAAAACAGTTCAGGCTCCTAAATTTTACTATTTCGATGTCGGAGTGACAAATTACCTTTTGCACCGAAAAAATCTGATTAGAGGCACCGTCGAATTCGGGCATGCTTTCGAACATTTGGTAATGCAGGAAATCATGGCCTACATCGGATATATGCGTAGAGAGAGCAAGTTAGCCTATTGGCACACTTATACCGGACACGAAGTGGATGCCATTATCGACCAAAATGTAGCCATAGAAATCAAATCCTCGGAAGATATCCAAAACCGCCATTTAAAAGGGCTACGAGCTTTTCGGGAAGAGCATAAAGGATTCCGCCTCGTCGCTGTGTCTCTTGACCCAATGACGCGCAAAACCGAAGACAACATTGAAATAATCAATGTGCATGATTTTTTCCGTATGCTTTGGAATGGGGATTTGTTTTAATATCTCTCAACTCTCACATCCCCTTGCAGCCTGATGTCCCGGCTCGAGCTCCCGACCATTAGCGTGACTGTGCCCGGCTCCACTACCCAGCGCAAATCGGCGTTCAGGATGGCGAAGTCCGACTTGGAGAGCGGCATCGTCACGGTTTTCGTCTCCCCTTTCTTCAGGAAAACCTTGTCGAAGGCCTTCAGCTGGCGCTCCGGCGTTTTGACGGAGGCCTGGTTGTGGCGCATATAGAGCTGCACGGCCTCGGCACCGTCGTATGGGCCCGTGTTGGTCAGCTGGAAGGAGACCTCCAGGGTGGTGTCGTTTTTCCAGACAGACTGCAAGTTGGAGTACTCGAAGGTGGTATAGCTCAGTCCGTAGCCAAAGGGATAGAGCGGGCTGGCGGGCGCGTCGGTGTAGTCGCGGCGCACCTCCGTAGTGTTGTAATAGACGGGCAGCTGGCCCACGGAGCGCGGGTACGAGAGGGGCAACTTGCCGGAAGGATTCACGTCGCCGAAGAGGATGTCGGCCACGGCTCTGCCGCCCTGCGCGCCCGGGTACCACGCGTTGAGGATGGCAGGCACGTGCGCATCCGCCCACGAGAGGTCGAGCGGGCGGCCCTGGATCATCACCAACACCACGGGCTTGCCCGTAGCATAGAGCGCCCGCAGCAGCTCTTCCTGCCGGCCCAGCATCTTCAGCGTGGCGCGGTCGAAGCCCTCGCCCGCGTCCATATCGCTGACGGCGGGACCGGTCACATTGGCGGCGCCCGTCTGCTCGTAGTTGGTGCGGAAGTCGCGCGCGCTGGAGCCGCCCAGCACCGCCATCACCACATCGGCCCCTTCAGCGGCACGCATCGCCCGGGCAATGTCATTCAGCGAGGTGTCGCGGATATGGCACCCCTGTACATACTCCACCTGCGCGTTGGACAGCTTCTCGCGAATGCCCTGTAGCACTGTCACCACAGAACCATCCGCCTGCGGGGCGGTGTAGTCACCTAACATATTATAGACATTGTCGGCATTGGGCCCCACAACGGCCACCTTTTTCACCTCCTTGGAGAGCGGAAGTGTATTGTTCTCATTCTTCAACAATACAAGGGATTCCTGCGCAGCCTTTAGATTCTCACTGTCGTGCAATGCCTTGTCGAAAGGCACATACGGTTTGTCGAATGTGGCATCAAACAGGCCGAGCTGGAATTTTTGCATCAGCACGTGCTTCACCAATTCATCGATTTGACTTTCCGTCACCCAACCATTCTTTACTGCTCGCACCAGCGGCTCGCCATAGCAGGAGGCGCCTAGGTCGATATCCACGCCCGCCTTCACGGCCAGTGCTGCGGCCTCGGAGTAGTCAGCGGCGATGCGGGCACTCACCAGTCCGTTGATGGCATAGAGGTCAGAAATCACCAGGCCCTGGAAGCCCCAGTCGTGGCGCAGCACATCGCGGAGCAGCCAGGGGTTGCCCGTGCAGGGGATGCCGTCCACATCGTTGTAGGCGGTCATCACCGACCGGATGCCATACTGCCGCAGGGCCATCATAAAGGGGTACGAGAGCACGGAGAGCAGTTCGCGCTTGCCCACCTGGGCAGTGTTGCCGTTGTGGCCACCCTCGGAGATGCCGTGGGCGGTGAAGTGTTTCAACGTGGAGATAATGTGTGGTAAATACGATTGTTGCGGGCTATACATTTGCATCCCATTAGCATACTCACTCCCCAATATTGCCGTCAGTACGGGGTCTTCGCCGTAGGTCTCCTCCACCCGCGACCAGCGGGGGTCGCGCACGATGTCGAGCACCGGTCCGAAGGCTATGTGGGCGCCCTGTGTATAAAGCTCATTTGCCACAGACCAGCCCAAAATGTTCTCCAGTTTTTTGTTAAAGGTGGAGGCGCGACCAAGGGCAGTAGGCAGCACCGTGGTGCCGATGGCCATGTGCCCGTGCGGGGCTTCTTCTGCGAATAACAAGGGGATGCCCAAGCGGGTGTTCTGGCGGTTCCACAGTTGCATCTCGTTGGTCAGATGATAGGCGGCCTCAGGTGTAAGTCCGTTTTGCAAAGTCTTTTGCGTCCAGGGGTCGGCGCGCATCAGTGCCCAAGTGCTGCCCAAATGTTTCTCGCGGAGTTCCTTCTTGAACTTCTCCGTCAAAACATATTGATTCCCAGTCTTTTCATAATACTCCCACCCCATTGTCATGGATAGCTGGCCAACCTTTTCCTCCAAGGTCATTCGCGAGAGAATATCCTCCACTCTTTCGTCAATGGCAAGGTTCGGGTTCTCATACGGATCGCATTTTCCGTTGCGGTTCAAATCGTTATAGGAAAAGTTGGAAGCCGTCTGAAACGCCACGGCAAAGGGTTTGCCTTTCGCCCGAACAGATTTCGGCACCGGGATGATGACCGAGTCGCCGGAAAGTTTGTATTTGACAGCGGAATGATCCGCCACAAGCAATATCTTGGAACCTTTCGCGGGCAGGTTGCCGTGCCAGGACACCGTGGCCGGCATCGGTCCTTCGGGGCGCACAATGGCGTATGTGGTCAGCTTGTCCTTCGACGCCGTAAACCAGACATTGCCATCGTGATACACAGGCGTGTTGCGTGTGTTGTAGATGGCCTCGCCATTGTTTTTTAGCCATTGGCCAATCTCATCCAGAATCTTGGCCACTTCAGGCTCAATGACTCCTTCGGGGGTGGGTCCCACGCCGAGCAGCAGACTTCCGCCCTTGGCCACCACTTCAATCAGCGTGGAAATGATCACATCCGGACTTTTGAAAATAGCTCCGGGCACAAAGCCCCAGTCTTTGCTCAGCGGCATACAGGTCTCCCACGGGTACGGCAGCTGCTTCTCGGGAATCATCTTCTCGGGCGTGCGGTAGTTCTCGTACTCGCCGGTCACGGTGCGGTCCACGATGATGAGGCCGGGCTGGTTGCGGCGTGCCATCTTGGCGATGTTATACATGCCAACATCTTCCTTCGGGGCACGCACCCAGCCACCATCCAGCCAAAGGATGTCTATCTTACCATAATTGGATGTAATCTCATTTATCTGATTATAAACAAATTGCTTAAAATCATTCCAACGTTGCGGATGGTTGGCAATAGTGTAGTTCACATGGCGATCGGGCGTGGCATAGCGGCTCCACCAATAATCTTGCGAGTGCCAGTCGGGTTTGGAATAGTAGGCACCAATCATCATGTCCTGCTTGCGGAACGCCTCGAACACATACTTGGTCACATCGGCCTTGGGATGGTCGGCAAATGCTCCCTTCGCAATGGAAAAGTCACTGTACTTGGTGTCGTACATGGCAAAGCCGTCATGGTGTTTCGTAGTGAAAACCACATACTTCATGCCGGCGTTTTTGGCACACACAGCCCACTGGTCCGGATCGAACTGTCTGGGATTGAATTCCTTATTGAGATTCCAATACCATTGTTTGTAGGCGTTGTAGTCCATGGTGCTGTCGCGCGGAATCCAGTCCTCGTCCTCGGAGCAAATCGACCACGACTCCACGATGCCGGGCACAGCGTAAAGCCCCCAGTGGATGATCATGCCGAACTTGAGATCCTGCCACTGGTCAAGATGTGCGCGCACATCAGCCTCGCGGGGCGAAATGTAGGCGGCGGAGAGGTTCAGATCGGGGTTCGCATCGGCGGCCTCTTGCGCAAAAGCCGCCATGCACATTGCCATTATCAGAAGTGGAAGTATGATTTTTTTCATAAGCGGAAAAGCGGATGGCAAAGATAGCATTAATTTTGTATTTTTGCAGTTTAAATACAAAAACCACTACCATCATGAATTTAGAAGGAAGAAGAGAAAGTACCAACGTTGACGACAGACGCGGAAAACGTGTCGTGGCCGGTGCCGGCATGGGCATTGGCGGTATCATCATCGCAGGCATCATCGCCCTGATGATGGGCAAGAACCCCGTCGAGGTGATCCAAAACATGGGTGCCACCCAGCAGACGACGGAGACCAACTACACGCCCTCGGCGGAAGAGGAAGAACTGGCCACATTCGCCAAGAAGATTCTGGCCGGCACGGAAGACGTGTGGACGGCAGAGTTCAAGAAAATGGGGAAACAATACATTCCCCCGAAGCTGGTGCTCTTCAGCGGCGCCGTTCAGTCGGGCTGCGGCGGGGCCACCTCCTCCACGGGTCCCTTCTACTGCTCCGCCGACCAGACCGTCTATATCGACCTGTCGTTCTTCAGCAGCATGAAGAAGCAGTTCGGCACAGCGGGCGACTTCGCCTACGCATACGTCATCGCCCATGAGGTGGGCCATCATGTGCAGTACCTGCTGGGCACGCTGAACCAGGCACACCAGCAGATGAGCCGCGTGAGCAAGACCGAGAGCAACCAGATCAGCGTACGTCTGGAGTTGCAGGCCGACTTCTATGCCGGCGTGTGGGCACATCAGGACAACGCGATGTTCAACTCGCTGGAAGAAGGCGATGTGGACGAGGGCTTGGCTATTGCCGCCCGCATCGGCGACGACTACCTGCAGAAGCAGGCCCAGGGTTATGCCGTACCGGAGTCCTTCAACCACGGCACCTCCGCCCAGCGTTCCAAATGGCTGAAGAAAGGCATCAACACGGGCGATGTGCGCCAGGGCGACACCTTCTCCCCGGCCTACAACCAACTTTAATCAAGAGGATTATCTGCTGAACAGAGGGTATGATTCAGGTCAACGCCAAAGTCCATGACAAGTTCTCCGTCGAGTTCAAAATCGGATTTCGGGGTACGGAAGATGCTGCGGCCAACGATTTTGCCGTCAACACCTGGATATTCATACCCAACAGCCTGAACATCAACGCATCCACCTACGGCAAAGAGCTGTTTTATCGGGATGTAAAGTCGAACATTCGGCTGATCACCCCCACATTCACCCTCGCCGAACTGGCCGACAGGGAATCCCATCCTTTTGACAACCTGCGGAAATCCCTGGACCGGTACCTCCGGGAGCCGAGCACCTTCTCGTTGCGGGAGTTCGAGTTCCACGTCAAGATGTTCGCCTCCATCTGCAAAAGCGCATTGCGCGAGGCCGTCCGCGACATTGTGGACACCAAGGAAATCCAGGAAAAACAGCAGGCGCTGACTCTTTTCAGTGAGCGCATCCGGGCTGTCACTAGCGAGTACCGGGCACTTGCCGAGCGTTTTGACGACAACAACCCGTCGGCGCGCAACATCTTCCGCCACGGGGACGAGTTCCTCAGCCATATCATCAACATCCAGACGGTGAAGCTGTACCTGAGCATCGATCCGAATCATTTCAAAGCGGAAGAGCAGCAACTCATCGGTTTGCTCAAGGACGAATACGAATACAAAGCCGCCCAAGGGTACAGTCGTGCGGACAGGAGCTTTGGCTCCAACGACCAGCTGATCTATCGACACAGTCTGCTCAAGAAGTACGTCGAAAGCGTGCTATACCTCAAGGTCAACAGCTCACCGGATGGCAATGCGGCCAAGCAGGTCACTTTCGGCATCGCCGCGGGCATCGCCATGATTATCTCCACCCTCATTGCCCTGCCGTTCCAGCGCTATCTTGGCAGCTCGCCGTTCATCATCTTCATCGTGCTGGTCATCGCCTACATGTTCAAGGACCGCATCAAGGAGATTGTGCGCAACCAGTTCGCCTACAAGCTCAAAAAGAAATACTTCGACATGAAGAGCATGTTGGACTTCCGGGGACAGCATATCGGCTGGATCAAGGAGGGTGTGGACTTCATCAACGATGCCAAGACGCCCGAGGAGGTGCTCCGTCTGCGCAACCGTTCGCCGCTGGAAGCCGACAACCACCTGTTCGAGGAGAGGACGCTCCTATACCGCAAACACGTACACATCGACACGGGCGTGCTGCGCGACCAGAAGGAGTACCCGCTCACCGGCATCAACGACATCATGCGGTTCCACATCCAGCATTACACCCTCAAGATGGATGACCCGGATGTGCGTATCGACGTGATGGAACCCGACGGCAACATCCAGTTCACCGACGCGTACCGCATCTACCCGCTGTACATCATCATGCGCTTCGATTTCGAAGGCAACACCGAATACCATGCCTTCCGCATCATCGCCAACCGCAACGGGATTCTCCGCTGCGAGAAGATGGGATAGCCCGAAAACAGAAAAGAACTCCCTACCCTATGCCTATGCCTATGACTATGACCATCGACCAACTACAATCGAGATTCTGCGACAAGGAAATCCAACGCATCCTTCCGTTGATTGCCAGCGGGAGCGGTTCGCCTAAAGTCCTGTCGCTGAACGGACTTGTCGGGTCGGCCTACCCGATGCTGGCGGCCAGG
This sequence comes from Bacteroidales bacterium, assembly GCA_017551725.1. Taxonomy (GTDB): domain Bacteria; phylum Bacteroidota; class Bacteroidia; order Bacteroidales; family WCHB1-69; genus F23-D06. The sequence continues at coordinate 10,180 of JAFZKY010000063.1, forward strand.
GCGATGGAAGGGAGCACCACGCCGCACCTCTTCATCCTCTCCACCAAAGAGCGGGCCGCCTTTTTCTATAACGACATCGAGAAGCTGCTCAACGACCGCAACGCACCTCTGCCCAGCAAGCGGGTGCATTATCTGCCCTCCTCCTTCAAACGCGCCCACACCTCCGACGAAATTGACAACTCCAACGTCAAGCTGCGGTCCGAGATCGTCAACAAGCTGACACACCATCCCGACACGCCCTGCCTGATTGTCACCTACCCCGACGCCCTCGCCGAGAAGGTGGTCACCCAGCAGTTTGTCAACCAGAACTCCTTCATCATCAAGCGGGACAGCGAGATCCCCACCGACATTTTCCTGAACTTCCTCTACGAGTTCGAATATCTGCAGGAGGATTTCGTCTTCGAGCCGGGACAGTTCGCGTGGCGCGGCAGCATCTTCGACATCTTCTCCTTCTCCGAAGAATATCCATACCGTATCGAGCTGGACGGCGACCGTGTGGAATCCATTCGCTATTTCAACCCCGAAACCCAACTCTCCATCCGCGAGGAGGACGAGATTCACATCATGCCCAAGATTGTTTCCCTGGACAAGGAGGAGCAACGGATTTCCCTGCTGGACTTCCTGCCCGACAGGACCATACTCTGGATGGACAATCCGAAGGACATCGGGGCGCAGATCGGCAGCCTGTACAAGAATGTGGAGGGCGAGTTCACCGCAGCCGACAACGACACCGCCATGCACCGTCAGGCAGATTCCTTTTTCATCAAAAGGAAAGACTTCGAGAGCGCAGCCGCCACGCATACCCGCTGCATCATCAACACCGCCGACACCGCCGCCGACCTGACGCTGGACTTCGGCATGAAGCCGCAGAACAACTTCGGGCGCAGCTTCGACTACCTGTTGTTGGAATGGATTGACAACCTTGAAAAAGGCATCCAGACCGTCTTCCTGGCCGAGAACCAGTCGCAGTTGGACCGTTTGTTCAAAATCATGGTCGATCTGCTGGGCAAATACAACCGGCACAACGACACACGATACACCATCGAGGCCCTTTACCATCCCATCCGGCATATCTTGCACGAAGGATTCCGCGACGAGCAACACAAGCTGGCGGTATATACCGACCACCAGTTCATGGAGAAATACGAGCGGGTGGTCATCCGCGACCGTTACAAGAAGAGCGAGGCTTTCACCCTGCGGGAAATCTACGACCTGCAACCCGGCGACTTCGTGGTCCACATCGACTACGGCATCGGCATCTACCAAGGTCTGGAAAAAACCGAGTTGAACGGCAAAGAGCAGGAGGTCATCAAGTTGAGTTACAAGGACGGCGACATCCTGTATGTGAGCATTCACTCGTTGCACAAGATCAGCAAGTACGTGGGCAAGGAGGGCACCGCGCCCACGCTGCATCGCATCGGGTCGGGCACATGGGACAAGCTCAAAGAACGCACCAAGAAGCGCATCAAAGAGCTGGCCATCGACCTCATCAAACTCTACGCAGCGAGGAAAGCCCGCAAGGGGTTCGCCTTCTCGCCCGACAACTACATGCAGACCGAGTTGGAGGCCTCCTTCATCTACGAGGACACGCCGGATCAGGTCAAGACCTTGGCGGACGTGAAGAACGACATGGAAAGTGCGCACCCCATGGACCGCCTCATCTGCGGCGATGTGGGCTTCGGCAAGACGGAGATCGCCATCCGCGCCGCCTTCAAGGCCGTGTGCGACAACAAGCAGGTGGCGGTGCTCGTGCCCACCACCGTGCTCGCGCTGCAGCACTACACCACCTTCCGCGACCGCCTCTGCGACATGCCCTGCCGTGTGGAGTATGTGAACCGTTTCAAGAGCAACAAGCAAATCAAAGAGACCCTGGCGCTTCTCAAGGAAGGCAAAATAGACATCCTCATCGGCACACACCGGCTATTAAGCAAAGATGTGGTTTTCAAAGACTTGGGATTACTGATCATTGACGAAGAGCAGAAATTCGGCGTGGCCGCCAAGGAAAAGCTGCGCGAGCTGCGCGTCAGCGTGGACACGCTCACTATGTCGGCCACGCCGATCCCGCGCACCTTGCAGTTCTCGCTCATGGGAGCCCGCGACATCTCCGTCATCACCACCCCGCCCCCCAACCGGCAGCCCATCCAGACGGAAGTCCACGTCTTCGACGAGGACATCCTGCGGGAGGCCATCCAGTTCGAGCTGAATCGCCACGGGCAGGTATTCGTAGTCCACAACAAGATACAGGACATCAAAGAGTTGGCGGGACTTATCCAGCGACTGGTGCCCGGAGCACGCGTCGCCATCGGCCACGGGCAGATGGAAGGCGACGAACTCGAGCGCATCATGACCGACTTCATCAACCAGCAGTACGACGTGCTGGTCTCGACCACCATCGTGGAGTCGGGGCTGGACATTGTGAACGCCAACACCATGATCATCAACGATGCCCAGAACTTCGCACTCAACGTGCTGCATCAGCTGCGCGGGCGCGTGGGGCGCAACAACCAGAAGGCCTTCTGCTACCTCTTCACCAAACCATACGAATTCCTCAACGACCAGGCCCGCAAGCGGTTGCAGGCTATCGAGGACTTCTCCGATATCGGCAGCGGCATCCAGATTGCCCTCCGCGACCTCGACATCCGCGGAGCCGGCAACATCCTCGGCGCCGACCAGAGCGGATTCATCAACGACATCGGCTACGAAATGTACCAGAAAATCCTCAGCGAGGCCATCCTGGAGATGAAAGATGCCGACTATCAAGATGTTGACATGGCCGACAACACCGGCATCCTCACTCGCGAGTGTGTGCTGGAAACCGACATCGAAGCCCTGTTCCCCTCCGACTACATCAGCAGCGTGCCGGAGCGCATGAGTTTCTACAAAGAGCTGGAATCCATCAAAAACGATGAAAAACTGGAAGAGTTCCGCAAAAAAGTGGTGGACATCTTCGGTCCCATGCCCAAACCCACCCAAGAGCTTTTGCAGACCATTCCGTTGCGATTATTGGCCGGAGAGCTGCATTTTGAAAAAATCATTCTCAAGAAAAACACCTTCACAGGCTACTTCGTCGGCAGTTCGTCCTCGCCCTACTTCCAATCGGATGCCTTCGGGCGCGTGCTCGCCTTCCTGCAGGCCAACCATCCCGCCATCCAACTGAAAGAAGCCCACGGAAAACTGTTGTTTATCATACATAATACGCCAACAATCAAATCAGCTATGCACTGGTTAGAAAAAATGAATTATTTTTGCAACCAAAAATATTTACAATGAAAAAAATAATTATATCCCTTGTCATTGGCATTATGGCCACTCTGAGCCTTCAAACAAATGCCCAGACCAATCCCATTCCGAACAACGGTTTCGAAAACTGGTCCACAGGACAGGCGTATTCGGTTATGAACATGATTACTTTGTTCAATGCCTACAACTATCCCACCTCCTGGGACTATCTGAAGTACCCGGTGAACGAAAGCATCAGCCTGTACGGGATGCCCATCACCATCAACACGAACATTCCGCTGGTCAAGGCGAGTGCCGAGACAGGCACTGTGCCTGACGGACAAAAAGCGTTGAAAATCGAGAGTTTCATGCTCTCCGACATCATCACGCAGACTGCTTATCCGCTTGTCAGCAGCTATTTAGACAGTTCGTTGACCAACATGGTCTTCCCCACCCTGCTTTCCACCGGCGAGACAGACCTCAACCAAGTCATACTCCTGCTGTCCACCCTCATCGAGAACATCAACAGCGACAGTATGCTGATGGCCGCATTGGTGGATTTGGACATCAACGAGTACATCACGGGCGGCATCGCTCTCAACGGTTTCAACCCCGTGCAACTGAAAGGAATCTACAAATATCAATCCGGTATCGGCGGCGACCAGGGCGGCATCATCTACTTCGGCACCAAATACAACCCCACGACGCACCATCGCGAGGTTGTCGGCGGGGGCGGGAACATCAACCTCACGGATGTGGCCACCTACCAACCGTTTGCCATCGACTACACGCCCATGCACGACCTCATCCCGGACCAGCCGCTCACGGCTCCCGACTCGCTGGTTGTGATTCTGCTCTCCTCCGCATCTTTAACGGCACAACAAGGTTCTGCTCTGTTTTTAGACAATCTCATTCTTGTCAACGCAGTGCCCGAAGATCCAGACACATGCTTCGATGTACAGAACATCACCATCACGGAGATCACCGACCATTCTGTCACTTTGCATTGGGACGATGTTTCCAACCTGTATGAGTGCGAATACGGTCCTGCAGGCTTCGTCATCGGCACCGGCACCACGCTAAACCTGCCGGCCAACACCGCCACCTTGACCGGGCTGACCCCCAACACCGACTATGGATTCCACATCCGCTCCGTGTGTGGCGACAATATCTTCGGAAATTGGAGCTCCACCACATTCCATACATCGCAGGTTGGCATCAACAATTATCGTGAGGAGACAGTCACCGTTTATCCCAATCCTGCACGCGAGGAACTTCATGTGCGAACCGGCAGCGATGCCATCCGCGAAATCCGCGTCTATAGCATTGACGGCAGACTGGTGGAGATGCTTGTCCCCAACACCGAAGACATCACCCTGCGACTGCCCTATCGCGGCATTTTCATCCTCCAGGTGGAGACGGAGAACGCCGTTGAAACACACCGAATCGTCCGCCAGTAACCTTGCTTACGAACGCCGCCACCCGCCGATTCATCACCGAGCATCAGGAAGAAGATGTCCGGCGGGTGGCGCTGCGCGGCTGTCCCGACCCGGAAGTGGATTTCCATTGGGCATTGCAGCAGATTGAAGGCCGGCAAAAGGCACGGGAGAAGCTGCCCGACTTTTACGCAAACGAAGAAATAGCCTACCCGCCGGCAGTCTCTTTGGAGCAATGCTCCTCCAACGCCACCGCCGCCTACAAAGCCACTCTGTGGCAAGGCGACACCCTCGCCGACCTTACCGGCGGCTTCGGGGTGGATACCTTCGCCTTCGCCGCAAAGTTCAAGGAAATCGACTGGGTGGAACCACAGGAGAGCCTCGCGGCAATCGTCCGGCATAATGCAGACACTCTCGGCATCAACAACATACGTTTCCACACAGAAACTATGGAGACCATGCTGTCGCATCTGTCCATCCACGACTGCCTCTACCTGGACCCGTCACGTCGCGACACGCACGGGCAACGCGTGGTGGCCTTGGCAGATTGCCAGCCCAACATCCTGCAATGGAAATCGAAACTCCTTGACCACGCCCGCCACAGCATCATGGTCAAGCTGTCGCCCATGATCGACATCCGGCAGGTGTTGCGACAACTGCCTGAAACGGAATCCGTACACGTAGTGGCCGTCAAAGGCGAGTGCAAGGAGGTACTCATCATGCTCTCGCACACACGCACACCCAATCCCACCATCCATGCCATGGACCTGCTGCCCGCTGGACCACGATGTTTCCGGTTTTCACTGGATGAAGAAGCCCAAACCGTCATAACGCCCATCGAAAACATCGGAACATACCTGTTTGAGCCGAACGCCGCCGTGCTGAAAGCGGGAGCCTTCAAAAGCATTGCGCAACATTATTCTATCGGAAAACTTCATCCGCACAGCCATCTATATACAGGCGAGGAAATGGTGGATGATTTTCCCGGAAAAATTTTCAAGATTTTAAAAACGGTTCCTTTTCATAAAAAAGAGATCCGCCAACAACTGTCATCTATCACGCAAGCTAACATTGCCGTACGGAATTTCCCGTTGAGCAGCGAAGAATTAAGAAAGAAGTTGAACATAAAAGATGGCGGAAACATATTCCTTTTCGGCACCACACTTTGGGATGGAGGGAAGTGGGTAATCGTGGGAGAGGCGGTTAACAATTAACAATTAACAATTAACAATTAACAATTAACAATTAATAATTAACAGTTAATAGTTGCTGGAGCAGTAGGTTATTGTTCGGCGGCTTGCAGGGCCTGGCGGATAGTGGTTTTCAGTTCCGCATCGTATGCAAAGGCGTTCGCCTTTTTCAGATATTCCAGGGCCTTGTCCTTTTTTTTCTGCTGTAAAAAGCCCAAACCGAGGCCGCACAACAGCTTGGCGTTGTTGGGGAACAGGCTCACGATATCCTGCTCATATTTCAAAAGCGGAGTCCAGTCGTCCAGTTGTTTCAGCACATAGCAATAATCCTCCCACACGGCAAACACGGTATTGTCGCGGGAGAGCGCCTGCTCGAAATAGGGCATCGACTCCCTGTATTTTTTCACCACCACGTTGAGGCTGGCCTTGTAGGCATAGCCCAGTGCCATGTCGAGATGCGCCTGTATCAGGGCATCCGCCAACTGCTCAGCCTGACGGATGTCCTCCTGCCGTTTGGAATTCACAGCAGCGCTCACAAACGAGTGCATCGCAGCCGTCTTCTTCACAAGTTCCACCGAGCTATTCTTGAACAATGGCAACAGCGATTCGAACTGTTTCTGCCGGTTGCCCTGCTGTTCCCAATAGTTGGCCATGGCCACACAAACTTCCGGATCATCCGAACGCATTTCCATCGCCTTTTCATAATAGGAAAGAGCCTGCGGCATCATGTTGTTGCTCTGATAGATACGTCCTGCTTTCACATAATACTCCACATTGTGCGGAAACAGCTTTATCAACTTGTCATACTCGCCCACCGCCTCTTTCACCTTGTTCATATAGAGCCACAACTGCACCTTGGCCTGCGTTATCTCGTCATTATGCCCGATGATATCCTCCATCTTGGAATAGGTGGCAATGACCTTCTCGGGCTTTTTCATATTCAGATAACACTCCGACAAGGCGTACAGATAATATTCGTTGTTATCTTTCTCTTTGCAGATGGCCTCCCACAGCTTGGCAGCAGCGGCATAATCGCCCTTCTGCATATAGATATCCGCCAAGTCCACCTTGTACCATATATTTTTTTTATCCGCCTTAATTGCCTGAAGCAATGACTGTTCTGCATCATGGTACGATTTCTGGTCGGCATAGATTTTCGACATCATATAATATGAGGCATCATGGTTGGGATTATCGAGGATGATGCCTTGAAACACCTTCATCGCCTCGTTGGGGCGACCGGAGAAATAGGCCTTGAGGCCGTCGGTGTAGGTGGCCGAAATCTTGCGGGCCAAGACCGACGACGGGTCCATGGCGGCGGTGTTCCGCGTTTTCTTTGTCTGGGCGGAAACGCCTGACAGCAGCAAGGAGGCCATCAATAGCAGAAAAACTCTTCTCATCATGGTATTACAGCTTATTTACGACCACTATGTCCGAATCCGCCGGCACCGCGCTCGGTGTCGGATAAATCCTCCAGATGCTCCACCGCCTGAAAACGCACTTGACAGAAACGAGAAACCACCATCTGGGCGATGCGCTCGCCGTGCTGTATTTCAAAAGGTTCCTGCGATAGGTTCACCAGCAACACTTTCACCTCGCCGCGATAGTCGGCATCAATGGTGCCGGGCGAGTTGAGCACGGTAATGCCATGCTTGAAGGCCAGACCGCTGCGCGGACGGATCTGCGCCTCGCAATCGGGCGGCAACTCCATGTAGAGGCCCGTGGGCACGAGCACGCGACAGCCGGGCTCCAACACGATGCTTTCCTTCAGATTGGCGCGCAAATCCATGCCTGCGGCATTAACGGACGCATACGCCGGCAACTCGTTCGTGGATTCATTATAGATTCGGCAAATACAGTCGTTCATACTTTTTTATTTTGGGCTGCAAAGATACAAAAAAAGGCCTCCTTGCGGAGGCCTTTACTACATTCGTCGTGATAATTATTACTATTGAGCTCTCTGGACACAGCGCACGCTGAGCCCCATGCCCTTGTCTTGTTCTGTATTGATGAGCATCGGACAGGTGTGCGTGATGTGGGAGCATTTACCTTTCGTAACGGTAGTCGTGGGTGCAGAACTCCAGTAATAGGCATCACCCAACAGGTTGTAATATTGACCCGTGGTCGGATCATAGTAACCGGAAGCCACAGCACCGAAGCCGGAGCCGTTCGTGCCTTGAGCGCCAGGCAGCCACTTGCTGGCATCGTCGGACTTCACATCGCTGAAGTTGGCGACGCTGTTGGCCATATTCTGGTACTGCTCGTCGGTAGGCAGAGCCCAGCCGTTCGGGCAAACACCCTGAACATATTGGTAACCGCTGTTCGGAGCCGTCTGCGTGGCGGGAGCCGTGTTGTCATCGCCTTCCGGAACCTTCATGGCAGAGTACCAAGAGTAGAGCAAGCCGAAGTTGTCAATATTGGCGTTCTCATCCGGATATTCGTTGCAGGTGTAGGCATTGGCCTCCGGAATCTCGCCACCGCCCAGGTTGGAGGCGTACGTGGTGCTCTTGAGGTTCGTGGTGGTCCAACATTCGCAACCGATACGGACACTTTGATAGACATTGCCGTCAGCATCCGTGGCCGTGCCGCACTCAGGATACTTCACGATAATGTGCTGCGTAAACGTGCGGGTGTTGCCACACGGATCCGTCAGCGTCCAGATGATGGTATTGTCGCCCGGAGCCACACGACCGAGGATGGCACCGCTGTTGCTCGTACTTCTGTTGTTGGTCAATGTAAGAAGACCGTCATATTCGGCAATGGAGGTGGAGAAGTCAGGGGTGACGATATTCACTAACGTGTCGCAAGCACCGTAGTAGAGCGTATGCTCAATCGTAGGAGCGTTGAACACGAGGGCATTGTCGTTGACGATGCTCGGCTTCACAGTAGCCGTCACAGTGAAGGCATCACCGTCGCAACCACCATTGGATGGATGCACTTCATAAACCACCGTCTGGGAAGCTGTAGTAGTGTTGGTAAGATAGCTGAATTCAAGTATTGGGAGGTAGGTTGGCGAGACTGGCGATGTATGATCTATGGCACCTGTTACGCCCGTGTTGGACTTAACGGTCCATGTATATTCAATATGACCAGGTGTCGAGGTGGCACTAATCCACAGTGCTTCGCCTGTGCAGAGCTCTTTCGTGACATCATTGATGGCAGGAACAGGCTTAAAGGTAATCGTCTGCGGCGGTGCCTGTTTAGAACAAGTACCAGATGTCACCACAACCTTGTAAGTGGTCGTTGCAGTCGGGGTGACCACTACTTCATTGTCTGTGCCCACATTCGGTGTCCATGCGTAGGTGGCACCGGCAATCTGCGTGGCCGTCAACGTCACCGACTCACCCGCGCAAACCTCTGTGGTAGAGGCTTGGATGGTCACATTCGGCATATTCTTCTTTACCTGCACACTATAGGTATTTGAGCCATCTACCACATTGATGGTCGTATCGTTGATGAAGTTGACGCCGGCAGCCTCGACCGTAGCCGTGCTGCTAACCGTGGCACAACCGGCCAACGCATCGTTCACAGCGGCAATCACATCCGCAGCGGCAGGGATGGTGTTCGCACCGCAGGTAGTCATCACCACCGCCGGCTGAGTGGCCGTGTAGCTTCCATTGCCCGTAGCCGAACAAGTGTTGCCATCCGTAACCGTAACCGTAACCGTATGAGCGCCGGTTCCCGTAACAATGGCCGTGGCATCCGTGCCAGAGGCATCACCTGACCAAGAATAGGTAATCGTGCCTGTACCGCCATTGACATTAGCAACAACGGTCTGCGTGCAGGAGTTGAGCGCATTGCCCGTGGGCACCACAACGTCAACCGTAAGGGCAGCACCTGGCTGCTCAACCGTAGCGGTCTTAATCAACTTACAGCCATTTTCATCCGTAAGCGTGACGGAATATGTACCGGCAGGAACACCCGTGGCTTCTGCCGTGGTAGAAGTAATAGGATTCGTCCAAGCGTAGGCAACCGTACCCGCAGCATTGGCCACATTACTCACCGTAATCGTGCCCGTGCTTTCGCCGTAGCATTTCACATTGGTAGAGGCGATGTCGGCGCTCATGGCGTTAGCCGGTTCTTCAATGGTCTGGGTGGCCGTAACCGTACAGCCGAGGTCATCGGTTACCACAACCGTATAATCGCCAGCCTTGAGCGTGCTGGCCACAGCGGTATGCTGTTCCGGATTGGAATTCCAAGAATAGGTGTACGGGGACTTGCCGTTTTCAACCGTAACTTCGGCGGAACCGGTGAGGTCGCCCTTACATTTCACATTCACCACATTGATAACCGAAGCCGTCATAGCAACGGGGGCGACAATCTCCACATTGTCCATCTGAGCCGGGCAGCCGTTGGCATCCTTCACATAAACCGTGTAGGTGCCGGCGGTGAGGGTATTCAGCACATTGGAAGCCTGATAGTTGGTTCCATCAATGCTATAGGTGATGGCACCTGTACCGCCTGTGGCCGTGACCACGATCTTGCCGTTGTTGAGCAGACCGCTCTCCGTGGTAGCATTGGCAGCGTTACAACTCGGAGCCGTAATATCAACAGCCGTGATCTTCAGCGTGTCAGGCTCCGTGATGGTAGCCGTGGCGCTCACTTCGCAGTCGTTGGCATCCTTCACCGTGATGGTGTAGTTACCGGCCTTGAGGTTCTTCACCGTGTCGCGGCCGGCAGCCGTCATCGTAATCGAAGTGGCAGGGTTGGTGCCGTCGTCAGCCGTCACCGTGTAGGGAGCCGTACCATCGTTGACAATGACCGGCACAAAGCCGTTGGCCTCGCCGTGGCAGGCAATGTTACCCACCACACCCGTCATCATGGAGAGTTGTGACGGCTCCGTGATGGTCAGGGCAGACGTCTCGGCCGTACAGCCGTTGGCATCTGTCACCTTCACCGTGTAAGTACCGGCGGCAAGATCCTTCACAGCGGTGTCGCCGGCAGCCGTCATCGTGATATTTTCGTTGCCGCCCCAGGCGACCGTATAAGGAGCCGTACCATTGGCTACTGTGATGTCAATTCTGCCCGTGGCATCGCCGTGGCACTTCACCGGCATAGGATTGCCGTTGGCGATGGTCAGCGTGGTAATCTCTTCAATGGTCACATCAGCCGTGGCTGTACAGTTGTTGGCATCGGTAAGCGTCATCGTATAGTTGTTGGCAGAGAGGTCTTCCACCAAATTGGCACCCGCGTTCACGCCCATACTACGACCGTTGTAGGCCAGCGTGTAAGGAGCCGTGCCACCGGCCACCGTCATCTCCACGGAGCCGTTTTCACCATTGGCGCACGTAACCTTCGTAGTCGTGCCCGCCGTCAAGGTCAGAACAGCATCCGGCTCGGTAAGGTTGACCGTCTTGCTCTTCACAGCGCCATTGGCATCCTTGACAGAAGCCGTATAGGTACCAGCCTGAAGACCGCTGAATGAATTGTCGGCCCTATAATTGGTTCCGTCAATAGAATAAGACAGAGGCTCAACGCCGCCTTGGGCATTAATCGTAATCGTACCGGACTGGTTGCCCTTACAAGTAAGGTTGGTGGAATCCACCGTCATGGTAATCTCGCCGGGCTGACCCACCGTAACCTGCTTGCTGGCCTTACAGCCATTGGCATTCTCAGCAAACACCGTGTAGGTGCCAGCCTCAAGGCCTGTTATCGGATTCGTTTTCTCCACATCTGCAAGATAGTATTTGACAGCACCATCGGCCACAATCGTAATCTGACCGTCATTGCCACCAAAGGTGGTGACGTTGGTCGGGGTGGCGCTCGTCATGGTGAAAGCGGCAGGCTGGTTCACCGCGATGCTGTTCTTGGAAGCGGTACAGCCGTTGGCATCTTTTACATATATATTATAGGTACCCACAGCCAGATTCGTAATTGTGGAAACAGAGTCGCCGTAGGTCTGGCCGTCTTTGGAATACTGATACGGAGCCGTACCGTTGGTCACCACCACACTGATGGAACCGTTGGCGTGCTCACCCTCGTTGGAAGAATGGCAGCTCACGTTGTTGCCGGTGGCGCTAATCGTCATGGCAGCAGCCTGCTGCAGCTCAGCCGTATAAGAGGCCACACAGTTTTTGCCGTCCGTAGCGGTAATGATGTACTGGCCAGCGGAAAGGTCATCGAACTTGGAATCCTGTTGCGGCGTGCCATCGTTGATAGCATATTCCAGCGTATTGCCCTGGTTGTTCGTCACACTGGTCACCTCGATGGAGCCGTCGGTACCATTCACGCACTTGGGCGAGGTGAGGGTCACATTGTCGATGGTCATCGCATCGGGCTCGCTCACCACCACTGAGTCGATGGCGGAACAGCCGTTCTCATCCTTCACGGTGATGCCGTATTTGCCAGCACTGAGACCGCCTATCACATTGTCGGCGGAGAAGTTCACACCGTTACGGGAGTAGGAAACCGCACCGGAATTGCCCGTCACGGTGACCGTGATGGAGCCGTCGCTGTGCAAACCGCCGTTGGCAGCATTACAGCTCACATTGACCACCTCGAAATTGGAGATGGCGATGGAAGCCTGAGGCTCAGTGATTTCTTGCGGATCAAGAGTCTTCGAACAGCCGTTCTTGTCGGTAACCGTCACCGTGTAGGTGCCGGCAGAGAGGTTGGCAATGGAATAGTTGCCAGCATTCTGCATCACATAGATGTCGTTGGGACCACCCCATGCGATGGTGTAGGGAGCCACACCGCCGCTCACGTTCACCGGCAGTACACCGTCGTGGCCGCCATGGCAACGCACGTGCGTCGGGTTGTCCAGCGTGGCAACCAATGCGCTCGGCTGGTTGACGGAAACGCCCGTGACCGTAGCCTCACATTGGTTGGCATCCACCAGCGTAAGGTCGTAGGTGCCAGCAGTAAGGTCTTTCACAAGGCTGTCGCCCGCAGCATCCAAGATCATGGGGGCGTTGTTGCCACAAGCCAGCGTGTAGGGAGCCGTGCCGCCACTCACCGTGAACGGGATCTTTCCGTCGTTGCCGCCATTGCAGGAGACAGCTTTCGGGTTGCCCGTTGTGAGTTGCAGTTTCTGGGGCTGGTCAATCGTGCCGTCGGCAACATATTGGCAGCCGTTGGCATCCGTCACGGTAACCGTGTATTGGCCGGCCGTGAGGTTAGGCACCTCCTGCGTGGTGGCCTGGTTGTTCCATGCGTAGGTATAGTCGGGCGTGCCGCCAGTGGCCGTAGCCTTCACACTACCCTTGCCGCCGTTGCAGGTGGCAGGGGTAGCCGTGACGGTAGCCTCCATATAGGGATTTTCGCCGATGGCCACAGAATCCTTGGCCACGCAGCCCTTGTCGTCTTTCACATATACATATTGTTTTTCCGTCACACCAAGACCTGTCAGTACATTGGAGTTCTGGTAGCTGCTGCCGTTGGCAGAGTAGGTATAAGAGCCGGAACCGCCCGTGGCCGTAAGCGTCACGGTGCCGTCGGTGTGGTTACCCATGTTGTTGGCCGCGCAGCTCACATTGGTGGCGCTTTTGCCGGTAATCGTCACAGCGTCGGGCGAGCCCACAGTGATATTGTTCTGATAGAAGGAGCATCCGTTTTCATCCGTGGCCAGCACATGGTACGTTCCGGCTATCAAGTTCTGGAATTCGCCGTTAATCCAAGGATTGTTGGGCATTTCCACATCACCCTTATATAACATATAGGTAAGTGTGCCCGTACCGCCGGTGGCCGTGATGGCAATCTTGCCGTCGGTTACCGTACCCTCGTTATCGGGGTTGCAGCTGGCCGCCGTGGTCTGCGGGTTGTTGAAGGCGATGGCGTTTGCCGTAGGCTCGGCCACCGTAGCGTTGGCGTTTGCCTTACAGCCGTTGGCATCCATAACGTACACCGTGCAGGTGCCGGCAGAAAGTCCCGAGATCACATTGCTATTGCCATAATAGTCTGGATTATCCAACGTGGAATATTTATAACCCGAATTATTCGTTATGGTGCCGCCCGTAGCGGTGATGGTGATGGTACCATCGTTGGTGACACCTTGGTTAGCATGACAGCTCACCGGAGTAGAGCTCACCTCTGTAATGGTAAGAGCGGCCTGCGGCTCGGTGATGGTCACCTCGGCATCGGTCTTACAACCTTTGTCATCTGTCACGATAACTCTGTAGATGCCTGCAAGAACGCCGTTCAGATCCTGCGAGGTGGCATTGTTGTCCCATTCGTACGTATAGGGGCTCGTACCGCCCGTAACGGTGAGGTCGGCAGCACCGGTTGCCTCGCCATAGCATTTAACATTCGTACCCGTGATGGAAACGGAGAGCGCGGCCTGCGGTTGGGAGATGGTGAAATCTTTCGAGGCCGTGCAATGAAGCGCGTGGTTGTCCGTAACCATGAGGGTATAGGTGCCGGCTGCCTTTTGCGTCAAATCCTCATTTGTGCTTTGCGTATTCCACATATAGCTGTAGGAAGGTGTACCGCCCGTAACCGTAACATCAATAGCACCGGTACTCTCCCCGTAGCAATTAACATTCGTAATAGTTCCACTTATAATGATTTCCGGCAGAATTGTCACCGTAACCGGAAGGGTATAGTTGCCGTATTCGCTTGGCGTGGGAACAAAAACGTAGCTGTTTTCACCTGTCATTTCCGTGTTGATGGTGGTCACCGTCTGGTTGTTGAGTTTCCACGTGCCCGGCACGCCGTTGTCCGACGTGGTGGGCAACTGCAGACCATCCGCACCAAAACAGAACGTGGTAGCGAAAGAGAATGTGGGCACTATCAACATTTCGGTGATATAGACGTAACCGGCTGCGCCGGCGCCACCGGTTTTAGCATATTTACTACCAGATTCTAATATTCCAGGGGTTTGTCTGTTATGTCCTCCACTACCACCACCGCCATAAGTAGAACCTACTTGTCCATTATTGTTGCTCACAGAGGCACCTCCTGCGTTTATGTTATTGTATGGACCAGCTGCAGACCCTCCTTTCCCGGAACCAGATGATGATCCATTACCACCACTATCACCAGCACTATTGACCTCATACACAGTAGATGATGGTGAACTATTGGCACTTTGTGCAGAGCCTCCCGATCCACCATTGCCGCTTGAAGCCAACGTTTCTCCTTGACCACCACTACCACCAGCAGCTTGCCCAAGTACAACTGAACCAGACTTTACAGAAGAAGCGGAACCAGCACCGCCATCATTACCATATTTTGAACCTGCAGAACCACCCGCACCTACTGAAATCGACAAATTTTCATTAAAATAGTTCATCAAATCTGTCCTATTCATAACACGTTTGGTGTAGGCACCGCCGCCACCACCGCCACCATATCCCCAAGCAGACACAGTACTTGATCCGCCACCAGCGCCGCCGCCGCCGCCGGCACCGGTACATTCAATGGTGAGGGATTCGGCGTACTGCGAAACCGTGAAGGTTTGCGCAGAACTGGAATACGTGTATCCTTTGGAGTTTGCCGAAAGGACCGATGATTGTGTTTGTGCCTTTGCCATGGAGGCGATCATGAGGCACGATGCGAGCAGCAGAGCGCATAAAGAGCCGTGCCGCGTCAAAGTAGTTTTAAAATTCATAGTGTTAATGTTTATGTTTATACTAAATTTTATTTGTCGTTACTGTAATTGGCAATACATATTTATTATATAGCATTTCAGCAGTGTGCAAAAATATCACTAACGCCTTTATGCACACGTAGTTTCGCACATAAAATATGCACAGCGGAATGTTTGTACGTTTCAAATCCTAAAAAGTTACATTTCAGCATCTTATGACAGTTAATAAAACACTCTTTGGAAGGGACCTTTGTTACAAACGCAGGCAGTCACTGCCAAAAAGCGGGCAAAAGTAGCATTTTTATCCACACATTCGGCAGTTGAATTTGTATCTTATTGGTTTTTAATAAATAAAAAATGTTAATGTATGTTAATGACTTTTTGATATTGGCAATTGAATGTTAGTTATTAGGAACTTTAATAATGAACAATTAATAATGAACTTTGACTAATCACTAATCACTAATCACTAACCCCTGATCACTAGCCCCTAATTCACTATCACATTTTTAAGTATTAATTGTTAAAAGATTATGTTAGTAAATATTTTTCTTAACAATATAGTGTATTATTTAATTTTTTTTGTATTTTTGCGACATAAACATAAAACAACATGAGAAGGAGAACTAAAAGAGGAAGAAATCCGCTGACACAGTGGATGTTAGAAAAGAACAGATGGGCGAAGCTCGAAAAGGCAATCCGCGAGACCCAGAACAACCACGACCAACTGTATCGCGAAATGGTGGAGTACAACAAATCCTCGCAGGAGGAAAGACGGCGAAGGGATGAGGAGTCTAAAAAAACGGACCAGCTATTCAAGGAGGTGGCCGAGGATTTAAAGAAAACGGACTCTCTATTCGAGGAAACGAGGCAGATATTAAAAGAGTTGTCCGAAGAATCCAAGAAAACGGACCAGCTATTCAAGGAACTGGCCGAGGAATCCAAGAAAACGGAGCTGTTATTCAAGGAGAGAGCCGAGGAATCCAAGAAAACGGACCAACTATTCAAGGAAATGACCGAAAAGTCGGATAGGAAGTTCCAGGAGGCAATAGATCAGATAAACAGGTCGCGTGAAAAGGCCGAAAGGGAGGCCAAGGATTTGAGGAACCTCTTCCAGAACGAATGGGGGCGCCTTATTGAGTCGCTGTGTACACCCGCCGCCCTCAAGCTTTTCACCGACCTCAACATCGGCATCGAACGTATCTACACGGAGGGGCGTAAAATCAAGGACAACGGCATCGACCGAATAGAGGCCGACATCATCCTCTGCAACGGAACCGCCGTCGTCGTCGTGGAGGTCAAGACCACCTGCACGGTCAAGCACGTGAAGCGTTTCCTGGAGAAGATGGAGGAATTCAAGAATGTTTACAAGGAATTCGCCGGCAAGACGGTCTATGCGGCCGTGGCGGCCATCCAATACAACCAATCTTCCGACACCTTCGCGCACAACGCCGGGCTGTTCGTCATCCGGACATCCGGCGACGGAGTGTTCTCCATGGACCAGCCCCAAAAGTGGCAGACGTATTAGGAGATGGAAGAGCACGAGATATACAATTAACAATTAACAATTAACAATTAACAATTAATAATTGATAGTAGCTGGTATGGAAGGGGGTAAAAAGATGAGAAATATTAACAGAGATCATAGTATTTATCAATCAATCACAAAACATCTTGATTCTGCGTCAAGGCATATTGAGGCTACGTCAGAGCAATTGAAGAGGATTATGGAAGGATGCGAGGTGATAAACCGGAACATTGA
This sequence comes from Bacteroidales bacterium, assembly GCA_017551725.1. GTDB lineage: Bacteria > Bacteroidota > Bacteroidia > Bacteroidales > WCHB1-69 > F23-D06. The sequence continues at coordinate 27,313 of JAFZKY010000063.1, forward strand.
AAAAACACAAATACAAATTGACAAGACACAAATACAGATTGACAAGAACTCAGAAGCCCTGGAACGGATGAAACAGGAAAACGAAAAGACCTTTAAGAGAATGGATGATGAAACCGCAGCACTGAAACAGTACCTGAGGGAGCAAGACCGAGAGAGGAAGATCGAGCAGGCCCGGATCGACAAGCGCATGGCGCAGCTTGACGGCCTCTTCTCCGACCACTGGAGCAAGCTCATCGAGGCCCTCGCCACCCCCGCCTGCCTCAACCTGTTCAAAAAGTACGACATCGGCATCACGCAGGTCTATCCCGGCGCACGCAAGGGCAAATACCCGCTCGGCGAAATGGAGGTTGACATGATCCTCTGCAACACCACCGTGGCCGTCGTGGTCGAAGTGAAGACCACCTGCCGCAAGGAGGATGTGGACCACTTCCTCAAGCAGATGAAGCACTTCAAGGAGGCATTCCACCCCTTTGCCAACTACACCATCTACACCGCCGTGGCCGCCATCAAGTTCAACCAGTCCTCCGACCACATCGCTCTATCCAAGGGCATGTTCGTCATACACTGCTCCGGAGAGAACACCTTCTCCCTCACCGCCCCGAAGGAGATCAAGAAGTATTGAGTTGGGAGTTATAACTTTGAAGGATGAGTTATGACGATGAACTTTATAACTTTTCTTCTTTCAACTTTATAAACAACAAACATCACAAAAAAAGTCCCTACGACTTTCGCCATAGGGACTGATAAGACATAGCGGATAACGACTACCCTATTTGTTCTGATGCGGGCATTTGTGTTCACCGTTGGCAGCGCCTGCACATTTATGCTCGCCATTGGCGGCACCCTGGCATTTGTGTTCGCCATTGGCAGCGCCTGCACATTTGTGCTCTCCGTTGGCAGCGCCCTGGCATTTGTGTTCACCATTGGCAGTGCCTTGGCACTGGTGTTGACCATTAGCGGCGCCTGCACACTTGTGCTGGCCGTTGGCGGAACCTTGGCACTGGTGTTGACCATTAGCGGCACCTGCACACTTGTGCTGGCCGTTGGCGGCACCTTGGCACTGGTGTTGACCATTAGCGGCACCTGCACACTTGTGCTGGCCGTTGGCGGCACCTTGGCACTGGTGAGCCGGAGCGGCTTTCGATTCACCACATGTTCCGGAATTTTTGCAACAGGCCGGAAGTTTGGCACGGGCAGCAGCATTGGCCTTGAAATTGTCGGCATCATAACCCAGGTCGCTCACCTGCTGGCGAATCTGGTCGGGAGAAGTTTTCTTCGCATCATACGTCACCGTCAGCTTGGCGGTTGCCTTGTCATACGTATAATCCTTCACGCCTTTGAAGAAGGGAACGTTCTCTTTGAAACGATCCACGCACTTCTGGCAATTCTTGGAGGCGTTGGTCTGGATGGTCACCGTGGTACCCGTCTTGGCGGCGGGAGCGGCGGTTTTGCTCTGGGCGTTGGCACCCAACGTGAGGATGGCCACAAGGACCATTAAAAGCATTTTTTTCATTTTGTAAAATTTTATTCCGTTATACATTAATTTATTTACGAATTTTCTTTTATGCGGTTTGGAAACGGGCTTTAGATATTTTTATTGTAATAAGTTTAACCATTATTTCAAAATAACTCGAACCCCTAAATAACCCATGATGCCCGTGATGGGCGCATATACCACCGTGGCGTCGAAATTGTCGCTGAAAGGGTTCTGCGCATCGACAATGGGATTCCTCTGCTTGTAGTTCAGCAGGTTTTCACCGCCCACATAGATTTCCCATCTGCGGAATTTCTTGGTCACTTGGGCGTTGAGGATGCAGTATGTGGGCGCATATTCCGGCAGCGAGCTGGCCGGATTCTCCGACATGTCGGGCAAGTGCTGCGGGCCGTTCACCTGCAAGGTCACGTTGAATTTCCACTTGTCATAGCGGGTGCTGTAGTTGAGATTGACGAGTGCCTTGTGCGGACTCATCAGATCCTTCTGGCGCATCACCCCCTGACGCATGTAGCGCACATCGTTGTAACGGTAGGCCAGCAGCACCTCAAAGCGCTGGAACGGCTTGAGTGTAAGCTCTATCTGAGCGGAGTGCGAACGCGAGCGGTTACCGTAGCCATTATAGTCGCCGTTGAGGGCATAATAATGCACCTCGTGAACGTTCTGGTCCAAATCCGCGATCATCTGCTGCATAAAATGCGTGTAGAAATAATCGACCGCCACCGATGCTTTTCCGCCCGGCATATTGAACTGATACACCATACTGGCTCCCACATTCCACGCCTCCTCGGGCTTCGAGTGACCGTCGAAACAGATGCTGCGGGAAGAGAACAGCAAGGATTGGTTCTCGGCGAAGAAGTGGGCATTGCGGTAGCCCTTGCCCGCCGAGGCACGCACGGACAAGTCCTGCGTTGCCTGCCACTTGAGATGCACGCGTGGAGTCCAGAACAATTGGTTGATGCTTTCCCAGTTGTTGGAATGAGATCTGTCGCGTACCATATTGTAATCCAGGCGCATACCGGCCATCACCACCAATTTCGGATCGATAACATAGGCGTATTCGGCAAAAACACCGGGAATCAAATCATGATGATGGGGCCGGTCATAATAAAAACTATGAGTGGTATTTTCATTATGATAATATTCATTCAGACAATCGAACTGCAGGCTGCCCCCCGCCGTCAATTTATGGCGCTCTTTTTCACCGAATTTATTGGAATACAATACATTCGCATAAACACTTTGCTGATTACCCCCGTAATCTTTATCCTGCCCATAGCGGGAATGGAGCCAATGCCCCGTGTAGGAGACAATCGTCCCGATGCTCTCATGCTCGCCATTCAGCAGGAAGCCGTTCTTGGTGATGACATCCACCCGTTTGTTGTCGGCGGTGAACCCGTAAGTAAGATTTGACGTTTCATTCTGAAGATTTGGTTGGAAAGCCATCTGTCCGCCGAAGCGGTTGTCCCACACGAAATCGACCATCGTGCGCCCTTCCACCACAGGGGCTTTGTAGTCCCAGCGGTTCATCACATTGACCTGCCGGCTGCGCGGCACGTCCATGAAACCGTCCTTGTTCATATCCATTTTCATCAGCTGGTCGGCCAAGAAAATCAGGAAATTGGTGCTCACTTTATCTTTTTTGCCTACTGGAATACGAGTGTTCATCGACAGCTCGCCTTTGCCCATCGAGTTGGCGTAGAAGTTCATGAAGAAACGTTCCAGATTGCTTTCCGGCTTCTTGTAATCTACGTTTATCTGTCCCGTGATGGCCTCAAAACCGTTTACCACAGAAGAGGTTCCCTTCGACAGGCTGATGGACTCCATCCACGAGCCGGGCACGAAGCCGAGGCCGAACTGGTGGGCGAGCAGTCGGATGTAGGGCACATTTTCCAGCAGAATCTGGGAATAGGTGCCTGCCAGTCCGAGCATAGCGATTTGGCGGGCGCCGCTCACCGCGTCCGGAAATTCCGAATCGATGGCCACGCTGCTCTCGAAGCTCTCGGCGAGGTTGCAGCAGGCGGCGCGGCGCAGGCCCTGCTGGGTGATGACGGAAGTAAGGATGGGCTGTGTGGAAATGAAGGAGCCGTCGCGGGCCACCACGCTCACCTCGGCGAGGGCGTGCGCGTGCGACAGGAAGATGGTAATGTCGTTCTGGCTCTTGTCAATGCGGAGCGTTTCGCTTTCGTAAGTGGGGAATGAGACGATGAGCGTGTCGGTGCCCGTGCGCGGGATGGTGAAGGAGCCGTCAGTTGCGGAAAACTCCCCGACCGACGTGTGCAGCCACTGGATTGCAGCGGAAGCCACGGCCAGCGTGTCGCCATCCTCCCTGACTTCCAGGATCCTGCCCTGCAAGCTCTGCGCCTGAAGTCCCGCCACAGACAGCAGCATACTATATATAAAACATAAAAGTTTTCTCATCCTTCCGATTTGAGGGCGCAAAAGTACACAAAATTCCCCACAACCCCGAAAAAAATGTTATCTTTGCGGCTCTTAAAAACCAAACCGTATGACCTTTGACGAACTCCGCGCGCAGCATCCCGTCTTTACCTACGAGGGATACGACTATTCCCGTGAGGGCGACAACCTGCACATCCGATTCCGCTACTGCATCGGCGACCACATCCGCTTCGAGCCCAAGATGGTATTGAAGCCCGGACGGCACGCCCGCTTCCCGGAAGATATTCAGACACTGGACGGCATTATCTTCCATATCGGCCTCATCGAACTCATCAGCTACTGGAAATGCACCTGCAGTCCTGTGATACACATCCTACCGCATCGGCTGAACGCCGACCAGCAGGAGTGGTGGCGCAAGCTTTTCTGGCTGGGCCTTGGCGAGTTCCGATACACCAACAACCTGCACACCACCCCAACCGATTTCTTCGACTTTGAGTTTCCCGAGGATGCCGCCGAAATCCCTGCGTCCGCGTACCCGCACGTAGAGCCGGACAATCGCGTCATCGTGCCCATCGGCGGCGGCAAAGATTCTGTGGTCACTTTAGAAGAGTTGCGGACAAGCCACGAGGTGGTGCCGTTCATCATCAACCCGCGCGGGGCAACCATCGAATGTGCCCGTGTGGCAGGCTTCGCCAGCGAGAACGACCTCATTATCCTGCAACGGGAGATCTCGCCCCGCCTGCTCGAGCTCAACAAGGAGGGCTACCTCAACGGGCACACGCCCTTCTCGGCCATGCTGGCCTTCTACACCACCCTGCTGAGCGCCGTCACGGGCATCCGCGATGTGGCCCTGTCGAACGAGTCAAGCGCCAACGAACCCACCATCCCCGGCACCCAGATCAACCACCAGTACTCCAAATCCTTAGAGTTTGAGCTAGATTTCCGCGACTACGTGGATCACTTCATGAACGGGCTCAACCACTACTACAGCCATCTGCGCAACCTTACCGAACTCCAGATCGCGGAACGATTCGCCCGCCATCCGCAATATTTCCCCGTCTTCAAGAGCTGCAACGTGGGGAGCAAGGAGGACAAATGGTGCTGCCATTGCCCCAAATGCCTCTTCGCCTACGTAATCCTGTCGCCATTCATTGACGACAGCACCATGATCCGCATTTTCGGGGAGGACCTGCTCGACAAGCCGGAACTGGCTCCTACACTGGACGAGTTGGACGGCATGTCGAAGACCAAGCCCTTCGAGTGCGTGGGCACCATCCGCGAGGTAAACGAGGCTATGCGCCGCCTCTGCAACACCCGCCCCGACAAGGCGTTGGTCAAGCACTACATCAACAAATCCCTGGAACTGCTGGAGGACAACATGCTGGAGGAGTATTTTAATATGGCACCGTGACAATTAACAATTAACAATTAATAATTAAATCCTATGAAACCCACATTACTCATTTTAGCGGCCGGCATGGGCAGTCGTTACGGCGGGCTGAAGCAGCTGGACCCCATGGGGCCCCACGGCGAGACCATCATGGACTACTCGGTGCGTTACGCCCTTGAGAGTGGCTATGGCAAAGTTGTGTTCGTCATCCGCCGCAGCATGGAGGAGGATTTTGCCAAGCTCATCCTGCCCCGCTATGCCGACAAGATCCCCGTACAGTATGTCTTCCAGGAGCTGGACATGCTGCCGGCGGGATTCACCCTCAACCCGGAGCGCAAGAAACCTTACGGGACGGCACACGCCATCCTGGTGGCCAAAGAGACTGTCCGCGAGCCGTTCACCGTCATCAACGCCGACGACTTCTACGGGCGCGACGCCTTCCGTGTGATGGCCGACTTCCTCACGCACGTGCCCGCCACCACACCCGCCACGTACGCCATGGTGGGCTACCGTCTTGACAAGACGCTCTCCAAGCACGGAACCGTGTCGCGGGGTGTGTGCCAAACGGACGAAAACGACCACCTTGTCTCCATCGTGGAGAACCACAAGGTGGGTTACACCGACAATGGCATCGAGAACATCGAAGAGGGACTGACGGCACGCTACGACGGCAGCGAGCCCGTGTCGATGAACTTTTGGGGCTTCACGCCGGATTTCTTCGACGGGATAAACGCCCTTTTCGAGGAATTCCTCCGCAAAAACGAGCAGAACATCACCGCCGAGTTCCCCATCCCGGATGTCATCACGCACCTGATGGTCACGGGCAAGGCGAAAATCAAAGTGCTCCACAGCAATGCCGAGTGGTTCGGCGTGACCTACCAGGACGACCGTGCCTACGTGGTGGACAAGCTGAAACAGCTGGAAGACTGACCTCCAAATTAATTAATCCGAATATTATAATCATTAAAATAATCCATTATGAAACTTTTATTAATCAGCAACTCAACCAATTACAAAGAGCCTTATTTGGGATGGTGCCAACCGCTCATCGCAGAATTTTTAGAAGGAACCGCGAAAAACATCGCCTTCCTGCCCTACGCGGGCGTGGATGTGGGCGGCAAGGTGTATCCCGCCAGCTATGATGCCTACACGGAACGTGTGCAGAAGGTGTTCGACAACTTCGGGAAGAAGATTCTGTCTGTCCATGCCAGCGATAATCCCGTGGACGTCATCAACAAGGCCGACATCATCATGGTGGGCGGCGGCAACACGTTCCACCTGGTGGCCGAGATGCACCGCAACAAGCTGATCGAGCCCATCCGCCGCAAGGTGATGGAGGGCACGCCCTACATCGGATGGAGTGCCGGCAGCAACGTGGCATGCCCCACCCTCTGCACCACCAACGACATGCCCATCGTGATGCCGGAGAGCTTCAAGTGTCTGGACCTCGTGCCGTTCCAAATCAACCCGCACTACATCGACCCGTACCCGCAAGACATCAACGACACCATCCGTCACGGTGGCGAGACCCGTCAGGTGCGCTTGAACGAGTACTTGGCCGTCAACCAGCAGATGACGGTGGCCGGCCTGCGCGAAGGCACCGCCCTGTGGGTGGAGAACGAGCGCATCACCCTGCGCGGCACACGGGAGATGATCATCCTGCGCTACGGTCAGGAACCCGGATCCAAGAAGCCGGGCGACGTGTTCGGATTCAATCTGCGATAATACGCTCCAACATGCAATAAAACGACGGTTTTGTCGTTACTCGTTTCGCACTCAAAAACAGACTGACTATGAAAAAGACTATTGTTTGCGGAATCGTGTGGGTGTGCTGTATGCTCTTCTCATGGGCTGCGGCCACCGCCCAAACGGAAGACTCCTGTTATGCCAAGGCACCCTCTGAAGTAGGTGTAGATCAACAATTTAAATACACCATCACCTCCACAGGGAGAGGCGAGGTGGTGTCCACGGATTTCGGCAAATTCGAATACATCAGCGGACCCAGCGTAGGATCCAGCACCTCGATATCCATCAACAACGGGCATGTGCAGCAAAGCACGACCTATACGTACACCTACTATCTGTCGGCCTCGCGGGAAGGCACCTTCACCATCCCCGGCGTGAGCCTCTCCATCGACGGGCGCATCTACCGCAGCAACAGCGTGACCGTGCATGTGGTGAAAACGCCCAAAAGCCAGCCGCAGCAGGAGCAGCAGGCCGACAATTGGTTCCATTTCGAGTGGCCCGACTTCCAGATGCCCGACATGGACTCGTTCTCCTTCGAATGGCCCTTCCAAAATCGGCAGCGTCCGCAATTTCCAAACGAACAACAGCCTAAGAGTCAGCCGGACAAGTCCGCCAAGGCACCTGCCAAAATCGGGAAAGAAGACATGATGTTGAAGGCCAGCACCACCACGATGGAGGCCTACCAAGGCGAGGCAGTGGTGGTCACGCACAAACTGTACGTCAAGGACGACATCAGCGGCTACAGCATCGAACGGGCCTCGTTTGGCAGCACCAACGACCTGTGGATGGATCCTTTGGAGCTGAGCCGCCAAGAGAAAAGCACAGAGACGGTCAATGGCAAGAGCTACACCGTGTTCACCATCAAGCAGACGGCCGTCTATCCGACCAAGACCGGCAAAATCGTCATCCCCAAGCTGAACGTCATCCTGGCACTCCGCGTGCCGGCCACCAGCCGCGATCCTTTCTGGGGCATGTTCCAGACCTACCAGACGCAAAACGTGCAGCTCACCTCCAACGAGCTGACGGTGAAAGTAAAGGCGTTGCCTGGCGCACGCAATAACGGCAAGACCGAGGTGGTGGGCAATTTCAACATCACCTCCAATATCAATAAGACAGAGGCTTACGCCAACGAGCCCATCACCTTCACCGTTTCCGTGTCGGGGAATGGAAACTTGCACCACGTAAGTGACGAAGATTTCAACATCGATTTTCCTGCCGACTGCGACGTAACCTACCCGAAAGTAGTCAGTCACATCTCCGCCAAGGGCGACATCGTGACGGGTACCAAGACCTTCCGCTTCACCATCATTCCGAGAGTGGAGGGCACCTACCTGATTCCGGGTGTAAAATACACCTATTATGACTATGACAGTGGTAGTTACAAAACGCTAACCACCCAAGATTACCAGCTCGACATCAAGCCTGCCCGTACCCGTGAAAACCCCAATATCGACACGGAAAACAAGCAGAAAAGCAAGGTGAAAACCTACAAGATTTAATTAACATTTCCCCTTTCATAAAATTCGCATCCCCGCGTTTTTTTTCTTGTTGAAAATCATACATTTGCTCGCTATAATTGGGTATTTGTATTAATGTATAATATAAAACAACGCCGGGGATTGCGATACGGGCTTACCATTTGGCTTGCCCTGTGGCTGGTTGCCTCTGTTTTCGGGCAGTCGCCGGTGGACACCATACCCATCTCCGGACAGCGCACCATACAAGGCTGTTCGGGTTACATTGTCCCAAAAACGGATGCCAACGGCTATTGCATCACCAACAACAACGGCTCCATCACCATAAATCCGCCATCCGGTTGTGGCGTGCACTTGGAAGGTTCATACATCATCACAAATTTCTACTATGGGACCGAATTCAAAGACCACATCTACATCTACAATGGAACCTCTACCACATCGCCTTTGTTGGCGAACATGACCGATGCCGGGTATGTGAATGTCACCTCCACGGGTCCGATGACGATACGGTTCACCACAAACAGCATATTCCAATACAACGGTTTCCAATTAGAGTATAGTTGCGTGGCCGGATGTGCCTGCGAAAACAATTATCCATTGACCTTTTCCTGGGACAATGACACCTTGACGGTAGAATGGTTGCCCACCCAATCTGGAATCTCTACTGGTTACACACTGGAATATGGTCCCGACGGCTTCACGCCAGGGACGGGAACCATTGTCACCGGCATCACCGAACCGCGCTACCGAATTGTCGGTCTGCCTTCTAAGACCAAATACGACTTCAGTCTCACCTACCCCTGCTCTGGTCCTTCTCAACCGGTGACTGATTCCTACACCATACCCGAAGCCGCTTTATGCATTGACATGCGGGAGTTGAACCGTCCTAATATCACCTGTACCTACGGGGGATACGGGAATAACGGCAATCCCTACGAGCACAACGGCATTTCATCAAGCCATCACTCTGTGGTCATGCATCAGAGTTATGATCCTTACACAGGTGGTCTGCTCCGAATGATTCCTGACGGAGAAACCTACTCCGTCAAGTTGGGCAACGCCATGCCGGCAGAAAGCGAGAGCATCTCCTACACATACACGGTAGATACCGCCGTGGCCGACATAATCCTGCTGAAATATGCGGCTGTAATGGAAAACCCTGGTCACCCAGTTTCTTTACAACCCCGCTTTGACATGGAGATTCTGGACCAAAACGGACAGATTGTCGATCCCAACTGCGGGCAGGCTCAATTCATATCCAGCCAGTCTTTAGGTTGGAACGAATTCCATTATCGTTCGGCACAATCCATCTACAACGGCACACAAGCTCGATACAAACCACTGCACATTGTGTTGTGGAAAGACTGGACCAATATCGGGTTCAACATATCAGCCTATCACGGACAGCAGATCACCATCCGTCTGACCAACCGCGACTGTGGTGAGGGTGCCCATTGGGCTTTTGCTTATTTCAACCTGGGGTGTATGAAACAGAAATTAACGGTGGAGCAATGCGGCGATGCGGCTACCAATACTTTCACCGCACCTGCCGGATTCAACTACAACTGGTACTACACGGACAACCCGGGCACGATTATCGGGACGGGGCAATCCATCACGGTGCCCGTAGATCCCACAAAGACACTTGTCTGCGAGGTCTCGGACTTGGAAGGCCAAGGCTGCGGCTTCCAACTACAGGGCGTTCTCAACCCAATCGTACCTGAATCCGCCTTCACTATTGAGCGAGACTCCTGCAGCCGCCATTACACCTTCTACAACAACAGCATCATCTCCAACGGCACCTCCACGCCATATGCCACCGCGTGCGAGACGGCCTACTGGAATTTCGGTGACGGCACCACATCCCAGGATTACAACACCTCACACACATACGCCCAACCGGGCACCTACATCGTGTCCTTGGTCAGCGGCATGAATAGGGATGCCTGTTTGGACACGCTCCGACAAACACTCGTCGTGCCCGTGGACACCACTGAATACTGGGACACTGCCTGCGTAGTTTACAGCTGGAACGACGAGGTCTATCTGTCCTCCGGCGACTATGTCCAGCATCTCACGCGCCTAGGTCGCCAGTGTGACTCTGTGGTCACATTGCATCTCACCATCTATCCGGCATTTGAGCATCAGGACACCCTCTCCCTTTGCGGCAGCGATTTGCCCTACACATACGGAGACACGGTTTTCCCCATTGAGACCAGAAGCGGAAACTATCCCATCATGTTCCGTTCCATACACGGATGCGACAGCCTCATCCATCTGGCTCTCACCGTAAACCCACCCTACACCACCCGCGACACCATAGCCGCCTGTCCATCCTTGTTGGCCAACGGCATCGCCTACGGTGACAGTCTGCTCACCTCCGCCGGCGACCACCCCGTGCGGTTTACCAGCGTACCCGGCTGCGACTCCACCGTGGTGGTCACCATCCTTCCTCTATCCAACACTTTTGACACCGTACGGGTGGACACCTGCGACACATACACCTGGATCAACGGGCGCACCTACACGCATAGCACTACTGACACATTCATTCTCGCCAACACCCAAGGTTGCGACTCCATTATCACACTTCTGCTCACCATCCGTCATTCGACTACTGGCATTGATTCCATAACCGCCTGCGGCTCATACCGTTGGATCAACGACAGTGTTTACACCGCCAGCACCAACACGCCCACCGTCACGCTGACAAATGCTGCCCGCTGCGACTCCGTTGTAACCCTGCATCTGACCATCCACCCGGTATATGAGCACAACGACACCGTCACGCTCTGCGGCAGCGACCTGCCCTTCACGTATGGGGATACCATTTTCCCCATTGAGACAAGGACAAGCGACCATCACATTCTTTTCCACTCCCAGCAGGACTGCGATTCCACCATCCATTTGCATCTGGTGGTAAACCCACCCTACAGCACCCGCGACACGTTGTCGGTATGCCAAAGCCTGTTGGGCAATGGCGTTCAATATGGTGACAGTCTGCTCACAACTGCCGGCACCGTGCCGGTGCATTTCCTCAGCGGGCAGCAATGCGACTCCACCGTATGGGTAACCTTGCTGCTGCCCGCCGAAACCTACGACACGGTGCGCGTGGACACTTGCGACGCATACACCTGGATCAACGGACACACCCACACGCAAAGTGCCATCGACACGGCCATCCTCACCAACGCCAACGGATGCGACTCCATCGTCACGCTGTTGCTCAACATCCGCCATTCTACTTCAAGTGTGGACTCCATTGTCGCCTGCGGCTTCTACACCTGGATTGACGACAGCACCTACACTATGAGCACCAATATGCCCACCTTCACGCTGACAAACTCCGAAAGGTGTGACTCCGTCGTCACGCTGCACCTCACCATACATCCCGAATACCTAAACAACGACATCCTGCATCTATGCCGCAACGAACTACCCTATCGTTATAGCGAACGGCTCACCATTCCCGCTAATGCCATCTCAAACCGTTACACATTCAGGGACAGCACCCGATTCGGTTGCGACAGCATCACCGTGGTCAATGTTTTCATCCATGAGAATCCTCATGAGCACCAATACCTGACTCTTCCCGACAGCGCACTGCCCCATTATTACCAACCTTTGGACACCATCTTCGAAGTAGGCACCCATTCCGGGAACCACATATCCCATTACACCGCCGACTCATATCCCTACTGTGATTCCGTAATGGAGTTGCACCTCACCATTGAGTTGTGGGCGGAAACGTACACGGGCATCAACACCCAATGTGATCCCGATGCGCAGCATCCTTGCAACGGATGGGCCTCCGTAAACGTGCGGGGAGGACTTCCACCCTACAGATACCTGTGGGATGACCCGCTGCATCAGACAACGGACACGGCCTTCAACCTCTGCGAAGGAGACTATCACGTGACGATAACGGACTCTTTAGGGGCTGTTCTTGTCAAGATGTGCCATGTCAGCAATTACGTTTCCGACACGTCGGTTGTATATGACACTATCGGGACAAGCCAGATTCCATACGTGTATCACGGTTATATTTTCCAACAGCCTGTCAACAACACCCTTCTCACCATCCAAAACAGTCAAGGATGCGACAGTCTCGTGCTCTATTCGCTCTACATACGGCCTAACGACACCCTTATTTCGGCCTGCACGCTGTGCAATGACTTCCCTGTTGAATACGAAGGGCACACCATTTATCATGCAGGGTTGACAACAGACTCCGTTCTTCAGGCCAACCATTCCTATCTCATCCGACTGTTTCAGGTGGACACCTTCCATACGCCGAGGAGCATTGTGTACGACACCGCCTGCGCCCCGTACATCTGGAACGGACATTCCTACACGGAAAGCGGCATCTACCGGGATACCTTGTTGGGAGCGAACAACTGCGACAGTATCGTCACGTTGCGATTGACCATCATCGACTTTCCGAATCCCATCAACAACATCCTGTTGCCGGACATCTGTGTGGGCGACACAGGTTTCATCACCATCGGGCATAATCCGAACAACAACATCTATATTGCCACCGAAGAGGATGCGAGCGTGAGCCTGAGCACCTCCACCTTCCTGCCGGACGGCAGAGATTGCGGCAACGGATGCTCGTACCAGTCGGCCATACACTTCAACAATTTCCCTGCAAGCTCCATCATCCGCGATGTAAACGACATCCGCTACGTAAGGCTCAATTTGGAACACACCTTCGCCGGCGACCTTTACATCAAGATATCTTGTCCAAACGGGCAAAATGCCGATATCCTCCGGTTTTCCAGAACAACCAATAATGAGTATGACAGTCCGTGCATTCAAAACATCGGTATCGCACATCGAGGTTGGCAGCCAGCAACCAACGGACAAACAAACGCAAGTCAAAATACGTACTTTGGTTCGCCAGAAACAACAGACAACACGAATTATCCCTGCAACACGAATCTAAACCCGCCCGGTACGGGATGGAATTACTGCTGGTCAAACAACATCAACCAAGGTTACCAATACGGGAACACCAATTCGCCCGATGATGATTTAATTTACAGATCTGCCAATGTGCAAACATCGGGGTGGTTTTTCTCCACTCAACGTTTCCGAGCCTCAGATGTAACTAATGGCACCCACTTCTACAAACCAGATCAATCATTCCAAGCGCTCGTCGGGTGTCCACTGAACGGAGACTGGACCATCGAAATCATTGATGGTTTGACGCAAGACAATGGATATCTCTTCAGTTGGGAGTTGGCGTTGAATCCCGAATTGCTGAACGTGCCCCACCGGCCCATCGACAGCACCACACTGACGGGTCTGTGGAGTAGCCGGGTGAACGACTCCACTTATCAGGTGACACCACCCGCCACCATCACCCACGACACCATTGTGAACTACCTCATCTCCGTATTCAGCGACCACGGCTGCCATTTCGACACCATCGTCAGCATCCATTACAAAGCCCCCAAGACCACGGAACTGTACGACACCATTTGTCGTAACGACCTGCCGTACAACTGGTCAATCCATCACGTCATGGACACGGGCTCGTTCATTTTGACGAGCGCTACCATGCAGGCGGCCAACGGCTGCGACAGCACCGCCATTCTGCACTTGACGGTACTTGACACCACCAGCAGTGTGGTCACAGAGCAAATTGGCGCACAGCAGCTGCCGCACGCCTTCAACGGATGCTGGTTCCAATACGCAGTCACCGACACCGTCATCATCATTGAAAACCATCTTGGCTGCGACAGCCTCATCCACTACACTTTACAAATTTACAACAACACCTCGGAAGATCATGACACCATCGTCTGCCGGGAGGTTCTTCCCATGCTTTGGCACGGGCATCTTTTCACCCTGACGGACACGGTAGCGGCAGACACAAACCTCAACGCCAACCATTCGTATCACATCACAAGATACCATGTGCGCTTCCATCCCGTCATGTCGAGTGCGCTCACCCATCCGCTGGCCGACATCTGCGCAGGGCATACTGACAGCATCCGCATCGGCACCAGCCCGCAAGCCGACATCCAGCTATCTTACGCCGGCACAAACGATTCCATCCCGGTCATCACGAGCATCACGGCGGACGGACGGTGGCTTTCGGGCAACGACAGCATATACACCATCACGCCGGCATCCGGCTTGTCACGCGACACCACTGTCATCTACCAATTCCATGCCGTCAACAGCCTTGGTTGTACCCTTGACAACAACTTTACTGTGCAGATGACGACCTCCATTACCGTCTTCCGCACCGACACATTCTGTTACGGGGTTCTGCCTTACATTCATTTGAACGACACCATCCGCACGCCGGGCACCCATACGCTGACGCCGGAACTGCATCCAGGCATTGGCGGAGGATGTGACACACTCCTAACCACGATACTCACTATCCTGGACTCCATCAACCCCATTGCTTCGGTCAACATCCCGGACATCTGCGCAGGCGACACCGCCTTGATCACCATCAGCTATGATGCAAACGCGGAAATACGCATCCATCAGCCCAACAACACCATTTACTTCCCCGAGCCCATCTTCCTGCCCGATGATTTGAATTGTCCGCCTTACGGCAACATCTACCATTCGCAACTCCTGATCACCAACGCGCAACCGGGAGCGACCATTCGCAATGTGAATGACATCCGTTTCGTACGTTTGAAGATTGAGCACTCTGCCATTGAAGATTTGCGCATCAACATTCAATGTCCCAACGGGAACAGCGCCAAAATCCTTCCCAATCGGCAGACGGAAGGTTGGCCCGGGCAAGACCCGAGAGGCAACAACTCCCCGTTCCAGAACATAGGGCGCATCAACATGGGGGTGGCCAACCGCATCCAGGAAGTCAACAACTGCAACCCTTCCGACAATCCTATCGGCATACCTTGGAATTATGCGTGGTCGAACAACACCGATCAAGGGTACAGCTATGCAGGTGGCACTTTCGGGTATCTTTACGAGATCCCCAACATACACTTCTCGCCCAATCCGCTTTGGGACAACAGTTACAACCAGGGCACTTACTCCTACAAGGTGGACTCCTCCGACGTGCAGGCCGGCACCCAATTTTATCACCCGAAAGAATCATTCCAACAGCTCGTCGGATGCCCTGTAAACGGCACATGGCAGATTGAAGTTGAAGACAAAGAACAAAATGACAATGGATACCTGACGGAATGGGAACTCTCTCTGGCCCCCGACCTGTTCTCCACCACCGTTTATTCCATTGTACAGAAACGGCTGATCGGTCCTTGGGTGCAGACACTGTCGGACAGCGTGTTCCAAGTGACACCGCCCATAACCCTGCCGAACGACACCACCATAATGTATCAGCTGACCACCCTCAACGAATTTGGTTGTCGTTACGACACGCTGATCGCCTTGCATTTCAAGACACCGCATTACAGCAACGACACCATCACTGCTTGCGACTCCCTCCGTTGGAACGACTCCACCTACACCACGAGCGGTGACTACAGCATCGTCCAGACAGGATACAACGGTTGCGACAGCACCGCTTATCTCCACCTGACACTTATGCAGAGTCTGCGCGACACCATACGGGACACCATCTGCGTCGGCAATCCATACGTGCGGCACGGCTTCAACCTGACAGCGACGGAAACGGCCAACACCGGGACATTTACCTACACAAGACGTCATAGTAATGCCGATGCCTGCGACAGCATCATCACTCTGCTACTGAAGGTGAACGACTACCCCACCCTCGTCACCTGCGGCGACACGGTCATCCTTCTCGGCGGAAGTGCCGCCCTCTGGGTGACGGGGGCAGACTCCTGCAAATGGACGCCCAGCGAGACGCTATCATCCGCCTTCACCTTGCAGACCACGGCCACACCCACCCAGTCCACCCTTTATCATGTCATCGGCTACAACTGGAACTGCAGCAGTCATGACAGCGTGCAGGTGCTCATCAACCGCGACCTCGACACCAGCATCTGCCGGGGAGCGCTGCCCATCGTGTGGAACGGCATCACCTTCACCGACACTCTGCCCAAATCGACTATCCTGTTCAACCCCAATGGCTTGGACGATGCCATCACCATGCACATCAACTATTATCCCACGCAGAGCACCACCGTGGCAGACACCGTGGTGGAGAACCTGCTCCCCGCCAATTGCAACGGCATCCTGTTCCACCATAATACGGACACTCTCTTCACGCTTACCGACCGGCACGGCTGCGACAGTCTCGTCCACTACTCGTTACGGGTGCTCTGGAACAGTGCCGACACCCTCACCGACCAGACCTGCCAAAACGAGCTGCCCTTCATCTGGCAGGACACCGCCTTGTACGAGAGTTGCACCATCGCGAAAAAGCTACAGGCGGCCGACGGCACCGACAGCGTCATCGTCTTCATCCTGACGGTCCACAACAGCTACGACACCACGATCACCGGCCATTTGTGCGAGGGCGACGAATATCACACAAACGGGTTCGACATCTATGCCCAGGAGACGCTGCGGGCGGACACGCTGCAACGCATGAGGCAGATGCAGACCATTGATGGCTGCGATTCCATTATCCGGCTGAAGGTGAGCGTCACCCACGCACACCCCGTTATCACGCCCCTGATCGGGGACTACTGCTACGGAGCTTACGAAATACTAAGTGTGGATGATATCTTCTCGGACTATTTGTGGAGCACCGGGGAGACCACACCAAGCATCACGGTGACCTCTCCAGGCGAATACACCGTGACGGTCATCAAGGACAACTGCAGCGGAAACGCCCATTTCCGCATCTCGCCCTGCGTTTTCACCATCTATCTGCCCAACGCCATCACCCCCAGCCTTCTTGACGGGAACAACGATTACTTCTGCTTGGACGAGCGGGCACAAAATCTGATTGACGGCGAGCAATTCAACATCCGGATATTCAACCGCTGGGGTGACCTCGTATTCTACTCCAACGACAAAGCCTTCAAATGGGACGGATCGTTCAACGGGAAAATCTTCTACAATAATGTATATGTGTATAAGATAACCTGTTTTGACAAAAATGGCGATCGCCACGTCCTGAAAGGAACCATCACGGTATTGTGATAGGAGTTAAAAACCTTCACATATTGTGTTCATCAGCTCATACAAATACGCAGGACTTTGCACGTACAATTCGCCCTCTTCATCTTGCAAGACATTCAGCAATGGTGAGTTATACATCTTTTCCATAGCCTGTTCAATGCTATAATTTGTATCCTCCATCACATATTTCACCAACTCACTTAACACATAGTTGGTAAGATACATCGCGATCTGATGATGTGTAATCGTCTCAACACTTAATTTTTAAACCCAACAAATCAATATCCACATTATTTTCAAATGCAAAAACACAAAAAATCTTAGTGGGAGAATATCTGACACTCCACTTATTTTTATAAAAGAAAAGATGTATTTTTGCAGCGTTATCTTGAATAAAATAAAATGAACCACATCCATTATAAAGAGCAGTGGCACACGGCAAGGAAATTCATCCTTCCCCTGCTGCTGGCGTTCACCTTGTTGGCTTGCAAGCAGATACGCAGCGAGCGGGAACCGCATTGGTTCAAGCAGAACTATGCATCGTTCAACAACAAGGAATACATCGAATATTTCACCCAACGGGTAACAGATTCGATACCGGACATGCTTTATGGGGACATCATCCAGGACTTCTATCAGAAAAACGGAATGCCCATCTGGACAATCAACGGGTTCCAGGAGCATAAAATCGACACCATGCTTCACTATTTCGGTCAGGCGTGGCAGCACGGCATCGGATGCAACTATTTCCAACACGACAGCATAGCATCCCTCATTGCCGGATTGCGCGAAAACCGCGTCAAAGATGGCGAGCTCATGCCCACACTCTTCCACTTGGAGATGATGCTCACGGAAAATTACCTGCGTTATGCCAATGCCCTCGCCTTCGGGGCCACCGACCCCAAGGTGGTGAACGGTGGCAAGTGGCTATACAAAAACCAATATGCCGATTCGCTCTTCCTTTACAACACATTAGTTTCCAGTGAAAACCTTCCAAAATCATTGCGGGTTATGCAGCCCAATATGGAGTTATACGCCCTCCTGCAAGAAGAGCTATGTCGTCTGCATGACTTGAAAGACACGGCCTTCACGCGCATCCCGCAGATGCGCGTGCGCCAGGGACAGACCAACCATCACCTGCCGAAGGTGTGCCAACGCCTCCGTCTCACCGGCGAACTTCCCAACAACTTTCCCGACACCACCCTGCTGACATCGGAACTGCTGGCCGGCATCAATCTGTTCCGCAGCGACAACGCCATCCCGCAAAGCGACTCATTAGACAAAGAAACCATCGAGAAACTGAACCGTCCCATTGCCTACTACCAGAACCGGATTGCCGCCAACCTTGAGCGGTTGCGCTGGAAAGTCATTCCCGAAAAGGGCGAGAACCGCATCGAGGTCAACCTGCCCGACTTCACGCTGCAGGCCTTCCTGAGCGACACGGTGGCCTTCAAAACACGGATATGTTGCGGGAAAACACAAGCCCCGGGCGAAGGACGCAAACGACACGGCATGATCATGGCCTACAAGGCCGAAACACCCCTGATGCACGGCGAGATCAACCGCATCATCCTGAACCCGGAATGGAACATCCCGTACGACATCATCAAAAACGAGTACCTGTCGAAGCTGCGTAAAAACAACATGGCGGTCATCAAACGCGAGCACCTCTACGTCATGAAAGGCGGCAAGCAGGTCGTACCGGATTCCATCGACTGGAACAAGGTCAGCTACAACAACATCCCCTACCGGCTGATACAGTCGTCGGGGCGATATAATGCCCTGGGGCGCATCAAGTTCGATTTCCCCAACACCGAGTCTGTCTATCTGCACGACACCAACAACAAGGGGGCCTTCAACCGCCGCAAGCGGACCTTCAGTCACGGGTGTGTGCGCGTGGACAACCCCTTCGGACTGGCCGATGTCATTTACAAGCTGAACAATTACGACAGTCTCACCATCGAAAAATACGCCATCATCGTGGGTAACGCCCCCACATCGAAAGAGGGCGAGAAATTCTTAGAGGAGATGCAGAAACGGGACTCCATACGGTACGAGCGCCTCACCGACAGCGAACGTCAGTTCTACCGCAAGCTGAAGCCCACCGGCATCACCCTGAAAAAGAAAATGCCCCTTTACATCGAATATTTCACCTGTTTCGTGCGGGAGGACGGACGCATCCAATATCGGGAGGACATCTACTACAAGGACGACAATATCTTGAAGAAAACCGCCAACAAACTCTAATCCACTATTTTCATTTTCAGAACACTATGGCAAACAATACTATTCCAAGCTGGGACGACATCGTTTGGAAAGAGCAGTTCACCACCTCCCAGCATCCCACAAACCGCATTGCCCTGAAACAGTTGCGCCAGTTGGTCTTCTTCAACACCACGCAGGTGGTGAAAGAGGGCCGATACATCAGCCGGAGCGGCCAGCTGGTGGAGCCCGCCTTCAACAAAAACATCCGGGAACAGACGCGTTACTACCGCACACGTTTCTCCCCAGCCATCGAATCGCGGCTCTACACAAACGCCGTCACGGTGGTGCAGGCCGACAGTCTGTTCTATGCCCGAAAGATGCAGGAGGAACTGGGCGAGCCGGTCTGCGTGCTGAACTTCGCCAGCGCCACGCATCCGGGCGGAGGTGTGCAGGACGGGGCCGCCGCCCAGGAGGAGTACCTCTTCCGTTGCACCGACTACTACCGTTCGCTCTTCCAATTCGTGGATTTCGGGATGCTTTACGAAGTTCCCCGCTCCACGGAGAGCTATCCCATGGACCGTCATTTCGGGGGATGTTACACGCCGGACGCGACCGTCTTCCGCGACACCGAAAGTCAAGGCTATGCCCTGCTGGACGAGCCTTGGAAGGTAAACTTCATAGCGGTGGCCGCCATAAACCGCCCCACCCTGCATCTTGTGAACGGCGAAGAACGCATCACCGACAACCTCATCCCCACCGTCCGCGACAAGATGCGGACCATCTTCCGCATCGCCATTGACAACCGGCAACACAACCTTGTATTAGGAGCCTTTGGCTGCGGAGCGTTTGCCAACCCACCCAAGCACATCGCCGAGCTCTTCCGTGAGACCCTTGCCGAACCCGAATTTGCCGGTTGTTTCCAACACGTCGCCTTCGCCATCAAAGGCGGGCCAAACGGCGGTAACTATCTGCCATTCAAAGCCGTTCTCGGATAACGAGACATATCAAAAAAAATACTACTTTTGCACCGTTTTTTTATAATAGTATTTATTTCTGTAATATTTTCGCTTACAATATGAATTACGCCCTTGTCACCGGTGGTTCCCGCGGAATCGGCAGAGCAGTCTGCCAAAAGCTTGCCGCCATGGGATTCCCGGTTCTGATAAACTACCAGTCCAACCGTGATGCGGCTTTGGAAACGCAGAAGCTCATCGAAGAGGCCGGCGGCACCGCCGAGTTGATGCCTTTCGACGTGTGCGACAGCGAGGCCGTAGATCAGGCCATCGACACCTGGCAGGCCGCCCATCCCGACGACTATGTCGGCGTGCTGGTCAACAATGCCGGCATCCGGAAAGACACGCTGATGGTCTTCATGCAGAACAGCGACTGGCAGTCCGTGCTGAACACCACCCTCAACGGCTTCTTCTACACGACGCGCCGACTGCTCAAGGGCATGATCGGGCATCGCAAGGGGCGTATCATCAACATGGCATCCCTCTCCGGAATCAAAGGGCAGGCCGGCCAGACCAACTATTCGGCGGCCAAGGCAGCCCTCATCGGGGTCACGAAAGCCTTAGCCCAGGAGATCGGCTCGCGCAACATCACCGTGAACGCCGTGGCTCCCGGGTTCATCCATACCGACATGACCAAGGATTTCAACGAGGCCGACTTCAAGAAGATGATTCCCGCCGGACGTTTCGGCAAGCCGGAAGAGGTGGCCGCGCTGGTCGGATTCCTCGCCTCGGACGACGCCGCCTACATCACCGGGGAGGCGATTTCGATTAACGGGGGACTTTATACCTAATTGACAATTAACAATTAACAATTAATAAATCATAGTTCATAGTCAAAGTTCATAGTTCAAAGTTCGATATGAGACGTGTTGTCATTACGGGAATGGGTATTTACTCTTGTCTGGGGAAGAACCTGGACGAGGTGACGAAGTCGTTGTATGCCGGCAAGTCGGGCATCGGCATTGATCCCGCGCGGCTGGAGTACGGCTATCGTTCACCGCTGACGGGCATCGTGGAACGTCCTCTGCTGAAGGGTGTTCTGGACCGCCGTTCCCGCGTATGTCTGGCCGAGGAGGGCGAATACGCCTACATGGCCACGGCCGAGGCGCTGAAAAACGCCGGCATCGACATGGACTATCTCGCCCAGAACGAGGTCGGCATCTTCTACGGCAACGACTCGTCGGCCAAGGCGGTCATTGAGGCTCATTCCACGGCCATGCAGTACAAGGATACCCAGATGATGGGTTCCGGGGCCATCTTCCAGTCGATGAACTCGACGGTGACCATGAACCTGTCCACCATCTTCAAGCTGCGTGGGGTGAACATGACCATCAGCGCGGCCTGTGCCAGCGGGTCGCATGCCATCGGGCTGGGGCTGCTCTTCATCCGCAACGGGATGCAGGATGTGGTCATCTGCGGCGGTGCGCAGGAGACCAGCTACCTCTCCATGGGCAGTTTCGACGGCATCGGGGCGTTTTCCATCCGCACCGACGACCCCACGAAGGCCTCGCGTCCGTTCGACCGCGACCGTGACGGGCTGGTGCCCAGCGGAGGTGCCGCCACGCTGATCCTGGAAGAGTACGAACACGCCATCCGGCGCGGCGCACCCATCATCGCCGAGGTCGCCGGGTACGGGTTCTCCTCCAACGGGGCCAACATCTCGCAGCCGAGCGACCACGGCTCCGCCACCGCCATGCGCCGCGCCATGCAGGATGCCGGCGTGGAGCCCAAAGACATCGACTACATCAACGCACACGCCACATCCACCCTCCAGGGAGACGCCTTTGAAGCCATGAGCCTGCAAGCGTTGTTCGGCGACTGCCTCACCCCCATCAGCTCCACCAAGGCCATGACAGGCCACGAGTGCTGGATGGCCGGCGCCAGCGAAATCGTATATTCCAACCTCATGATGCTCAACTCGTTCATCGCTCCCAACATCAACTTCGAGAACCCCGACGAGTACTCCCAACATCTGAACATCATTAACAAAACCATAGAGAAAAACATCGACGTGTACCTCTCCAACTCCTTCGGGTTCGGAGGTACCAACAGTGCATTGGTCATTAAGAAAATCAAATAATAAAAATTGAATATGCAAAGAGAAGACGTCATCAAAACGGTGAACAACTTTTTAGTTGAAGAGATTGAGATAGAAGAAAATCTGCTGAAAGAAGAAGCCCTCCTCAAGGAAGATTTAGGCATCGACAGTCTGGACTTCGTGGATATAGTCGTCATCGTGGAACGCAACTTCGGCTTCAAAATCAAGCCGGAAGAGATGAAGGATGTGAAGACACTGGGACAGTTTTACGATTATATCGCCAACAAAGTGAAAGAATAACATGGCGGAAGAGCGGCAGTGGCAAGGTAAGACAAGCGGCGGCAAGTTCGGTCAGCATTTCCTGTTCGTCCTTCTGAGGCACATCAAGGTCACGACCCTCTACCCTATACTCTACCTGATCATCCCGTTCTGCCTGCTGTTCTCGCGAAAGCCCAACCGGGCCCTTTACCACTATTTCCACCAGATACATGGTTACAGCCGCTGGCGTGCCCTGAAGGCCACGGCGCGCGCGGCGCACACGTTCGGCAAAGTGGTCATCGACAAGTTCGCACTCCTGGCCGGACGCAGCGACCAGTTTACGGTGGACATCCCCGACAGACAGCTTTTCCACGACCTGCTGGACCAGCCTTCCGGCTTCATGCTGGCGGGTTCCCACATCGGCAACTTCGAGCTGCTGGGACATTGCCTCAAACAGGACAAGAAACCCATCAACGGCATCATCTTCGGCGGCGAGAACCCCGAAATGCAACAACGGAGAATCGAGACTTTTCAAGAGAACCACGTCAAGCTCATCCCGGTGATGCCCGACATGTCGCACCTGTTCGCCATCAAGAACGCGCTGGACAACGGCGAAATCATCACCATCCACTGCGACCGCATCTTTGGCAGCCCGAAGAAAAAGGTGGTTGATTTCCTGGGGCATCCCGCCGAGTTCCCCATCGGGCCGTTCCGTCTGGCCGCCCAGATGGAGATTCCCGTTCTGGCCGTTTTTCTGATGAAAGAGAAAAAAAGAGACTACAAAGGCTACCTCATCCCGCTGACGGCAGACACGACGCTAACCAGTGTCACCGCGCAGACGGAGCACCTGCTTCGCCAATACGTGAATGCCGTGGAAGAGATCCTCAAACAATATCCGGAACAATGGTTCAACCTGTACGACTTCTGGGGGTTGGAGGCAAAAGCCGGAATTTCAAAACGTTAAATCCTAAAAAAACATAATCCCATGGAATTATCCTCTCCGCAAAAAGAAATGTACGCCAAAGACCGCTTCTCCGCCCTGCAGGCACAGCGTCTGGCTCAGGAAATTGCCTTCGGGCCCATCGTGTTCCAGGTGGCCCGCCTCATGGTCAAATTCGGCATCTTCCAGATGTTGGGTGACGAAAAAGAGGGGCTGACAATGGCCGAGGTGGCCGAGAAAGCCGGCATCTCGCTCTATGGAGCCAAGGTCCTGCTGGAGTCCTCCCTGACCACCGGCACCGTCACCATGCGCGACGACCGCTTCCATCTGGCCAAAGCGGGATGGTTCCTGCTCAACGACGACATGGCCCGCGTGAACATGGACTTCAACCACGACGTGAACTACCTCGGGCTGTTCCGCCTGGAGGAGGCCATCCTCAACGGCAAGCCGGAAGGGCTCAAGGTGTTCGGCGAGTGGCCTACCATCTACGAAGGGCTCTCGCAACTGCCCCCGCAAGTGCAGAAAAGCTGGTTCGGCTTCGACCATTTCTACTCCGACAACTCCTTCTCGCAGGCGCTGGAGATCGTGTTTTCCAGACAGCCCAAGACGTTGCTGGACGTGGGCGGCAACACCGGCCGCTGGGCCACACAATGCGTGCGGCACGATGCCAACGTGCAAGTCACCATCATGGACCTGCCGCAGCAACTGGCCATGATGCGCGAACAGACCAAAGGGATGGAGGGCGCCGACCGCATCCACGGGCACGGCTGCAACCTCCTCGACCCCAGCGTACCCTTCCCCACGGGATTCAACGCCATCTGGATGAGCCAGTTCCTCGACTGCTTCTCCGAAGAGGAGGTCACCAGCATCCTGAGCCGTGCCGCCGCCTCTATGGACAACGATAGCCGACTCTACATCATGGAGACCTTCTGGGACCGCCAGCGTTTTGAGACCGCCTCTTATTGCTTGGCACAGATCAGTCTCTATTTCACCGCATTAGCCAACGGCAACAGCAAGATGTACTACTCCGGCGACATGGCCCGCTGTGTGGCAGACGCCGGCCTTGCCATCGAGTGCATCCACGACGGACTCGGTCTCGGCCACAGCATCATGCAGTGCAAACTCAAATAAGACAACATGTTTCCCACTCCCGCCCTTCCACTCATCCCGCAACGTCCGCCCATGGTCATGGTGGACAACATTCTGGCCTGCGACCCCATCACGGTGCGCACCGATTTCCGCATCCCTGCTGACTGTATCTTCCTACGTGACAACAGTTTGTCAGAATCTGGACTAATGGAAAACATCGCCCAGACCTGCGCCGCCCGCATCGGATGGCTCAATCAGGACAAACCCGTCCGCATCGGGGTTATCGGTTCCATCAACCATTTCGAGGTCTTCCGGCGGCCTGCTGCCGGCGAAACATTGCAAACTACCGTCACCGTCGAAAACGAAGTCTTCGAGGCCATCATCGTACATGCTGTGATACAACGGGAGGAGGAGATGATGGCGCAGTGCGATATGAAGGTGTTTGTGATTGACAATTAACAATTAACAATTAACAGTTAATAATTAATAGTTAATAGTTGGAAGTGGGAAGGTATTGTGTTTTAAAATTGACACATTGCAAATAAAAGCTCATCACTAATTACAGTTCACATCTAAAATTGAAAAAATGACACGGAAGATATTGCAAGTTGAGAAGGAAGTGGAGGTGCGCTTCAGCGAAGTGGACTCCATGGGCATCGTGTGGCACGGGAACTACGCCCTGTATTTTGAGGATGCCCGCGAGCTTTTCGGGAAGACCTATCACCTTGAATACCTGTATATGTACGAGATGGGCTTTTATGCGCCCTTGGTGGAACTGAAAATCAACTACAAGAAGCCCGCCACCCTCAACGACAGGCTCCGTGTTATATGCACCTATCGAGAAACCGACGCTGCCAAAATCATTTTCGACTATGAAATACGCCATGCTAGCTCCAACGATTTGGTAGCCAGTGGCCATTCAGTGCAGGTGTTTTTGGATATGCAACACCAGCTGGTATGGCAAACCCCTCCGTTTTATACCGAATGGAAAAAGATTAACGGATTGTGCTAAAGGAATCTACATGGCATTCGTGCAGTTTACCACATCCACACTGACCGTGTTGCCGTACACATCCTCATGGAAAAATTCGCCGTTGAGACTACTGCAAGCAGTTTCCGCATCCACGGTCTCCGTGTAATACTGTTCCGTACTATAATCGGCATAGTGGGTTTCCTTGTGACAGTCGCACTGTTTGGTACAGGCAGAAAAAAGGAATGCGGTACCGCCCAAGCTCATTACAATGGCAAACAAGAAGTTAAAACGTTTCATATTCGGAATATTAATTAATTTGGCTACAAAAGTACGATTTTTTCACCATGTTCCACCCATCGGTATGCCATCACAACACAATAAAAACACACCGATTCCGTTACTCCCCCACAGAAACACACTATATACCATATTTTTTTTACTTTTGCCGACTATTAACCAACACCTGAACTTCATGAAAAAGCACATCCTCCTCATATTCCTCACATTCATGACAGCGAGCGTTTTGATGGCGCAAACACCTGTTGGCACGGAAGTCATCGGCGAGAAAAAAGCTGCGCTCGTCACTACCATCGAGAAAGCCCACAAGCAACTGACATCCCTATCGGCCAACTTCACGCAGGAGAAGACTTCCACCCTTTTCACCGACAAGGTGGTACAGAAGGGCAAACTGCAGTACAAAGCGCCGAAACAGCTTCGCTGGGAATACACCTCGCCCAAGGCCATGACCGTCATCTTCGCCAACGGAAAAGTGCTGCTGAAGACGGACAAGGGCACCACCTCAAACCCCAACAAGATGCTCAACGAGATGGGCAACATGATCATCAACACCATCAACGGCACCTTCTTGAAAGACAACCCCGACTTCAGCACACGCTATTACAAGGACAAATCCGGCAACATCACCGCCGTGCTCACGCCTGTCAACAAGAAAATCAAGACCTATTACAAGAACATCACCATCACCCTGAACGGCAGCAGCCACCTGGCCGAGAAGGTGGTGCTGAACGAGGTCAACGGGGATGCCACCACCATCATTTTCTCCGAAAAAAAAACCAATGTCACCCTTTCGGATTCGCTGTTCAAATAACGACAACCATGTTTCTTGATACGCTGTTCCATATTGATTCCGAACATATTTCGGACAATCAGGCGGATTTCACAATCCGTTTGAATCCATCACATCCTATTTACGGCGGCCATTTCCCCAACGACGCCATCACGCCGGGTGTGTGCGTGGTGCAAATCGCCATCGACCTGTTCTCGCACCTGCGCCGACAGGAATACATCCTCTCGCAGGCCAAGAACATCAAGTTCATACAAATCATCCGTCCCCACGAATATGATCAGGTAGAATACCGCCTTTCTTGGGAACCTCTTGATGATGGCAACTTTGCAGTGAAGGCCGTCGTGGCGCACAACGAAATCGTTTTTTCCAAAATGTCGGTTATCCTCACCACCTTCACCCAAAACAAATAGCAAGAGATTCTGTATGATTGTCTGCATTGCCGAGAAACCGAGTGTGGCCAAAGATATCGCCCGTGTGTTGGGAGCCACCCAGTCGCATGAGGGCTACATGGAAGGCAACGGCTATCAGGTGACGTGGACCTTCGGACACCTGTGTACCCTTAAGGAGCCGCAGGACTACACTCCACTATGGAAACCGTGGGCCCTGAGCCGCCTGCCCATGATACCGCCCCGTTTCGGCATCAAGCTCATCGACAGTCCCACCATTGCCAAGCAGTTCCACATCATCGAACAACTGATGCAGAAAGCCGACCGCATCATCAACTGCGGGGATGCCGGCCAGGAGGGCGAACTTATCCAACGCTGGGTGATGCAGAAAGCCCGCGCCACCTGCCCCGTCTCGCGTCTCTGGATCTCCTCCCTGACCGAAGAGTCCATCCGCGAAGGCTTCTCCACACTGAAAGACCAATCCGAATACCAGTCGCTATATGAAGCCGGACTGTCGCGTGCCATCGGTGATTGGTTGTTGGGCATGAACGCCACGCGTCTCTACACGCTCAAATACGGCCAAAACCGCCAGGTGCTCTCCATCGGACGGGTACAGACGCCCACCCTGGCCCTTATCGTCAACCGCTACTGGGAAATCCACAACTTCCAGCCGCAGCCCTACTGGGTGCTAACCACCGTTTACCGCGACACCACCTTCACCGCCGTAAAGGGCAAATATACGTCTGCCGATCAAGGACAGGCTGACCTGCAACGCATCCTCGGCCAGGAGTTCACCGTCACCGACATCACCACCAAGAAAGGCAAAGAAGCACCCCCACGGCTTTACGATCTCACCTCGCTGCAGGTAGAATGTAACAAACGGTATGGTTTCTCCGCCGACCAGACTCTCCAGCTCATACAGGGACTGTACGAGAAGAAGCTCACCACCTATCCCCGTGTGGACACCACTTACCTTAGCGATGACATCTACCCCAAATGTCCGAAAATACTCCAAGGGTTGATACCCTACGCCACCCTGACGGCCCCGCTGCTGGGCAAAAAACTGCCCAAAAGCAAGAAGGTGTTCGACAGCAGCAAGGTCACCGACCACCACGCCATCATCCCCACGGGTGTGACGCCCGGTGCCCTGTCGCAGGAGGAACAATGCGTATATGACGAGGTGTGCCGCCATTTCATCGCCGTCTTCTATCCCGACTGCGTGTTTTCTCAAACTACCGTGATGGGAGATGTGAACGGCGTGGCCTTCAAGGCCGGAGGCAAGCAGATTCTGGAACCGGGGTGGCGCAACGTCATCAAGCCGGCCAAAAACGATGGAGATGACAAGAAAGACAAAGACGAGGAAAACAAAAACGAAGAACGTATCCTGCCCGTCTTCACGGTGGGCGAGCACGGACCGCACGAACCCCAGCTGACGGAGAAGAAAACCACGCCGCCGAAGCCTTACACCGAGGCCACTCTGCTGCGGGCCATGGAAACTGCCGGCAAGACCGTGGATGACGAAACGCTACGCGAGGTGATGAAGGAGAACGGCATTGGCCGTCCATCCACCCGCGCCGCCATCATCGAGACGCTGTTCAAGAGGCGTTACATCCGCAAGGAGCGCAAAAGCCTTGAGCCCACACCCACGGGCATCGAACTCATCGGCATCATCCACGAGGAGCTGCTCAAGAGTGCCGAGCTGACCGGGCGTTGGGAACGGAAGCTGCGCGAAATCGAGCAGCACAAATACGATGCAGGGCAATTTATCAACGAGCTGAAACAGATGGTCACGGACATTGTGTGACAGGTGATGAACGACAACAGCAACCGCCGTGTGGCGGCCACGCCGGAAGAGAAGGGGAAGAAAACGAAGAGTTCAAAGCCTGCAGACAAAAAAGTTTAGAGTTTAATTAAAATTTGGAAATCGTATATGAAAAAAATTCTATTTATTACTGCTTTTTCGTTAGTGGTTTACTGTTGTAACGCTCAAAAAACGTTCGGGGTGTCCGTAGGATATGCCCCGTGGGGGTTTGAACGATTGAAGACTGATGTATTCTCGGACAGTTCCGGGCATTATTATCATTGGCTGTATCGTTGGGAGGGATACCATACCTTTGTCAAGCCTGTCCTGAAGTTGGGCTTTGAGATACGGGGAGGTGTTTTCAACCATCTGTTTAGATTCTCCTATTCCACTGTTGATGTTGAAAAAATCGACACCAGCAAACTATCTCTGGGCACCTTCAACATAAAGCAAATCGGTTTTTCCTGGAATCCCGGCCTTATCATACTACCCCGAAAACGGGTTCAGATTCCCCTATACTTGGGTTTCGGCGCAAACTATTATATGGGGAAGGAAATATCAAACAACCTTCAGTTTGATTTCAGCCTCATGGCACAACTTAAAATCTATCTCACATATCGGGTGGCGATTTATGGAGGATATTCGGCGCATTGGGGGATAGGTAAGGGCGTAAGGGGATTCCGGCATTATCCGGAAATGGGGGTTTTGTTTAATTTTTAAAATTGATAGTAACCATTATAAATTATTTTGTAATGAAAAAAATCATTATCGTCTTAGCGTTATTAACGACCCAAGTTGGTTTTGCCCAATCAGGGATGGAAAAGTTAATTCAAATGGCACTCAATCGTGGTGCAGATACTAATGGTATTTGTCTGATTGATAATGTGAAAGACAAGTTCATATACGAACCGGATGTTATTGCCTATTTACAGAATAGAGGGTGTATTATACTGAATTCGAGTTCCAAAAGGTGCTTTAAGTTCGGGAATAAGGAAGATGTTGTTGACAAGGTTTCCTTTTTAAACGGGAAAGAGGGGTATGAGAAATACCATCATTGCAATGTTCGTGGGACCTTCTACCATCCTACTCCAGAGCCCCACTATAATAGGTTTGCTCCTTTAGATTTCAAAAAGATCACATCTCGAATGGATACTGTTCCATGGTCAGGGAAAATTGTTAACGGACTTCTCGATGGAGAAGGAATCGCCACTTTGGGCTTTGTCAATGGTTGGTGCGCCATCAAATGTAAGTTTCATTGCGGCATACCCGTATCGAAGCCCGAGATAATCTTTTCGTTTCCATCAAATCTCGACTATGCTTCCAAATTCCCCTTCCCTAGAGATTATGAGAAAAATAAGGAAGAACTGCAGTTGATGCTTAATCGAACGTATGATGCCACCACCGACCAGACTCTCCGCTGGGCTATTTCGGAGAATATGAAACTCTATTTCGAGGAAGAAATACGAGACAAATTTGAACCCGAATATGAAAAAGCTCTAACCTTGAATAGCCTAAAAAACATGGATTATAACGCAAAGATTGAGTTTATTAAAAAGTTTGAGATCGATAAGAAGATTGATGAGTTGGCGGAAATAAAACTGAACTATGAACAGTTGGAAAAAAGAGAAGGAAAAATCCGTAAGTATGTGGCCAATGATGACAAAAATCTTAATTATTTTCTGGGGTGGATATCCAAAGCAAAAGAAATAATTAATGTGTATAATCTTGCAAGAAATTATTATGATGTGGTGCCGCCTCAAGGACAGAAATCCTATAGAAGAAATATAGGTATGCCATCTAATAGTTTATTTAATATATTTGTTGGTGGTTTAGATCCTGAATTTAAAGGTAAAAGGGTGAAGAACTGTATTGATAATTTGAATAGTGTCAAAGATAAAATACACGATCGGCAATCACCTTTTTGTGATTTTTATAATGCAATATACCCAGATATCCAAGCCGCAGACCATTGGATAAACTATGAACTTGAAAATGCTCTATATAAGGCTTACTTGAAATGGAGGGATAACTTGCCAGATATGGGTGGGGATAGTTATCAAAAATACTTGGATAAAATGTGCGACAACTGCAAGATCAATGGCAAAGAAACCACAGCGCCAGACGGTTACGAGCCAGAAGATGACCATTGGCTTTGGGGGCATCCTGCACGTTCAAAGGAAAAAGGAATAATCGTGTTTCAAAATGGGCAAACATGTGAATGGGAGTATATCTATTTTAGTGATGGAAGAAGAATAGATGTGGAGGGGAATTATCGAGGAAGTTATAAAAATGAAAAAGAGATGTGGGATGACTTGCTTGCCAAATGCAAAGAGCGTTTTTGCCGATAATTTCTCGCAAAAAACTACTAAACCCACAAGCCATTGGCCTGCGACCGTTGTTGTATGGTTTGTGGGTTATGTTGGAGATTCTAGTGGTTTTTGCTAGCAAAAACCACCAGAATGGTGCGGTCCTTATAGCGTAGATGGGGAAGATGGGCGGCGGGGATGATGCATTAAATGAGGTCCACAAAAGAAAACGGGACCTTTCGGCCCCGTTTTCCTCGTCAAAAATTATTACTATATGGTGCAGGTTATGCGTAGAGCTCTTCGAAGATCTTGCGAAGCTCAGGGCTTTCGCGAAGCTCTTGCAAAGTAAACTCGGCATGACCTTTCGTATAGCCATTGCCCATGATCATGTTCACATCGCTGCCAATGCCCTCGGCGCCGAGGCTGGCCTTCGTGAAGCTGGTTGCCATGGAGAAGAAATAGACGATACCATCGTCCTTGGTGCAGAGCACGGCGGTCATCTCCTGGTCAGGAACATTGACACAGTTGATGGTGACATCCGCCATCTTGCCGTCAGTGAGTTTCTCAACGAGTTCATAGACCTGCACGGGGGTCATGCCGGCAGCAGACTCGACCACATCGCAGAAGCCAAGGTCCTTGATACGCTGCGTGCTCTTCGGGCTGTTGGCGATGCCGATGACCTTACCGGTGACACCGACGCGCTTTTTAGCCTCGTAGCAGCAGAGCATACCGGACTTGCCACCTGCACCGAGGATGAGCACTGTCTGGCCATATTGGCACAACTTGGCGGTCTGGGCCGGAGCACCGGCAACATCCAGAGCGCTCAGAGCGAGTTTCTCCGGCATGTCGGTCGGGATCTTGGCGTAGATGCCGCTCTCGAACAGGATAGCCTTGCCCTTGATGTCCACCTGGTCCACATCCGGACGGATCTCCAGAATCTCGTCGATGCGCAGCGGGGTGAGGCTGAGGCTGACAAGGGTAGCAATACGGTCGCCCTCCTTCAGGTCGATTTTGCCTTTCAGAGCATCACCGATCTTCTCAACCTTGCCGAGCAACATACCACCAGAGCCAGTACGACGATTGCGGTGTTTGCCCTGCAATTCCACGTTCAACAACATTTCTTTCTTCACTTCCTCCATCACTTGTTCCACAGAAGCGCCGGGACCGGCCTGCTCCTTGGCATAATTGTGAATGTCCGTGAACGAAGCGGAGTCGATATTCAGCGTCTGCACGTCAATGAGAATCTCATTGTCGTAGATTTCATCCATGTTGTTGTCAATCTTATTAGCCGGCTGCGGGAGCACACCCTTCGGCTCAATCACACGGTGAGTACCGTATTTATTACCTTTTTTCTGCATATTTTGTTGATTTATAAAATTATACTGAAAATACCGTTTGTATTATCAAGAGTTGCAAAAATAAGTTTTTTTTCAACTAAAAATGTCCTTCTTCGAAAAAAATTAATTCACATTCTAACGTTAGCAACCCTTTTCAAGCAGTAACTTGCAGAGGCTCAGCACACGACACGTTCTATCGGGTCTCATCCCCGGCGGTCTCTTCCGCCATCGAACGAATATAATTGCTCACCGTTTCATATATCCGCCGATGCTGCGGGTTCGCAAGCGCCTGAAGATGTTTCTCCATCACCCTTCGGTCATCGCGTTTTGCGGGACCAGTCTGCGCCTCGCGCGGCGACATACTATCCAGCTTGTCCAACGTCTGCTGCATAAGAGGACGCAGCAAGTCCAAGTTCATGCCGTTGTTCTTCAAGATGTCATCGGCGATGGTGAACATGGCGTTGGAAAAATTGCAAGCGAATACGGCCGCCAGATGCGCCACCGCACGCTGCTGCTCCGACAATCGGCAGCAACGATCCGACAGCGCCGCCGCCAACCGCTCCACCTTGTCGAGTGAGGCTCCCAAATGGTCAGTTTCCAGGCAAACAGGCACCTGCAAGCCCTCATACACCGTATCTTTGGAAAACGTCTGCAAGGGATACAGCACGCCATACTCCCGGGCATAGCCCTCGAACACCCGCTGCGACACCGAACCCGCCGTATGGAGGGCCACCGGCATCGTGAACGGAATCCGGGGCAGCAGCTCGCGGTAAGCATCATCCGCCACGGAGAAGAGATACAGCGAGGCTTCCGGCGACAGTTGTCCGATATCGTCAATGGCCTCCGCCCCTACCCTGTCGGCGAGGCGGCGGGCGTGGTCAAGGTTGCGGCTATAGACCTGACCGATACGAAATTCCTGGGAATCCCGCAAGCGATGGGCCATCCAGGCCGCCACATTTCCGGAACCAACCAGCGCAATCATCAATAGGAGAATTTGCTGCCACCCACGAACTCGCGAAGGATGGAGGTGCCGGGCACCTTCTCTTCGGGTATGGACTTGAAATAGGACAAAAACTTGCGCAGGCGCACCGCTTCAGCGTATTCAGGTAAATTTTCCGGCACCGCATCCAGAATCGACATGGCGTACGGCTTCAGCAGGCCGAGCTCGAAAATCAGCGACGTGTTGATCATCTCGTCGGCATTCTCCTGGAACGGGAAAATGTTCTTTTCCTCCCCGTTGCGAACGCTCCGCCAGCGACGCAGCGTTTCCACCGCCGAATAGCCACGATAGTTGTAATCGCGCACAATGCGGCGTATCAAACGGTTATCAGCCGTGGGGATGGGATTCTGCCGGTCAATGGAGATGGAGGTCAGCGCCGACACGAAAATCTTGAACTTCACCTCGTCGGGCACCTGCTCCGTAAGCCTAGGATTCAGGCAGTGGATGCCCTCAATGACCATGATGGACTTGTCGTCCAGCTGGATAGACTTGCCCGTCCAGAGTTTGGTTCCCCGAGTAAAATCGAAAGTTGGCAGTTCCACGCGCTCGCCCGCGATGAGGCGCGACAATGTATTATTGAACAGCGGCAGGTCCACAGCTTCGAGAGCCTCAAAGTCGAACTTGCCATTCTTGTCCCGGGGTGTTTCGTCACGCTCCACGAAGAAGTCGTCCACGGAGATCTGCACGGGATGGTAGCCATGCACGGCCAGTTGCACCGACAGTCGCTTGCAGGTGGTGGTCTTGCCCGAACTAGACGGGCCGCTGATGAGCACCATCTTCACGTTGCCCCGCTGATGGATAGCGTCGGCCACGGCGGCGATGCGCTTCTCCTGGAAAGCCTCTGCCACCAACACGGTAGGCAGCACATCGCCCTCCTCTACAATACGGTTGAGATCGCTCACGTGCGGCACGCCCAACTGCTCAGCCCATGCCTTGTTCTCCTTATACACGGAAAACAACTTCGGCATCTGCCGTGTCTTGGGCAACACGTTGATATTCTTGGTGGAGGGCAGCTTCAACAAGAGGCCGTCCTCGTATTTCTCCAGTCCAAATGTCTTCAAATAGCTCGTGGAAGGAACCATGAAGCCGTAATAATAGTTGATGGTATTCTCCAATTTATATACAGAAGTATAAATGCGGTCGCGGTTTTTGAAGAGCTCGTATTTGTCCTCCAGCCCATATTCCTGGAACTTGCGGATAGCATCGGGCGTGGGCAGGCCCACCCGCTCGAAGGGGATGTCGCGTTCCACGAGCGAGAACATGTGGTTGCGCATCTTCTTTACAAGTTCCTCCGTGAGCGGCTCGTCCATCTGCTCCAGACGGCAGAAGCGCCCGCCAGAGATGGAGTGCTTGATGTGCAGTTTCACCTTCAGGGGCAGCAGGTCATGCACTGCCTTGCAGAGCAGGAAATAGAGCGAACGTATATACATGTCGCGACCGTAGGTGGAATAATAGTCGAAAAACTCGATGACCGCCGGCTTGTGAATCTGATACGTCAAATCGCGCACCTTGTTGTTCACCAACGCCCCGAGAAATACATTCTCGGACTTCACATCTTCTTTTTTAAGAAACTCCAACAAGGTCATGCCGTAGGGCACCTGCACTTCCGTTTTGATATTCCGACAAAAAATTGGGATTGTTTGCATTTTTGCAATTAATAATTAACAATTAATAATTAATAGTTTATAGTTTAAATTACATCAGGGTGTCTAAAGTTCAAAATCATAGTTCATTGTTCATCTCCTCCTTTATTTCCACAATCTTATGTTGGATGCCATACTCGGTGAGTATCTGGCGCACGCGGTCACCGTCGGTGTCGGTGAGGAATACTTGGCCGAAATGGTCGTCGCCCACCATGCGAAGCAGTTCGGCGATGCGGGTCTTGTCCAGCTTGTCGAAGATGTCGTCCAGCAGCAGGATGGGTTTCACCTTCTTGCGGGCGCAGGAGTAGTCGAACTGGGCGAGGCGCAGGGCCAGCGAGAAGGATTTCTGCTGCCCTTGTGAACCGAATCGACGGATGGGCTGGCCATTGATGGTGAAGAGGTAGTCATCCTTGTGGACTCCGAAGTTGGTGAATCCGCTATGCAGATCCGACTGCGCCGTCTGCTGCAAACCTTCGGCATACGTGGCCGTCTGCAGTCCCGACTTGTATTGGATGGACACCTCCTCCGAGCCGTGGGAGAGGCGGCGATAGTGATCCTGAAACACAGGAAGCATATCCACGATGAAGGCCTGCCGGCAGGTGAAGAGATGATGGCCCAGCGGGATCATCTGGTCATCCAGAATGCGTAGCAGGTCGGCATTCGTGCGGTGCTGTTCCAGCATCTGCTTGAGCAGAGCATTGCGTTGCATCAGCAGTTTGCGGTAAGCAATAAGATGCTGCAAGTACTCGGCATCGAACTGCGAAATGATGGTATCAAAGAAGCGCCGGCGCGTGTCGCTCACCTCGTTGATGATGTCGCTGTCGTAGGGCGACACCATCACCGACGGGAAAAGCCCGATGTGCGCACTGAGGCGAGTGTATTCCTTCTTGTTGGCCCGCATCGACTTATGACCGTTCTTGTAGGTGCAACTCACCTGCGTGCGGTTCTGCGTCTCGCGCTGCACGAAATCACCGTGAATGGCAAAGAAGTCGGTGTCAAAGCGCACAGAATAGACATCCTGGGCGGCAAAATAACTTTTGCAGAAGGAGAGATAGTACACCGCATCCAGCAGGTTGGTCTTGCCGCTGCCGTTCGGCCCGACGATGGCGTTCACGTTCTCGTCAAAGTCGAACTCGGCCTCCTCGTAGCTTTTGAAATTCGTAAGTTTCAGGTGCGTCAGGTACACGAGAGGGAATCAGGTTTTACAATTTACAATTTACAATTTACAATTAATAATTAATAGTTAAAAATTAATAGTTGATGAGCGGGTGAATTTGTTTGTTAGAATTAAATAATCCAGCACTATTCACTAATCACTAATCACTACTTCAGTCCCAGCACGTCCAGACCTTGGCGGAAACGGATATCACGCGGGATGCCTGCTTTGTTAATGCGGTCGAGGTCCTTCTGCAAATCCGCTTTGATAGCTCCATTCTCCTTACTGTATTGGGCGGCAAACTCGAAGTCACCGGTGGCTTGGGTTTTGAGAATCAAGGCGATCCAGCCTTCCATAGCCTTGCGGGCCTTCTCATAATTGATATGGTATGTACCGTTGCCGTTGCGGGTAAACGCACCGTTCTCGAACATATAGTTGTAGCACATCATGTTGGCGATGCCGTGCGCCTCCGATGCGCCGAAACGCACGCTACGCAACAGACCGACAATGTAGGTGGTGATGGCTTCCTCTACCGTGATGTCAGAGATTTCGCCCTTCTCGATAAGATTGCACACGAGGTTCAAGCCGATGATGTCGGCCTTGGCCTCCTCCCAGCTGGAGTTCTCGGTTTGCATGGCCTCGTCCACGCTGCCCTTGCCGTTGATGGTTTGTTTTACACCAAGGCCGTGGGCCACCTCGTGGAAGGTCACGTTCCAGAAGAAGGCGTCAAAGCTGATGTTGTTCTGCTCTGACGGCTCGATGATCATCTCGCCGATGGGCTTCATGATCTTGTCGAACTTGGCCTGCATGGCGTTGCGCAGTTGGAAACGGCGTGAGCCCTTCTTGGCCTGCACATTGTCGTCGTTGGGGAGATTGATGGCGATGGTCTTGCCACCGGCGTTGCAGTCGCCGCCGTAGAACACCACATCATAGAGGTTCATGTCGCTGGAGGTGCCGGGCACGTACGTTTTGTGCGCGGGATCGCAAGGCAGTTCTTTCTGCAACTGGGGCAGCATCTTCACGAATTTGGCCAATTTTGTACTGGCATCCACATCCTTCACCAACACAAAAGCCTCCCATGAGGTCTTCACCGAGTTGAAGCCGTCGTCATAGTTCTCGATGGGACCGAACACAAAGTCGATATTGGAATTGCGCAGGTCCATCCAGGCCATGTCGCTGGGGAAATAATCGTTAGTCTGCAGCGATTTCTTGCGCTCCACCAAGTACTTTTTCATCGTGGGGTTATCGGCAATTTCAATAGCCTGGTCCAGGAGTTCGCACACGCGGTCCAACTTCTCCTTATAAGCCTCATAGTAGCCAACGGTTTTCAGTTTGCCGTCCGCATCGCGGGTGAGGATCGTGTAATGCGAGGACTTGAGCGGGTCAGCGAAGGCATCGTACTCTGCCTTGGTGATGTCCTGCGGATAGTAGTTGGCCATCGCGGGGCGCGGGCCGTAGCCGGGCACGAAGGGTTTCTCCTCGTTGAGGCGGTCCCACGGACCGTAGTTGATCATCGCAAACTCTTTCATCCACGGGTCAGAGATGGTGTCAAGGATGGATTTGTCGCCGAAGGTCTGCTCCCAGAAGAGATCGTCCATGATTTGTCCAATCTCGAAGAAGATGGGCAGAAGTTGGCGCTCGCTCTCGGAGAGTTTCGAGAGGTCGGCGGTGAGGTCGAACCAGGCGTATTCCTCCACTTTCTGCTGGAGTTCGCTCTTGGATTCCTCTTGGGGGTTGTTGGATTTCTTCTCCTTGCAGGAGGTTGTAATCAGTGCCAGACAGGCGAATGCGATTACCATAGCGGTGATTTTTCTCATAATTTATAGGGTTTAGAACATTTCAAAAAAAACGAGCACAAAAGTACAAAAATTCAATTACTGTAGGCCGACAAAAAAATTACAAAAACTTATCAACAGACACTTGTGGATAAAAATAAAAATCGTTATTATTGCCGTTTTGTTTCACACAATATTATTGTATAATATAGTAAGTATCGTATTCCCCGATCAATACAGGGTTAAAGCACGTTTAAAACAAATTAAAACACCTTTAGACAACAACAAAGAGAACGATATATGAAGAAATTTTTACTGATTGCAGGATGTATTTTGATGATAGCAGGAGCGTTACAAGCGCAGGAGTCCTTCACCGCAGAGGCTTTATACAACACCTCCTATTCCAGAGAGGACTCCGCCGCCGCAGGCAACCACATATCGTATCCGTGCATGAGCACGGGACGGGTGCAGCTCAAAATCAGGGGTGGAAGTTTCCCTTACACGGTCATCACCATCAAGAAAAACGACGACAACTCGAACGACACCCTGCGCACAACCGTATTCACCCAGCGCCAATACTCGGACACAGACGCCACGAAGTACAACTACTTTGACCATTACACCATCGACTCGCTGCCATCGGGCAACTACATCTTCACCGTGACGGATGGTGACGGCAACACTGTGACAACCCGCACAGTGTATTTGGATTATGCCAACGTTTATCCCAGCTGGTTTTACCTGGCGGCAACGTCATCGAATCCGCACCACCACAATGTTATAAGCGTCAAGGCTGAAATCGCAATGCCCTACTATTGCTACGACACCCTGCACCGCTATGCCCAATATCGCATCTCATACGGTAAAAATGGCGGAATACACCAAGGCGAATGGAAGCATCTCCCACCGACCAATGCCCTTGAGAGCTACTATTACTACGATTGGGACTACAAATCATATACACGTAATGCCGGTTCATTGGTTACTATATACATAAAAGATACCGTGAACGAGGTCGGCTCCTATTGTGAGCTGTATGATAGTTTGATCACCTTCGAATACAGAGTCCTGAACAGCTGTGACACCAACGACATACGCTCATGGCGTTTCCAAATCAAGGGACCCAGTGAAGACTATTTTTTGCAGCAAAAGCAGAGGGGAATCGAAGTTGTAAGCGCACCCATCGATTCATGCTACAGAGATGTCATCCTCCGTGCCAGAACGACACAGTTCATGTTTTGGTACAAATGGGATGATTTCACAAATCCCTCTCCGACATTTCTCAATGTAGCCACCCAATCCCACGCTTTTGATTACTACCTTGGCTACTATACCTATCCTTTCACCTGGATATACCAAGACTGGTCGGCCAACGCTTTGTCCGATCCCAGAATAAAGACCGACCATCTGGTAACCGGATATGATAACGAGACCCACATGAGTATCAGTTATCCGTCTGTGCTGACAAGACAAACACTGGCCGACTATTACGGTGATCACATTTATGCCAACCAGACATTGAAGTATGGCATAAAGCGCACTTTGATAGACGCCAAAGGGTGTGTGCTCTTCGTCTCGCGAGACACCCTCGTGTTCGATTATGACACCATGACACTATACGATCCTATACCCTACAACCACAATCTTTCACAAGCGGGATTGTGCGGTACAACGACAACTCCCAACTGGGGCATCGGATACGACACTCCCCTGTGCGACACCAGCATACGCGTGTTTAACATTCTTGACACGGCAGAAGTTTTCCGAGACATGACAAACACTGTTATCGAAGTGACATGTGCTCGCGACACCACATACAACTTTACAGCCGTGTATAACGGAACCGAATATGAGATAACAAAAAATCCCTTAAGCACGGCAGAATTCACCACCGTGAGTCCGTGGCATCTTTCCATGAAAGGGCACGATTTGCCAGAAGGACGATACATCGTAAAGGTAACCCAACCTTATTATGACATGTATGACATATTTGTTGATGAGACATTTCAACCTGAATCTTTTAAAAGATACGAGAACAATATATGGGTTGACTTCAGCACCTTTAACATCTTAATTTCAGAGCAACCTTCCTATACCACCACCCGGAAATGTCAGAAAATGTATGTGACATACACTAATGGACAATTTTCCAAGGAGAATATCTCAAAAGACCATGTGGTGACATCCACCGAGAACATCGGCGATGCCAAATTCAGAGTTATCTCTGGTCCATCAGGTGGGTACAGCCCCGAAGCTAAAAACATAAACGAGCCTATCTTTCTCACCTTGCCAGGCGATTATGTGATAGAAATGTTTTTAGACAGCATTTTTTATTCCAACCGCCCTTGTAGGGATGAGAGACATTACGACACTATCCATAACGATGGCGGAGCTATCCAAAAAGACTACGCATGGGCGCTCATGTGCAACAACGGCACTGGCGATGTGTTTGTGAAGGGTAAGAATGGAACAGAGCCCTACACATACACCTTATCTACCGCAGATGGTGTACCGTTGGGAATTGACACCACAGGTGTTTTCAAAAACAGACCCATGAACTCCAGCCAATATTTATCCTGTGAGATTACAGACACATGCGGGTCGTCACTTCTCATCGATTCCATCAAACCCGAATTCATTTCCAATGTGCCGCAGGCTGAGTTTGAAAATTCCGAGGCCACCTTGTGCGAGAGGGATTCCCTATACGCCATTGACAATGAGGTGGGGAATTTATATGGTTACAAATGGGACGGCCCCAACGGCTTTCAGGCCACCACTTCCGGCCCGGCAGTGGAAATACCCGTAGGCGCGGTGAATGGTTGGTACAAAGTGACGATCAACACCGAATGTCCCCATGTGACAACCGACAGTATATACCTGACCATAAAACGAGTACCCCAGATCACACTTACGGGAAGTGACACCATTTGCCCCGATGAGGATGTCGTACTCGGTTTCACGCCCCTCAGTTTCAACAACACCACCACCGACATCCATTTCACCATCGCATTCTCCGATGCCAACAGGACAACCACACGCGACTATTCGGCACTCAGCGGGGCAACCATTTACGATACTGTCAAGCTATATGCAAACACTAAGATCTACCCTATCTATATTGACGATGAGCATTGCCACAACACCGTGGCCGACCCCTCCGACACCGTCTATGTGCATTTGAGAAACGTTGCCAGCTCCGACCACATATTCACAAGCAACGACATCACCTGCTACAACAGCGGAGCCCATCTCGAAGCATGGTCCGACTATGAAACTCCCTATATCATACGCTGGCATGGGGACCGTGGGCAGACCTCGCTCCTGAAGGAAGAAACGGTGACCACTGCCGGTGCGCACTCCACTTTCGACACTACTGGCGTCACCGAAAGCACCTCCCTGTACATCTCCTTGGATTTGGGCAAAGAAGACTACTGTCCCACCATTTACAACATTCCCACCAACAACTTATACATAAGCAATGGCGTCACTGTGCTGGACGAAGGACAGGCATGGCTGTATTACGACAGTGGTGGTCCAGAATCCGACTACAACAAAAAAGACACCCTCATCCATACGGTCATCTCAAACGATGGCAGACCCCTGACCATAACGTTCGGCAATGTCAACCTCAGCAATCAATCCCGACTGTCTGTTTACAGAGGAGCATACGCGGTACAGGACTCCCTGATGTTCGACTTGATACCGGGCGACCACAGCACATCTCAGGTGGTTTCCTCAAGCGGAACATTCACCTTTAAATTCCAGTCCGGCCAGGATGTGGCCTCCGGTTGGGAGGCCCTTATAGAACGGCAACCCGCCACGGCCCGTATAACCGCTTGGGCCGAAAACAACACACTGGTGCATCAGTTGGTATGCCAAGCAGGCGACAACTACAACGACATTGTAAACCTCATTCCGGCTGGGATAGCCACCCCAAGCGAATTGGCCGAATTGGATTCCAACCTGCATCATGGCGGCGACTATGAATACAGAAAGATTTTAGGAACCGACACACACGGCTGCGACTCCATCTTCACACTTTCCTACACGGTGCGGGAAATCCAGATAGAACTTTCCGATGTGACAGTATGCCGTTTCCCTGACGGTCTTCCCACGACAATTGACGACACGGCCACAGCTTTCGTCATTGGTGACGAAGACGCGCCTTTGTCATACCAATGGAGAGTGGATGGTGTGGCGGTTGGTTCCAGCTACAGCGAAAACGGGCACAAACAAGGCTTCACCCTCCCCTTCAGTGACTACGGGGAACACAACCTGACCTATATGGTGTATGATTCGACCCACAACTGCCACGACAGCACAACAGCCATCCTGCAGGTGAGTCCCATGTATCTCACAGAAAGTTTCGACACTCTTTACAGCGCCGCTGAAGCGCCCTATCATTGGAGAGGAGAGTCTTATTTTGAAGCAGGAACCTATTATGACACCGCAAAAACAGTGTGTTGCCATTGTGACAGTATTTTCAAACTGAATCTGACCGTGTTATTTGAATACAACAATAAAAACATCTGTGCCAACAAATTGCCTTACGAATACGACTGGAACACCGACGGCACCGTTGACACCACCTTTGAAACGGGCACCGAAAGCGGTGCTTACTATATACACGGCACCTCTCACCTGACAGGAACCGACACGGTCATACCCCTGATGCTTACGGTACTGCACGAATCCTACTACGACACCACAATTGTAGTGTGCGCTGACAGTTTCACCATGCATGGCCACACTTACACCGCGTCCGGAACCGAGACCCTTGTACTTGAAAATGGCAACGCGGCGGGTTGTGACAGTATCATCACCCTTCATCTGCAATTCGAGCGTTGTGCCATCAGAGGCCATGTGATATTTTCAACAATAAACGCCACCTGCTCCGGCAACGGCAAGATTGTTTACGCATTGACGGATGACGACGGCAACATACTGGCGGATTCGACGGCTATGGCCAATGCACACCTCTCGTCGGTACGTCTCTACTACAAAGCTCACGAGAACGACCCCAACATGTACAGAGATTGGTACAAGGGCGGATTTGACACCTTGCTGATAGATCCGGGCTTCTATTTCGTGGGAGTAGAGGGCATTTACTATAACGAGCACGTCCATTACGACACGATCCTTACCATAGGCGGTTCCTCTTCCAATTTCAACGCATATCCTTTCATGAACAATGCCAAAAACTATCACGCCGAAAACTATGGCACGCTCCCGTCGCTGACATGCATGAGCACCGGACGCGTGCAACTCCGAATCACGGGCGGGCAGTTTCCTTACCGGGTTAAAATAATCAACAACACCACCCACGACACGCTGCGCACGGATGTCTTCAACGACCGACAACATTCGGGCACCGACTCTCTGAAATCCGACTACCACGACTACTACTCCATAGATTCCCTGCACGCGGGACAGTGGAAATTCATCGTGGAGAACGGGTGCGGCGAAGGCATCCCGACCGGCATCGTAACCGTGGGAGCCATACGGTTCCCCACCATCACCAACATTTACATTTGTGACTACTCCGGCAGTTTCTACGACAGCAACACAGTAAAGATTCGCGTGAGAATAAACGAGACTTACGATTATTGCTATGCTTTGGTTCACCAGTATGCCCAATACCGTTTCGGCATTAAAGATGACGGTGGCGATACCCTTTTCAGCGATTGGAAACAATTCCCGACGTTCACCGACAGAAACGAAATCCCATTATCGCCCTATGTTGTGGAACATGCCCATGCCTACTGTGACATTTGGGATCACGACATCATTCTCCAATACCGTGTAACTGGAAGTTGCGACACGCTCCAATCCAAAAAATTCCAAATACACAAGCCCAATTCCAGTC
The DNA here is from genome assembly GCA_017551725.1 of Bacteroidales bacterium. Classification (GTDB taxonomy): domain Bacteria; phylum Bacteroidota; class Bacteroidia; order Bacteroidales; family WCHB1-69; genus F23-D06. The sequence goes on from JAFZKY010000063.1 coordinate 71,746, forward strand.
GCAGTGTGTGGTACAAAACATACTACACCGACACCTACACACCAGCCAACCCTGCATACGACACCGTTCAGTGTGATATTTATCGGATAGACTCATCTTACTACACTTACTATCGGATGAGATACGATGATTACGCCTACGACAACTATTGTTATGAGAACAACAATTATCAACACTATTACACATATCCTTTAACATGGGTGCAGCAGTTCTGGAATGCAAACGCACCGTCGGACACAATCACCAAGAGAGTGACTGTGGGCAGCATCAACGCCTATACCAATCTTTACGCCACCGAGGTTGCCGACTCCCTGAACATCCCCTATTCCCCATCAGACCCGATAAAAATATGGCTTAATGCGACCCTGGTAGACGGCAAGGGATGTGTGCTCTATTCCATCAAAGACTCTTTGATATTCAAATACACCCGTTATCCAAGATATGTCGAATACATACAGGGTTGTGGCGGGGGCCATGTGGATCCAACTTGTACTCCAAAATGGGATAATGATCTAACATACGGCAAACTTGACGATAACGGCTACGTATCATCGTCAACGACCAGTGACCCATGCGGCAGCAGGAAACGAGCCATTCGATTTTACGAAGACTTTTGTTCGGAACACAGGGTTGTCATCAGGCTCACCATGAGTCCCACAGACCCTTATGATTCTGACCATAGTCCTTACGACAACCTATACAATTTTGTGGGCATCTACGATCCGGACAGTGTTCCAAAGTGGAGAGTGGTGAGGGAGAATCCTTTGAACACCGCCGAAATAAGGTTTGAAAAAACTTCCGGTTTTTATATGTTCACATTGGCTGATTATAATTTGCTTGACGGCATCTACGATTTTGATGTTGAATCCGCCGACGGAGCCAACACTTACTATTACAGATATGTTACTTTTGAAAAGAGCTCCACTATCCAGCTTGTGGAAACGCCAGTCCACACCCTTGTCTCTGAGGGATGTGTCCAAAATTTGAAATACACGGCCGGCAAATTCAGACAAGTAACCTTCACGAACACCCCTCATCCTGAGGAGTCTTATCGCAATCTGACAACCAATATTCATATCATAGACGGTCCCATAGGTTACTACAACGGAACTGTCGGGCTAAACCAATTAATTCCCCTATACGGTTCGGGGAGATACATCGTGGAAATATACGGCACCAACTATAGTGGAAGTGTATGCGCAAATTCCCGATACCGTGACACCATCTATTACGATGGTTACACAATCGGTTACGACCACGCCTATGCCCTGTTGTGCGAAGAGGGTGACACCGTAGGAACGGTATATGTGGGCGGAGCCTACGGCACATCTCCATACACCTACACATTGTACAGCGACGCCAACCTTCATGGTGAGGTGTTAGGGATTGACACCACCGGCATATTCTACAACATACCCATGCATTCTGGTCAGACCCTGTCGTGCAAGATCGAGGATGCCTGTGGTTTTTATCTGGGCAGCGCTGAGACCACCAACAATCTTAATTTCCCGCCAAGCACCCTTTCCGACATTCAAAAGGTGTGGTTTGAAGACGGCACGGCCATCACCAGCACTTGTGAGGGAACTACCGTGCGTGCATACGCCATCACGGCGGGGGATGTTTTTGGCTACGAATGGACCGGGCCAAACGGTTTCTCCGACACCACCGCCAACCCCACCATCACAGTGCCCGTGGGGTCCGAAAGTGGCTGGTACAAGGTAACCATTTTGAACACGAACTGTGCCGGTATTGTTTCCGACAGTATCTATCTGAATGTGGAAAAAGCGCCCTCTATCACCCTCACCGGCAATGACACCATCTGTCCCGGCGAGAAAGTCGTCATCAGCTTCACCCCCTACAGTCCCCGTCCCGAAACCACCAGCTACGACTTTACCATTGCCTTTTCCGACACCACCGGCGTGACGACACGCCAATATTCAGTGCCTTACGGGGCAACCATCACCGACACTTTCAGCTTCTATCTCAGCACAACGGTTTACCCCGTCAGCATCAATGACGGGCATTGCGAGTATATCTTCAACGGAGACGCCGACTCCGTCTATGTCCATGTGCTCGAAATCATGGCCACCTCTGAGCATATATTCACAAAGAACGACACCACCTGCTACAACGACGGAGCCACGCTCGAAGCCTGGTCCGACTGGGCGGCGCCATATACCATACGCTGGTATAACGACATGGAACTGACCTCGCTCCTAAAGGAAGAGACCATCACCTCCGATTATCATTCCACCTACGACACCACGAATCTCACCAGCGACATCACCGTATATGTCACCTTGGACAAAGAAGGCTACTGTCCCACCACTTACGGATTGCCCACCCGTGTCATCAATATGAGCAACGACACTATCGTATTGGTCGATGCCCAGACCTGGCAGTTTTTTGACAGCGGTGGTCCCACCGGCAACTACGGAATCAACGAGGACTTCACACAGACCTTCGTCAGCGCGTCCGGTCGCCCCTTGACGTTGAAGTTCAACACACTCCACCTTTCAAGCTCCGCCCATTTGCAAGTGTACAAAGGCATGGGAATCTCGAACGATTCATTGATCAGAACCATCACCTCATCCAACTACACATCTCTTATCAGCTCCAAAAGCGGAATCATCACCGTCAAATTCAGGTCTGGCGTAGTGCCTGCATCGGGTTGGTCGGCCACCGTGGAGCCTGCACCCGCCACCGCCAATGTCCTTGTATGGCCTGAGAACAACCAAACAAAGGTTACCGACAATGTATGCCAAAGCCTGACCGGCAGCTACAGCGATCCCTATCACATTGTGCCCGCGATAGCCACTCAAGAGCAGGTGGACTCCGTCTTGCGTCATGGCGGCACCTATACCTTCACAGGCATTATTGGAAGCGACCAACACGGTTGCGACTCCACCATCACGCTCACTCTCAACGTGCGGGAATTACAACCTTCGTTGACTGACTGGACATTATGTCTGTTGCCCAACAGTCTTACAAATTCAAACAACAAACACTATGAGACAGCTAGTATCAGTTATGTCAACCTCAGCGGTGTTTCCAGCTCAAAAACGTATCACTGGGCATGGGCAGGTGACAGCGTTACCAGAATATCCGGAGGCGGGAACAACAGTTCCATCGGTTTACGATGGGACGACTATGGTACAACAAATGTCACCATCACGGCGACTGACAATTTGGGTTGTAGCGGCACCGCAAGCGCCATCTGGCAAATAAAGCCTGCATACCTTTTGCAGGAAAACGAGATTGTCAACTGCGCCACCGACACTCCTTTTCATTGGAGAGGAAAAGCGTTATATGAGACAGGTCTTTACTACGACAGTCTGCAAACAAGTTGTTGCCACTGCGACAGTGTTTATATGTTGAATCTGACCGTGGCACCACCTTTGGAAATCGCCACAGTCCATGAATTGAACATTTGCAATGGCAACAGTTTAGAGTTGTCGGCCTCTGCCGCCTACTGTGGCAATATCACCCACACTTACCATGATGACTTTGATCGGGTTGGTTCCGTTTATACCAATATCAGCTCCGCGTTAACCACTCTCACCAATATTTTTGAGACAGGAGCCTGGGTATATAGTCGTGACACCGCTATTGAAATGAGCAATCTCAGTACGCTAACCACTCGAAAATTACATTTATCCAACGATTTCCACATTGTCTTTAGAATTGAAAACAAGCAAAGTGCCACCTTGTCTTTCAGAATCAGCATTGATGGTGTCAACAAAGAAACCATTTCACTTCCAGGAAGAACCAAAACAAATTATACCCGCTATTTTGACGCAGCCACTGACACTTCCATCATCACTTTAACCACAAGTGGTTCAAGTACATATCTCCACGATATTCGTATTATAGATGATTCGCCTTGTGAGTTTGTGTGGTGGCAGGGAACGACAGACACCATTTCTCATGTGAACACTGCGGTGGCGAACTTCAATTTGCCCGAAAGAGAAGGCATTAAAGAGGTTTATGTGACTGCCACGAACGGTTCGGGCTGTAAGACCACTGACACCGTGTTGGTGAATGTATATGATTGCAACGAAGAAACCATTTGTTCCAACGAATTGCCCATCACGCGCTTCGACACCACCTTTGAGGCAGGTACCGTAAGCGGCTTTTACTATATACATACCACTTCCTCTGTCACAGGAGCTGATACGGTAATAGGCTATGCCCTCACTGTACTATACGAAACCTACTACGACACCACGATAACCGTGTGCGATGAGAGTTTCACCATGCATGGCCACACCTATACAGAGCAAGGGGATTACACAATTGTGCTTGATCACGCCAATGCGGTGGGATGCGACAGCATCATCACCCTGCATCTGCTATTCCGGCCCTACCCGGAACTCATCACGCAATATCCGAGCTTGACTACCAGCGGAGAACCTTTTGTGTTGTCCGCATCCGCCCAACAATGCGGCGACACCACCCACTATGTACACGAGGATTGTTCCGGATTGGGGGATGGTTTAATCAGCGAGTATTACCTGCCTCTAAGAACCATCTTCAACTCCAGATATTTGACATGGTCAATCGGGGACACTGCTTTCAGGATAGGAAGAGCGAGTTCGTACGGATACATAGTCAGCAAAAAACAAACTGCATTCCCACATGGCTTTACACTTGAGTTAAGAGCAAAAGGAAATTACGGATCAAAATTAAGCATTTATGTGCAACCAACCGGCTTGCCAGAGATCAAAAACACCATTCAATTTACAGAAACGGGAGAAGCCGAGTATCAAACCTTTGTTTTCAACTATGATATAGAAAACACAGGATTCACTTTGGAATTGAGCACGTACAAAAACGACACCATCGGTGAGTACCAAGTATGGGTTGACGATATCCGTATTATTGACAACTCTCCATGCGAATATGTATGGTGGCATAATGCGACAGACACCTTCTCGTACACGAGCTCCGCAAGCACGACGCTCACACTGCCCGATGGAGTGTCGGCAGGAACGGGAGAAGTGTATGTGCAAGCAACCAATGCTTACGGATGTTCAACGGTTGACACGGTTACCATAAACCTTGTTGACTATTACATGGATACCATCTGTGCCAACAAATTGCCCAAAACATTGCATGGCATTTACTTCGCAAGTGGTACTGTAAGCGGATTGTACTCTGAAACCTTCACGTCTTCCACTGGCACCGATTCGGTAGTGAAAGTGAACCTCGTCGTGCTGCCCAGAACAGTAAGGCGCGACACCGTCACGGCCTGCGGAAGTTACACTTGGTACGGCACCACCTACACAACATCGGGGGTCAAGTCCAGAACTTTATACAGTTCCAACGTCTGGGGGTGTGACAGCATCGAGTACCTGCATTTGACCATATTACCGCTGCCTGATTTCCAATTAAACCATGTTGCGAAAGTGTGTAGCGAAACACCTTTTGACTTATCTGTCAACCCTGCAGGAATTCCTCAACCATGTACTTTTTACTTCAACCTGCATGACAGCTACGGTGACGGCTGGAATAACGCTGCCATCAAAGTATATGTTGATGGTGCGACAAGTCCGAGTGAAACATTTACAATTTCATCTGGAAGTTCCGCTTCCTATCAAATAACTTCCTATTATGGAGAAGAATATGCATTTTCTTGGACTAAAGGAGGTTATCCAAACGAGTGCTCATTTGAAATCACGGATTCGGAGGGGAATACCATTTTTGCCAAAGCACGCACGGATAACTTAGCTGAAGGCATTTTTACCACGGCCAGTTGTCCAACACTCGCACCGCCTTACGAGTATGTGTGGTGGAACAGTGCCGGTGACACCATTTCGCATTCGTCAACCGTTACCACAACGCTCGCCATGCCACAAAGTCTTCCCGTGGCGACGACTGCACCTGACACATGCATATACACCATCAATTTGCATGGCGCGTATAATGATTCCTGGACCAATTCTTATTACGGCCAAAATGCCATCAAAGTATTGATAGATGATGTGCCCGTTGACACCTTAACCATTGAACAGGGCTCCACAGAGGCTTCTTATCCGATAGCTCTCAATTCCGATCTGGTACTTTCATTCGTTTGGGAATGGGGTTACTCCTCATATAATAACAATTATGGCAATTATTGTTGGTTTGAAATTGTCAATCCACAGGGAGATACTATATTTATTGGTGAGGGAAGTGATTTCCCACAGGGTGGCAATCAAGGGAGACCATTCTTCTACACTTCATGCAGCGAATGTACATATACCCTCAACCTGTCCAGCACCTATTCCGGCTCGTTTGGCGGCGGTGTCAAGGTTACTAAAGATGGCGTGTCTAAAAATTATACTGTTCCGTATGATTATAACGCTTCCTATCCGATTCCAGTCAATCCCGGCCAAGTGGTTTCATTCTCTGGGTTAAAGTGCTCTCAAGGTGACTGTTTCTTCGAAATCGTTGATCTTCAGGGGGACATTGTAAGGGATGGATATGCTAATGACTATGCAGACCAATATAGTGACAGTAGAGCCATCTATACCGCCAGTTGTCCGATTTCCAACCTGTGTGAATACACCCTCAACTTGTATAGCAACAATTACAATGGCTGGGTTAATGGCCTTTATGGCATCAGAGTAACGGTGGATGGTGTAGATGGTGGCACCTATACCACAAAAGCATACGACGCTTCCTACAAAATATCTGTCGGTCATGGCCAAAAGCTATCATTTTATACGTCTAACGACAACACCGCACTCTCACAATTCTCCTTCGATATTGTCAATCCATTGGGCGACGTCATATATTACAGTCATTACCTTCCAACGACGCGACTTGTGTACGAAACCACCTGTCCGACCGATGTGGATATGGTTTATATGACGGTTACCAATGAGTATGGATGTTCCATCACGGATTCTGTGATGGTATCCTTGATGGAGTGTACCAATAAAGACACTACCATTTGCGCCAGCGATCTGCCTTTCACATGGAATGACACCACCTTCTATGCGGGTACTGAAACGGGAACCTATCTCTTCCATCACACCACCTCCTCTGGAGAGGATTCGATAACTTCCTTGAGACTTACCATTATTCCGCCCGTAAGCCTTGACATCACGCCAGCCTCACAAACGATCATTTACGGTCAGTCCATTACTCCCATAACAATCGCTGGGGAGTATGGTTCTCTTGAGCACACCACAATCCCCGCATATTACAGCTTTGATGGACACTCCATTACCGGCACTCCACCGGGTCCGGGCTCTGATACAATAGTGTTCACTGCCAGTAGCGGAACCACTCCGTCGTGCAGTGTAACCAAGCAGGTGGTTGTGAAAGTGAGCAAGGCCATGTTCACACTGACATGTCCTCCGTCAAGCGCCCGGAGCAAAACATACGATGGCCAGCCTTTGCAACCTCATGCAACAGTCAGCAATGTAGTAAACGGTGACACTGTCAAAATTGAATATAGCGTTGATCAGGAATTGACATGGAGCGACACGGCACCAAGCATCACCCATGTGTCTGAAAGCATGCTTGAAGTGAGGGTTCGTGCCAGACATCCGAAATACGAACCGATAGATTGCAGCTATTACCTGAATATCGGCTGCCGGAGTGTGGTCCTGACCTCTCTTACCAGAGCGAAGATTTACGATGGCACCCCACTTATGAGTGACACCGTCCATGTAGGCGGCAACAGATGGATTGCGGGCAAGGAGGCCACCTACGACAACTTTGCGTCCATCACAAACGTTTCGGAAGGCGAATATTACTACCGATATTCATCCAATTACAATGCCGCATATAGTGCTTACGTTGGCTACTACGATGTCAACAACACCTTCGACTACCATCTTGCGGCGGGAGAGGACAGTTCCGACTACTGTATCACTGTTAATACCGGACTTCTCTTCCTGAAACCAGCCACCATTGATTTCACTTGTCCACCGGACACCACCACCAAGATATACGACGGTATTCCTATCCAGCCCACAGCCACCGCTACAGGTATTCCCGGTGACACCATTCAGATTGAGTACAAGGTGTATAAAGATACCGTTAGAGGATATTGGTCTTCTGGCAATTACATAACTTATCACCAATACCTCCTCAAATCCACACAAAACACTGCACCGTCGTTCACGCATACAGGATTCTGGCGTGTGGATGTGAAAACCCTCAACAATTCGAACTACAGTCCTCAGAGAACTTGTTCCTATTATATAAATATCACCTGCCGCGAAATCGCCCTGAAGAGTGCGGACAGTACTATAATCTACAATGGCGACACGCTGAAGGCACCGATGGTGACGGTGACTTCCGACAGCAGCTGGATAGTGGGCAAGGAAGCCACTTACTCCAACTTTGCTTACTTGACGTTGCCTGACAGTGTGCGCAACACCTTTGACATCATCCTGGCCGATGGCGAGCTTGCCTCCGACTACTGCATAACCATAGATACAGGCAAACTGGTTATGAAGAAGGCCGACCTCACACTCACCTGTCCCCATGATACGGCAAAATTATTCGATGGCACTGCGCTCCGGCCCTTGGCGACAGCCACAGGTGTGGCCAGCGGCGACGAAATCAAGATTGAGTATGGAGCCCCCAACTACTATGGCAATCTCGTATGGGGTGAATCTGCGCCAGGACTCACCCATGTAAGGGACAACAGAGACTCCCTGGCCGTACAGGTACGCGCTTCGCATCCTGCTTACGACACCGCATACTGTAATTACTATATTAAGATAAACTGCCGCCAGATAACTCTCACCAGCTACGACAGCACCAAAAAGTTTGACGGCAGTACACTGAGATACGCCTCTGTCGCTGTAAGTGGAGACGGATGGGTTCCCGGGCATGAGGGTTCCTACAACTATTTCGCTTCCATCACATATCCAGGCACCACAGAAAACTCTTTCGGTGTCAGCTATCCTTCGGGCGAATATGGATGGTATTATCAAGATTATTGCATCACAAGGAATTATGGGACTCTCACGGTGACAAAAGGCGACATTGACCTCAACTGCCCTGACGCGGCAGAAACCACCAAGGAATACAACGGCAACCCGCTGCAACCTACTGCCAGTTTCCCATACGGATCCCCAGCATACAACTACTCCGCAAAAATCGAATACAGCACAGACAGCGGTGCCACTTGGAGCACAACCGCGCCGAGCATCACCCATGTGGAGGAAGGTCCTCTTCCTGTTCTGGTTCGTGCCCTTGACGATTTCTTTGACACCACCTATTGCGACTATACATTGACCATGACTTGTCGTCCGATAACACTCCAAAGCGGTACGAGCAGCAGGGCATATAACGGCACAGAGCTACGCAACGAGAATGTCACAATAGGAGGAAGTGGATGGATCAGAGAAAATGGAGCCACCGGCCAAGTGTCTGTCAATCCCGGCCAAGAAATTGCATTCTCATGGGTTGACGGCAGTTCTGACAACGAATGTTCCTTCAATATCGTTGATTCACAAGGAAACGCCGTTTATACCGTAAACACTTACGATAATCCTTCTGCAGGAATTTTCTATTCCACCACTTGTCCAACAGGCAATACAGAGCCATGTACATTCACCCTCAACATGAGAGACAAGTATGACAGTTGGGAGGGGGCCTCTATCGATGTGTTTGTTGATGGTGTCCAAAATTCTTCTTTCACTGTTTATTACGGAGATTATGTTTATAGAGCCGCCACTTATAGCGGGTTCCCTGGTATCACGAATCCAGGCTCTATTCCCAACAGCTTCACCTACACCCTTTACGAAGGAGAACAGGCTTCAGACTACTGCATAACGGTAGATACCGGAACCCTTAGTGTGCAGCAGGCAAACTTCTCCCTATACTGTCCGTCTTCCGCGTCAAAGACATACGACGGCAACCCGCTTCAGCGAACAGCTTCGACCTCCTTATGGTCTGGCCAAGGCTCAAGCAGCGACACCATTTTAGTTGAGTACAGCACCGACGGAGGAAACACTTGGAGCACGACCGCACCGAGCATCACCCATGTGGATGAAAGCCCGTTGAATGTTCAGGTACGAGCATCTCATCCGAACTATATCGCGAACAACAGCCCCTGCAATTACACACTGACGATAAACTGCAGGAATTTGACAGTTACCAGTTACAGCAACTGGAAATATTACGACGGCACTGAGTTGCGATACGAGGGTGCAAGCTATTCAGGGTGGCCCTACTATGGTTCTTATAGCCAAGACGACACCGCCCAAATATCCGTAGGCCCCGGTCAAGAGATTGCATTCTCGTGGGTTAAAGGCTCTTATGATAACGAATGTTCCTTCAACATTGTTGATCCGCAAGGAACCATTGTTCATACCGTAAATACTTACGATTCTCATCCATCAGGAATATTCTACACGGCAACATGTCCAACAGGCTCAACTGACTCATGTACTTACACACTCTACATGCATGACCTCTATTCTGATGGCTGGAATAGTGCTGCCATTGACGTGTTGATAGATGGCGTACATCATGACTATTATATGATTGGAAAGTATCCCGTCTTCAGCAATTTCGCAGGGCTGACTAATGTGGATACCATCCCTAACACTTTCGACTACATTCTCCCAGCAGGCGATAAGGATACCGACTATTGTGTAACAGTAAATTATGGCACCCTTAGTGTAAGGCCCAGTTCTTCTATGTGGATCTCTGCCTACGACAGATACAAGATGTACGATGGCACTCCGCTGTATCCGGAAGTCTCGGTCCACAATGTGCTTAGCAGCAACGATACTATTCACCTGGAATACAGCGTTGACAATGGTGCCACCTGGACCGACACAGTGCCCTACCTCACCCATGTGTTAGACGATAACAACAATGGGGATGGGTTGTATGTACGGGTACGCGGCACACATCCGAACTACAACACAGCGAGTACAAGTTTCAGGCTCCAAGTGTATAGGAGAAATGTGTCTCTCGAAAGTGAAAGCGACAGCAAGGACTTTGACGGTATGCCGCTCACCAACCACAATGTACATATATATTCGGACGGATTTGTGGATGGTGAGGGAGCCACCTTCAATGTAACGGGAAGCCAAACCGATGTGGGCAGCAGCCCCAACGAATTCACTTACACCCTCAACAGCAACACAGAAGCCAGTGACTACAACATTTACACAAATTTTGGAACCCTCAGGGTGTATGGTTATAGTATTTCCATCAACTGTCCCGATGACGACGACACATGGAAGTATTACGATGGCACCAAACTCATGCCCATAGTCACAGCCACAGGAAATTCCGGTGCTCCCGTTCATATTGAGTACAGCGTGGACAATGGTACTACCTGGAGTGACACCGTTCCCTACCTCATTCACGTGTATGATGATCATAACCATGGAGACGGTCTTTTTGTCATGGTACAGGCCTCAGCTCCAGGACATGAGACAACGGGGTGCAAGTACACGCTGCAAGTGAAAAGACGACCCTTCACCCTCACCACCGTTGGCGGAACACGGATGTATGACGGCACCGATTTCACTATGGATTCCATTATCATAGGCGGCATGGGCTTCGCACCTGGCGAAGAGGTCATGACTCACACCATTGGAAGCCAAAGGGATGTGGGGAAATGTCCCAATATGATTGACATGGACTTCTCACACATACAACTTATTGGTGGACGATTCCCGGACTTTGATCATGACTACTATTTCGACATGTCAACCTCGCTGATTATCGACACCCTTTATGTGACGCCACGACATGTGACACTTGTTTCCGGTGACAGTATCAGACAGGATGATGGCACCCCGCTCACCTACGACACCGTCTTCGTACATGGCGACGGCTTTATTGCCGGTGAGGGATTCACCGCCAATGTAACCGGTGAACAAATCGGTGTCGGCAGTAGTCCGAACACCTTCACATACACTCTCAACCCAGGCACAAAAGCCATCAACTACGAAATTGACACGGTTTATGGTACCCTCACATTAACCCGAAACATGCCTATTACTCTGCGCTGTCCCGCTGACACGGCAGTGACCAAGATGTACGATGGAACGCCCTTGCGACCCATGGCAACGGCCACAGGTGTCGGCGGTGCTGTAATCGACACCATTCAGTACAGTGTGGACGGCGGTTTGACATGGAGCGACACCATTCCGTACATCACTCATGTGTTGAGGAGTCCCGGCTATGATATTCTCGGACTTCCCGTGGAGGTGCGCGCCATCCGTATGGGCTACGACACAGCTTATTGCGGTTATACGCTGACCGTGACGCCGCGACCTATCACCTTGGCCACCGGCAGCAGTACCAAAATATACGATGGTGACACACTCACCAATAGTTCCATTATCATAGGCGGTGCCGGCTTTGCTCCTGGTGAAGGTATTACCGCTGATTTGATGGGAAAAGTTGTACATGTTGGAGATCCGGATTCCATCAACTACATCAACCCTGCCACCATCTCCATTTTTGGAGGTCTTCGAATAATTCCTATTAACATTGCTCAAGGTGAATTTTTACTCCCCGACTACTCTTTTGATCCAGATCATGACATAACATGGGGACATCTCACGGTGACACCGCGACATATCACCATTTCCACTGGTAGCGGAGAGAAAATGTACGACGGATACCCGCTCACCAATCCGACCATTACCGTTGGTGGTGATGGCTGGGCTCCTGGCGAGGGCTTCACCGCCGCATTTACTGGATATCAGCTTGACGAGGGCTGGTGCTACAATTATATTGATGATGAATCTATCGAATTCTACGGTGGACTGACGATGGCAAGTCTTATGCGTGACTATGTTATTGATGATGTGGAATGGGGCGAACTTTATGTATGGAAAAGGACAGTGGTCCTTACCAGTGGCGACAGCGTCAAACAGTACGATGGCACGCCGCTCACCAACCATCAGGTTTATGTAAGTGGTGACGGCTTCGCCAACGGCGATGGCTTTGTGGGTCCGGAAGGCTTCACTGCCCACTTCACCGGCGAGCAGACCGAACCAGGCGTCAGCCGGAACGAGTTTACCTACACCCTCAACAGCCATACGAAAGCATGCAACTACGAAATAACCCGGGTTTACGGCATCCTCACCGTGACCGACGGGCCTGCCATTGACCTGCATTGTCCTGCCATGGCCGACAGAACCAAAAAGTACGATGGCACTCCCTTGCAGCCAGTAGCTACCGCCACGGCCACGGGTCTGGCATCCACCGACATCAAGATTGAGTACAGCCTTGACGGTGACAGCTGGAGTGAAACCGCCCCGTTACTCACGCATGTGAATGATGACGGCAATGGCGGTGACGGTCTTGATGTGTATGTACGCGCCACTTACCCAGGCTATGACACGGTTTACTGTGCTTACAGCATGAAGATAACTCCGAGAACACTTGTCTTTGCCACGGGTGACAGCACCAAGATGTATGACGGCACCCCGCTTACTTACGACACCATTATGGTTGGCGGCGATGGCTTCGTGGGAGCCGAGAGACTTGTTCTCCACTTGACCTCCAGCCAAACAAACGTAGGTTCCTGCCTCAATATCATTGACTTTGATAATATCAGCATGTCCGATATTCAATTCTTGGGTGGAATCCAGATGAACGACTATGAGCTGGACGAAAACATCTTATGGGGTACCCTTACCGTGACACCGCGTAGCATTACGCTATTCACTGGCGACAGCAGCAAGACCTACGACGGCACCCCGCTCGTTTACGACACTGTATTTATGACGGGCGACGGATTTGCCGCTGGCGAAGGAGCCACCTACAATGTGACTGGAAGCCAGACCGAGATAGGCTATAGCCCCAACGCGTTCACCTACTCCCTCAACAGTGGAACTAATGCCAACAATTACCTTATCAGTACCGCACAAGGAACCCTCCGTGTAACCCAGGGAGTGCCCATCACGCTGATTTGTCCATCGGCAAATGATGCCACCAAGATGTACGACGGCAGCGAGCTACAGCCCGTAGCCACCGCCACAGGCGTGAACGCTGGCGATGTCATCAAGATTGAGTATAGCGACAACAATGGTATCAGCTGGAGCGAGACAGCCCCATCCATCATCAATGTGATGGATGGACCGAAAGAGGTGCTGGTGCGCGCCTCGCACAGTGGCTACGATACGGTTTACTGCGACTACACTCTCACCGTGACACCCAGACACATCGTGTTGCGCACTTTGGACAGCACCATGATGTACAATGGTGACACGCTCCGTTGCGATAAAGTGGAGGTACTCGGTGACGGATTTGCCAATGGTGAAGGTGTCATTGTTCACACTGGTAGCTGGATTAAGAATGTGGGTACCCGAACCAACTATCTGGATCCTAATTTCATTATTTTGCCAGGTACAAATATCATGAACTACTCGTTTAACGAAGATGAGTTTATATGGGGTATCTTGCAGGTGGTGCCTCGTATCTTGGTAATCAGAACCTTGGACAGCACCCGAATGTACAACTGCGACCCGCTTGTTTACGACAGCGTAGAAGTGATTGACAATGGTTCCCTTGGCACAGGTTTCGCCCCCGGCGAATGTGCCATTATGCATACCCGATACGATTTGGCACCTGTAAATGTGGGCAGCCAGACCAACTACTTGGACGGGGATAATATGTCGCTCTGTCCTGGCATGACCATGCAAAACTTCTTGAACTACACATACGATGAAACCAGATTTGAGTGGGGTACTCTTACGGTGACGCCACGCCGTATCACCCTCGTCAGTGCAGACAGCACGAAAGTTTACGATGGCGATCCGCTTACCAACGACCGCATCTTCGCATTGGATTCCGACTTTGTTTGTGGTCAAGGATTCACGGCCAATGTAACGGGTAGTCAGACTGCAGTAGGAAGTAGTCCTAATACATTTACCTACACATTGAACGACGGCACAGAAGCGTTCAATTATGAGATAGACACGACCTACGGCACATTGACGGTGACAAGTACATCATGCATCACCACATTTGGCGACACCTCAGCGATAGCCTGCGACAAATTCACATGGTACGACAGCACATACACCGTGACGCCTGCTGTGAATCCCACCCACACGTTTACCAACGCCGCGGGTTGCGATTCGGTGGTAACATTACACTTGACAATCAAGGGACACACCTCCTACGGCACGGAGGCACTCACGGTCTGCGACAGCCTCGTTTGGCATGGCAGAACCTACCTGTCGTCGGGAAGCTATAACGACACGCTGGCCAACGCCTCCGGCTGCGACTCCATCGTCACGCTCAACCTCACCGTCAAGGGACACACCTCCTACGGCACAGAGGCACTCGCGGTTTGCGACAGCCTTGTTTGGCATGGCAGAACCTACCTGTCGTCGGGAAGCTATAACGACACGCTGGCCAACGCCTCCGGCTGCGACTCCATTGTCACGCTCAACCTCACCGTCAAGGGACACACCTCCTACGGCACGGAGACCCTCACGGTCTGCGACAGCCTCGTATGGCACGGCAGAACCTACCTGTCGTCGGGCACTTACTACGACACGCTGGCCAACGCCTCCGGCTGCGACTCCGTCGTCACGCTCAACCTCACCGTC
>JAFZKY010000064.1 GCA_017551725.1 Bacteroidales bacterium
GACGACCAACGCGGCCAACTGCGACAGCATCGTGACGCTGCACTTGACGGTGAACTACACGACCTACGGTCAGGAGACGGTCACCGCGTGCGACAGCTTCAGCTGGCATAGCAGCACGTACACCCAGAGCGGCGACTATCCGTTCGTGACGACCAACGCTGCCAACTGCGACAGCATCGTGACGCTGCACTTGACGGTGAACTACACGACCTACGGTCAGGAGACGGTCACCGCGTGCGACAGCTTCAGCTGGCACGGCAGCACGTACACCCAGAGCGGCGACTACCCGTTCGTGACGACCAACGCGGCCAACTGCGACAGTGTCGTGACGCTGCACCTGACAATAGGATTTGAGATTCTTGCCAATATTTCTGCAGCAATATGCGAAGGTGAAGATTATATGGTTGACGGCTTCTCGGTTATCAATCCTCCTGCTGGTGTTGGAGAATACTGGGACACCATCCCTCGTCTGGGAACTTGCGACAGCATTGTGCAACTCACCTTGACAGTGTTGCCAAAACCCACAATGTCATCCATTATTGGAGATTCTGTCATCTGCAAGAATCAGTATGCTACTTATTATTATGACATATCCGACAATAACTACAGATACCTGTGGTTGAAAGATAACCTTCCGTGGGCTGAAAATGTGTCTTCGGTGGTGCTGCATGAAACGGATAGTGGAACTGTATTCCTGACGATGCAGGTGGAAGACCAATGGAACAGTTGTATGGCCTCCACATCCATGCTGGTGCAGATACAGAACAGTTACGCGCCGGATACAACCGTTATTCGTCGTAAGGGGAACTCCAACATCTTGGTTTGCCAACCTGTTACATCGGAATATGGTACGGTACACTATCAATGGGGATATGCGGATCGTTTCATCCAGGAGGAAGTCTTGATGAATGGAGATTACAACTACTGTCAGTTCGATGTCGGAATTGACACGTCAAGGTATGATTACTGGGTGGAGACATACGTGGATGTTCCGGATGGTTTGAGTTGTGCGAACAGAACATATTATGGACGTAACACGGATGTTTCCGTGGAGGATTATGATGGCAACAAGATAGAAGCTTATTTTGTACAAGATAGGATAGTATTGTCTGTTAATGCTGCAAATCCCAATGACATAGGAGCCGGACTTTATGACGTGAACGGACGACTGTTGTTGTCGAAAGAATATGGCCGCACCGACAATGTGCAGGATGCTGTTTCGGTAAGAGTGGCGGCAGGAGTCTATTTCCTGAAGGTCAACATTGGCGGTCAAATGTATTCTGTTAAACTGTTAAAATTCTAATGGCTATGAAAAAGTTGATATTGAGAACGATACAGGTGCTCGCCGTGTTCTGCATGGTGTTGAATATGTCGCTGACGGCAGGTGCTCAGAATGACGGGGCGAAAAACTCGGTTTATGTTCGCTATGAGCCTGTGAACGGCGGCCCTCAAAAGATACGGGCAAAAGGCCTGGACGGGAAAAGAGTTCGTATTGACAACCATTATACACTGGCAGAAAACAGTATTATTGATAAGCTGAAGAGGAGCGGCAGTGTTGCATTTTGGTATGATATATTCCCAAGTGATACGGCAGGGCATTTTTTCGTTAAGGCCAGAACCAAAAGAAATTCTTTAGGATTCACCGGCACGTATTATTTTTATGGTAAAATGCCCAAACAGCAGGCTGGTTGGATACAAGATGCGTTTGCAAAGAATTTTGCGGATGTGTCATGCCGAATGACGGATTTTTCGGTGGGCTTATATCTGGCACATCAGTTGTGTGTGAAAAACCGCCATCGTCTCAGTTTGGAGTTGTCACTGGGTTACCACCAGACCAAACAGCTCTTTGATGTAGGCCGTTACGCCACGGAATATGATGCTGTTGATCCAGACGGAACACCATATCTTCGCCGGGTTGAAGTGTCTAATTACAACGAGTCGCTGCTCTGGCGTAGTGTCTCGCTTCCCATTGGCCTGCGCTATGATTGGTTCTTTTTAAAATGGTTTTCCGTTTTTGTGGGTGGGGGATTGCAAAACGACTTTGTGGTGCAACAGGTTTCCAATGCTACGGGGAATGTCTTTTTCTCCGGGTTGTATGGGGAAGAATATTTTAATGTTTTGATGGATCAGAACGGCTATTACGATTTCGGCAGGTTCCCGAACACCACGTTCAAGCCTGTGGAGGCGGATAAGACATTGTATTCCATGTACGGGTATGGTACGGTCGGGTTGCAGGTGTTTTTCGGAAAAACCATTTCCCTCGAAGTGGCCGGCATCTATCACAGGATGATATACAGTGATGTGATGAGACCGGCAGGGACGGATTACAGACTGGTCACTTCCGCCGACAGTTACCAAAGTATGCAGTCATGCGTTTCTCCGTTCGCGCTTCACCGTTGGGGTGTGAATGCAAAATTGAAATTCAATTTTTAGGAGAATGATTAAAACCGGGTAGCGAGGGATTACTCCTCCGGCCCGGCCTCTTTACGGACCTTGCGCTCGTGTGGTGTGAGGTCCGTGAATATTTTACGCTGGGAGAAAAGCAGCGCGGCGGCCAGCATAGCTCCCATTACGTCGGAAATGGTGCAGGCGGCCCACACACCGGTCAGCCCGTTGAGGCCGTTATGAGTGAAAATAATCGGTATGATAAAGGCCATCGGCAACAGGAAGATGAGTTGCCTTGACAGACTCGTCACGATGGCAATCCATGGTTTGTCAATGGATTGGAAGAAGTTGGAGTTCACGATGGTGAAGCCGATGAGTGGGAACATCACCATCAGGAAGCGCATGGCCGGGATGCCAATGCGGATGAGGTTGTGGTCGGAGGTGAAAATCTTCACCATGGTGCCGGGGAAGAGGCAGGACACCGAGCTGCCGATGATACCGATCAGCACACAGATTTTCATGGTCAGCATATAGACGTGCTTGAGGCGGTCGGCGTGGCCGGCCCCGTAGTTGTAGCCGGCGATGGGCTGCATGCCCTGGCAGATGCCGATGAAGAGCATCACCATGAGGCTGGCGAAGGTGTTCACGATGCCGTAGGCCCCCACGGCCAGGTCGCCGCCGTAGCGCAACAACTGGTTGTTCAGCATGGCCACCACGAAAGAAGCGCACACGTTCATCAGGAACGGACTCATGCCAATCAGCGTTATATTTCTGAAAATGTAGCCTTTAGGCTGCCAAGCGTGGGCTTTGAACCGGATAAAGGAGGAGGGTTGGATGAAGTGGAGGATGGACACAAAAGCCGTGAGTGTCATGGAGATGGTGGTGGCCCAGGCCGCACCCGCAATGCCCCAGTCCAATCCGAAAATGAAGATGGGATCCAGAATCATGTTGATGAAAGCCCCGCCGATCATGATGAACATCGACTTCATGGGATAGCCGGATGCACGGATCAGACCCGTGAGGTTGAACGTCATGGTGGTGAAGAACATACCGGGCAGCACAATGTACATGTACTCGCGCGCGTAGGCGATGGTTTCCGCAGTTGCCCCGAAGCTGGTCAGGATGCGGTCCATGAACAGGTATCCGCAGGTGACGAACAGGAAGCCGAGTATGATGGTGAATATCATGCTGTTGCCCAGGATCTTCTCCGCCCATTTCACATCCTTGCGGCCCAACACGATGGACATGCGGGCGGAGGAACCCACCCCGATGAGGGAGCCGAAGGCGTGGATGATGTTCATGATGGGCATCGTGATGGCCAGCCCGGCGATGGCCAGCGCACCGACCCCGTGCCCGATGAAGATGCGATCTACAATATTATATATAGAGGCAATGATCTGGCTGATGACGGCAGGCAGGGCATACTTCCACAAAAGATGCCCTATTCCTTCGGTTTCCAATTCTCTAGTACGGTCTAATTCTTCCACGTTCTTCATTTAAAGGGCGGCAAAAGTACAAAAAAACCCGTTGCCGAAAGCGATTCTTTTGGAGACCCTCCGGATTGTCCCTTTTTCTCATCCTGTTTTTTCAAAAAAACGGGGCTCTTTGATGATCGATTTTTCGCAACTTTTAAAAAAAAACTCCGAAATTGTCCTTTTTTGACCTTCAAAAAATGGGTGAAAATAGCCTAAAAAAGGCCCTTTTTAGCTTGTTCTATCTAAAAAAATGATGTGTAATAAAATTTTTTCCTATTGATTTTCAGATAGATAATAAAAAAATCAAAAAAAAGTACGTAGGCGGTGCTGAAGGTAATCTTCAAAGCACTATTTTTGCGGTCCCAAATGAGGGGGAAAGGACAGCGGTCCTGAGAGGTGAGGGGATTTGGGAAAAGTTCATTGAAAGAATGAAGAAAGATGTAGCAAATACTCAAGGATTTTTTTGAGGTTCGCAAGCGATGAGGCCGGGACAGACAAAAAGAAAGAAAGAAAATATTTAGGAAGGAGAGTTTGATCCTCTCTCAGGATGAACGATCGC
>JAFZKY010000065.1 GCA_017551725.1 Bacteroidales bacterium
ATGCTCAGCCCTGACTACAGCATCGTGCGCAGCCCCAAGAGCTACAACTCGCAGGTGGGTGTGCCGCTCTCGGTG
Organism: Bacteroidales bacterium; assembly: GCA_017551725.1. Taxonomy (GTDB): domain Bacteria; phylum Bacteroidota; class Bacteroidia; order Bacteroidales; family WCHB1-69; genus F23-D06. Next base: position 76 of record JAFZKY010000065.1, read on the forward strand.
TGGCAGATGAACGAAAGCAACGAATTAGCCATCTTCGAGGCGGGCATCTCCGAACCCGATGAGATGATGGCGCTGCAGGACGTGATTCGCCCGACCATAGGCGTGTTCACCAACATCGGGCAGGCCCACGAGGAGAATTTCATCAACCATGCCCAAAAGGTAGGCGAGAAGATGAACCTCTTCACCAAGGCCGAGTCATTGGTCTATTGCATGGATTATTCTGAGATTCAGCAGGTGGTGATGCGTTCGGGGATGTCCTCCAAGGTGAAGCTGTTCACTTGGAGTCGCAAGTTCGAGGAAGCCGACCTCTTTGTGAAGGAGGTCGTGGTGGGCGAGAAGCAGAGCCAGGTGCAATGCCTCTATCAGGGCGCACCGCTGTTGTTCACGATTCCCTTTGCTGATGCGGCGTCTATTGAGAATGCGATGCACTGCATCGCTGTCGGACTGTTGATGAAGATGGCTCCCGAACTCATTGCCAGCCGCCTTATGTCGCTGACTTCCATCGCTATGCGCTTGGAAATCAAGGCGGGCATGAACAACTGCACCATCATCAACGACTACTACAACTCCGACATCAACTCGCTGTCCATCGCCTTGGACGTGATGAAGCAGCAGCACCAGCACAACCGCAAGGTCGTGATCCTGTCCGACATCCTGCAAAGCGGGCGCAATGAGTTGGACTTGTATGCCGAGATTGCGCAACTGCTGAAGAATAAAGGCGTCGACATGTTGATTGGCATCGGCGAGGGCATCTCGCGCCAGGCCAACAAGTTCGACATGGAGCGTTATTTCTATCCCAACGTGCCAGACTTTTTGGCGCATTTCCCCTTCTCGAAGTTCAACAACCAGACCATCCTGCTGAAAGGTGCCCGTGCCTTCGAGTTCGAGCAAATCGGCATGGAGCTGCAGGAGAAGGCGCACGAGACTGTGCTGGAGATCAACTTCAACCATTTGGTCGGCAACCTCAACCATTTCCGCTCGAAGATCAAGCCTGAGACCAAACTGATGGTGATGGTGAAAGCCTTTGGTTACGGCAGTGGCAACCTCGAGGTCTCCAACGTGTTGCAATTCCATAACGTCGACTATCTGACGGTGGCCTTCGCCGACGAGGGCGTGGAGTTGCGCCGTGCGGGCATCAACCTGCCCATCATGGTGATGAGCCCTGAGGTGAACAGCTACGACAACATCATCAAGTACCACCTTGAGCCCGAGGTGTTCAGTTTCCGCAACTTGGAGTTCATCGAGAAGGCGATGGAGAACCTCGCCTTGCCCGAGGCGCATCCTCTGAACGTGCACATCAAGCTCGACACGGGTATGCACCGCTTAGGTTTCTCCTTGGACGAGCTGCCGGAGCTTATCCGCCGCATCCAGGCCAACCCGATGCTGCACGTGAAGAGCGTGTTCTCGCACTTGGCCACGGCCGACAACCCTGCCGAGGATGCCTTCACCTTGAGCCAGATCCATTGTTTCGAGGAAGGCAGCGCGATGATCAGGGAGGCTTTCCCGCATGTGCTGCGTCACATCCTCAACACGGCGGGCATCTCGCGCTTCCCGCAGTACCAGTTCGACATGGTGCGCTTGGGCATCGGCTTGTATGGCGTGTCGACTTGCGAGGCCGACAAGGGCTTGTTGCAGCCCGTGGTGTCGCTTAAGACGACCATCAACCAGATTAAGCGCATTCCTGCGGGCGACAGTATCGGCTACAACCGCCATGGCCATGCCGAGCACGACATGCGCATCGGCATCGTGCCCATCGGCTATGCCGACGGACTCTCACGTCTCTTGGGCAACGGCAACGGCAAGTTCTACGTGAACGGCCGGCAGGTGCCCGTTGTCGGCGACATCTGCATGGATATGTGCATGCTCGATTTGACCGATGTGGAGGCTGCTGAGGGCGACACGGTGGTCATCTTCGATGCCGAGCACGACATCAACGATATTGCTCGTGCCTGCCAAACCATTCCCTATGAAATCATGACGCGCGTTTCGCAGCGGGTGAAACGGGTGTATTATCAGGAGTAAGAGGTTCTTTCCGAGTTTGGGTGTGTATTGAATCCCCCCTGCCCCCCTTAAAAGGGGGAGGCCTGCCGGACGCTTGTTTTCGCGTCGCTTTGCGCCGCGTCGCTTCGCGCGTCCCCCTTTTTAGGGGGGCAGGGGGGATTCGAAGACCCGCCTCGCGCCACCTCGCAATGATGAATGGGCAAAAAAAGAAACCCAGCAGCTTGCGCCGCTGGGTTTCAGTGTCAATTAATGTGAAAAGGAAGGGTTGTTTGCTTAATCCTCCTTGCGCTTTTTAGCTACGAAGTAGGCTGCGCCGAGGCCCAGCAGAACGGCAACACCGCTGCCGAGGGGAGCATCTGCGTTACCATTTCCACCGTGTTCGCCAGGAAGCATGGGATTTCCACCTGCACGGTAGCCGAAATACTCCGTGGAAGCGGGTTCGGAGGCACCGCGTTGGAACAGACCGCCGTCGTTAGTGTTTGCGAAGGTCGTCAGGCCGAGGCCGAGAACGACTACAATTGTCAATGCTAATTTTTTCATTGTTATGTTCTGTTTTTTAATAGGTTAGACAATAGGGTTATTTCACGACCTTCTGGACTTTCACGTTGTCGCCGTTGACAAGGCGAATCATGTAGACACCAGAGGCAGCATCGATGTTGACGCTGGCGCAGCCGTTGATGTTTTCGCACTTGATGATGCGGCCGGTGACATCGACCACCTGCAGAGTGGCGTTGCCCTCGTTGTTGATGACGAGGCTACCGTTGCTGAAGAAGGCGAAGTCATCCTCGGTGTTGCCCGTGGCAAACACCAGCTTGAAGCGGCTGGCGTAATCCGTCGTCTTGGCCTCGAAGCTGTAGCTCGGGTTGGCAAGCAGGTCTTGGTCGGCACCAGTGAGGTTGTCGATGAGGTGGAGGTAGCCGAAGCTCACGTTCTTGCTGTTGATGCACATGGTGTAGCTACCGTTCTTCGTGGCCTTGAAGCTCACGGGAAGCTCGCCCATGCCTTCGCTGCGAACCACTGAATACTCCTCGCCGTCCATCGGGATGTAGACCTTGGTGCTCTCCTTGAGCTGGAACTTGGGCAGCTGGCCGCCTTGGCCGAAGCGAACCACGGCGCGGTCAACCAACTTGCTACCGCTGGTCACGTTGAGGGCGAACATGGCCTTCAAGTCGCCTATTCCGCCACCAACACCGCCAGTTTCATCAGGGGTGAAGGTAATGTTCTCGCCTTCGCCGTTGGCCTTGACCATGATACCTTCCATAGGTGCGAGCATGTCCGTGTAGGGAACCATTACGGCATCTTCAATCACGTATCCTTCTTTGTCGACGGTGGCATATTCGTTGTAGGGGTTACCCATGAGGTTCCAGCCCCACATGTTATCATCGGCATTATCCTCGTAATAATCCAGGTCGAAGGTGCCAATCTCGCCAGTGTAAGCAGTTCCGTTGAAGGTGATGGTGCAACCGTTTTGCTTGGCATAGAGGTAGCCCTTGCCCAGTTCGAAACCGGTGAACTCGCCGGCCTCGTAGTTCATCCATTCATAGCCGTCAGCGTCGCCTTTCTGGTCGAATTTGTAGAAGTCGTATTCACCTTCAAACAGGTTGGTCACCGTGGTTGCATCTTCGATTGCTCCAATCGGTGAGGAGAGGAAGTACCACATGTCCTCGACACCTTCATCTTCGTAACCGATGATGTCCTTTGTGATGCCGGTGGCCTCCATGTTGAAGTTCAGAGGGAAGGGGTTTGTGCCTGTTCCATAGGAAAAGTTACCCGGCTGCCATATAAACTCTGTATAATCGGAAATGTTGCTGAAGACAAGATCCGTACGTTCCTCACCTCTCTCGAGGTCCCAAATCCTGAAATGGTACTCACATCCAGCATAGCCTTTGCAGGTGATGTTGTAGTAATAATACCCATATGCGTTGACCCATGACGCCTGCTTGGTTCCGCGGCATGTCTCAGTCTGATCGAATACGCCAATCTGGAAGTTAGTCGGATTTTCAATATGTTCTTCATTGATGTAAAGCTGGCAACGAAAGCTGGTGTTGGTATTGGTACACCCTTGAGAGTTCTGCGACCAGGGGCATGTGGTCTGGGCAAACATTGCAGTGCATGCAAAGCATGCCAAAAGAAATACTAATACTTTTTTCATTTTTTTCTTAATTATTTGTTGTTAATTAATGTTACTTATTTCTACTTTATTATTTTTGAATGATTCAATAGGTCGAGTGCCTACTTGATTTTGGCTTCCAGCTCCTTGACCATCATCGGCTTCATGACCTTGATAGGTTTGACGCTGCTACGAGCTTTCTTTGCTCCAGCCTGGAAGACCAGTGTCTTTGTCTCAGTGCTGTTGGAATAGTACATGTAGCCTTGGCCAGGAACCAATGTCTCAATATCAATCCACTCACCCAGATAATCGTATCCTTCCGTGCTGCTCGCGATGATGTCTTCATCGATAGGCTCGAAATCACCCATGGCAACCTCGATGTTCGTCTCGACATCGACAGGGAAACCAATCCAGTTCCATTCGGGGTAGATCTCGATTTCAACGGTGCTCGGGTCGACAGTCGGACCTGCCAAGGTAATCGTGCAGTCTTCCGTAACATTGACCATGACCATCTCAGCGTTGGTCCACTCATAATCATCCAAACCAACCCATTCGCCGTTGCCAAAATACTCAGCCCCATCGCCGAATGATTGAATCTCTGTGGCGTAGTCGCCAAGGGCTTCCTCA
>JAFZKY010000066.1 GCA_017551725.1 Bacteroidales bacterium
AGGTGGCGGATGCGCCCGCGCACCACCGCCCCCACGCTGTCGCCATCGCGCGCGGGCGTGCCTGTGCGGAGAACTTCCGTCCCGAAGGTGATGTTGTAGGGCATCAGGATCAGTTTGGCGATGGCGCCAGCGACCACGCGGCAGACCGTCTGCCGCGCGGATGCCCGCCCACACAATTCGTTGTCCGTGAAGCCGTATTTCTTGAAATAGGTGTAAGAGGCGTGCGAGGGACGAATCACGTGCCTGTTCTCTTCTATAATGCGTACATCCCGGTTCGGAATCCGGAAATGGATGGGCTCACCGGTGGTGTGCTGGCTGTCATCTACGCCGGACAGGAATGTGACGGTGTCGGGCTCGTGCCGGCGCGTGGACGTCGGGTCCGCGTTGGGAGCACGGCGGTTCAGCTCTTCTTGTATAAAGGCGGGATCCAGATAGATGCCGGCAGGACATCCCTCTACGCGTCCCTCCAAGGCATCGTCGTGAGTGTCGCCCCAGTCCGTCAGCGTAAAACAGGTTCCGAAAGTGTCGAAGTCGTTTTCTTTCATTGTATTAGTTTTAAATATCTAGCTTTGGATGGGTGGGTTTCCATCAGGAGGGGTGGACTCGTTTTCGGGTAGGGTCTGTGAGGTCCAGTATTCGGCGTTTTCAATATGGAGCTTGTCGGGGTCGAAATAGGGTTCATAGCCCTCTTTCTGTTGTTTTTCGTAATCTCGCAGGGCCCGGATGGCCTTGGGGAAGAGCAGAAGGATGGCGATGATGTTGATCCATGCCATAGCCCCGACACCGATGTCGCCCAAACTCCAGGCTACCGAAGCTTTCTTTAGCGATCCGTAGAAAACGGCGACGAGGATGGCGATGCGCAGTATCCATACGGCAAGGTGCTCTTTCCGGCCTTTCCCGAACAGATAGACTATGCCGGTCTCGGCATAGTAATAGTAGGCCATGATGGTGGTGAAGGCGAAGAAGGCCAGGGCCACTGCAATGACGATGTTGCCCAGATTGGGTCCGAGCAGCGTGCCGATGGCGGTGGAGGTGTAGGAAACGTCGGGTTCGCCGAGTGGGTAGGGCGACTGGAACAGCACCGCGCCGGTTTCGGCGTTGATGACGTTGTAGGTCTGCGTGGCCAGTAGCATGACGGCGGTGGCCGTGCATACGAGCAGCGTGTCCACATATACGGAAAAGGCTTGTACTAATCCTTGCTTCACGGGATGCGACACCTTGGCGGCTCCCGCCACGATGGGACCGGTGCCTTGTCCGGCCTCGTTGGAGTAGATGCCTCGCTTCACCCCCCAGGCGATGGTGCTGCCTAGGATGCCGCCGAACACCTCGTGGGTGCCGATGGCACTGCGGAACATGTCCGACAGCACTGCCGGAATGGCGGAAGCGTGGCAGATGAGCACGGCGAAGGCCAGCAGGATGTAGAGGATGGCCATGAACGGGGCGACAATCTGTGCCACATGGGCGATGCGCTTCACCCCGCCGATGATGACTAGCCCGAGGATAAGAGCTGTGACCAGCCCGACGATGGCAGGGGATATGCGCATGGAATTGGCGAACGCGATGGCGATGCCGTTGCTCTGCACGGGTGGCATGAGCAACCCGCAGGCCAGGATGGAGCATACGGCGAAGAGGATGGCCAACCATTTGCAGCGCAGGCCTCGCTCAATGTAGTAGGCCGGGCCACCGCGAAATTGGCCGTTGTGGTTCACCTTGTAGATTTGTGCCAGAGTGGCCTCCACAAAGGCGGAGCCGGCACCTAGAAACGCAATGATCCACATCCAGACGATGGCACCGGGTCCACCATACCCGATGGCGGTGGCCACCCCCACGATGTTGCCTGTGCCCACGCGGCCCGACAGGGCCATGGCAAAGGCCTGGAAAGAAGAAATGCCGACCTTCTGGCTCTTGTCTGTGGAAAACAGCAGTCGGATCATCTCCCGGATTTTCCGTACCTGCACGAAACGGGTGAGCAGAGAGAAAAACAGGCCTGCGCCCAGGCAAAGACACACCAGAGCGGGGCTCCATACCCATCCCGACAGGGTGGTGATGATGCGTTCAATGTCGATATGGAGAATCGTGATACCCACAGTTTGAAATTCAAAGCGCAAAAATACAGTTTTATCCGAAAAAAAAACGGGTGTGTTTTATGAAAAAAATGTATTTTTGCCATTCCGTATAATGGCGTTTTCATAGGGATGCCGTTTTGCGGTTTATACATTATTACAAAGAAAAAACAACAAAAAAAAACAACAACATGAAAAAGTACAAATGCAACGTTTGCGGCGTCGTCTTTGAAATCGCCGACAATGAGGAACCCGTATGCCCCGTTTGTGGCGTGGGAATTGATGATCTTGAATTGATAGAAGAAACTGCCGCCGAGGCTTCCGCCAAGACCAACCCGTATGCGGGAACGCAGACGGAAAAGAACCTGGAGGCGGCCTTTGCCGGTGAATCGCAAGCCCGCAACAAATATACCTATTTTGCATCCAAAGCTAAAAAAGAGGGTTACGAACAGATTGCCGCCCTTTTCCTCAAAACTGCCGACAATGAGAAGGAACACGCCAAACTCTGGTTCAAGGAGTTGAACGGTATCGGCAGCACGGCTGAGAATCTGGCCGCCGCCGCTGATGGCGAGAACTACGAGTGGACAGATATGTACGAGGGTTTTGCCCAAACGGCTGAAAAAGAGGGCTTCCCCGAGCTGGCCGCGAAATTCCGCATGGTGGCTGCTATCGAGAAACATCACGAGGAACGCTATCGCGCCCTGTTGCACAATGTGGAGACGGCCCAGGTGTTCGCCAAGAGCGAAGTTAAGGTGTGGGAATGTCGCAACTGCGGCCATATCGTGGTGGGTACCAATGCTCCCGATGTTTGTCCCACCTGTGCCCATCCCCAGTCTTTCTTTGAGGTGAATGCCGAGAATTATTAAAAAACGGATTTTAAACATATTAAAATATTTGAATTATGAAGAAAAGATTTTATTTCTTGATGGTGTTGGCTGTTTTGATAGCCGCTTGTAAACCTGAACCGGAACCCGAACCGGAACCGCAACCGGAACCCACTCCGTATGACAATCTTAACCCGCAGCAGAAGACGTGGGCATTGGTGTTCAATTACACGGGCAGCTGGTGTCAGTATTGCGGCCAATGGGGCGTGACTACAATGAGACAATGTGTGAATAACGGTGATTGTGTCGGTTTGTCCTTGAAGGTCGGCAGCGATCCACAGGCTATCCCGACATCTCTGTTGAACTCATTTAAGTCTGACCGCCCATATTCTGGTGTTCCCTCTTTCTTTGTGGGTAATAATACAAATAATGTTCAATCGCAGGCACCGTCATATTGCCAGAATCTCTTGAATACGTACTGCTATATGGGCCTTGATGTGTCACATGAAATCAAGGACGGCAAAATGCTGGTCTATGTGAAGACGCACAATTACGAGAGCATCATCAACATCCATGATTTCTATCTCGTGGCCTATCTTATGGAGGACGACTTGCACTATCCGCAGACAGGTAGTAATGAGGCAGACCCCGTTCATAACTATGTGGTGCGGAAAGCCTCTTCCGGCAATGATTATTTCGGAGAGCAACTCTTTACGAATGGAGATAGCGGTGCCGAATTGACGCATACGTTCACCTTTGATTTGGGTAACTATGTGCCCGAAAACTGCTATGCTGCTGTCGTTGTTTATAAGAAAGCGGAAAATCCAACGTACCAGTATGTGAATTGCCGCTGGTCAAGAAAATAGCCTGATCACAATATGCAGATATCAAAGTTGCGCAACATCGGCATCGCCGCTCATATTGATGCCGGAAAGACCACTGTGTCCGAGCGCATCCTCTTTTTCACGGGGGTGAATCGGAAGGTGGGGGAAACTCATGACGGTCAGGCCACGATGGATTTCATGAAACAGGAGCAGGAACGGGGCATCACCATTGCCTCCGCTGCCATTACAGCCCAGTGGAACGACCATCAAATCAATCTGATAGACACGCCGGGACACGTGGACTTCACTATCGAGGTGGAACGCTCGCTGCGCGTCATCGACGGCATGGTGGCCGTGTTCTGCGCTGTGGGCGGCGTGGAGCCCCAGAGCGAGACGGTGTGGAATCAGTCGGAAAAATACCGCGTGCCCCGCATCGCCTTCGTCAATAAGATGGACCGCACCGGTGCAGACTTCGCGGAGGTGGTGTCCCAGATGAACAAATATCTGGGGGCCAATGCTATGCCCATCCAGATGCCCATCGGTGCCGAGAACGACTTTCTCGGCATGGTGGATCTGGTCTCCATGAAGGCCATCACCTTCCAGGAGAAGCAAAGAATCGTGTCGGACATCCCATCCGAATTGCTCCCTGCCGCCACGGAAGCACGTCGCCACATGATTGAGATTCTGGCGGACTATAATGACGACATCGCCATGCTCTATCTGGAGGATGCTGAAATTGACGAGCCACTCCTTAAAAAGGCCATTCGCGACGCGACCATCAAGCTGTTGGTCACGCCGGTGCTGTGCGGGGCTGCATATCGGAACAAGGGCATCCAACTTCTGCTGGATGCCATCGTGGATTATCTGCCGTCGCCTACCGATTTGGGCGGCGTGATGGCCCATGACCCCAACGACGAGGAGAAAATCATCCAGCGCAATCCCTCCAACAACGAAGCTTTCTCTGCGCTTGCGTTCAAGCTTATCAATGATCCTTACGTGGGACAGCAGACGTTTATCCGCATCTTCAGTGGAAAACTGACAAGCGGTATGAGCGTATATAACACCAACAGAGGTAAATACGAGCGGGTGGGGCGCATCTTCCGCATCAAGGCCAAGGAACGTGAGGAGATCACGGAGGCCGGCACGGGCGAGATTGTGGCCTTGGTGGGCATGAAGTTCACCCGCACGGGCGAAACGCTCTGCGACGACAAGCAACCCGTTCTGCTGGAGTCCATATCTGTGCCGCCGGCCGTCATCGAGATGAAGGTGATCCTGGAGGACAAGAAGAGTCGAGACAAGCTGGGCGAGACCTTGGCTAAACTTTGCAATGAAGATCCCTCGTTCCATTCTCATTTTGATGAGGAAACCGAAGAAACCATCATCGCCGGTATGGGCGAGCTGCATCTGGAAATCCTCGTGGAGCGTATCCGCGACGAGTTCAAGGTGCCGATTTCCGTGGGCGAGCCGTCGGTGTCGTTCCGCGAAACGCTGACCACAACGGTGGAGCAAGCCTACAAGCATGTGAAGCAAAGCGGCGGCAAGGGACAGTTTGCCAACACGGTCATCCGTTTCGAGCCCAATCCCGGCAAGGGGTTCGAGTTCGTGGATGTCACTAAGGGCGGCGTGATTCCCAAGGAGTTCATTCCTTCGGTGGAGAAGGGTCTGCGCAAGGCAATGGAGAAAAGCCCCGTGGCAGAGTATCCCGTGGTGGACGTGCGCTGTGTGCTGGTGGACGGAAGCTACCACCCGGTGGATTCCAGCGACATGGCCTTCCAGCTCTGCGCCGCGCAGTGTTTCAAACAAGCGTTCCGCAAGGCCAACCCCATCATCATGGAGCCGGTCATGAAAATCGAGGTCAATACCCCGGACGACTACATCGGCAATGTGACCCGCGATCTGAACAAGCGGCGCGGACGCATTGAGAATATGCGCCGTTTCCGCAAGGGATCCCAAAAACTGGATGGTTTCATCCCGCTGATGGAGATGTTTGGCTATGCTACAGCTCTCCGCAATATCACGTCAGGTCGTGCGAACTACTCCATGGAGTTTTACCAGTACCAGCCGATGCCCGCTGCCAAACAGGAGGAGATCATAGAGAAGGTGCGAAGTGGGAAATAGGGAGATATTGCGTCTGGCGGTCCCGAGCATCGTGACCAATATTACGGTGCCCTTGCTGGGTATGGTGGACGTGGCCATCGTGGGCCATATCGGGCAGGCCAGCTACATTGCAGCCATCGCGCTTGCCACGATGGTCTTTAATCTGATTTACTGGAACTTCGGTTTCCTGCGCATGGGCACGAGCGGGCTCGCCGCGCAGGCGTATGGTGCCAACGACAGGGCCGAATGTATCCATGTGCTGGTGCGCGGCATGGCTATCGCGGGCGCGGCGGCCCTGTTGATCATCTCGTTGCAATATCCCATCGCTTTATTGTGTAAAAAGCTGATACAAAGCACACCGCAGACTATCGAGCTGATGCTCACGTATTTCTATATCCGCATTTGGGCGGCACCCGCCACTCTCGGGTTGTATGCACTCAAGGGATGGTTTATAGGAATGCAGAATGCAAAAGCCCCTATGTGGATTGCCATCCTGCTCAATATTGTGAATATCGTGTGCAGCTTGTTATTTGTATTTGTGTTTCATGCCGGCATTGCGGGTGTGGCCTGGGGAACAGTCATTGCCCAATACAGCGGCTTTGCCATGGCGGTGGCCATCTGGCTGTACCGTTACGGCGACATGCGTGGAGAAATCAATCTGCAGGAAAGCTTGAAGATGGCCGAGATGGTCCGTTTTTTCAAGATCAACACTGACATTTTCCTGCGCTCGCTCTGTCTGCTGGCGGTGTTCTCTTTTATACCTTATATATCTGCCGCTATGGGGGATGAGATTTTAGCAGCCAACACTTTGCTGATGCAGCTCTTCATGTTGCTGTCTTATATTATGGATGGGTTTGCCTACGCCGGCGAGTCGCTGACGGGACGCTACGTGGGTGCGCGCGATGGCATTGCCCTGCGGGATGTGGTGCGGCGGCTGCTATTGTGGGGCCTCGGGCTGGCGATGCTGTTCACTGTTTTGTATGCGCTGTTCGGACGCGCTCTGCTCTCCATCCTTACCAATGACAGGGAGGTGGTGGACACGGCGATGCAATACATGCTCTGGATTGTGCTGGTGTCGCTCACGGGCTTCGCAGCTTTTATTTTCGATGGCATCTATATCGGAGCCACAGCGTCCAAGGCCATGCGTGACACTATGTTCGTGGCCACGGCGTTTTTCTTCATTCTCTATGTCCTGTTGAGCCGACTATGGGGCAACCATGGATTGTGGTTTTCTTTTATCGTTTTTCTGGTGCTTCGTGGTGCCTTGATGTTCCTCTTTCGAGATAAGTATATTTTAACAGTTGATTCCTAAAAAAAATTAGAGGAGGAATCTATGGAAGAAAAATACATAATGCAGCATCGGGGTGGGAAGGTCCTAATAGTCTTTTTGCACGTTGGTTTCCTCGCACAGGCCGGAACATCCGCAGTCGGAGGTCTCAAACTCCAAGGTGACATGACCAACGCCCTTTTCCTTTAGTTTGGTTTTCAACGTCTGTTTTACCTGTTCCATGTTTTGCAGGTCGTCTGTCACCACGTGGGCGGTGAGGGCGTTCTCCGTGGTGCCGATGGCCCAGATGTGCAAATGATGCATCCCGACCACACCGTCCGTGTGCTCGAAGATTTCCACAACATCGTCGTAATGAATCTGTTCGGGAACCCCGTCCAGGGCAAGTCGGATGCTGTCTTTGAGCAAATCCCAGGTGGCGAAGATGATGATGACGGCCACCGCCAGCCCGATGATGGCATCAATCATGTACCATCCGGTGAAATGGATGACGATGCCGGAGAGGATGACACCCACGGATACGAGCGTGTCGGCTACCATGTGCAGGAATGCCCCCTTGACGTTCAGGTCCTTCTTGCGGTCCTTCAAAAACAGGTAGGCCGTGAATCCGTTGACGAGCACCCCGACCGCCGCTACGAGGGAGATGATGCCCCCTTCAATGGGTTGCGGGTGAAGCAACTTTTGGATGCTTTCTATTATTATAAATAGTACAGCCCCACAAAGAATCAGTGCGTTGAGCAGCGAGATGAGGATGGTGCTCTTCTTGAAACCGTAGGTGTATTTTGGGTTGGAGGCAACCCCAGACAATCGGAAGGCCATCATGGCCAAGGCCAGACTGACCACATCGCTGAGGTTGTGGGCGGCATCGGAAACCAAACCCATGGAGTTGAAAATCAGTCCGGCAACGGCCTCCACCAGCACGTATACCACGTTGAGGATGATGCCGATTTTGAAAGCCGTGTTCAACTCAGAAGGGAGCGTATGATGTTCGTGTTCGTGATGATGATGTGACATGATCTTTCTTTTTTGAGAAACAGGGACGGAAAAAACGCCGCCCCTGTCTGAAAAACAATAATAAAACAACAACTAATAATTTATGTATTCTTCTGATTGTCAGTTTGTTTGAATTGATTCCGCTTTGCAGACGGAACAGTACGCAAAAGTAAAAAGAATATAGCAGGTCGCTATCCTCATAAATGGGGATTTTAAACGCCGGAAACTATAAATAGGGGATGGCCGTCGCCAACTATTTTACCTTCATCATGCTGAACGCCCCGAAGAGGCCGAAGCCGTTTTCAATGTTGGTGTAGGCGTGAAGCGGTTCCAAAAGCAGGAAATTCAGTCCGCTGTTATCCGTCTGCGTAGTCTCATACAGGTAGCAGCTTTTGTCCAAGAAGAAAAGGTAATATTGGGCCGGATCTTCATCCTCATCATCCTCATCTTCATCCCATTCATCATATTCATAGAGGTCCACATCGAACATATACCGCATCACCGCGCCATCACGGCCCTGATCGGAGACATATTCATACTCGTCGGAACCATCCATCAGCCATTCGCTATAAAACTGCCAACCACCTTGTATGATTTCCCATTCCCCTTCTTCGTTTTCATGGAATATGTTCCTTTTATGATACGATTTCAGCGCGTAGGCGTTCTCCTCGCCCGGCACATCACGCCACTGCACATACACATCCTTGTGCGGCCAGTTGTAAATCTCGCCCCAATGCGAATCGCTGGTCACCGAGACCGTATCAAAGCGGAGTCCTACGTCATGCGTCAGGGGCACCGTGCAGGTGGCCGAGATGTCCTTGTATCCTGAATAGGAGGCGCGGATGTGATAGGTATGTCCCTCCATCACAGGAAATTCCTGACGGGTAAGCCGATAACGTCGATGTTCGTTGTCGTACGAAGCACGCACCCACTGCGACCCGTCGGCAGAAAGCTCCACAATGGCATCTGATATGTTTGGGAAATCCCCTGTGTCGCCGCCGTACAGCAACTTGGTGCTCGACAGCAGAATGTAGGTGGTGTCTATCTGCGGACACAGCCGACAATACAGCACCAACTTCTTCGTTTCATGGAACTGGTTTTCCAAATCCACATCATCAATACATCCAGCAAAAAACACGGATGCCATAATATAGCTGCATAATAGAAAAATTCGCGATATTGTCCGGTTGATTTTCATAGTTTGTGGAATTTAGAATTTGAAATGATATGTGAACGTAGGTATAATGGGAAAAATGCTGATTTGCTGTATCTTATTTACAATCTCGGTGCCGTTTTCGGTGTAACGGGGTTCCTGTGTGGTGAAATAGAAGAAGGGGTTGTGATGGTTGTACAGATTGTAAATGCTAATCTCAAAGATGCTCTGCCCTTTGTTTTTCTTGTGCGGTTTGATGAACTGAACACCGATGTCCAAATGATGGAACGGCTTCATGCGGAAGTCGTTCTTCTTCCCATAGTTTTCAATATAATCGTAATAATAATATGGCAAATCCTCTGTTGTCCCGATATTATCAAGATATGTGTCAAGATATTCACTCGGGTAGATGGAGGTGGGCAGTGTGACGGCGTTGCCGGTGGCGAAGACCCACGACAGCGACAGGTTTACCCACGAAACGGGACTGTACATCAGCACGATGGAGACGTCATGGCGACGGTCGTAACGGGCGAAGAAAGGCTCCCCGAAGTTCAGCTCGTCGAACTGTTGTTTCGTCCACGACAGCGTATATCCGGCCCAGCCGGTGAATTTCCCGACCTCCTTGCGCACGAGGAACTCCACCCCGTACGACCATCCCTTGCCGCTGGTCACGTTGTTGGCCCACGTTTTTTGGAAATTGCTCGGCATCGATTCATCGATAATGTTATTAAGCATATTGGAGAAATAAGAGGAACCCTCTTTGTAGGCTAAGATATGGTCCATCTTCTTATAATAGCCTTCCAGTGAAAACGACAATCGAGGTTTCTTCAGGTCGTAGTGGATGCCGAAGGCCACCTGCTGGGAACGCTGTGGCCGGACGGAATCCGTGACCGGCACCCACAAGTCGGTGGGCAACCCTATGGTACTGGTGGACAGCAAGATCATGTTTTGGCTCATCATGGCGTATGAGGCTTTCAAGGCTAGATTCGAGAGGATGTTAAAACTCATGGAAAGGCGCGGCTCCGGCGAGAACCAAGTCTTATGCGGCACCGAAAAGGCCACCAGGCGCACGCCGGGGTTAAAGCGGAAACGGTTGCGGATATTGATTTCATCCTCCACATAGAGCGCATATTCCAAGCCTCTGTTCTTTTCCACATTCCGCATTGTGAGGGTGTCGGCTTTCATCGTGATGGCGTTCGGACACGCCTCGTGATAGGTCACCGCCGCCCCCGCCAACAGATGGTGCGAGGCGTTCGGCTGGTACGTGACATCATATTTCAACGTATAGTCGCGGATGCCAGACTTGAAATCCGAGCTGAACGTTTCATTGTCCGGATTGTTGACACCATAGAAGTATTTGTAACTCAAGTAGGTGTTCATGGTATAATCGCTGAAAACGAACGACATATTGGAGAACACTTTATTGGTGAACAGATGGTTCCAACGGGCAGTGGCGGTGGCATTTTGCCAGAAAAGTCCCATTTTGTATTTGTCGTATTCACCGACAGAACCGTAGTTGTCCGTCTCCGAAAGATGGAATTTGTCCTGCCCGAAATAGGCACTGAAGTACAGCTTGTCCTTTTTCCCAAGGTCGAAGTTGAATTTTCCGTTCAAGTCGAAAAAGTAGTAGCCGGTTGACGCGCCATGCGTGACAATCTTCATGATGGGCACCAGGAACAAGTCGAGGTAGGTGGTGCGACCGGAGAGCATAAAGGAAGCCTTGTTTTTGATCATGGGGCCTTCCACCATCACATTGGAGGAGATCAGCCCCACCCCGCCTTCGCAGTGGTAGCTTTCCTTGTTGCCATCTTTCATGTTAATATCGATGACAGAGGAGAGTCGTCCGCCGTAACGCGCAGGGAATCCGCCTTTTACCAGTTCCACCGATTTGATGGCATCCCCGTTGAAAACGGAGAAGAAGCCTAACAGATGGCTGGCGTTGTAGATGGTGGCCTCGTCAAGGATGATGAGGTTCTGGTCGGGCCCGCCCCCGCGCACGTATATGCCGGAGGTGCCCTCCGAGGCCGACTGCACGCCGGGCAGCAACAGCAGCGTCTTGAACACGTCCTTCTCCCCAAACAGCATGGGAACACTTTGTATCTCCTTGGTAGAAAGCTTGATGGAGCTCATCTTCACCTGCTCGGTGTTCGTCTTCTCCGCCGTGATGTTTACCGCCTCCAGCATCGTGATTTTCGACAGCCGGGCATCGTATTCAATGTCCTCGGGAACTTTGACCCATAAGGTGTCGTTGACAAACCCGAAACTATTAAAAACCAAAAACATACCATCCCTATAAGGAACAGTGAGCGAGTAGAAACCATAATTGTTGGTGGTGGTGCTCTTTTGCGACACGGGCTCATAAATCAAGCCGCCGGGCAGCGATTCCAGACTGCCTTTCTCGTAAAGGTGGCCGCTAATGGTGATGTTCTGAGCAGACAAAAATTCGCCCAAAAAAAGGCAGAATGTCAGGCAAAGACTTGATAGCAAATATGTTGTTATAACTGGTTGTTGTTTTTTCATTTGTTAGTAATAAAAACCATAATGAGGAGCAAAGATACTGTTTTTCTTCGTAGGTGTGCGTTGGATTTCAAATCTGCACGCAGGAGTCCAAACGTACCGTTTTAGAGATGTTTGCGGAATGCCATGGGACTTTTGCCTGCAATTCTACGGAAAAAGGTGCCGAAATGGGACTGGTTTTTGAAACCGAGTTTGTCGGAGATCTGCTGCACAGAGAGTCGTGAGGTGGAAAGTAATGTCTTGGCCCGCAGGATAATATAATCGTTAAGCCATGAGCCTGCGGGTTTGCCGGTCGTTTTTTTGATTACATTGGCCAAATATTTGGGCGTGACATACAATTGTTCTGCATACCATGTTATGTTTTTGTGGATGAAATAGTTATGTTCGACAAGACCGAAGAAATCAGACGTCAACTGTTCGGCACGGGAGAGAGCCTCTTGCCTCTGATATAATTCATAAAAACTGCCTTGCAGATAATGGAACAGCGAACAGGTGAGTTTGAGTGTGCAGTCATGTGTGTTGGGATTGTACGTCTGTTGTCGTAAAATATTCTGCAAGAGGCGGAAATATTGGACGGTAGTCTGTAATTGTTCTTCTTTCAATTCGTTACATGGATAGGCAATAGCCGCCTGCTTGGCACGATAGGAGTAGTCGCTCATTTGCAGATCATCGGCGAACTTGTCATTGTGCGCCAAAATCAACGCCTTGCAGTTTTCGGACGCCGAATCCACATGCAGCACGAAATCCGGCAACAAAGTGATCACACACGGGGCTTTGGCTTGCAGACGGTGAAGGTTGATGCTACACAGCATTTCCCCTTCAAGGAGTATCTCAACCGCATAGTGGTCAATACGGAAATATTCGGGAAATATATTCTTATTAGGTTGATATTCAACCACTTGAAAATAATCGTTGTCAAGTGTTAAAATGGAGTCCACCTTGTCGGTGTTGAAAATCGGAATATGGCTGTTGTATGGATGGGGATATTTTTTCATAAGATGGATATTAGACTACAAAAGTACCCTTTTTTATAATAAAACTAGAAATAAATGTGGAAAAATGAACAATATTGGTGCGGTGTGGAACTTTTGATCAGGCTAAAAATCTGTAATTTTGCCATCTCATTAAATAATGCTTGATATGAAAAGAATTTTTACGTTTTCTCTGTTCGTGCTGATATGCTTTTACGCTGTATCACAAACTGTTACATTTACTGGGCGGGATGTTTACAACCGTTATGTGCAATTGGACCGCGTGGTCGTTACCAACCACACCAAAGGCTGGCAGCAGACCATTCTCTGGCCCGACACGATTTTGAAGTTGCAGAACGATAAAGGAAATGGCATGGCAGAGACGAAAAATCTTTTGTCCCAACAAGCCGTGTCGTCCCTGCAGCTGTCGCATAATAACCCGAACCCTTTCAAAGCCTCCACGGATGTATTCCTCTCGCTGGCGGAAGAGGGGCCTGTAACGCTGATGGTTGCCGATATGCACGGACGTATTGTGCTGACGGATAATTACATGCCCAAGCCAGGCATCCAGCGCTTCCGTATCACCCTTGCCCATGCAGGCACCTACGTGATGAGTGCGCGCCAGAATGGTATCACATCGTCCATCAAAATGATGTGTAACGAGGGTGGTGGCGCAAATAAAATCGAAAAACGAGAATTCGTGGTGATGACCAATGATTTGATGGCGCCCACCAACAACGAACAATCATCTGCCATTGGCGACCAGATGGAATTCGTGGGTTACGCTACCATTAACGGTACTGAGGTGGAAAGCCGTCATATAATGAAGGTGCAAGCCGTTACGCAGACGCTTGCTTTGCAGTTTGTGGCAATTCCTTATAAGGTGGAAAAGACATCTCCGGCAGAATACAACTCCGAGGATTTCCGGGTGGCTCTCTCGCTGAGTCCCTTCTCCTTGAATCAGTTCCAAAAAGGATACAAATTCAACGTGGGCGACAGGACGGCAACAACTCCAGAAGAATTGCAGTCCATCTATCGCGACCTCGGTTCCACAGAAATGTACGTCCGCATTGCCACCAAACGCCATGTGACCGATGAGGATGTCACTGACGGCGAGCCGGACGAGAACGCCAACGTCCACACGTTCGACCAGGGAATCCGCATGTGCCAGATTGCGGCGGCATTAGACATTCCCATCAATCCGGAGATCATGTGCGCCTACACCTATATGGATATGGATAAGCAGCAGGCGCCGCGCTTTGACGAATATCCTGAGTTCAATTATTTGATGAACGATAAAAAATGGGAGGAACTGACGCTGGATGAGATTTGTACGGTGTTGGAAGCCTACGGGGAGTTTGTGGCTGAGGCGATTCTCAAAACTGGCTGCACTGTGAATAATTGGAATCTCGGCAACGAGGCCAACTTCGGCTTTGCCGGTATTAGCATGGGACTGAAAACGGCCGTGGATCCCAAACTGGAAAAGGCCGGAACGCTCAAGAAATACACAGCTCCCGTATTTGCACGCGGTTGGCTCAAGAAACATGTTTGGAAACATGACGCCCAAGCCTACGCGGCAGTGAAACGGGGTGTTTTGAAAGCATACGCAAAATTGGGCATTGACGCTTCCAACGTCAAATTCTCAACCCATGTTGCCACGGTAGTTTTCCCGGCGGGATGCACGGCCAAATTCTTCAACTTCATGAAAGATAATGGCTATGAAATGGAAACAGCCGGTATCAGCTATTATCCCAGCGCTCCGTCCATGTCGGTGAACAAAAAGGCTCTCTTGAAGAAAACGGTCAAGAGAATCAACAAGAAATGCGGTCTCCACGTGTTTATCGGCGAGTTTTCCTATCCGTCGGGCAAGATGGATGGGCCTTTCGCCGGCTGGAATAAAAAGGTGCGGGGCTACAAGCACGACCAGCAGGGCCAGGCCAGTATATACTCCGATGTGGTGCGGTGGGGCATGGTCAACGGCATGGCGGGCATTCGCTATTGGGCTCCGGATTACGAAGGCTGGTATGCCATGTCGATGTTTGAGTTTTCCAACAAGGTGGGCACGGCCAAGACCATCCTGCTGAACCACAAGGAGATTATTGGTGAATAGTTGCCTGGAGGGGTGAGGAGCGTTCCGATTTTTTCATATTTTCGCACTCTCAAAAATTAAACCCTCAAAAATGGCAACTGTTTGCGAACCAAATGTTAACACAGAACTTCAACGTTATGTTGAAGAGAATATCATCCCGTTGTACGACCATTTTGACAAAGCACACCAAAGGGATCATGTCCGCATGGTGATTCATCAGAGCATGGAGTTGGCGGCGCAGATGGAGGTGGATGCAGATATGGTATATGCCATTGCCGCCTACCATGACATCGGGTTGTGCGAGGGACGGGAACGCCATCACTTGGTGTCGGCGCAGATGATGTTGGCAGACAAAGTGCTTTGTCAGAGGTTTACGGATTCACAATTGCATACGATGGCGGAGGCGGTGGAGGACCATAGGGCCTCAGCCAGTCACGCACCGCGCACCCTTTATGGTAGGATTGTGGCAGAGGCCGATCGTTTCATCGACCCCGACACTGTCATCCGGCGCACTGTGCAATACGGTATGGAACATTATCCGGAACTGGACAAGGCGGGACATTACGCACGCATGTTGCAGCATCTGCACGAGAAATACGGGCGCAACGGTTATCTGCACCTTTGGTTCGAAAATTCGCCCAACGCCGGACGGCTGGAAACGCTGCGTCGGATGATTGACGATGAAGACTTGTTGCGTGAGAAATTTGAGGAATTTTATAGTGCGGAAGGAACGAGTGTCAGTTCATCCCCCGTGCTTTTTTGATGCGTTCGTAGGCTTCGTTCACTTGGGCGAACTTCACTTCGGCGGCCTTGCGCACATCCTCGCCCAAGTGGCTCACCTTGTCGGGATGGTGCTTCTTGGCGGCGGCGCGGTAGGCTTTCTTCACCTCCTCGTCGGTGGCGTCAGGCGACACCTCCAGAATCCGGTAGTCGTTGTCCGAGGCCGTGCGGGTGGTGTAGGAGGACGATGATGAAGACGAGCCTCCACCATATTGCTGTTGTTCGTAATAACCGCCCCCGTAGTAGGAACTGCCCACAAACATGGTTTTGATTGACTCGTAAGTGCTGCGTGGAATGCCGCACAGGTCGGAGATGTGTTGTATGGCGTCCAGTTCCTCCTGGCGCATGGAACCGTCAGCTTGGGCGAATCCGAAGAGGAACTGCAGGATGATCAGTTTTTCGTAGATGGTGGCGTGCTGCCGGAGGTCAGCACACACGTTGACGATGTCAATGTCGGAGTTCAGAATGTCTCGGAACCGGAGCATGGCTGATTGGACAGCGGAGCTGCCAAGGTCTTTAAGGAGAAACTGCCGCACGTACTCCATCTCGGAACGCAATAGCCGGTTGTTGTCGGCTTTGGCCACGTAAGCGGCCAGAATCAGCTTGTCATCCGTGAAATCCTGGGGCTTGTAGTAATGCGTGGCCTGACCTTTCTTGACGGAAACACGGTTGATGATGGCATCGATGAACGCACCAAGCAAAAAACCGCCCAACGCACCGCCCAGCCCGCCGTATGCGAAGCCTAGGATTGCCAGAATTATACTAAATGAACAGCCCATGGGAAAATTTTAATAATGAACAATTAATAATTAATAGTGAATAGTGAATAGTGAATAGTGGGGGTGATTTTGATTCCGTAGCCTCATACTTTCTATGGTATATGTCAATTGTTAATTATTAATTATTAATTATTGACTATTAACTACTTGTTACCACAGGCATGCGTCTTCGTCGAACCATTTTCCGTGCAGCTTGAGTACCTGCTCGATGATGTCGCGCACGGCCCCGTTTCCTCCCGGACGATGGGATACATAGTCGGCAATCCCTTTGATCTCCTCGGCGGCATCCGCCGGACAGCTTTTCACCCCGGCCAACAACATCATCTTGTAGTCGGGGATGTCGTCGCCCATTACCAGCACGTTTTCAGATTGCAGTTGGTGCTGGGCGAGGTATTGGTGAAACATCTCCACTTTGTCCCTGACTTTAAGAAACATCTCCATGCCGGGGAAGTCCTTGTAACGCAGCCTCATGGATTCGGCATAGCCGCCGGAGATGACGGCAACGTGGTAACCCTTGCGGAGTGCGTACTGGAGGGCGTAACCGTCCTTTACATTGGTGGCTCGTACCTGTTCGCCGTCATGCTGCACATAGATTTTGCCGTCGGAGAGCACCCCGTCGAAATCGAAAATGAACGTGTTTATGGCGTGTAGCTTGTCCTTGTAGTCCATGACGGTCGGGTTATTCGGTTAATGCCTCTTTGTTCAGGATAACCATCTCGTCGCGCAGGTCGTCGTAGTCCAAATCCGCCACGGTGCCTTGCGGCAATGACTGGTTGAGAATCTCTTCGGCCAGCAGGTCTTCCACATGCTTCTGGATGGCGCGGCGCAGCGGTCGGGCTCCATAGTTGGGATCCCATCCGTTGTCAGCCAGATAGTGCTTGGCCTTGTCGGTGACATGAATCTCAATGCCGAGATTGACCACCCGTCGGATGACTTTCTGCAGCTCTATCTCGATGATTTTCAGGATGTCGTCTTTGTTGAGGCTGTTGAAATAGATGACATCGTCCACACGGTTCAGGAATTCGGGGGAGAAGGTGGTCTTGAGGGCTTTCTCCAAGATGCCCTGTTCCACCTTGTTCTGTGCCGCCTTGGTGGCTTCCGTGCTGAAGCCCACGCCGGTGCCGAAGTCCTTCAGCTCGCGGGTGCCGATGTTGGAGGTCATGATGAGGATGGTGTTCTTGAAATCGACTTTCCGGCCCATGCCGTCGGTGAGTTGTCCTTCGTCCAGCACCTGCAGCAGCACGTTGTAAACGTCGTGGTGGGCCTTCTCGATTTCATCCAACAATACGATGGAGTAGGGCTTGCGGCGCACCTTCTCGGTCAACTGGCCGCCCTCTTCGTAGCCCACATAGCCCGGCGGCGCCCCGATGAGGCGCGAGATGGTGTGCTTCTCCATGTATTCGCTCATGTCGATGCGGATGATGGCGTCCTGCGAATCGAAAAGGTACTCGGCTAATATTTTGGCCAAGTATGTCTTGCCCACACCGGTGGGTCCCAGGAAGATAAACGAGCCGATAGGTCGGTTGGGATCCTTCAGGCCCGCGCGGTTGCGGCGGATGGCTTTCGATATTTTGATGATGGCGTCGTCCTGGCCGATGACTTTCCCCTGGAGCTCGTCCGCCATCTTCATGAGGCGTTCGCTCTCGTTCTTGGCGATGCGCTGCGTGGGCACGCCCGTCATCATGGCGATGACTTCCGCCACGGTGTCCTCCGTGACCGTGGGACGTTCCAGGTCGGATTGTTGCTCCCACTCTTTTTTCAGGTTGGAAAGACTGGTTTCCAGTTGCTTGATCTGGTCGCGGTAGCCGGCGGCAGCGTTGTACTGCTGCTCTGTGATGGCTTGGGACTTCAATTCCTCAAAATGGGCGATCTCCTTTTCCACCTCCAGGATTTCGTTCGGCACGTGGATGTTCTGGATGTGCAGTCGGGCGCCGGCCTCGTCCAAGGCGTCAATGGCCTTGTCGGGCAGGCAACGGTCCGTGATGTAGCGGTTCGACAGGGTGACGCATGCTTTGATGGCATCATCGCCATAGCGCACGATATGATGGTCTTCGTATTTGTCTTTGATGTTGTTCAGGATTTCGATGGTCTCCTCCGGTGTGGTGGGTTCGAGGATGATCTTTTGAAAACGGCGTTCCAGGGCGCCGTCTTTCTCGATGAATTCACGATACTCGTCCAGTGTGGTGGCGCCGATGCACTGCATCTCGCCGCGCGCGAGGGCGGGCTTGAACAGGTTGGAGGCGTCCATGCTGCCCGGCGCGTTGCCCGCCCCGACCATCGTGTGCAACTCGTCGATGAACAGGATGACATCGGGACTCTTTTCTATTTCAGTGAGGATGGTCTTCACCCGCTCCTCAAACTGGCCTCTGTATTTTGTTCCCGCCACTAGAGAGGCCATGTCGAGGCTGATGACGCGCTTGTGCATCAGCGTGCGCGACACTTTGCCCTTCACGATGTTCATGGCCAGGCCTTCCGCCACGGCGGATTTGCCCACGCCCGGCTCGCCGATGAGCACGGGGTTGTTCTTTTTGCGCCGGCTCAGAATCTGGGCGATGCGCTCCAGCTCTTTCTGCCGTCCCACCACGGGGTCCAGCTTGCCCTCGGCGGCGAACTTGGTGAGGTCCTTGCCGAAACTGTCCAGCATGGGCGTGGCGGAACCTTTCCCGCCTGTCTTGGCACTACGCGCGGTTGTCCGGCGGTCGTCCTCGTCGTCGTAATCATCGCCCGCATCGGCAATCGCTTCCGTGCGGCCTGCATCCATGTTCAGCTCTTTCTTCACTTCCGATGCGAACGACGCGTATGAAAGCCCGGCCCGCGTGAGGAACATCTTCACCACGTTGGCGGAGTCGTTGCGCCCGTCGCGGAGGATGGCCAGGATGAAATGGTACGATTCCACCATCTCGCTCCGATACTCCTTGGAGATGAGGTAGGACAAACGCAGCGTGTTGTCGGTCTGAACGTTCAGGCGGATGGTTTCGGGCGTGTTCTCCATCTTCTGCTCGTTGCTTTCAATCAATTCCTCAATCTTGGTGCGTAGCACGTCCATATCTACACGGTAGATGTTGAACAGACTTTTCGTCATGCTTTCCCCGGGGTAACGCAGAATCGCCACCATGACGTGCTCGGTGCCGATGTTGGGTGAATGATAGTATATGGCTATGTTCCGTGCCTCTTCCAAGGCATAGCGCATTTCGTCAGAATACTTGATTTCCATCTGTGAAAAATTTGCGGCAAAAATACAATTTAATTTGTAATGGACAGGAACGTCGTTGACCGGCGAATTCTCCTTTCCAACTTGAGCGGTTTGCCTGTGCAAAAAAAGTGCCAAAAAAATGACGCTGGAACGAAAATTTTTCGTATTTTCGTGCTTTATTTTGAATAATTGTAACTATTTAAAACATAATTTTTTAGGCTAAACTAAAAAGCGAGAAGATGATAGAAGAAGAAACTTTAGGAGAGAAAATCGTACAAGTCAACATCGAAAATCAGATGAAAACGGCTTATATAGACTATTCCATGTCGGTGATCGTGTCGCGTGCACTGCCGGATGTGCGGGATGGTCTGAAGCCGGTGCAGCGGCGTATCATCTACGCCATGTGGGACAACAACATCATATCCTCCCAACCGTATAAGAAGTCCGCGAGAATCGTGGGTGAGGTGCTGGGTAAGTACCACCCGCACGGCGACACGGCCGTCTATGATGCCATGGTCCGCATGGCACAGCCCTGGTCGCTGCGCTATCCCTTCGTAGACGGGCAGGGTAACTTCGGCTCCGTGGATGGCGACAGCCCCGCCGCCATGCGTTACACCGAGGCGCGCCTCCGCAAGTCCGCCGAGGATATGGTGGCCGACATTGAGAAGGACACGGTGGACATGACGCTCAACTTCGACGACTCCATCCCCGAGCCGACCGTGCTGCCCTCCAAGATCCCCAATCTGCTGGTGAACGGTGCCGCCGGTATTGCCGTGGGTATGGCTACCAACATGGCCCCGCACAATCTCAGCGAGGTGTGCGACGGTATCTGCGCCTATATCGACAACAACGACATTTCCATTGAGGAACTTTCCCAATATATCAAAGCGCCGGATTTCCCGTCTGGCTGTGAGATTTACGGCTACCGTGGCGTGCAGGAGGCTTTTCAGACCGGTCGCGGGCGCATCGTGATGCGCGGACACGCCACCATCGAGACAGACAAGAACAAAAACCAGATTGTGGTCACATCCCTGCCGTACATGGTCAACCCGTCCGATATGATTAAACATACGGTGGAACTGGTGAAAGAGGATAAGATTGTCGGTATCACTAACATCGAGAACCTGACCAACAAGCGCAATGGCACACGCATTGTCTATGATCTGCGCAAGGATGTCGTGCCTGAGGTGATCCTCAACAAATTGTACCAGATGACTTCCCTGCAATCTTCTTTCAGTGTCAACAACGTGGCGCTTGTGAACGGTCGCCCGATGACGCTGAACCTCAAGGATATGATTGTGGAGTACGTGAAACACCGCCACCAAGTGGTGATCCGCCGCGCCCAGTTCGACCTCAAAAAGGCCCAAGCCCGCGCGCATATCTTGGAAGGCCTGCTCAAGGCACTTGACATCCTGGATGACATCATCGCGCTCATCCGTGCCTCGCAAACGGTGCAGGAAGCTCAGAACGGCCTCATGGAACGCTGGGATTTCTCCGAAGCGCAGGCACGCGCCATCGTGGAGATGCGCCTCCGCCAGCTCACTGGACTGGAACGCGAGAAACTCCAGAACGAATATGCCGACTTGCTGAAACTGATCCAATATTTGCAGGATGTGCTGTCTGATGAGCATTTGCGCATGGAAATCATCAAGAGCGAGTTGCAGGATATCAAAAACCGCTACGGCGACGAACGCCGCTCGCCCATTGAGATGGACGCTTCCGAGTTCCGCATCGAGGACACCATCGCCGACGAGGAGGTGGTCATCACAATTTCCCATCTGGGTTACATCAAGCGCACCCCGCTGGCCGAGTATCGCGTACAGAACCGAGGCGGCAAAGGCTCCAAGGGTGGCAGTTCCCGCGACGAGGATTTCATTGAACATCTCTATATGGCCACCAACCACAACTACCTGCTCTTCTTCACAGAGAAGGGCAAGTGCTTCTGGCTGCGTGTGTTTGAGATTCCGGAGGGCGTGAAGACCTCGAAGGGTCGCGCCGTCCAGAATATCCTCCAGATAGAAGAGGATGACAAGATCGCCTCCATCATCAATCTGAAATCCATAACAGATCCCGATTATATCACCCAGCATTTTGTGTTCCTATGTACCGAGAAGGGTATCATCAAGAAAACGTCGCTGGAGGCCTATTCGCACCCGCGCAAGAAGGGCATCATCGCCATCAATGTGCGTGAAGGCGACCGCCTGATTGCCGCCCGTTTCACCGATGGCAACAGCGAGATGATGCTCGCGCTCCATTCGGGACGCGCCATCCGCTTCAAGGAGAATGAGGAGATGCGTGCCATGGGCCGTACCGCCTCCGGTGTGAAGGGTATCACCTTGGCTGATGAAAATGACCGCATTGTGGGTGTGCTCACCATCGACAACCCGCGCAGTACCGTGCTCATCGTGTCGCAGCACGGCTTCGGCAAACGCTCGCTTCTTGAAGACTACCGCATCACCCATCGTGGCGGAAAGGGTGTCAGCACCATCAAGATTACGGAGAAAACGGGCAAGCTGATCGCCATGAAGGATGTGACCGACGATGATGACCTGATGATCATCAACCGCTCCGGCATCGCCATCCGTCTGCATGTGGATTCGTTGCGCGTGCTGGGACGTAATACGCAGGGTGTCAAGTTGATCGACCTTCGTAAGAATGACATCATCGCTGCCGTGTGCGTGGTGCCGCGTCAGGATGACGAGGAGTTTGATGATGAAAACGTTGAGATAACAGACTTGAACGAAACTCCCGAGGAACAGCCTTTAAACGAATCCGAAAACGTTGAATCTAACGACCGTTAATTTCCGCGCCAATGAAACGCCTGTTTTTATGTTGCATGATATTCATCGCCTTTCTGAGCCTGCAAGCCCAGAAAGCGTCGCTGAACAAAGCTTACAACTTTTATTATGACAAGGATTTTGTGAAGGCCAAGGAGGCGATTGATGCGTGCGTGCAGGATGAGAAATTCTCCACAAAGGCCCAGACGTGGCTATACAAGGGGAATATCTACTATTTCCTGGCCAACGAGGAGTACAGCGCCAAGCAAAAGGACGAGCAATATCGGATATTGTATCCGGATGCACCGGTAGAGGCGTATGATGCTTTTGCCAAATCTTTGGAAATCAATGCTAATGCGGAGGCGATGGATATGTTCTCTGCCAAAGAGGCTATGAAACAACTCTATCCGTTGCTTCTGGTTCGCGGCGTGGATCAGCTGATCGCGAAGGATTATCCGGCGGCCAAAAACACGTTGGCCAAAGGTATCGCCTCGTATGAGATGGACAAGCCCCAATATCCCATGAATGGCGATCTGTATTACTATTATGCATACGCCTTGGAGTCTTTGGGTGAAAAGGATAATATAATATTGTATTATCAAAAGGCCATTGAGGACGGCTCTTCCAACCCGTACGTGTATGTGCGCCTGATGGAGGCATACGAGAAGGAAAACAAACCTGGAGAGGTGGACGAGGTGCTGGCCAAGGCAAAAGCAAAGTTGCCGGATAATATGGGCATCCGTTTGGCTGAAATCGACTATCTCTATTGGAAAGGCGACAGCGTGAAGGCTTCTTCCCTGTTGCACACCATTCCGGCCTCTTCCATCCAGAATGCCGACGAACTGGTGAATCTTGCCAATTTCTACATTCGGGAAAAAGAGTATGGAGAGGCCAAAGACCTTCTTGTGAAGGCCAACAAGTTGTCGCCGAACAACTTCGTGATACTCTATAATCTGGGTGTTTGCACGTACAGTCTTTCCGAACGGCTGTTTGACCAGTACAACAAGGCGGCCATCTCGGATCCGAACAGTGCGCAGGCAAAGGAATTTAAGGAGAAATCAGACGAGTGCATGAATCAGTCGGCCCGCTACTTTGAACAGGCTCGTGTGTTGGAGCCCAATGACAAGAGTCTGTTGATGACACTGCGTGCAATCTATGCCCGTCAGCAGTCGCCGAAATATGACGAGATTGACAAATTAATCCAATCGTTAGAAAAATAATCCAATAAAATCACATAACAATACAAAATTTCAAAGCAATGAAAAAATTAACGTTTCTTTTAGTCGGCTTAATGATTAGCACGACGCTGTTTTCTCAGTCCTGCCTTGATGACGTATGGCAGTGCCTGCGTAACAACCAAGCCCCTAAAGCGAAAAAATTCATTGAGGAGTGCATGAATGCCTATCCCGACAACGCCCAAGTGTGGCTGATGAAGGGTAATGTGTATGTGAACCTCTATAATTCTGATCAGAAAAAGCTGAATGCGGATCCGAATTACACGCCGCGCTACCCGGATGCGCTGATGATTGCCAATGAGGCTTTTGTGAAAGCCTTGGAACTGGATCCTAAAGTGCAGCCCAAGACGGGCATGCTGGGAGCCATTGATGGTCAAAGACTGTGTGCCGATCCTTTTTATGAAATGGGAGCCAAATATGCTGAAAAGAAGGATTATGAAAACGCCATCAAATATTATACGTTGGCTGCCAAGAATTATGAGTTAGGCAAAAACAAAAAGAATGCGTCCGCAACTTACTTCCAGTTGGCCGTTGCCTATTTCAGCCAAGACAAGCAGGCTGAAGGTAAAGAGATGCTCCTAAAGTCTATTTCGGCATATCCTGCATTGCTTTCCGCGTCATATACCACATTGTATGATGTGTATAAGAGCGAAAAAGACACGGTGAATTGCGGTAAAATTCTGGAAAAGGGTTTGGCCGTATTCCCCGAAGATGAGGATATCATGAAAGCCCAGATCGACTATTTTGATATGACGGGGCAAGGTGAGAAGGTGCTGGCCTTGTGCGACACCATGCTGGCAAAGAAACCGGGCGATCTGACCGTGGCCGCCAACTGCGCCAACTATATGAGCAACGCCAAATATTTCCAGAAAGCAGAGGAAATCCTGACCGGGCTTTTGGAAAAGAATCCGAACGATTTCCAGCTGAATTTCCAAATGGCCTACCGTTATTTCATGGAAGTGGTGGAGTATGAGGACAAGATTGACGCGGCTATGAAAGCCAAGCAGTACGCCGAGGTGAACCCGTTGCGTACTGCCGAGAAGGAGATCATCCAAAAGGCCCACGACTGGAGCCAGAAGGCATACGACATCAATGGCAATGTGCAACAGAACAACATCATGTTGCAGCAGTTGAAGGTTAAACT
Organism: Bacteroidales bacterium; assembly: GCA_017551725.1. Lineage (GTDB taxonomy): Bacteria > Bacteroidota > Bacteroidia > Bacteroidales > WCHB1-69 > F23-D06. The sequence goes on from JAFZKY010000066.1 coordinate 24,725, forward strand.
CCTCATTCCTGTGCCGGAAGAGCTGAAGGCCAAAGTGGATTCATACAGACATCAAAATTAGTCATTGCAGACGAATAATATGAAAGCACCCGCAAGGGTGCTTTTTTTTGTTTGTCACTAACTTTTGGGGGCAACAGTAACTCATATAGTGTATGTTGACTTTTTTATCGCTGGCACAGGGAGACAAAAAAAGGCACCCTCGCGGATGCCCTTTAACTATTAACTATTAATTCTTAACTTATTCCACCTCCCAGGTGTCGCCGCTGTTGAGCAGGTCGTCCACGCATTTGAACTTGCCGTTGGTCATCTGTTCCTCCATCTGCTCTTCGTAGAGTTGGGTGTAGGAGGTTTTCTTGACGTTGCGGATGACGCCCAAGGCCACGGGAAGGTCGCCGCTCATGCGGGCCAGCATCATGTGGATGCCGGTGTCTTCCGTCGTCTCGTCGTGAATCATGATGTCGTCGATGGTGATGCCGTTCTCGCCGATGGTGACGGCTTCGAGGCAGCGTCCGTTGAAGCGGAGGCCTTTGTTCTTCTCCTTGCCGAAGATCATGGGCTTGCCGTGTTCGAGCACGATGGTGCGGTCGTCGCGGACGGCGCGGTCGGTGATGGCGGCGTGTGCCTTGTCGTTGAAGATCATGCAGTTCTGCAGCACTTCCACCACGCTGGTGCCGTCATGCTGGGCGGCGCGCGTCATGATGTCGGTGGTGAGTTGCGGCACACAGTCCAGTGCGCGGGCGTAGAACGTGCCCTGTGCGCCCATGACCAGCTCGCCCGGGTTGAACGGGTAGTCAATCGTGCCGAACGGCGAGGTCTTCGTCACCTGGCCGAACTTGGTGGTGGGACTGTACTGGCCCTTGGTGAGGCCGTAGATCTCGTTGTTGAAGATGGTGATGTTGAGGTCCTGGTTACGGCGCACCGCATGGATGAGGTGGTTGCCGCCGATGGCCATGGAGTCGCCGTCGCCCATGCTCACCCACACGGAAAGAGCCGGGTTGGCGAGCTTCACACCCGTGGCGATGGCACACGCACGACCGTGGATGCTGTGGAAACCGTAGGTGTCCACATAGTAGGGGATACGGGAAGAACAGCCAATACCGGAAACCATGCAGATGTTTTCCTTCTTGTGGTTGGTCTTCGGGAAGGTGTTCAACAGGGAGTTGAGGATGGCGTGGTCGCCACAGCCCGGACACCATTTGACCATCTGGTCGCTGGTGAAGTCGGCTTTGGTATATTCGCGGTCCGCTTTGGGAACAAAATGTCTTTCTGCCATGATGATTATGTTTTTGCTAATGGGTTACTAACTAAAATTACTTGGCCAAAAGTCTTTCGAATTCGGCTTTCAGCTCGCCAACCTCGAAGGGGAGTCCCATGATTTTGTTGTACTGTGTCATGGGGCATTCCTGGAACTGGGTCCGGAGGTAGTTGGCGAATTGGCCGTTGTTCAGTTCGCAGACGACAATCTTCTTGTACTTGCGGAGGATATCGCCGGTGTTCTTCGGCAGCGGGCAGATATAGTTGAAGTGGGTGTAGGCCACCTTCTTGCCTTCGTTGTTCATCTCCTCCACAGCCAGGGTGAGGGCTCCGGAGGTGCCGCCCCATCCGATGACGAGCAGGTCGCCGTCGGGATCGCCGGTCACTTCCTGGTCAGGGATGTAGTTGGCCACGCGGTTCACCTTCTCCTGGCGGTTGTACACCATCAGGGCGTGGTTCTCGGGGTCGGTGCTGAGCGGACCGTCAGGGCATTTTTCGAGGCCGCCCACGCGGTGGCGCAGACCTTCCATGCCGGGCAGTGCCCACCAGCGGGCGAATTTCTCTGGATCGCGGCGGAACGGACGGTAGTCCGGGTCGTTAGGGGTGGCCAGACGCGGCGTGATGTCCGGCATGTCGGCCATCTTCGGGATGCGGAACAGCTGGGAACCGTTGCCCAGATAGCCGTCGGTGAGCAGGATGACGGGAGTCATGTGCTCAAGGGCGATCTTGGCGGCGTTGTAAGCCCAGTAGAAGCAGTTGGCGCTGGAAGAGGCAGCCACCACGACGAGGGGAGCCTCACCGTTGCGGCCGTACAGGGCTTGGTTAAGGTCGCCCTGCTCGGTCTTGGTGGGCAGACCCGTGGAGGGACCGCCACGCTGCACATCGACCACGACCAACGGGAGTTCCACCATGACGGCCAGACCGAGAGCTTCGCTCTTCAGCGAGAGGCCGGGGCCGGACGTGGAGGTGCAGGCCAGTGCGCCGGCGTAGGAGGCGCCGATGGCGGAGCATACGCCCGCAATCTCGTCCTCAGCCTGGAACACACGTGCGCCCAAGGCTTTGTGCTTGGCCAGCTCCACCATCACGTCCGTGGCGGGCGTGATAGGGTAGGAGCCCAAAAAGAGACGACGTCCCGATTTCTCGGAGGCAGCCAAAAGTCCCCATGCGGTGGCCACGTTGCCCGTGATGTTGCGGTAGCGGCCCTTCGGCATCTTGTCGGCATGGGCGATTTCAAATATGTGGGAGTGCATCACCTCCAGCTTGTCGGCGTATTCGTAACCTTCGGAAAGCACGGCCTTGTTCAGCTTCACGATTTCCGGCTTCTTGGCGAATTTGCGCTCCAGGTAGGCGAATGTCTGGTCTAGTTTCTTATGGGTGGCATAGAAGATGATGCCCAGGGCAAACATGTTGCGGCATTTGTCGGTCGTTTTCTTGTCCACACCCTGCTCGGTGCCGATGCGATGCGTGAAGGAGGTCACGGGTGCCTTGATGATGGTGTAGGCACGCTCCATCTCGTCGGTGAACGGATGGTCGTTCTCGGTGTAGCCGGCCTTGGTCAGGGCCTCGTCGGTGAAGGTGTCGATGTCCACGATGATGGTGGCGCCTTTCTTGGCCCATTTGAGGTTGGACTTGAAGGAGGCCGGGTTCATGGCGACCAGGATGTCGCATTTGTCACCGGAACTGTAGATGTGGTTGCCGACGTGGACCTGATAACCGGACACGCCCGCGATGGTGTTGTGGGGTGCGCGGATTTCGGCCGGGTAGTCCGGGAAGGTGGCGATGTCGTTGCCCGTGAGGGCGGACGCGTCCGAGAACAGGGTTCCCGAAAGCTGCATCCCGTCGCCGGAGTCTCCCGCAAAACGCACGACGATATCGTCGATTTTGGTAATTTGCTCGTTTGATGCCATAATGACTGTTTTAGTGTGAATTTTATTTTAATTAATTAATAATCAATACAATAAATAATGTTGGCGACGGCTTCCAAACCGTCTTTCAAAACGGCGGCAAAGGTAATTATTTTATAGGAAAAAATCCATTATAAAAATAAAATTCCATTGATTGCTGAAACCTGTCTTCTGTCCACTTTTTTTGTATTTTTGCCACCGTAATGGCCAAACTGATAAAACTGAATGTCCCGAGGGAAACCAAGGTGGGCTGGCTGGATGATTTCGGCAAGTCGCGGGATTACTATCTCCTGCTGGCTTTGTCGGACCAGACCCCCTTGCTGTTTGCCGACACGCTGACGCACCTTTTCCACCGTGATTTTGTGTTCCTGGAGAACCATGCTCCCATCGCCGACCGTCCTGACCGGATGTTCCCCGTTTTTGACGCATGTCTGAATAGCTTGGGAGATGTGCGTATGATGCTTATGCCGAACAAGTTGTCGGAGGCCAACGACGACCAGGCCGTCCGTTTTCCGCTGTTGGGCTTTTCCATGTTCGAGGAGGATTTCTATCTTTTCAACAAACAGGGTTCCCGTCTGTTTCCATGCGACTATGCCGATTATGACTATCTCTTGCTGCTCTCCTGCAACCGGGGTGCTGACGTGTCGGATGTTTTCGGGATGCTCGCCCGGGAGACGCGTTTGGCCGTGCGTGACATCTCCGCCTTGTTCGGGGAAGATGCCTCCGAAGAGGTTCGGGATTTTCTCCAGACCATGTGTGTGGCATTGGGTATTTCCCAAAGAGAGAGGGAGGTGCGCAACATCCAACGCCGGCTTGGGCCTGTCAGAGCCATTCAGGATAATAATTACTCGCTCGTTTTGTCCCGTACTGAGCAAATTCCGAACAGTCCGCTATTGGTGCGCGAGGATGTGTGATGTGCGTCAATAATAAATTGGCACGTCAAAAATATTCTCCATTTTTTTGTATCTTTGCGCCCGATTAAAATTGCAAAGATGGATAAGAATACAGTTATTGGGCTACTTTTGATTTTCCTTTTGTTTTTGGGCTTCAGCTTTTATCAGACAAATCGGAATCAAAAGATCAGAGAGGCGCAGGAAAAGCAGTTGGCAGAGCAAATTGCGCGGCAGGCGGAAGACACGGCCGCGCTCACATTGACGGCGGACACGGCCATTGCTGCCACAGCCGCAGGGAATCCTGCCCTCACTGCCGTGCAACAGTTTTCCAATCCCCAGATAGCGGATACGAATGATTATGTGGTGGAAACCGCCAAGGCCGTCTATTACTTCGGCAAGAAGGGCGGCTGCCTTCGCAAGGCCATGCTGAAGGACGTTTACCGTTACACACCGAAGGATTCGGCCAAGCAGCCCCTGGTGCTCTTCGAGGACGGCTCGAACGAGATGGGCATCCAGCTGATGCTCCGCGACCAGACTGAAGTGAACACCCTCGACTGCTATTTCCTGTCGGAAGAGGCAGACACACTGGTGGTGGATGAGAAGAACAACACGCTGTCGCTGCGCATTTACCCGAATGTCACGGGCGATGCGGTTGCTTGCCAGACGCAGGATGCCACTTCGTATATCGAATATCTCTACACATTCGCTCCCGACGACTATCGTTATTCTTTTAAAATTCGTTTTGTAAACATGGAGAAATACCTCTATGCGAGCAAGCACGATTATACGCTGGAGTGGACCGCCCAACCCCGGACGGTGGAGAAGAATTACGAGACGGAAAAGAACCTCACCTCCATCTATTATATGGACAATGTGGACGATGTGGGTAATCTGGACGAGCGCAAGGATGCCCAGAAGGATTTCACCTCCCCGTTGAAATGGGTTTCTTTCAAGCAGCAGTTTTTTACCACCTGCCTGATTGTGGATGACAAGCCGTTCAGTTCGGCCACGTTGCAGGTGTCATCGCCGGACAAGTCGGAGACGTCGGTGCTGAAGAACTGCAAGGCCACGCTGGATTTCGAGATGCCCGACCTGGACAAGGGTTCGTTTGGCATGTCGATGTACGTGGGCCCGAACCAATACCGCCTGCTGAAAGGCTATAACATGAAGCTCGAACGCCAGGTGCCCCTGGGCTGGGGTTTCTTTCTGTTGCACTGGATCAACCGGTTTATCATTATCCCGATTTTCAACTGGTTGGAGGCATACGGCCTGAATTACGGTCTCATTATTTTGATATTGACTATCTTCATTAAGATTGTCGTGTTGCCGGTCAGTTACAAGACATACATGTCGTCAGCCAAGATGCGTGCGCTGAAGCCGGAGATAGAGGCTATCAATGCCCGTTATCCCAAAGATGAGGACATGATGAAGAAGCAGCAGGCCACCATGAGCCTGTACAAAAGTGCGGGGGTGAGCCCTGCCGGCGGATGTCTGCCCATGCTGCTCCAGATGCCCATCCTGATTGCCATGTACCGATTCTTCCCGGCGGCATACGAGCTGCGGCAGAAGTCGTTCCTCTGGGCGGAGGATCTCTCCACGTATGACTCCATTTGGGACTTCGGTCACAATGTGCCGTTGTACGGCGACCACATGAGCCTTTTCACTATCCTCATGACCATCGCCACCATTGTTTATACTTGGCTGAACAACAAGCTGATGAGTCCCACCCAGGGCAACAAGGACCAGCAGCGCATGATGAATATCATGATGTATATGATGCCGATCATGTTCCTGTTCATGTTCAACAATTTCTCCTCCGCATTGACCTATTATTATCTTTTGTTCAACTTGGCCACCTTCCTGCAGATGTTCATCTTCCGTTTTGCGGTGAACGAGGACAAACTGCGTGCGCAGTTGCAGGAAAACATGAAGAAACCGGTGAAGAAGTCCAAATGGCAGCTTAGAATGGAGGAGATGCAGAAACAGCAGGCTAAAATGCTGAAAGAACAGCAGAACAGAAGAAAATAGTTGTAATTATTAATTTAGAACAGAACACTTAAAAACATAAAAAAATGGAAAATCAAGAGAAGAATGAAGTCTTATCGCGTGCTGTGAAGGCCGGTAAGAGAACGTATTTTTTCGATGTGAAAAGTACGAGAACGGAAGAGTTGTATTTGACCATTACGGAGAGCAAGCGCAAGTTCAATGCGGATACGGGTGGTTTCTTTTATGAAAAACACAAGGTGTTCCTTTACAAGGAGGATTTTGACAAGTTCCAGAATGCCTTGGCAGGGGTGATCGATTTCATCCGCACGGGCAAGGTTCCCGAGGAGACGATGTTCGACCCCGAAGTACGTACCGACAATGAGAAGGTGGACGTGGATTTTGATGATTTAGACCTCACGTTATAATGGGTAAGATTGTCGCCATTGTGAATCAGAAGGGTGGGGTCGGCAAGACGACCACCGCCGTCAATCTGGCTGCCTCGCTGGCGGTGCTGGATTTCCATGTCCTGCTGATTGACGCGGACCCCCAGTCGAATGCGTCCAGCAGCGTGGGCTTCGAGCCCGACGAGGACAGCGTCAGCGTGTATGACTGCATGATTGGCAACCGTATGGCGACGGAGGCCATACGGAAGACGAAGATCCCGCACCTGGACTTGTTGCCCGCCACCATCGACCTGGTGGGTGCGGAAATCGAGATGATCTCGTTCGACCGTCGGGAGTACCGTATGAAAGACGCGGTGTATGCCCTCAAGGGTGACTACGATTTCATCTTCATCGACTGTGCGCCGTCGCTCGGCCTGATCACGTTGAACGCGCTGGTGGCCGCCGATTCGGTCATCATCCCTGTGCAGTGCGAGTATTTCGCCCTGGAGGGGCTCGGCAAGTTGCTGAACACCATCCGCCTGATCCAGTCGAACATGAATCCCGACCTGGCCATCGAGGGCATCCTGCTCACGATGTACACCTCGCGCTACAAGTCTTCGAATGCGGTGGTGGACGATGTGAAGCAGCACTGCAAGGGCATTGTGTTCGAGACGGTGATCTCCCGCAATGTGCGCCTGAGCGAGGCTCCCAGCTTCGGGAAACCTATCGTGCTGTACGATGTGCAGTCGAGAGGCAACATCAACTATCTGAACCTGGCCAAGGAGTTCCTTCTGAAGAACGGTTATACTATTTAAACAAACACGATTATGACCAAGAACGACAAACCCCTCGGGCGTGGTCTGGGGGCCCTGTTGGGGGGCGCTGATATTCCCAAAGGGTCATCCAATCCCCATGTGTCCGGCAGCAACAGCTTTATACGGCTCGACTCCATAGAGGCCAACCCCTACCAGCCGCGCACCAAGTTTGACGAGGCGGAGCTGGAGGAACTGGCCGCCTCCATCAAGACGTACGGACTGATCCAGCCGGTGACGGTCCGCCCGATTGAGAACGGCAAATACCAGCTCATCTCCGGTGAGCGTCGCTTCCGGGCCGCCAAACTGGCTGGTCTTACGGAAATTCCGGCTTTTGTCAGGACGGTTGATGATGCCCGCTCTATCCAGATGGCTCTGGTGGAGAACATCCAGCGCTCGGATCTGAACGCCATTGAAATCGCCGTGTGCTATCAGCAGCTGATCGAAGAATGTCACCTCAGCCAAGAGGAACTCAGCGAGAAGGTGGGCAAGGACAGGAGCACGGTGTCCAACTACCTGCGTCTGCTCAAGCTCTCCACGGATGTGCAGATTGCCGTGCGCGACAACCTCATTTCCATGGGACACGCTCGCGCACTGGTGATGGTGGAGGACGAACTGTTGCAAAACCGTATCGTGAAGCAGATTATCCAGGACTCTCTGTCGGTGCGGCAGACCGAGGCTCTCGTGAAAAAGCTCCTTTCCGAGAATAAAACTCCCAAAACGCGGGTGAAAATCACCCTTTCGGACGAGGTTCGGAACTTCCAGACCGATATTTCAAAGAAATTAAAAACTAAAGTTAACATCAAGAAGGACATTTCCGGCAAGGGCGTTATCACGATTCCGTTTGCCTCCGATGAGGAGTTGAAACATATTATGGGTGTATTGCAATAATAGCCCGAAATCAGCGTTTCTTATCCAAGTGTTTGAACCCATGTTTCGGAAATCGGCCCTCTTCCTGATGCTGTTGTTGATGGCGTTCCAGTTGCTGGATGCGCAGGATACGCTTACGTCGCGTAAGCCGGTCGGGAAAGTGAAGGCGGCGGATTCGGCCCAGGTGGCCAAACACAGCCCCACGACGGCCATGTTGTTGTCCATCATCCCCGGCGGCGGCCAGATATATAACCGCAAGTACTGGAAGCTGCCGATTGTGTATGGCTGTCTGGCAGGGTCGGGATATTTCTTGTACTATTCGGCTGACAAGATGCTTTCTTTCCGGAACGAATACATTTACCGGATGGAGGGTAACGAATCGCTTTTGAATCCAGAGTATGCCCAATACCCGAACGAGAATATCATAGAATTGAAAAACAAATACCGGCGTTACCTGGAAGTTGCGGTTGGCATTACAGCTATTTTCTATGCACTGAACATTATTGATGCCATGGTGGATGCGCATCTGTACTATTTCGACATCTCGGACGACCTCTCCTTGCAGTGGTCGCCGGCATTGATGCCAAGTTTAGCCAGGAATACAATGCATTATGGGATAAGTCTTCAGTTGCGTTGGTGAAACATATATGCAAAACTCTGAAAAAGATGAAATTCGCACTGTTAGGATATGGTAAGATGGGTCGCCAGATAGAGACGCTGTTGCGCGACGGCGGTCATGATGTTGTCGCTGTCATCGACAATGAGGAGGACTGGACAACCCGATGGTCGGCGTTTCTGACGGCAGATGTCGCCATTGATTTCTCCATGCCCTCGGTGGTGGTCCGCAATATGAGCCGATGTTTTGAAAACCATATTCCGGTGGTGGTCGGCACTACCGGATGGCACGATAGGTTGTCGGAAATGGAAGCGCTGTGCCGTCAGCATGGCGGTTCGCTGGTGTATGGCTCGAATTTCAGCGTGGGGGCCAATCTCTTCATGCAGCTCAACCGGCAGTTGGCTGCCTGGATGGACAAGGAGCTCCAGTACGCCGCCGGTATTGAGGAGACGCATCATGTGACCAAGAAGGACGCGCCCAGCGGCACGGCGGTCACGTTGGCCCAAGGTCTGCTGTCGGAGGTGGCGCGTTATCAGCGATGGCAGCTCGCCGACGGCACGTCTGTACCCGAGAATACGCTTCCCATCGTTGCGCACCGCGAGGGTGCCGTGACCGGCATCCATCAGGTGCGGTGGCATTCGGCGGAGGACGACATCGTCATCATCCACCAGGCGCACAGCCGTCAGGGGTTCGCCTTGGGTGCGGTGAAGGCGGCGGTATGGCTCAAGGAGCATCCCGGCGTGTACGACTTTGCCACCATTTTCATGAATTTGTAAGCAATTTTTATCCGTAAAATATTAATCGTATGTTCATATCAACAACAGCCCTTGTCGTAATCCTCATCATCGCCTTTGTCGGTTGGCAGGTTGGAATGTGGAAGATATTCCAGAAGGCGGGTCTTAAGCCGTGGCTCTCGCTGATTCCGTTCTATAATGTGTGGCTTTGGATCCGCAAGGTCATTGACCGTCCCTGGTGGTGGATGCTCCTGTTCCTGATTCCCTATCTCGGCATTTTCATGTTCTTCTATATGGTATGGGAAACCATCCATCAGTTCAGGAAAAACAGCTACCTCCCGCTGATTTTGGGAACCTTGTTTTTCTTTTTGTATCTGCCGTATTTGGGTTTTTCAAAGAAAGAGCAGTTTGTCCCGCGGGCTGAACTTCCCGAGGTTAAGAAGAGCAGCGCCCGCTCCTGGATTGATGCGCTGATCTTTGCCGTGGCCGCCGCCTATATCATTAGGGCTTGCTGGTTTGAACTCTACACCATCCCCACCTCCTCCATGGAGAGTTCTCTTATGGTGGGCGACTTCCTGTCGGTGAGCAAGTTGGCGTATGGCGTGCGCGTGCCGCAGACGCCCGTGGCCGTACCCTTTGTACACAACAAACTGCCGGGCACGAAATATGCCAAATCCTATTCGGAGATTATAAAACTTCCGTATCTGCGTACCAAGCCGATTCATAAGGTGAAAAACAACGATGTGGTGGTGTTCAATTATCCCGATGGCGACACCGTGGCTCTGGAACGCCAGGCGGAAAGCTACTATGCCATCGTGCGCGAGTTTGAGGCGATGTTCAATCCCGACGCCTCGCCGGCGGAGAAACAGAACAACTATTACCGCTATGCTCCCGAGACCATCGCCGGCTATCTGGCAAAGTACCCCGGTGCCTATTATCCGGGCAAGGGACGCGATGTGGTGAAGAAAGAATACCGTGTGGTGGCCCGTCCGGTGGACAAGCGCGAGAACTATGTCAAGCGCTGCATTGCCATCCCCGGCGACGAGCTGCAGATTGTAGATCGTCAGGTGATGATCAACGGGAAGGCTGCTACCAACCCCAAACGCATCCAATACTCCTACTTGGTGTTTCATCCGACCGGAATGCAACTGTCGGCCAAGAAGCGGCATGAGCTGAACATCAACGAGGAGGATGCCCAGCGTTTTGACCAATATACGGTTCTCTATCGTCTGAATGCGGAACAGCGCTCGAAAATCGAAAAGATGGGCTATGTGGTCCAATTGCTGTCGGATACTTTGGGTGGCTATGATCCCTCCGTGTTTCCCCATTCGCCAAACTATCCTTGGAACAAGGATCATTTCGGCCCGATTGTGGTGCCATCCAAGGGGATGACGGTTCCGCTCAACGACAAGAATATCGTTTTGTATGAGCAGATTATTCGCCAGTATGAAGGCAACAAACTTGCGGTGAAGAATGGGAAAGTCTATATCAATGATAAGGAAGTTTCATCCTATACTTTCAAGATGGACTATTACTTCATGATGGGCGACAACCGCCACAATTCGGCGGACTCCCGTTTCTGGGGTTTTGTGCCGGAAGACCACATTGTGGGGAAGGCTTCCGTGGTGTGGTTGTCGGTGGACAAGTTCAAGGAGTTTGGCGAGAAGGGTAAGATTCGTTGGAACAGGATGTTTAAGAAGATTAAAATGTAACGGATATGAAAAAATGGATTCTCTTCGTGCTGTGCCTGCTGGCGACGTCGCTGTACGCCCAGGTGGATACGGTTGGGTTTAACGCGACCGACAAACAGGGGCGCAAGCAGGGCCCGTGGAAGAAATACCAGAACGGGAAACTCGTTTACGAGGGCAGCTTCAAGGACAATGTGCCCGTAGGTACGTTTACCTATTATTTCCCGAGTGGGAAAAAGAAGAGCATCTCCGAATTCCAGCAGGGGGTCCATAAGGTGAAGACCACTATCTACCATGAGAACGGGAAAGTAGCCTCTGAGGGAGTCTTCGTGGATCAGATTAAGGACGGAATCTGGAATTATTATGCCAAGAATGGTAATCTGATTACGGTGGAAAATTATGTGATGGGTAAAAAAACGGGCGAGTGGAAGACGTTTTCGCCGGAGGATGGTGCTTTGCTGGAAGTTACGCATTATCTGGATGATAAAAAGCACGGCGACCATATTACGTATTATACGGATGGAAACCCTTGCTTGGAAGAAAATTATGTGGATGGCCAGCTCAATGGCAAGTCCACGTCGTATTTGCCGAAAAAGGTTGTTTCCTGTACGGGCAATTATCTGAAGGGGAAACGCATCGGGGATTGGGACTATCATGACATCAACGGGAAGATCCGGACCACGGAGGAGTATGTCAATGGACGTGTGCAGAAGACATACATATATATATATCGTCATGGTGTTCCGCAGAAGTTGAACCAGGAACTTATCGCCTATTTTATAAAAAAAGAGGATAAAACGTCTTTGGTGCTGCGCAACGGGAATATCCTTTCGCAGGATGAGGATTTGAATGATGTGGCTATGTGGGTGGATTTCCTGAATTTCACGCGTGTGTCGCCCCGGATTCTGGCGGCCAACAGAGCCATTGTCGGCTATAAATCGGTTAAGGATTCCGATGGCGCGATCATCGTCCGCCTGAAGCCCGCCCCCAGCGAGGAGGTCTATGCCGAAGGCTTGGAGGCCCAGATGGTGAAAGCTCTTTTCAATACGGAAAAACCGAAGGAATAGTTTGGATTTATTGCTGTCTGCCGGATTTAGTACAGCAACGTTACCGTACCTTCTTTGATTATCGGACTGGATTCTCCCGGGATGAAGTATGAGATTTTGTACACATATACGCCCGCGGGACAGATTTTGCCATTCAGGCGCCCGTCCCATCCCGCGTTGGGGTCGGTGGTGCGGAATACCATCTGCCCTTGCCGTGAGAAGATGGAGAACTGGTATGTTCCGTCGGTGGGCATAAAACTGTTTATCGGCTTGAATACTGTGTTGACGGTGCCTAAGGGGGTGAATGCGTTGGGAATGTAGTACTCCGGTCGCTGTTCCACAGTGATGTGATTGGAGGCGGAAGTGTCTTGGAAACCGTAATCGTTGGGATTCTCTTCGGCAACCACGTAATAGGTGAATTTGGATCCCAGTTCGTATAGGGTGGATACATCATCAAAGAAGTTTGTGTTCGTGGATCCGCCGTCTATTTCACTGAAAGTGGATTCGCCTTCGATGCGCCGGTTGATCTTGTATTGGAACACGCCGCCATCCCATATTCCGTAACTGTTCCAGTTGATGAGGTTTTCAAGATGAGATGCCTTGCCCGTCAGCAAGATGTTATGCGCTATGTTGGAATGTCCGGCTTCTAACCCGCAGCTGTTGGTGATGTATGTTTGATAGTAGTAGATGTTCTTATTGAAGTCGGCGGTCGCATCCTCAAACTGGTAGGCGCTTGTAGATGATTGATAGTTTTTTGTCTCGATAGGCGTGAAAGTGATGCCGTCGTCGCTGCGTTGGAGAGTGATTTTCTGGAATTCCAACGTGTCGCCGCTGGTGTGAACCCGCACTTCGATATGATGGTTGTTGGCTACCGTAACCGACCGGATGTAGGAGAAGTCAACCGATTCATCGGCCATCAGATTGAAATTCGACCGGTCGCTGCTGGCTGTGATGGTGTTCGTCTGGTTCACCACGCGGACAAACACTCGGTATGGTTGGTTAAGAGACAGGTTTTCAATTGTATAGGAGTTGGTGGGACTGGTTCCGGCCAATTGGTAGGTGTTGCCGTTGTCGGTGCTCAGCCAGATGTCGTAGCGGCCGATGCCGTCGGCCAGATTGCGGTACGCCGTCCAGGTCAGCTTGGCCTTGCGCAGGCAGGCATCTGGAGTGACGGAAAGCTGCATTCCGCTTTGGGGATCGTTGGTGATGATGGAGGCATTGGAACGAGGAAAACAGGAGTCGAAAACGCTGAGAAAGTAATCGCGTCCGGCTCCGTTGGGGTCAATGTAGAAAGTCTGGTTGTAAACGGTGGCCAGTTCTTCATGCGGGTCGTTGATATAGACGATATACCCCTTCATGTAAGGGTCTGGCGAATGGAATCCCAACTGTATCTGATTGTTTTCCAAAAAACTGACACTGTCCAAGATGGGCATACGCGGCTCCGTGTGGTCGATGACGGTGGCTTGCTTGGTGGAGGACATGAACTGGCAGTTGCGTTGGGATTGGGAACCGTTGATAAGCGGGATGTAGTATTTGTGGTCGATGCCGATGGCGTAGTCGATGGTGGTCTCGCACACATCTGCCAGGTCCAGATATGTGGTGACGGTGTTCGGTACAGAATCAGAGATTGTAAATGTGTTCTCGAAGGCGCGTCGTTTGAAAATGTAGAATTGGTTTCCCCAGTTGGCATCCAGGACGGCCATAGGACTCGCCCAGGAGAGCTCGGCATCCACTCCGATGTCCCCGTTCTGCAGGTTCACTGTTCTCGTGGAAATTTGCAGCTCCAGAGTTTGGATCGTGTCGGAGTTGGCCAACTCGCCGCTGGTATTTTTGGCCACAATGAAACAAGCGAAAGTGCTGGTGCTGCCAGCCATGCCGATGACCTTGTCGCCGAAATCGTAGGGATGATAGGTGGCGGTGGTGATAATGGAGTCCACCAGGATGTTGTTGCAGTAGAAATAGTAAGTTGTGATTTGAAGATTGGCAGCGTTGGCGGGGTTTTTCCAGAAGACTTTCAGATGCGTGTTGTCATGGATGGCGATGCACTGCATGGCCGGCGGCTCGAAGGCAAAACCGACACATGTCAGACATAGGAGTAGGACGGTGCATATAAAAGTTCTCATCTTCCAAAAAACAATACAAATTCACTTAACGATAACTTGGGTGAAATTATTGTGAGACAAATATTTTTTCGCCAAAGTCTGGATGCGGTCAGGGGTGATTTCACGAATATGTCGCATCATAGTCGGAAATTCTTCTTCCGTTAGGCCGAATGACTGCCAGAAAGCGTATTTTTTCATGTAGGAAACCGAGTTTTCCACATCGCGCAGCATGTCTCCGATGATGTAATTCCGGACGGAATCCAATTCCTCTTGCGGGACGGGCTCGTCCTGCATCCGCTGCATCTCCTCAAAACAGGCTGACAGGGCGGCGTTTGCGTCAGGCGCATTGACGTTGCTGTCGATGATGAAGAGCGACTGGCTCCCGAAATAGACGCTGCCGGACGACACGCCGTAGGTGTATCCCTCTTTCTCGCGCAGCCGCTGCATCAGTCGCGAACCGAAATAGCCGCCCAGGAGCGTGGATAGGATAGAGAAGTCCCGTTTGTCGGGGTCGAGATAGCCAATGTTCGGCATCCCGAGGCTGATGGAGGCTTGCACGGCGGTAGGGATGGTGCCGTGAATGACAGGCGTGCGGTCAGAGGGTAACGGAATGGCGCCGAGAGGGAGAACGGCTTTCCCCGAGGGGATTTGGGAGAAAAGGTTGACAATGAGTTGATTTAGCGTATCATCGATGTTTCCGGTCGCGAAAAGGGTGATGTTCTCGGCCACAAATGTCTCTTGATGATAGTTTTTCATCTGTCCGATGGTGATGGCGGAAATAAATTCCTTGGTGGAGATCTGTCCGGCGGTGACAGCATCCCCGAACATGGCGTGCAATAGCAGTTGGGTGGCCTTGAATTCCGTTTTCTGCTCGTTGTATTCCAGGTCTTTGATGCGGATGTTCCGATATATGGAAAGATTTTCTTCTCGGAATTCGGGACAGGCCAAAAACTCGAAGATGACAGGCAATATGTTCGATATCTGGCATTTCGGGGCGGATATGGAGATGTTAACCCATTCCAGCGTCTGCGAAACGGTATAGTGCGTGCCGTTGAAGTCCATCCGGTCGGCAATCTCGTTGGCCGTATATCGGGGTGAACTCTCTTTTAGCAGCGAATAGGTGAACAGCGCCAGGTGCTTGACGTGTTCGTGAAGGGTTCCCGCTTTCACTCGGATGAGCAGGTGGATGAGGTCCAACGGTTCGTTCGGGAAAATGAAAAGGGGAATGTGGTTCGGCAGATGTTGGAGAATAGGAGCCTGCAGCCTGATCTGGTCGATAGGCTGGATGACGGGTGGGGTGGACCTGTCAGGCGAGTGCATGGGTGTTTATTTGAGCAGGGTGATGGTCCCCTTCTGATATTTCGGGGAACCGTCTTTCTTCTTGAAGCGGATGGTGTAGATGTAAACGCCAGGAGGTAACACTGCACCCGAGTTTTGAATTCGTCCGTTCCAGCCTTCGTTCATGTCGCGGGTGTGGAACACCAGTTGGCCGTTCCGGGAGAAGACGTTCAGTTCGAAGGTGGCGACATCTATTTCCCTGTGTGTGACCGTGTCGGGGAACACGTAGAACTTGTCGTTCTTGTTATCGTCGTTAGGTGAGAAGGCGTTCGGAGCCCAGAAAGAGTAGGGGATTTCGTTGTTTCGGGCACTCTTCATAGGAGCGGTTGGAGTGTTCTCCATATCAATGTCCGCAACAGCTTCTTCAGGATGTTGGACGGGCCTGTTTATGTTTGGTATTTCTGTGTTGGAGGAAAGGACAGGTTGGATGGTCCCGGTGCCTGATTTTGGTTGCATGTTGAAGGCAACGGGTGCGGCGGGGATGTTGTTGGGCACAGGAGAAACCGCGATCACAGGTTCTGCCACAGGCGTGTTGAGTGTAGCGGTAACCGATGGAATGTCAGTGTTTTCCGCTTGTGTCGCGGGCGTTTCAGGTGCAGTGGGGACTTCTTGGAACGGTGCGGCTTGTGCGACAGTCTTGTCGGTGGCCGGTGTGGCGGAAATCATTTCCTGTGTGACGGGGACTGGTTCTGACGGTTGGTTGGTGCCAACTTCGGAACGGGTGCCCATTGTTCCCGCCAGTATGAGGGCACTGGCGGCGGCTATGGTCGTCAGCCCGCCGAGCGTGTAGCCCGCTATGCGGCGCACGAGCCGGCCTTTGTTATATTTCATCACCGTAGGATCTTGGGAAATGGTTTCCCAGCCCGCTTCATCCATGGGGGATTGATATTGTTCAAACTGCGTTTTCAGATCTTTCATATTTTATATAATTTGGTTCAAAATTGAAATTCCTCGTTGTTGAGATAGTTTTGTATTTTTTTTCGCAATATGCTTTTGGCACGTGAAATGAGCGATCGCACATTGCTGTGACTTTCATTCATCATGACCACGATTTCGTTTTGGCTGATGCCGTCAATGACGTACAGGTTGAAAGCTGTGCGGTATTTGTCGGGCAGCTCGTTGATATACCGGAGCAGTTGTGCCATGGTCAGCGTCTCGTTGCCCATGACGGGTGCGGCCGGGTCTGCGTAGTCTGCCGATTCGATGTCGTCGGTCTGTCGTCGTTGTTGGCGCCGGTAGTGGTCGATGGCCTTGTTGATGGTGATGGTGCGAAGCCATCCGTTCAAAGAACTGATGTTTTTGTAATCCTTGAAATGCGTCAGAATGAACACGAACGTGTCGTGGAACAGATCTTCGGCATCCTGTCCATTGGCGGCATATCGCTCGCAGATGCCTTTTATCATTGGACCGTATTGGAGGTATAACTGTTTCTGGCTGTGTGTTTTACCAGCAATACACCCTTTGATTATCTGTTTTTCTTCTTCAGTCATGGAATCACATAACTTCTATATAACGATTCTGCCTCTCTTTTGTTGCAAAAATAATATGCATAAAAAGTGTTTTCTTGAAAAAATAAAATTCACAATGTATTTTGTAAATTAAAAATTAATTCGTATATTTGCAGCGTTTTTGTGCGCGTGTTCTGATTTGGTAATTTTGCGTCAAATACTTGTTTGTGCGCTTTTTAACAATGATTACCATAATTATGAAAAAGTTAAACAAATTGCAAATCAGAACATTTTTTGGATTTTTCTTCCTCGCTGTGTTTTCCTTGGCTTCGGAAGCGCAGACGGTACTTTACAAAGAAAATTTCGGCCTTCCGGCGGGCACCACGCTGGTTCAGCAATATGCCGGCTGGGAGGACACTTCGGTGGTTTACAGCGGCGACGGCACCTGCGACTTGCGGATCACGTCTGCCTCTTCGGGGTATGGCGGCGCTTCCGGTGGCGGGAATGTGATGATCAACGACACGGTGAAGTGGTTTCAGATTTCGGGGTTGAATACGTTGGCATACACGGACATGTCGCTCTATTGTGGCCTTCGGAAGACCGCATCGGATGATGGTACTAACCTTGTCGTCAAGGTGTCTGCCGACGGTGTCGCGTGGGCACGTTTGACGATGGAGGACTCGCTGCCCAGCGGCACGGGCACGTCGGGCTGGTATCGTGTCCGTTTCCCCAATGTGCCGGCTACTTCCAACCTGCACATTCGTTTCACCAACATATCGCAGAAGGAGTACCGCCTGGATGATTTGGCTCTGGTCGTCGGCACGGAAACGGTGCTGGAAACGGTGTCGGTCCCTGCGTTTTCTCCGTCTGGTGGTACCTATTATGAGGCCCAGCAGGTCACAATCACCACCACTACCGCCAATGCGGAGATTTACTACACACTTGACGGCTCCGTGCCCACGCGCGCGAGTATGCTCTATCAGAATCCCGTCACGGTGGACCGCACAACGACACTGAAAGCGATTGCCGTGTCCGACGGGATGTACGACAGCGATGTGGCAACGGCTTCCTACGTGATACTGGACACAAACTCTCTCGTGACCTTACCGTTAGATCTTTCTGACAATAGCTCAAACTCGCATCTGGACATCACGCATCTGGAGGGTTTCCGGGCCTATGATCTGGGTACGTCGTACGCGGACGGGTCGGCGAAATTCGAAGCATCGAATGCCGGTTCGGCTGCCCTGGTGGCCCATCTGGACAGCGCCCCGCTCGAACTGATGTTCGAGGTGAAAGGGAAGAAGGCCGGTTCCAACCCGTCGGCATACCAGGGAATCCTCTTTTCGGTCAGCCAATCGCCGGATGGCCACTCCTGGAGCGACTTGCTTACCCTGACGGAACAGGATATCCGGGAGGACGACTTTGTTTCCGTAAGCAATCTTACGCTCCGTCCGCAAACCCGTTACATTCGATGGAAACTGGTCCAAGCCGAAAAGGGGAACACCCAGCTGAACAATATCGTCATTACACAGAACACGAATCCGCCATCGGGCGACACCACGCTTGTGTTGGACTATAACCACTATCCGTTTGCCTTGTACCCAAATCCCACATCGGGCAGGGTTTATCTGCATGATGGCGGTATGCACCTGATTGATTTACAACTTTTTGATATTAAAGGGCAGATGGTGGCGTCGTGGTCTGACAATATCCCGAATAGCATCTCCTTGTCACATTTGCCGCAGGGCTCATACGTGCTTCGCATTCATACGGACGAAGGCATCTTCTTCCGGAAGGTGGTGAAATACTGATCGGATGGGGCAGAGGATGTTCTTTTCTGCCAGGAGGATGTTCTCTGCTCCTTTTTTTGTACTTTTGCAGCCGAAGAAACAGTTGCGTTATGAGAAAAATAACTTCGGTTGCGGCTATGTTTGTGCTTGCGTTATTGCTGCTTTCGTGTACGAAAACGGAAAGGACCTACTATCCGGACGGGCACGTGCAGTCCATCATCCAATATCGTTTCGGAAAGGAACATGGCAAGACACAATATTATTATGATAATCCAAACACCTTGGAAATTGAGGTTCAGATGCATCGGGGCAAGCGCAATGGCGAATTTTTCCGCTATTTCGAGAATGGGGCGCTGGACGCGCATGCCTTCTATGTGAATGATTCCCTTGACGGGGTGCAGACGCTCTATACAGCCAACGGCGAGAAGACTCAGGAGACCACATACTCGCACGGCCATCGTGAAGGTCCCTTCAGAGCCTATCATCTGAATGGCGATCTGAACATCGAGGGCAATTTCAAAAATGACCTGTATGATGGAAAATGGTCGTATTACGACGAACGCGGTGTGCTGGTGGGAGAAGGCGATTTCCATGAGGGCAGCGGGGAACAGGTTTCGTATGATGCCCGAGGCTTGAAATCCCTTCTGACTCGTTACGTGCGTAATGAGAAGGATGGGAAGGAGGAGTATTATGACCAGAATGGCCGTGTTATTCGCGAGATCACCTATAAACAAGGCCGGATTGTCTCTCAGTGGGAGGATTCCACTATGGTGAAATAATCGGTTATGAGAAAGACAATCCTGTTGTTGGGCCTGTTGTTGCTTGCGTCTGCTTTTGTGCAGGCGCAAAGCGGTCGTAAGATCCAATATAGGGCCGATATGGGGTTTTACGATGATGACTATTTGCCGGGCGCACAGCGTCTGGTCGGGCATGTTGCGTTCGCGCAGGATAATGTGAGGGGCTATTGCGACAGTGCCTACTTGTACGAAAAGGATAACTATCTGGTGGCCTTCGGCGACCGCGTGCGCATCTTGGTGGGCGACTCCGTCCGTCTGTATGGACGACGCGCTTATTATGACGGCAACAGACGAACAGCCTCCATCGCGGTGCGTGTGCGCCTGGAAAAAGATAAGGCCTATCTGACGACGGATAGTATGGTGTATGATCTGAACACGGATGTGGGTTATTATCTGACGGGCGGCAGGCTGATCAGCGAGGAAGACACGCTGACAAGCCGTATAGGACGCTATTATACCAAAACCGATGACGCATACGCCTTTGAAAATGTGTGTATGCAAAGCTCTTCGTATAAGGTGGATTGCGATTCGTTGCAGTATAACACGGTGTCTAAGAAGGCTTTCTTCATCTCCCCAACACAGATGGTTTCGAAAGAAAACACGATACTGACCAATGCGGGATGGTATGATACCGACAGGGAGATCGCTCTATTGGTCGGGGACGTGCGCCTGCACAATGAGTCGCAAATCATGTCGGCAGACAGCGTTTACTATGAGCGGGAACGACGCTTTGGACAGGCATGGCACCGGGTTTCCATTGCCGATACCGTCCAGAAATATGTGGTGCAAGGCAATTATGTGGAACATTATGAGAACGGCGGCACTTCTTTGGTGACCGACAGCAATCTTGTCATACTGATTGATGATAACAACGATTCCCTGTTCCTACATTCCGATACCATAAAGGTCCTTTTCAATGAAGACAATGAAATGGAGCTGATGCGGGCGTATAATCATGCGAAATTCTATCGGAACGATTTGCAGGGCGCTTGCGACTCCTTGATTTACAATGCGAAGGATTCGATGGTGATCATGTTTTATAATCCGGCGGTCTGGTCGGAGGAGTATCAGCTGACAGGCGATACAATCCGGTTTGTCCGCTTGGATTCTTCGGAAATGCGCATTGATTTGTGCAAGTCGGGCTTTATCGTCGGCGGCTTGTTCGATGACTCGGAGTTCAACCAGATAAAAGGGTTGAACATCACGGGCTTTATTCATGAAAAGCAGTTGCGGCAGGTGAACATTGTGGGCAATGCCGAGTGTGTGTATTATGTGCAAGAGGAAGACAGCTCGCTGATAGGTGTCAATTCTTCCATCACGAGTGAAATGCGCATCTTCTTTGATGACAATAAGATACAGCAGATTCGTTTTTATGATGCTCCGGATGGGAAGATTTATCCGGATGAGCAGTTTGAGGACAAGAACCGGCGTCTTCAGGATTTCCGCTGGCTGGACGCCTATCGTCCCAAACGGATTGAAGACCTGTATGTTTCTCCAATCCCTCGGGAGAAGAACAAAGAGGAAGGCGCTGACAAATGAATATGATTTTTCTTTCCGAAAGCAGTGTCCATTCGGCTATGCAATTTTACGGAATATACTGAATCAGACCGAAATTGGTGGTAATCCAAAGAGTACCATCTTCTATAGCGATTTCATTGATGACATTTTGGAACATGCCTTTGCGGAAAAAGACCGTCGAGACCTTCTTTCCATCAAATTTCACAAGTCCGTTGTTGGTGGCCATCCAATAATTCTTCCCATCAAACTCAATGTCGCGGACCATGTGGTCGGAAATGCCGGAATTGGACTTATTGTAGTGAGTCCATTTTTCCCCCTTCATTACAGAAAAACCTCCGTCACCGAACCCTCCGCCGTAACCGATGATCAAAGCACCGTCTTCAGTAAACTCCAACGCACGTACCACATTGATGACAAGCGGCGAAGTTTTTTCGGAAAAGCTTTTCCATTTGCCGTTCTCATACAACAGCAATCCGCAGTCGGGCCTTCCAAAACCAAGAGCGATGACACCGTTGTCACTCACAGCAACAGAAAATGGGACCATATCCTTTTCTGGGAGTTCCAGCAATTCCCATTTGTTATCCCTTACCATTACCAGAAACCCTTGGGGTCCAGCAAAATAGAGAGTACCGTCTGCACCTTCACAAATGTCGTTTACCGATATTTCATACGGGCCTATATCTTCAGCTTTGTACCAC
>JAFZKY010000001.1 GCA_017551725.1 Bacteroidales bacterium
GCCGTCACCAATTTCAAGAAAGAATTCGATGTCGAGAATCCGCTTTCAGGCATCGGCATCCTTTGCGTGTGCGACCGTCTGCTGACCGGTTTCGACGCGCCCATAGAGCAGGTGATGTATCTTGACAAAAACCTGTCGGATCACAATCTGATGCAGGCCATCGCCCGCGTGAACCGCACGAAGAAAGGCAAGACACACGGTCTGGTGGTCGATTATTTCGGAGTCACCAAGAATCTGAACAAGGCCCTGGGCATCTACAGCGCCGAGGAAGAACGAGAGGCGGCGGAGGACTTGAAAGAGTTCGAGACCTACTTCTCCGCCATCGAAAAGGAGATTCCCGAACTGGAAATGCGTTACAATAAAACCGTTCAACGCTTTGAGGATGAAGGCATTGCCAACATTAAGGATTTTCTTGAGCAACGAACCGACAGAGAACAGGAAAAAGCGATCTGTGAAAAGATTGTAGCCGTGGCTGAAAGTATCAAGTTCCGCTCGGAGTTGGATGCCTTGTTCCGCCTCTTCTTCGACATCTTCGACCTACTCTTCAATGAGCCGGACACGC
This sequence comes from Bacteroidales bacterium, assembly GCA_017551725.1. Classification (GTDB taxonomy): domain Bacteria; phylum Bacteroidota; class Bacteroidia; order Bacteroidales; family WCHB1-69; genus F23-D06. Next base: position 563 of record JAFZKY010000001.1, read on the forward strand.
GCAGCAACTATTACGTTCCCGCCAAACGAATGGCCTACATCGTTGCCCTCATCCGCTGGCACTACAAAGACAACACACTTGACCTCAAATGGGCGAGTGAAAAAGTGCGTCGTCTGCTCGACAAGTACCTAAAATCGGAAGGGGTTCGTGAAACAGTGCCCGAGGTTGACATCATGTCGGATGATTTCCCGAAGATTGTCAATAATATGTACAATGTGCCGCAGACGAAGGCTTCTGCAATGGAGCATCAAATCCGAGAGCGTATCATCATCAAGTTGGGCGAAGGCAGGAATACGGCACTTTATCAGAAGTTTAAGGACCGCATGGACAACATCCTCACCATCTATGCTGGCAATTGGGAGGAGATGATCAGCGAGTTGGAACGCCTCCGCCAAGAGATGGCGCATCCGCATCCAGCGGTAGTCTCAGAAGAAAAAGAACCGTTCTACGACAAACTCTGTCAGTGCGTTAGTCTTGATTTTGAAGAGAAACATGACAACATTATTGTCCTCACCGATAAGGTAATGAGCCTGATACTTGAGGCTATGTCGATTCCCAATATCTGGACCAAACCGACAAATGTGAACGACTTGCGTGGCAAGATTGGAACTGTACTAAGATTTTCTGGAATCCCTGAATTGAAGCAGAATAGCGAATCAATTGTTACAGAATTGATTAAGCTGGCGAAAAGCAATGAAAGTGTGCTGAGAAAATGGATGGTAAATAATGCGTCATGAAAGTTGGAGACCTTGACATAGAAATAAGACGCTCGAAACGAAGCAAAACCATCACGGTGAACATTGAGCGTGACGGCAGTGTGAATGCTGTCGCACCCTTTGATTGTCCGGAAGAGATTATATACAAGGAGCTTTTGGCGCGTGAATATTTGATTTGTAAACGTATAGCCAACCGAAAAGCCGTAACAAAGGCACAGGTCAAACGTGAGTTTGTCAATGGACAGTCGTTTTTGTTTATGGGGAAGTCGTACAATCTGATGATTTCCCCAACGGCCAAGAAGGCGTTGGAAATCGTTGATGACAAATTTGTTCTGAGCGAGAAATATCTGCCGAAAGCCAGAGAGACCTTTATCAAATTATACAAGAAACAGGGTTTACCTTACATCAAGGAACGTGTTGCCTATTTCTCGGAAATGGTTGGTCGGGAGCCCGAATCAGTGAAAATCATGGAATTAGGGGCACATTGGGCATCCTGCACACCCAGTCACAATGTTAACTTCCATTGGAAGTGCATCATGGCCAAGCCTATGATTATCGACTATTTGATTGTTCACGAACTGACGCATTTGAAATATCCCCAGCATACCCGCCAGTTTTGGGATGCTGTTTTCTCCGTGATGCCCAATTTTAAGGAGTGCGAGGAGTGGCTGCACGATTATGGGGTGACGTTGGGTTTGGAGTAAAACTGTTACTCCTATTTCGAATTTCACCGTAACCGTGCACGCAGAAACATTACCACTTTTAAACGATCCAGTCTATTCCGACACAGGCACCCTTTTTCGCAATATTTACTTTATCCTTCAAACTACAATCCGAGGGAACTCATTCACTCCCTGTTGATGATGTAACACAAAGAGGCTGGATGCAAAAGCATCCAGCCTCTCCATTTCGTGGTCCCTCTTGGGGTCGAACCAAGGACCTACTGATTATGAGTCAGTTGCTCTAACCAACTGCGCTAAGGGACCCGACTATCGTGTAGTCTTGAAAGTGGCGGCAAAAATACAATTTTTTTTGACACCGCCGCAAAGGGGCATTTACCTACTGTTTCTTTTTCTTGACGGGCTTCAACGGCTCGTTGCCGAAGGAATAGGTCACACCCACCAATGCGTTAACACCAAAATTGTTGAAATTCAAATACTCGGATGCATACTGGCACCCGATGTTGTTGACCTGTGCGAATGCGGCAAAATGCTTGGTGATGATGTACTCGAAGCCAATGCCGAAGTTGAGGATCGGCTTGAAGACCTTCTTGCCGTCGGCATCGCGCAGCTCGTAATCCTTGCGGATGTCGTTGACAGCACGATAGCCGGTGATGACCGTATTGCCCGCCTCATCCACGCCCGTAACCGGCATCAACGCCCAGCGGTCAAAGCCCACCTTGGCGTTCACATCGAAGATGAACTTCTGGTTCAGCACATACTTGCCCTCGAAGCCGATCTCCCACGTGGGCTTGTACCACGGATGCTCCGGATGATTACTGTTGCGATTGAAATAGTAGCCCCAGTAGTTGGCGTTCAGATTCAGGTACAGATGATCGATAGCCTCCCAGCTCAGGTTGGCGCACACGTTCAGTTTGCTGGCCTTCTCGGCATACATAATGTCGAACTGGTTCTTCAGCAGGCTGTTGGTGTCGAGGATATAGAAAGGCATATCCTTGCTGTAGGAGTAGCGGGCGGAGAGATGATAGTTGAATTTCTTGAAGAGGTTACCCTTCACACCGCCATAGATGCTGACCTGCGTGCGGGTGAAGCGGAGGCTGTCGAGCTGGGGCTTCACGTAAGGGTTCTCGTAAAGAATATCCTTCAGGGCGTTATATTCGGAACGGCCATCCACACCGGCATAGATGCTGAGCAGCCCGCGCACAAGCCCCAACTGCAACTCGGCAATGGGATAGACCGGGCACTTCAGCTGCTCGTTGGCCATCAGCACCGGCACACCCACACCCAACAAGATGTGGTACTCCTTGATGGTGAAGTTCATGTGCGGACGGAATTCAATCTTGAAACTGTTGTCGATGTTGCGGCTGGTCCCGTTCTGCTGGGAGCCGGCGTTGGTGATGGAATCGTTCCAATTATTGTTATAATACTCCACATTGAAATCCAACTGATAATGCTGATAACCGGAAATCTTCAGGAAACGCTCATCATACGCCACGAAGGATTTCAAGCCCACCGTATGCTCCATATCTTTCCAATAGGTATGGATAAAATCGTAATTCAGACGCACATCCTCCTTCACCCGCTTGTCCTCGGTGGTGAAGTTGGAACGGAGACCCAATTCAGCTTTCAGATGATGGAAGTTGTTGTGGATGCTGTCGCGATATGGCTTCTCAAAGTAGGACGGGTCGAAGCCCCAATTCCGGTTGTAGCCGTACAGATTGGCCATCTCGTGGTTGTAGCCCAGCGATGTATATAGCGTGTAGTCTTTAAAGAAACGGTTCATGAAAAGATGCACGCGGGTGTCGCTGGTGGGCGCATAGGCGTACTGCTTCTGCACTTTGCCAATCGGCTCCGCCCAAGAAGAGAAATGGTGGAAGTTCAAGCCATAGGAGTATTTGCGGTTCCGGCAGTTATGGATCGACAGTTCCGCCAGCGGCGTGATGGGGTAGCCGAATCCCAGCTTGATGTAATTCCGGTAATACAGTTCGCTGATCTCAGGATTCAGCTTGCTCACCTTCATCTCAGCGGCGTTGAACGTGACCTCCGGCTTCTGCGGACTGACCGTGTAGGTGTATTTCACCTCCTCCTGCACGGTGTCCACGATAACGGCAGCCCGGTTGATCTTGTTGGAGTTCATCAGTTTGGGCACATACTGGATCAGCAGGTGTGCGGAATCCACCACCTGGGCGCTCATCCCGAAGGCACAGCAACATATTGCGGCCACAACGGCCATTCGTCTTATATTATTATTGTATCTCATAATCATCCGACTTTTAAATTATTCCTGATTGTTTTCCAACGCATCCAACTCGGCAATGCGGGCCTTGGCCAAATTGACCAACTCCTCGCCCTCGTAATTATCGACAATGCTCTGATAGGTATGACGGGCCTGGAAATAATTGCCTTTGGCCTTGTAGAGGTCGCCATAAAGGATGAAGGTCTTTGCGTACCAATACTCGGAGGAGTAGTCGCTGCCGAGGATGGCACGTATCCGCGTTTCGCAAGCTGACAGGTCATTCTCCTGGTTGAGGGCGATGTCGGCCAGATGATAGGCGGCTTCGGCGCAGAGGTCGTTGCTGCCGCGCTTCACCAAACGACTATAGTAGTCCTTGGCTCTGGCATACTCGCCGTTGTACTTGGCGGAGTTGCCGGCGATGAGCAGAGCCTCGTTCAGCAGGTCGGCATCCGTCTGGTTGGAGCTGACGATGTTGGCGGCGGCATTCAGCGCCTTGGGATATTCCTTCAAGAAGTAGGCGCAATGCATCACACCGTTGTTGGCAAAAATAAGTTCATCTTCATCCGACGTGCTCTCTATCAGCTTGTTGAAGTAATTCAGAGCACGGGCATATTCCTTGTTGTTGTAAAGGATGGAGGCCGATTTGTGCAAGGCCGTCACATTGTATTCGGTCTTGAAATTTTTGATGATGGCCTCATAGTCGGTGAGGGCCTCCGAATAGTGCCGCTGACCATACTCGCACTCGGCGCGGTAAAAGCGAGCCTTGGCCACAAACGAACCGTTCGGGAACTGGCGCAGATAGTCGCCGCAGCTCCGTATCGAGGCCTCGCAGTCGCCCCGGTTGTATTTGCTCTCCACCGCACGGAAAGCGATGGAATCTTGCCGGTCGGCGGTGATGTTCATGTTCTTGGTGCGCACATAGTCGAAGAACTCGCTGGTGTTGCCCTCCTCGGTGTAGATATTCTCCAGGTTGGCCAACGCATCCTTGGCCTCCTGCGAGCCGGGATAGGTCTCCACCACGTATTTGTACGTGGAGATGGCCATCGGCACATCGTCGCTGTTCAGGTAGGCCTGGGCCAAGCGGGTGTGCGCCTGCCGCACGTACTTGCTCTTCGGATGACGGGCGATGAAATCCTTGTAGGCGGCGATGGCCTGAGCGTATTCGTTGCGCGTATGGTACGTGACTGCCAAATCGTATTCCGCATCGTCCAGATAGGCCGATTGAGGATAGTTGTCCGTCAGGCGGTTCAGGGCGGCTATCTTCTTTGAGTTGTTCTTCTGATAGCCATAGCATTTTGCCAGCTGGTAGATGGCATAGTCGGCGTTCGACTGGCCCAGATTCTCACACTGCGTGTAATACTGGATGGCCGAATTGAGATCCTGCTGCATGAAGTAGCAGTCGGCCAGCCGCGCGGTGGCATCGGCTTTTTCCGCAGCGTTGTCCGGATTGCCGTTCAGGAACTCCTTGAAGTAGCGGGCGGCGTCGCGGTAGCGCTTGATTTTCAAAGAGGCATAGCCTAGCGTGTAGTAGGACTGGCGGTAGAATTCGTTGGACGAGGCTCCGGCCGTGCGCTGATAGTTCTGCAGCGTGTAATAGGCATCGGAATACTGCTCGTTGCGGTACTGAGCCTCACCTTTCCAATACATCGCGCTCAGGTTCATATCCTTGTCCACCGGCGCCGACAGGGTTTTCGTCAAGGTCTGCAAAGCCTCCTTATGGTTGCGGTTGTTGATGAGTTCCAGCGAACGGAAGTAGGTGCAGCGCTGATAGGCCTTCAGAATCGCCGGCGTCTTGTTGCTCAACTTTTCGATGGAAGCGATGGCCGTCTGGTAGTTCTTGGTGGAGAGGTATAATTTGGACAAATAGGCCGACACCTCCTCGCTGCGGGAGGAGTGCGGGTAGGTGTTCATGTACTCCTGCAGCGCCTGGATGCCGTTATTGAAGGGGCTGGTGGACGTCTGGCACTGAAGTTTGGCGTAATTGTAGAGAGCGTCCTCCTTGATGTCGGCATTGAAATCGTATTTGCTCGCCTCCTTGAAGCTCTGGATGGCCAGGTTGTTCTGGTTGGTCCGTCGGTAGCAGTCGCCAAGCAGATAGTAGCAGTTCTGCGTGGTGGCCGTGGGGTTCTTGGGGTTGATGGCTTTCGAGAAATTCTCGATGGCCTTGTCGTACGCCTGTGCGCGGTAGTAGGTGAAGCCCGCGGCAAAATAGTCGTTGCTGTCGAGGGTGATCTTGTCGGCGGCCAGCAGCTGGTCAAAGTTGTCAGCAGCCTGCTCGTACTGATTGAGGTTGTACTGCGAGATGGCCACGCAGCGGAGTGCCTGCAACTGGGCGGGATCCTTGGAGTTGGTCACGGTCGGAGCCGTTTCCAGCACCTTCTCATACTGGCCCTCTTTGAAATAGATCTGCGTCAGATATTGGCGCACGTCATCGCGATACTCCGGGTCGTCCTTCAACAGGAGAAAGTCCTCCAACGCCGCCTCATAATGACCGTTCTGGTACGCCAGATAGGCCATATAGTAGATGGCGTGCTTCTGATACGGGCCCGACTCCTCGCGCGCCTGGTTGAGGTAGGATTTCGCCTTGTCGTAGTCGTTGAGCATGAAATAGCAATAGCCTCTCTTGAAGCAGTATTCCGCCCTGTTCTCCGGCTGGATTTCGTTGTCCATGATCTCCTCGAAATGCGGGAGGGCCTTTTTCCAGAGCTTGCGGCTGAAATAATAACGGCCCAGGTAGAAATGGGCCTCGTTCACATTGGAATGTACCGGATAGCGGTCGATGAACGACTGCAACAGGTAGGCGGCATCGGGGTTGTCGAGCTTGGCCGCACAGATACCCATGTAGAAGAAGGAGTTGGTCTTGAGGTCCTGCTGCATATCGTCCGTTTTCTCAAAGACATACTTGAAATACTGCTGCGCGGAACCGTATTTCTCATTCTGGAAAAGATCCATAGCCACCTTGTACTCGTACTGCGGGGATTTGTAGTTTTCCGTGCGTTGCGCCCATCCGGCCAACGGCATCCAGCATCCCAGAAGAAACGCGAAGGCTAAAATTCTAAAAGGTTTCATATATCAGGCTACTTTTATTTTAGATTATAATAAACGGGCAAATGTAGGAAAAATTATAGGGGCGTTTTCTGTATCATATAGAGAATTGTAAACATCATTTTCTTAATAAAAACGGTTTCTTTTTTGTATTTTTGCAACCTCAAAAAAATGATTCCAATGAACGATATCCAAACATTAGACCACATCGAGGAACTGTTTCCGAACGATTTCACTGAAGAGCAGATTGCCAAGGCCAAGACGCTGTTTTACAAAAAAATATCCATCGCCGCGCATCAGTTTTACGGCGGCAAGATGCAGACGCTGCCCAAGGCGCCCATCTACGGGTTCAACTGGTTCAACGTGTGGTACACGCCCGGCGTGTCGGCGGTGTCCACCACCATCCGCGACGACAACGACCGCTCCTTCGAGCTCAGCAACCGCTCCAACCTGGTGGCCGTCGTCAGCGACAGCACGCGCGTGCTGGGCGACGGCGACTGCACGCCTCCCGGCGGACTGGGCGTCATGGAGGGCAAGGCCATGCTGATGAAATACCTCGGCGGGGTGGACTCCGTGCCCCTCTGCATCGACAGCCGCGACGAGAACGGCGAGCACCAGGCCGACAAGCTCATCGACTTCGTGAAGATGGTGCAGCACAGCTTCGGGGCCATCAACCTGGAGGACATCTCGCAGCCCAACTGCTACCGCGTGCTGGACACGCTGCGCGAGGCGTGCGACATCCCCGTGTGGCACGATGACGCGCAAGGCACCGCCTGCGTGACGCTGGCCGGCCTCATCAACGCACTGAAAATCACCGGCAAGAAGATGTCCGATATCAAGGCCGTGCTCTATGGCGCCGGCGCCGCCAACACCACCATCGCCCGCCTGATGATCACCGACGGCGTGAAGCCCGAAAACATCATCATCTTCGACACCAAAGGCACACTCCACTCCGACCGCACCCAATACCGCGACGACAAACGCTTCTACCGCAAATGGGAACTGTGCCTCTCCACCAATCCTAAACATATTGAAACCCACGAAGAAGCCTTCAAGGATGCCGACGTGCTGATCGCCCTTTCCAAACCGGGTCCCGACACCATCAAGCCGGAATGGATCTCCCTCATGGCTGACAAGTCCATCGTCTTCGTCTGCGCCAACCCCGTGCCGGAAATCTATCCCTACAAGGCCAAGGAGGCCGGCGCATACATCGTGGCCACCGGGCGCGGCGACTTCCCCAACCAGGTCAACAACTCCGTATGCTTCCCCTCCATCCTCAAGGGCACACTGCTGGTCTCCGCCCGCAAGATCACGGACAGCATGGCCATCCGTGCCGCCCATTCCATCGCCGACTTCGCTGAACGCCAGGGTCTTACCACTGAGCATATCATGCCCACCATGATGGACAGCGACCTCTTCCCGACGGTGGCCGCCGATGTGGCCATGCAGGCCATCCACGACGGCGTGGCCCGCAAGACACGCACCTGGCAGGAGGTCTATGACATCGCCAAGCACGACATCGACCAGACGCACACCCTGGCCCGCCTCTTCGAACAGCAGGGATTCATCCAAGAGTTTCCCGAAGAGGAAATCCGCCGCATCGTCCGGGAAGCCTGTGATGCTGTGCGCTCATGATCACGACGGAAGCACATATACGTCCCTTTCTCCGGCTGGGCCAACAGCTCCGGCAGCCGGACACTGTCCGCCAGCGGTTCGGAGAGGCCATCCGTGCGCAACACCAACGCAATCCCTGGTTCACCCCTGAATGTTGTGAACAGGCGATACGGGAAGTTGCGCTACTGCTGGATGGAAATGCCATCCGCACACGTTTGGAGAAACATCCAAACCTTCCCCATCCCACCCCACAGACCATCGTCCTCCTGCCAGCCGGCGACATGCCGCTGCAGGCCTTCCCCGACCTTTTGGACATCCTGCTCGCCGGACATCGTCTCCAATGCCACCAAGCCCCTGACGACAATCTCCTACTGCCCATTATCGTCCAGATGCTGGCCGAAACAGAGCCCACCTGGGCGGAACGTATCCGCTTCACGGACAAAATCACCGATGTGGATGCTTTCATCGCCGATGTAGAGCCAGCCCAACTTGACACATTTGACCAATATTTTAATGGTAAACCGCATCTGCTCCGCATCCGAAAAGGAAAAACTCTAATCCTCACCGGGAAGGAAGACGACAACACCCTGCGGCAGATTGCCCACGATATCTGCACCTATTTCGGGCGGGGTCCGAAAGCCATCCGGAAACTGGTTGTGCCACAAGGGTATGACTTCCAATCCCTCTTTCAACAACTGCAGGAGGCCAGCCTACCCCTCACCACCCACAACCGCTTCCTCAACCATCTGGAGTATCAGAAGGCTATCCATCTGATGGGCCGCCGGCCCTATCTGGATGCCGGAGCCTTCCTCTTCCGCGAAAGCGACAGCGACTTCCCGCCGGTGGCCGTGGTCCACTACGCATATTACACCAACGAACCGCCCGTGCAAGCCACGCCCACGGAAGACACGCTCACATTTTTGGAACACCTCGTTTAATCCATCCTTATGAAAAAACGCATCATCGTAGCCCTGTTTTTCATCGTCGGTATCACCTCCATCCCGCTGATTCTGTCCATCTTCAAACTCTACACGGAAGCGGAGAAGGTGCAGCGGAGTATTTTCGTCAACGAGGTGCTGACCGCCGGCGACGCCATCGTCAACCAGATCGACGCCACCATCCTCAACGACACAGTGGCCATGGCGGAAGCCGTGGGTAAGCTCACCGCCGCCGACACCACCGATGTGGTTTCCTCCATGCACACCCGTAAATTCCTTCTTGACAGCGTGATCCAACAGCCCATCGGCGTCATCAAGTCGGTCATTTTCGTCAAGGAGAACAACTCCCGGATCATGGAGAGCGACACCGAGTACTTCAGCCAGGCGTACCGGCAGCTCTTCCCCGTCAACAACGACCCGTGGTCGCCCAAGAATACCAAGTCCACCACATTGCTGATCAACAACGACCGCGACGCCAACCTCATCCAGCTGGACAGCAGCACCATCGCCCTGCTGAACGCCGAATACCTCCGCGAGGTCATCACCAACGCCCTGGCCGCCGAGAACATCACCGCCCGCTTCGACTTCGCCCTCTACAACGCCTTCACCACCGACTTTGTCATCGCGCCCGAGTTCACGCAGCCCGAGCAGATGCTCAAGAGCGAGTACGTGTTCCGTCTGAAATACAACGAAAAAGTGAGCTCGCCGCACTACATCATCCTCTTTTTTCCCACCGAGCGCGGCATCTTCCTTCAGCGCATGAGCACCATCGTGGGCCTCATCCTCATCTTCCTGATCATCTGCTTCACCATCTCCTTCACCGCCCTGTTCTCCCTGTACCGCCAGAAAAAACTGTCGGAAGTCACCAACGAGTTTGTCAACAACATGACGCACGAGTTCAAGACACCCATCTCCACCATATCGCTGGCCTGCGAAGCGCTCACCGACCCCGTCATGCGCAACGACGCCGACATCCTGGAGAGTTACGTCTCCATCATCCGCGACGAGAACGACCGTCTCAAGAACATGGTTAACAACATCTTGCAGATTGCCCAATTGAAGAAAGGCCAGGTGAAGATGAACATCGAATTGCTGGACATGCACGAGCTCATCCACAAAGTGTCGGACAGCATCGCCCTGCAGATAAAGTCCACCAACGGCACGCTCTCCCTGGCCCTGAACGCCGACACGTACAAGATCTTCGGCGACCGCTCGCATCTGGCCAACGTGATTGTCAACCTGGTGGAAAACGGCATCAAATACTCACAGGGAGCGCCGGAAATCCTCATCAACACGCAGTCGAACGACAAATACTTCCTGCTTTCGGTCACCGACAAGGGCATCGGCATCCCGAAGAAAGCCATCGCCAACATCTTCGACAACTTCTACCGCGTGCCCAAGGGCAACGTGCACAACGTAAAGGGCTACGGCCTCGGCTTGGGCTACGTAAAGAAAATCGTCTCCTTGCACAAAGGCAAAATCCTGGTGCAGAGCGAAGAGGGCAAAGGAAGCACGTTTGTGATTTATTTGCCGATAAAGAAGTAGTCAGTGGACAGGGGTCAGGGGTCAGTAATCAGTGATCAGTGATCAGTAGTCAGTTAATAGTTAATAGTGAACAGTGAATAGTGGGCATGGACAAGGGATCGGGTTTCCCGTAATGCTTTATAACAATTAATTATTAACTGTTAATTATTAATTGTTAATTGCCCCTAATTCAAGTCCCAGCACAACGACACAATGTCCCGCCAGGGAAGGTCGAGCAGTTCGGCCATGTCGCGATTGCAGAGAAAACCGCCATAGCAATAGACGCTCTGCATCAGGGCCGGGGTGCGCTGCAGAGCAAAACGGAAGTGCGGGTTGAGCAGGATGTCCAGCACCAACGGCAGGATGAACCCGGACAGGGCGATGCCGACCGCCGGTTCGGACAGCGTTTCCGTCAATATCCGGTCCGTCATGCTGGTACCATTGGCATCTGTGATCAGGTTCATCGCCAGCGCGGAGACTCGTTTCAGGTTGAGTTCCTCTATCATCTGGCGCGTGATCTGCGTAGGTGGCTGGGTGGAGAACACCACCTGTCCCACACGCATCTGCCGCACCTGCTCTACAGTGAACGGCGTAAACTTGACCAGCAATCCCGACAGAGAGGCCAGCCGCACAAACTCATCCTCAAACTCCGCCCCCACATCGGCGTAATCCATATCCGAATAGAGGGAATGATGGGCAAAGCCCCGCTGCATATACACCCTCACCTGATTGTCAATCAGGGTTTTCACCGCATTAGGGGTGAGGCAGGCGAAATCACCCATAGGTTCCTCATCCGCCAGAAAGGCCACCGTCATCGGAGGGACAATCTCCGACACCACCGCACGCTGCTCCTGCAACACGGGAATGGCCTCCTCAACGGTTAACATGTTTGAACCCATCGGTGATTATTTTTCAACACTAAAAGATAAAACGACGGTTGGTGTCGTCCACCCGCTCGATGCGTATCGGGATAAAATCTCCCTGAAGGATGGCCTCCACCTTCTCCGTCCATTCGATAAAACAATAGGAACCGCTGCACAGATACTCCTCAAAGCCGATACGGGTGGCATCCGCCGGCTCGTCAATACGATAGAAATCAAAATGATAGACTGGCATCCCGTCATCAGTCCAATACTCGTTCACGATGGCGAACGTGGGCGACGAGGTGATGTCGCGCACGCCGAGCACGCGGCACAACTCCTTGATAAGCGTGGTCTTGCCCGTACCCATTTCCCCGTAGAAGCCAAACACCCGCTCCTGCGGGTAGGCCTCCAGGATGGCTTGCGCCACCCCCGTCAATTGCTCTTCGTTAGCTGTGATCTGCTGCATTGCTGTTCTGTTTTAGAGCGGCAAAGGTACACAATATTCCCGAATAACACGCCACCGCCCGAATTTTCCACTTGGAGCGACATTTTTCGAGCCATTACAATGGTATGGTCTTGCCCACCAGCCTCGGCAGCGGCGCATCCACAATCTCCCCTATGCGACAACTCTGCCGCGCCGCTGCCTCACGCACCACCTCTTGGAAATGGTAGGCCACCGAGCCGGAGAGCTGCCAGTCCAACGTTTCCGCTTCGGGATAATGGACTTTCTGCGAGGCGAAAAAATCCTCAAAAGCTTGTAAGGCAAGCTCATATATTTCAGCATGGTCCAGATGTTGGCAAACAAACGGGGCAAAGGAGGCCATAAAGGCATTCGGGGCCGGCTGCCGGTATATGCGGTCAATGACACCCTGCCGCGTCAGACCGTGTTCCGTCTGCAACTGGTCTGCCAATGCGGTGGGCAGGCTGCCGTTTAGGTAGGCTGTGAGCAGGCGCTTGCCCAGGTTCGTGCCGCTGCCCTCATCGCCGAGCATCCAGCCCAACGAGGGCGCTATTTTCACGATTTCCTTTCCGTCGTACAGGCAGGAGGCCGCTCCTGTGCCCAAGATGCCTGCAACGCAGGGTTTGCCGCCACCGAGCGCGTGACATACCGCCATCAGGTCGGAGAAGACACACACCTCTGCCAGCGGGAAGAAGGCTGCAATCAGCTCCGTCATACGCTGCTGGTTGGCTGGGGAGGCGCAGCCTGCCCCGTAATAGCGCACCAAGTCTGTATGCGCCGACTCGGGGTACTGCTTCACAAACTGGGCAAACACCCGCAGGATGTCGCTCTGCTCCGTATAGTTTGGGTTGATGCCCGCACCCGTAAAGCCACGCTGTTCTTGTCCTCTGTCACATAACAAGATGAACGCCGTCTTGGTGGCTCCCGCATCGATTATTATCTCCATATCAACACATTTTAAACAGACAGCAAAGATACGGAAAAAAGATTATTTTTGTACGGTTTATTCTGTAGATGTAACCATTCCAAAAACAACATTTTACAATGAAGAAAAACAAGTACTTCCTCATCATAGCCGCCGTCGTCGTGATGTGCATCATCACACTGATTATCAGCCGGCAGTTCCAGGGCAGGGCTGGAAATCTGGCTGGCCAAAGGTTTCCCGATGACCCCGACATGCTGGAGATTCCGGTGTTCACCGCCACCCGCACAGGGCAGACCATCGAGCATTGCGGCTACACGGTCAGCTACAACGAACAGTGGCGCATCCCCAACTGGGTGGCCTACGAGCTCACGCGCGAGGAGGCCTCCGGCAATCTGCCGCGCGGGCAGTTCTTCGTGCCCGACCCGGACGTGAAAGGAGCCACGGCGCAATATTACGACTACAAGGAATCGGGCTATGACCACGGACACATGGCCCCTGCCGGCGACATGAAATGGGACCCGCAGGCCATGGAGGAGTGCTTCTACCTCTCCAACATCTGCCCGCAGGACCACGACCTCAACAGCGGCGACTGGCGCATCCTGGAGGAGCGCATCCGAGGGTGGGCAAAGCAGTACCAGAACATCTATATCGTGTGCGGCCCCATCATGTCCGACCATCCGCAAACCATCGGACGGCATCAGGTGGCCGTGCCAGACGGTTTTTTCAAGGTGATTCTATGCAAGATCCGTGGGGAGTGGAACGCCGTTGGCTTCTACTTCGAGAACAAGCCGGGACACAAGCCGCTACGCGAATACTGCAAGAGCATCGACGAGATGGAAAAGCTTACCGGCATGGACTTCTTCGCCCCGCTGGACGACAACATCGAGAACCGCATCGAGGCCGCCTACGACACGCAGGCATGGGGGCTGAGATAATACTAAGCTTTTTCAAAAAGAGACCTTCCCACACCCCCTTTCCCGTTCAAGACTTAGAATGTCAGCAGTGTGTCGCCCTCTGTGGAGTCGAGGGTGAAGATATTGTCGGGGGTGGCGCGCACCACCATCAGGCCTTTTTCGTGCGCGTATATATCGCTCTCCTTCTCATATTTGATGGCTGCTATGGCCAAATATACGGTCTTGTCGACGTATTCCGGGAACAAATCCTTGAACCTGTCCATCTTTTTGATAAAATAGTCAATCTTATCTGGCGTGCAGGTGGTCTTGATTTCCATCGCAATAGCCGTCGTACCATTCACCATAAACTGGTCTATCTGCATCTCCAGTTTCTTGTTCTTGTCCCTTTTCTTAATATCGCCAAAATAGCGATTCACATCGAATCCAGCCTTCTGGAATATGCACACGGCGGAAGGGTCCAGAAGTCCTTCAGTCAGGTTGCCGATAGTGGAGGTGAACGCCGTAGCCAGTTCCTTGTATTTCCTGTTGGTCTCCTCTATCTGCAAATCTGTTTGTTTGAGCTGCAAATCTGTTTGTTTGAGCTGCAGATCCGTCTGTTTGATCTGTTCGGAGGTCTCCTTCAAAACACGATCGGTGTTCTCTCGCATCTCACGAAAGGACTCTTTCATCTGTTTGCCGGTCTCCTTCATCTGTTTGTCGGTCTCCTTAATCTGATCGGAAGTTTCCTTTAGAATATAGTCAGTCTCTCTCATCTTGCGGAAGACTTTATTCATCTGACGTGTGGTTTCCTCAACTTTTTCTGAGGTTCTTTTCACCTGATCCGACACGGAATTAACAATATTCTTGATTTCGGCCCAGGACAATTCTTGTGGTTGAATGTTGGTTGGTGTCATAGAATTGAGTTTTAATAGTTAACAATTTATAATTAATGGTTTGGAATCTGCGCATCGCTCCTCTTGCAGGCATTGAATAGATGCAACATCCGTTTTCTTCATCTCTTTAATTTTTACGCTGCAAAAATAACAATAATTTTAATATAAAACAATACAACATAGATTTATTTTGTATTTTTACAATTAATTGTTAATTTAACACCAAACCGAAAAATTCCATAATCCGTAATATCAAATTCCATCAGCTGAAAGCAAACAGCCGCCATCCAAAATGGCAACAAAAAAAGGGAGCACCTTGCGGTACTCCCTCGTTGGTATGGACACGGCCATTTTAGCCGTTGAAAACCTTGTCAAGGCTGACGCCGCGCACCGTGGCCACGGTGTAGGCATCACGCATCTTGGAGAGGGCGTCAATGGTGGCCTTCACCACGCTGTGCGGGTTGGAGGAACCTTTGGACTTAGCCAACACGTTCTTCACGCCAACGCTCTCGAGCACGGCACGCATAGCACCACCGGCGATAACACCGGTACCAGGAGCAGCGGGTTTCATAAAGACAGTGGCACCACTGTACTTGCCTTCCTGGGCGTGCGGAATCGTACCCTTCAGGATCGGCACGTGGATGAGGTTCTTCTTGGCATCCTCAGTACCCTTGGCGATAGCCGTGGAAACTTCCCTGGCCTTACCCAGACCGTAGCCCACGACACCGTTCTCGTTGCCAACCACCATAATGGCGGCAAAGCTGAAAATACGACCACCCTTGGTGACTTTCGTTACTCTGTTCACCGCAACCATCTTCTCTGTGAGCTTGAGGTCGGCGGGTTTCACTTTTTGAATATTCTCGTTAGCCATAATTCTGCTGTTTAAAATTTAAGACCACCTTCTCTAGCGGCATCTGCTAAAGATTTTACTCTACCATGATACAAATATCCGTTACGGTCGAATACAACCTCGTTGATGCCGGCATTGAGTGCGCGCTGGGCGATCTCCTTGCCCACGAGAGCTGACTTCTCACATTTGGTGACTTTCTGATCCGCAATACCCGGTAATTTGGAAGAGGCCGAAACCAGCGTGACACCAGCAACATCGTCGATCAACTGAACATAGATGTCACGGTTGCTTCTGAAGACGGACAGTCTGGGACGGGTAGGCGTACCGCTGACGATCTTGCGTATGCGGTTTTTAATCCTATTTCTTCTATATGCTTTTCTATTGTTAGCCATAATAATAAATTTACAAGATTATTTTTCTGCTGATTTACCGGCTTTCTTACGTACAATCTCGCCTTCGAAGCGGATACCTTTGCCTTTGTACGGTTCAGGTTTTCTGTAAGAACGGATCTTATTGGCGACCTGGCCGAGGAGCTGTTTGTCGATGCCTTTGAGGATCACGATCGGGCTCTTACCTTTCTCGTTGATGGTCTCGACACTGATTTCCTCGGGGAAGTCGAACAGAATGTTGTGGGAGTAACCCAGGCCCATATCGAGCTGGTGGGCACCCTTGGCTTCCGCCTTGTAACCGACGCCGATGACTTCCATCTTGATCTGGAAACCTTGCGACACGCCGGTGACCATATTGTTGATCAGGGCTCTGTAGAGGCCGTGCATGGCCTTGTCGCGCTTGCTGTCGGTAGGACGGGTGAGATGGAGGTTGCCGTCTTCGATGTTGAGTTCGATGCGGGGATCCACATACTGCTTGAGTTCGCCCTTGGGCCCCTTGACGGTGACCACGTTGGACTTCTCATCTCTCTTGATTTCTACGCCGGAAGGGATGGCGATCTGTAATTTTCCTATTCTTGACATGGCAGTTCCTCCTATTAACTAATGTAACAAATAACTTCGCCGCCGACATTCTGGGCTTTGGCTTCCTTGTCGGTCATCATGCCGTGGGAGGTGGAGACGATGGCAATGCCGAGGCCGTTGAGCACGGAGGGCATCTCATCCACGCCCACATACTTACGCAAGCCGGGACGGCTGACGCGCTCCAGGGTCGTGATGGCGGACTGTTTGGTTGCCGGATGATATTTCAAGGCGATCTTGATCATCTTGGGGTGAACATCATCGACGAACTTGTAATTGAGAATATAACCTTTTTCAAAGAGAATCTTGGTGATAGCTCTCTTCTCGTTGGAGGCGGGGACTTCCACCACCTTGTGATTCGCGCGGATGGCGTTTCTCAAACGAGTCAAATAATCTGATATTGGATCGGTATTCATACTGTAATCTTCTTAATTAAAATGTTACCAACTTGCTTTCTTTACGCCGGGGATCAAACCCTTCATGGCCATCTCGCGGAAATTGATACGGGAGAGACCGAACTGACGGATGTAGCCTTTCGGACGGCCGGTCAGCTGACAGCGGTTGTGCATCCGGATGGGATTGGAGTTGGGGGGTAATTTCTGGAGGGCGATATCGGCTGCCTTCTTGGCGTCGTAGTCATCACCTTTCATGATTTTCTTCAACTCAGCACGTTTTGCACTATATTTAGCAACTAACTTTGCTCTTTTGATTTCTTTCGCTTTTAAAGATTCTTTTGCCATAACTACTTCTGATTTTTAAAGGGTAAGCCAAATTCTTTCAATAATGCAAGACATTCTTTGTCATTCTGAGCTGTGGTCACGAACGTGATATCCATACCGTTGATTTTAGCCACCTTGTCGATATCGATTTCCGGGAAGATGATCTGTTCGGGAATACCGAGCGTGTAGTTTCCTCTGCCGTCGAAACCCTTGTCGCTGATGCCTCTGAAGTCGCGAATACGCGGGATGGAGACGGACACCAAACGGTCGAGGAATTCGTACATGCGGTTGCCGTGCAGGGTCACGCGCACGCCGATGGGCATGCCTCTTCTCAACTTGAAGTTGGAGATATCCTTCTTGGACTTGGTCGCGACAGCCTTCTGGCCGGCGATCATCGTCATTTCCTGAACGCCGATGTCAATGAGCTTCTTGTCGGCGATGCCGAATTTGCCGAGGCCCTGGTTCAGGCATATCTTCGTGATTCTAGGAACACGCATCACGGATTTGAATCCGAACTGTTCCTTGAGGGCGGGAAGCACCTCTTTCTGGTATTTTTCTTTATATCTCGGTGTGTACATTACTTGATCTCCTCTCCAGATTTTTTGGAATATCTAACTAATTTGCCTTTGTCGTTCAAACGTCTTCCCACGCGGGTAGCGTTTCCTTTAGCGTCAACAACCATCAGGTTTGAAATGTGGATCGGGGCTTCTTTCTTGATGATGCCGCCGTTCGGGTTCTTGGCGTTGGGCTTGGTGGCCTTAGAGACCAGGTTGCAACCCTCCACCAGAGCCTTGTTGGCATCGGGGATGACTTCAAGCACCTTACCTTGCGAACCCTTGGACTCGCCGGTAATGACTTTTACCATGTCGCCTTTCTTGATTTTAAGTTTCATTGCTTTTTCTTTTTTTTAATGTTTTACCAATTGGTCTTTGTCAATTGTATTTGAATAATAATTATCGACTACAATACTTCCGGGGCCAAAGACACGATTTTCATGAACTGTTTCTCACGCAATTCACGTGCAACAGGTCCGAAGATACGGGTACCGCGCAACTCGTCGTTCGCTGTGAGGAGGACGACGGCGTTGTCATCGAACTTGATGTAGGACCCGTCGTTGCGGCGCACGTGTCTTTTCGTGCGGACCACGACGGCCTTGGATACGGTACCGGCCTTCACCTGACCGGAAGGGATGGCACTCTTGATGGCCACGACGATCTTGTCGCCCACGCCGGCATAACGTTTCTTGGTGCCGCCCAAAACGCGGATACAGAGCACTTCCTTAGCGCCGCTGTTGTCTGCTACTGCTAATCTTGATTCTTGTTGTATCATAACTATTTAGCTCTTTCAATGATTTCTACTAAACGCCAGCATTTGTTCTTGCTCAGCGGTCTGGTTTCCATTATTCTCACTCTATCACCGATATGGCAGTCATTGTTCTCGTCATGTGCCATGAACTTGGTGGAACGTTTCAGGAACTTGCCGTAAATGGGGTGTTTCATCTTGCGCTCGACCAGAATCACGATAGATTTGTCCATTTTGTCGCTTACTACGACACCTTCTCTCACTTTTCTATTGTTTCTTTCCATAATAATCGGGTGATAAATTATTTATTTTCGTTTAATTCGCGTTTGCGCAGTTCGGTCATCAGACGAGCGATGGTTCTGCGCTGAGCCTTGATCAGTTGCGGATTTTCGAGGGGAGAGATGGCGTGGTTAAGTCTCATTTTAACCAGGTTTTCCTTTTCTACTGCGAGACGTTCCTTAACTTCGGCAGTGGTAAGTTCGTTTATAACTGTCTGTTTCATAACTCTTCTAATTAAATTTCTGCTGAATAATCTCTTCTCACGATGAACTTCGTATGAACGGGCAATTTCTGCGCACCAAGTCTCATGGCCTCTTTGGCGACCTCCAATGGGATGCCGTCGGCTTCGAAGAGGATGCGGCCCGGGCTGACGCGGGCGGCCCAGGACTCGGGAGTACCTTTACCTTTACCCATACGTACACCCAAACCCTTGGCGGTTACGGGACGATCCGGGAAAATGCGGATCCAAAGCTGGCCCTGACGCTTCATCTCACGGGTGATAGCCTGACGGGCGGCCTCGATTTGGCGGGCACTGATCCAGAACTGGTCCAGTGATTTCAATGCGAATGAGCCGAATGCGATTTCAGCACCACGTTTGGTGATGGATTTCATTCTGCCCTTCTGCGGCCTTCTGTATCTAGTCTTTTTCGGTTGTAACATTGCTTTTAATGTTTTTAATTATTATTGTATAACCGGCATCTTGGCGTCGGTATTAATTATTTGTTCTGTTGTTGCGCGGGGCGCCGCCCTTGCGGGGTCCGCGGCTGAAACTGCGCTTGGCCGGAGCCTTCTGGTCCTTGCCCGCCTCGTTGATGGCGAACAGGTCGCGCTTGCCATAGACGATGCCACGGCAGATCCACACCTTGATACCGATGCATCCGTATGTCGTATGGGCTTCCACCGGAGCGTAGTCGATATCGGCTCTCAGGGTGTGCAACGGGATGCGGCCTTCCTTGAAGTGCTCGGAACGGGCCATTTCGGCGCCGCCGAGACGGCCGGCTGCCGTCACCTTGATACCCTCGGCGTTGGCACGCATCGTGGAGGCCACCGCCGTCTTGATCGCCTTCTTGTAGGCCACACGGCCTTCAATCTGCTTGGCTATGTTCTGGGCCACCAACTGGGCGTCCAGGTCCGGACGCTTCACTTCCACGATGTTGATCTGGATTTCCTTGTTGGTGATCACCTTCAATTCTTCTTTCACTTTGTCAACTTCCGTACCACCCTTGCCGATAATGAGACCCGGACGGGCCGTGCTGATGGTGACGGTGACCAGTTTCAATGTTCTTTCAATGTAAATTTTGGAGATACCGGCTTTGGAGAACTTTGCGTTCAGGTATTTTCTAATTTTGTCGTCCTCGACAATCTTACCGGCGAAATTTTTGCCGCCGTACCAATTAGAATCCCAGCCTCTTACAATACCAAGGCGTAAGCCTACCGGATTAACTTTCTGACCCATACTTAATTAATTAATTTTGTGATTCTTCTGTTGTTATTTCTGTATTGATATTTTCTGCGTTGCGGTCTGCAATGATCAGCGTGACGTGGTTGGAGCGCTTGCGGATGCGGTTGGCGCGACCCTGCGGGGCCGTGCGGATGCGCTTCAGCATGCGGCCGCCGTCCACCATGATCGTCTTCACGTACAGGTCGGCGTTCTCCAGACGGGCACCCTCGTTCTTCACCTGCCAGTTCGCCACGGCGGACTTCAGGAGTTTCAACAATTTCTCGGCGGACTCGCGATGGCTGTATTTCAGCACGTTCATGGCATAGTCCACATTCTTGCCGCGAATCACATTCGCCATGATCCGGGTCTTGCGCGGTGAGGTCGGATTATCCACTAATCGGGCCATGTACACCGTTTTTTTAGCTTCTTTTCGCTCGTTTAATGCGTCTTTCTTGCTTTTCTTCATTGCTTTATATACTCTTTATTTATTTTTTATTTATCTGATATTCAACTTATTAAATAGCCCAATCGCCTCTATTCGCCTTTTCCTATCAAATTGGCGGCAAAAGTAATAATTTTTTTTATACAATCCGCTGTTCATAAATATTTTTTTAAAATAAAATCAGTTAGTTAGGTTCCGCCCTCCCCCGACGGGAAGAATCACCTCCGCATCGCCGTCCCGAAATATTTTTGTATCTTTGTCGGAAATTTCATCACCATGCAGTATCAGAACGACCCCCGCACCGTCATCACGCTGGATGCCGGCGGCACCCACTTCCGGTTCAACGCCATGCGCGGCAACCAATTCATCCTCAACACCCTCGAACTCCCTTCCGAAGCCCACGACCTCGACCGTTGCATGGCCAACCTGGTGACCGGCTTCGAGAGCGTCATCAACCAGCTGCCCGAACCGCCCGCCGCCATCAGCTTCGCCTTCCCCGGCCCCGCCGACTATCCCAACGGCATCTTCCCCACCCGCCTCACCAACTTCCCCGCCTTCGAGGGCGGCGTCGCCCTCGGCCCCTTCCTGCAACGCAAGTTCGGGCTGCCCGTCTTCATCAACAACGATGCCGACCTCTTCACCTACGGCGAAGCGCTGGCCGGCGCCCTGCCCTACGTCAACCAGCGGCTCCGCGAGGCCGGCAGCGTGAAAGAATACCACAACCTCATCGGCTTCATCCTCGGCACCGGCTTCGGCATCGGCCTGACCAGCCACCAGAACCTCTACATCGGCGACAACTGCTGTTCGGAAACCTACTGCGTGCCCGCCAAACTCGAACCCGACCTCATCGCCGAAGAGGGGGTTTCGCTAAGGGCTGTCTTACATTATTATAATATATATAGTAAAA
>JAFZKY010000008.1 GCA_017551725.1 Bacteroidales bacterium
GTCATGTATAACTTATGTACATGTTTGGCTAACATATACATGAACTTAAAGCATTGTCTAACAAATGCTTATACACGCCTTTACCCCACCATGTACATGTTTGCGCAAAATTCTAAAAAAAAAATCGCACTTGTAATCTCATCATTACAAATGCGATATCCACAGTCTCTTCAATCTAAAGCCTGTCACCTTTTCATTTAATTGTTAATTATTAATTATTAATTGTTAATTGTTCATTGTTCAATGGTATCCTTTCTTTTTTCCGAACTGATAGGCGAGGTAGCCGGCGAGATATACTTTCTTGGGCTTATTGAATGCCATCTGTTGGATAAAGGGGAAGACCATATCGGTGCAGAGGCCCACTTCGAGGGCGTTCAGTTTGTAATCATTCCGGGAAAATTCAAAATTGAGGCCGGTTTTCACGTAGAAGCCGGGGCGAAACGCCGTGTGGAGGATGCCGGCGAACATGCCCGCCCCGCCAAGGATGTTGTTGAGATTGTGTTTGTCGGGCTCGTAACGGACAATTTCGGAGAATCCGGTGTTGTAATTCAGCACCTCCACATAATTCGGAAGGCCGATGCCGAGAGATGCGCCGACAGAGATATTGTACGACACCTTCACGCCGCCCCAATAGGGTTTCTGGTGCAACGTGCGCTGATAGCCATAGCCGCCCCGCAGGAAAAAAAGCGTGTAGAGCTGACCGTATCGGAACGGGCGCACGCCCTCGTACATCACGTTAATGGAACGAACCGATTTGGGATGTTGGTTATAGAGGAACTCCACCTCCCAGAAATGCTTGTTGTTGAGGTCCGGGGTGCGTCCATGCTGGAAGCCCACCCCCACCCCGCTGGTATGGGCGAAAAGTTCAATATCCCACTCCTTCGTTGTCACATCATGGTAAAACTCCCCCACCTCCTGCGCGTGCGAAAGCATAGCTGACACCACACACGCGGACAGCAGGAGCCATTTCCGCAACACACCGATGGAACGGCCTCGTGACATGCGGAGCGACGGAATTTACTCTGCCGGATTGGCCGGGGCCTCGTAATAGGTGTAATGACCGTAAGCGGCGCACTTGTGCTGCGTGTCACAGGCAGAAAAAACAGCCAATGCACCAAAAAACACGACAACTAATACAATAATCTTCTTCATTTCCGTTAATGTTAAATCTAATTTGAAATCAACGTGCAAAGATACCAAATATTATATAGCCACGACAGGCCGACACACATTTTTTGAACAATTGAATTTTAAAATCTCCCATATCATACTACTTTGTCTTCTATGGGCGGGTTCGCTGCCGGCGCAGCACGACCGGCTCCGGATCCCCGACAGCATCCCGTTGGACAACTATCCCCAGATAGCGGAATCCATCATACGCCATCTGGAAAACCACGGGTATCCGTTCGCCACCGTACGCATCGCGGCTTCAGACCCGGAACACGGGGACATGGCACCCAAACTATTCATCGACACGGGATTATACGTCACCATCGACTCCATCATCCTGCAAGGCGATGCCAAATTGTCGCGGAATTTCCTCTACCCCTACTTAGGCATACGACGCGGAATGCCCTACAACGAACAGGTAATCCAGGCGGTAGATGGGCGGCTCGCCGAACTGTCGTTCGCCGAAGTGATCCGCGAGTCGGGAGTCTCCTTCGTCCGCGACAAAGCGTACCTTTACGTCTATCTCAACCCCCGTCGCACCAACCAGTTCGACGGTTATGTGGGCATTGTGCCCCGTGACGAGCGCACGGGCAAGGTGGGGGTGGCCGGCGAGCTGAACCTGTCGCTAAACAACCTCTTCCGCATCGGGGAGAGCATCGCGCTGCAGTGGCGCAGCAGCGAGCGACATTCGCAGTACCTGCTCCTCACCGCCCGCTTTCCCTACATCTACCGCAGCCGTTTCGGAGTGGAAGGCTCCTTCGAGCTGGACAAGCGCGACACCTCCTTCCTCACGCTGGACTACCGCATCGGCATCCCCTACTCGTTCTGGGGCAACAGCTACATCGAGCCCTATTTCCATCATACAGGTTCCACGCTGCTGAACCCCGACCTTTTCCAACAAAGCGACACTGCACACATCGACTATCGGAAGAACCTGTACGGGTTGAAACTACATATCCGACGATTGGACTATCTTTTCAATCCACGGAAAGGAGTGGACGTATATGCGGACCTGTCGGCGGGCACGCGCCGAATCATCCCCAACAGCCGCATTGAGGCCGAGGCTTACGAAGGGCTGGCCATGAAGCAAACCAGCTATCGTCTTTCCGGGCGGGTGCGCGGGTACATCCCGGCCGGACGGCACTTTGTCATCGCACCCTGCGTGCAGGCCGGGTCCCTGCTGGGCGGCCCACATTATTACAACGAACTTTTCAACATCAGCGGCATCGGATACCTCCGAGGATTCAACGCCAACGAAATCGTGGCCTCCACCTACCTGCTCTATTCGGTCGAACTGCGCTACCTATTCGGGTTGAAATCTTTTGTCAACCTCTTCTTCGATGGCGCCACCTACGAGCGACAACTGCCTGATAATTACCAAAAAGACAGCCCGTTGGGTTTCGGAGCCGGCATCCACATCGGGGTCAAGGCCGGCACCTTCTATCTGGAGTACGCCCTCGGACGGCAGCTGGGCAACCCCATCTCTTTCAAGACTGGAAAAATTCACGTCGGGATAGCGGTTGACTTTTAGGCATTTTTACTATCTTTGCCCGCATTTTAGCAAAATTGTTATTTATTACGGATTTTTCCAAACAATACTGATAGACAACTGACTTATGGCTTTTGCAAACCCCGCACTACTTTTCGGTCTGGCCGCCATCCTTGTCCCGATTATCATCCATCTGTTCAATTTCAGACGATATAAGACGGTGTATTTCTCCAACGTGAAGATGTTGGAGGACATCAAGAAGAAGACCAAACGGGAGCAGACCATCCAGCAGCTGGTGGTGCTGGCCCTCCGTGTTCTGGGCATTGCCGCATTGGTGCTCGCCTTCGCCCAACCCTTCATCCCAAACAGCAACTCCAAAAGCCGCAACGGGAACCTGGTTTCCATTTTCTTGGACAACTCCTACTCCATGGAGGCCAACAGCAAGGACGGCACCCTGCTCTATGAAGCGGTGGATGCGGCCAAGAATATCGTCAACGCCTTCGGCTTCAACGACGACTTCGTGCTCACCACGCAGGATTTCACCGGCGAAGAGTCGCATATCCTCAACAAGGACCAGATTCTGGAGCTTTTGGACAACATCAAAGTCTCGCCCAAAAGCCACACATGGAAAGAGATTCTAACTTTTGAAGAAAACTCCTGTTCCAACTCCCAGAAAGGCAACATCGTACATTATTACATATCCGATTTCCAAAAGAACAACTTCAACATCGCGCTGATGCGCACCGACAGCAGCACAAGCACCTTCCTGGTGCCATTGCCCACCCAATACAGCAATAACGTGGGCATCGACAGCTGCTGGTTCTTGTCGCCGGTATTTAAAGTCGGCAACCAGGTGACTCTTTTCGCACGCATCCACAACTACGGCGAGGAAGAACTCAACAAGCTGCCGCTCAAGCTGTACGTCAATGACAAGCAGAAGGCCGTGGCCGCCATCGATATCCCCGCCGGCGCCTACATTGACTGCCGCATGGTGTACAACATTGAGGAGGTGGGCACGCAGTGCGCGCGGCTGGTGCTGGAAGACGCGCCCATCACTTTCGACGACCAGCTGTTCTTCACCTACGAAGTCACCGACAACACCCGCATTGCCGCCATCACCGACCGCGACGGCAACCGTTTCCTGTCGGCCCTGTTCGGCAAGGATTCCGTGTTCACCTACCTGCCCATGCCCTACACGCAGGTCAACTACACCCAGCTAAAACAGTGCGGTGTGGTGGTGCTGAACGAGATTCCCAAGATTTCCAGCGGACTGGCCGACGAGCTGTCCAAGTTCGTCAAGAGCGGTGGCACCCTGCTGGTGTTCCCCGCCGCCGAAGCCGACAATTCCGTGCGTCAGTTCCTCAGTAATCTGGGTGGCGGCACCTACGGCAGTTTGGTAAAAAAAGAGCTTAAATGCAGCAACATCAATACCGAGAGCCTCTACTTCAAGGGAGCGTTGGAGAACAAGAACGAGCGTCTTGACATGCCGCTCACGCTGCAGCATTTCGAAATCAAAGGCGGCGGGACTTCCGGCAGCGAGGTCATCATGTCGCTGGAAGACGGATCTCCCCTGCTGACGGCATACAGTGTGGAGAAGGGCAAGGTCATTCTGTCGGCGGTGGCCCTCCAGGATGTGTACGGCAACTGCCATCGGCACGCGCTCTTCTTCGTGCCGCTGCACAACATCGGCATTATGAGCGTGATGCAGAACAAGCTTTACAATATCATCGGCGTGGACCAGATGCAGAGCATCGCCTTGCGCGCCCCCGGGCGTGACGGCACGCTCTCGCTAAAGGCACGCAAAGGCGGCGAGGAGTTCATCCCCGAGCAGCGCAGCATCGGCAACGAGACCGCCCTCTACTTCCATAACCAAGCCACTACCAGCGACTTCTACGACATCCTCCTCGACGGAGCCAAGATGGGAACGCTCGCCTTCAACCAGAACCGTAAGGAGTCGGACCTATCCTGCTATAACGAAGACGAACTGACCAAAGCAGCCAAATCCTCCGACCAAAATATCGATGTCATCAAAACGGGCACCAAGAACATCGCCCAAAGCGCCACCGAAAAGCTCAACGGCAAACCTCTTTGGCTCTACTTCATCATCTTCTCCTTGCTCTGCTTCCTCGCCGAAATCGCCGTCTTGCGTTTCTGGGGGAAACCGAGAGTGAGAGAGGAGAAAACGGTTAACAATTAACAATTAACAATTAACAATTAATAGTGAATAGGGGATGATGGACTATGAACTTTGACCTTATAACTTTCACACTTTAACCTTACAAACCTTACGAACATTACAAATATTACAAACCTTACAAACCGAACATCACAAACCTTTTTAAACCCAATAAAAATGAACAAAGACTTATTGAAACTGTACCCGCATGATTTGTGGGAGAATTTTGCGAACCTGTGTGATGCTCCGCATCCTTCCAAGCACGAGGATGCCGCCATCAAGTGGATGAAACAATGGGCCAAGGACCACAAGGTGAAAGTGGAACAGGACAAAACCGGCAACCTGCTGTTCACCGTTCCCGCCACCAAGGGCATGGAAGACAGAACGCCTGTCATCCTGCAAGGTCATACCGACATGGTGCCGCAAGCTGACGATCCGAAGTTCGACTTCCTGAAGAACCCCATCGAGCCGATCATCGACAACGGTTGGGTGCGTGCCAACAAGACCACCCTCGGCGCGGACAACGGCGTCGGCGTGTGCGCCGCGCTGGCCTGCGTGACCACCCCGGGCGTAAAACACGGCCCGCTGGAGATCCTCGTCACCATTGATGAAGAGACCGGCATGACCGGCGCCTTCGGCCTGAAGAAGGGCTTCGTGAAGGGCAAAATCCTCATCAACCTCGACTCCGAGACGGAGGGCGAGCTCTACGTGGGTTGCGCCGGCGGCTTGGACGCCAACTTCGAGCGCAAATACACCATGATGCCGACTCCGGAGGACATGAAGGGCTTCCAGCTCATCGTCACGGGCCTGCACGGTGGCCACTCCGGCATGGATATCAACCTGGGACGCGCCAACGCCAACAAGATCGCCACGCGCTTCCTCACCACCGCCATCAAGGAATACGGCGCCTGTCTGGCCAGCGTGAACGGCGGCGGCCTGCGCAATGCCATTCCGCGTGAAGTGAACGCCATCCTGGCCGTGCCCGCCAAGAAGGCCACCGCTTTCAAGACCTTCGCCAAGAAGTTCAACGAGACGGTCAAGGCCGAATTCTCCGCCACGGAGGAGAACCTTGCCGTCAGCGTGAAGGCCATTGACACGCCCAAGAAGGTGATCCGCACCAAGGCCCAGAACCAGTTCCTCAACATGGTGTTCGCCATCCCCAACGGCGTGCTCCGCATGAGCGACTCGATGGAGAACCTCGTGGAGACCTCCAACAACGTGGCTGCCATCAAGGCCGAGAACGGCACCATGACGGTCACCTGTCTGCTCCGCAGCTCCGTTGACAGCGCCAAGAACGCACTCGGCGACCGCATGACCGCCATCGCCGAACTGGCCGAATGTGGCATTGAACTCTCCGGCGCCTATCCGGGATGGAAACCCAATATGGAGTCGCCCATCCTCAAGACCTGCCAGAGCGTCTATAAGAAGAAATTCAAAGAGGAGCCCAAGATCATGGCCATCCATGCCGGTTTGGAATGTGGCCTCTTCGGCGCCTGCTACCCGGATTGGGATATGGTCTCCTTCGGCCCGACCATCGAGCACCCGCACTCCCCGGTTGAGCGCGTGAACATCGACAGCGTCGGCAAGTTCTTCGACTTCCTCGTGGAAGTGCTCAAAAACATCCCGAAGAAATAGCTTCTGCTACAACCAAAAACCAAAGAGGATGGACTTTTCAGTCCATCCTCTTTTCGTTTATTCGTCAGCCAAACGCATCAAGATTGTTTCTTGTAGGCCACATCGAAATCCATGCGGGCCAGCAGCGAGCGTCCGAGGGTTACCTCGTCGGCGTATTCCAGTTCCTCTCCCACTCCGATACCGCGGGCGATGGTGGATATTTTCGCTATTTTATCTTTCACATTCTTGTAAATAAAGAAGTTGGTCGTGTCGCCCTCGACGGTGGCGGGCAAGGCTAAGATCAACTCCGTCACGGGTCCTTTCTCCACCCTGTCGAACAGTTCCTTCAGGCGCAGCTGATGGATGCCGATGCCGTCCATCGGGGAGATCACGCCGCCCAGCACATGATAGACACCATTGTACTGATGCGTGTTCTCGATGGCAATCACGTCGCGGATGTCCTGCACCACGCAGATGGTGGCCGTGTCGCGTTTGGGGTTCGCGCAGATGTCACACACCTCGCTGTCGGAGATGTTGAAGCAGGTATGGCAGCAGTACACATCGGTTTTGAGCTTGGCGATGCGGTCGGTGAGCAGATTCACCTCTCCCGCGTCGGTCTTCAGCAGATGGAGAGCAAGGCGCAGGGCCGTGCGCCGCCCGATGCCGGGCAACTTGGCAATCTCATTGACCGCATTTTCCAGATTTTTAGAATACAGGGATAGCATATAGGCGTAAGGTTTGCGCCGCAAAAGTACAATAAAAAAAACTGAAAACCAAACTTCCGTTTGATTTCCAGCATTTCACTCTGATTTCGTAGCGAGTAGGAGATTCGAACTCCTGATCTTCAGGATGAAAACCTGACGTCCTGGGCCAACTAGACGAACTCGCCATCGTGTGTCTTTTGACGGTGCAAAAATACACTTTTTTTCGTTTGCTCAGCCAATCTGTTGAAAAAAAGAGAAATACTACTCTGTCTTATCCTGTTCAAACCTGAATCCCAGACGTTTACCGGTCTTTATCAGATTCTGATCCTCGATTTGCAACATGTCGTCCACCGTGATAATCTTGGTTTCCTCGTAATCCGGCACCAACAAATCGAAATTTATCGTGTACGTAAGCGCAGAACGCAAGATCTCCTCCACGGCCTCCTTGCTTATCTGGTTGGTGCTGAAATTGTTCAGCACACGCGACAACTCACGCTTGCCCTCAATATAATAATGTCCCTCCTTGTTGATCAGAATACGACCGATCATATAGCCCAAGTCGTTCACACGATTATATTTGAAAGAGTCACTCAAGAAATTGAAAATCTGAATCATACCGCAATAAGAACGCGTTTTGTCCTCCTTGATATAAACGGAGCGCATCACCTCGTGCTCGCGGGAAAACTCAAAAATATTACTGTGCATCAAAAAGACCAGCACATCGCCGGCGAACTTCAGCTGGAACTGATATTGGTTTTTATTGGTATATAACACCGGCACATCTTCATGGTCGTCCGCATAATTGTTGCGGTAAAAATCCTCGAATCCCTTGGCACAATCCTTGAACATCTGCATGGCGTCCAGCGTGACAGCAAACACGTCTTGCTTTAATTGCCCCTTGGTTATCAATAAATTACATAAGGAATCATCCATATTCATACACATATTAAATTCAGACGGCAAAGATACAAAATATATGGTATGCCCGCCCCGTCATTCCGCACCGTAAAATTTTCGCATATAGCGATCAAAGATTTCCTGCGCCACACTTATCGTGTTCTCCTTCGGAGCCGTCGCATAGCGGGTATGGGTTTCCGTCCATCGGTTTTCAAAAACGGAAAGCTGTTCACTAAAAAGTTTCTCGTCGAAGGTTCGGTTCTTGCGTGCCGCCTCCATCACCGCCTTGAAAAAGAGATCCCAACGTTTGGCGTAATAGTCTTTCACCAACCCACCCCATAAACGGTTGGCATAGTCGTTCAGCACCGGGCCACCCCATATCGTGAGAATTGTCCGGGCCTGTTTTTCAAAATAGTCCTTTTCCGCCGGCGTGGTTCCCCACGCACGGGCATTCTCAATCCACGGCCCCAACATGAACAACGGATGGGTGGAGAGCAACCGGTCAACATCCCGGAACAAGTTGTCGGCCAGCTTCTTCTGCTGCCGCATCTTCTTCAAATCCACGTTCTTATAGGCCATCGTAAAACTGTCGCGCACCGCCATGAAATAGTTGCCCAGCCATTGCGACATCAAGTTTACCACATCATATTGGTATGCATCTTTTGCCTTTTTGTCAAAAACAGGACAAAGCATCCGTTGGCATATCCGGCCAAGCGTGTCGTTGGAATACGAATATGCGGGTTTGGTGTAATAGGTGCCGTGTCCCTCCAATGTGGGACGAGCCACCAGCTGCGTGCCAAGGCCGTAGAAGGATTTGTCCTTATACACACTGTCATTCAGCAACTTCCACTCCTTGTTGAAAAACGCATGGCCACAACGCACCTGCGCCCAATCGTTCACCCATGCGTCCACGCTGGCATCCGGATTCCAGGCCCTTTCAAACAGATACTCATAGATTTGCGGACTGACGTCAAAAGACTCCAAGGTGGAGCCGATGCCCAGCATGTTGGGTCCTGCCTCGCGCAAAGCGGCCGCCAATCTCTTCTCCAAATCATGGATATTGCCCACCAGCATCGTGTTGCCTCCGAAATTGCCCAGATAGCACCAGATGAAGGGCTGGCCGAAGAACGACTCGGTGGTGCGCCACACCTCTGTCTTCTCACAGAAATAGTCGAGAAGGATCAGCTTTTCGCGGGGCACTGCCGTCAGGTAGGCGCGCAGGCGTTCCGTGGTCCACGACTTGCGCTTGTAGTAAAACACCCACGTCATCTGCAGCCATCGGGCCTGCGGGTCGGCCTTACGCAGGGAGTAGTAGATGTTTTCCGACACATCCGACAGATATTCCGGCTGCCACTTCGGCGGGTCCATCTCATTGAAAGGGTCCACGCCATAGATGTGGTCGGTGCCGAAAATTGCTGTCTGCTTGTCCAGAAAACGTTTCTGAATCTCGGAAAACAACGGATCCGACGAATTCAGAAAATGTGTCGGTTCGAAGCCGCACCACGGACTCAGTGGCTTGATGTCCGCCTCCGGGTGCATATCGGCAAAACGGGCAGGCACGTGGCCCGCGAAAGCCGGCAACACAGGTGTCATGTTCAACTCGCGCTCGCGTGCCAAGATCCTCTTCTGCAATTCTTTCTGGCCCTCAATCCACGACATCGGCAGCGGACCGCCAAAGCCGTCGAGGTTGGCCATGCGATGCCACGGCAGATGCGCCGGACCGGAAAAATAGCCACGAATCTCCTCATCGGTCAGGCCGTACTCCTTCCACACTTCATACCAGACAGCCTCTTGACCGGTGATAGCCAGCGGCATGGTGATGCCGTGCAACGCCATCCAGTCGATGAAACGTTCCCACTGCTCCCACTGCCACCAAGGCATCGTATAGCCGAACGTGCAGTAGTTGAGGAAGAACCGTTCCCTTACCAGAGCCTCCTTGCGCACCGGCTCTATAACCAGCGGGTAATGGCTTGGAAGCTCCACCGGCTCGTGCGCGTGCCACGACACATACACATGCGCGTAGTGCTGCAGGTAATAATTGAGCCCCATCGCCATGGGGTTGTCGTTGTTGCCGGTGATGCGGATTTTGCCGTCCACCGACTCCAACAAGAAGTAATCCAACGTGTCAGGCTGGCAGACAAACACAAAGTTCGTGTCATCGGCACCCAATATACGATGAGCCAAACTGTCAATCGGGCGGGCGGAGGCAATTCCCAAACCGCACATCATGGCAAGCCAGAAGAAAACATGTTTCATATTATATAATGTTTATAAAACGCCCCACCCTATTTCCGGGCACCCTTCAGCACAAAACCCTTCAATTCCTGATTGTTAAGTTGTCCCTTGAAAAACAAGGGACCTGTCTTGTCTGTCTTGCATTGCGAGATGACCACGTCGTTGTTGGTGCCTGTAAAGTCAATCTGCCGATACGGATCGCACGGGATAAAACGGCAATTCGTATAGGTTGCGTGGTTGTCGATATAATAGCGACGGTCATCATTGCAATTCAAGTAAATCCTGCAATTCTTGTAATAACGCCGCGCCGTTGAAGATTTCGAGGTGAAACGGACTTGACCCAACGTACATTCCGTATAATGAATCGTATAGGAGGCATTCGTATTCACATTGTAGTTAAGACGGGAGTTGGAAACCGTATAGCTGTTCTGCGCCTTGGCAGAATAAATATTATAGCTCAAACTCGCCGGATATTGGTATTTTGTCGTGCTCTGCTCTATCTTCTGATCCTGAACTGGAAGCAAATTCAATTTATTCACCGAGCAGGTGAATCCTTTCGCCGTGGTAACCTTCAGATTCGACAACACAAAATCCGCCGCATGACCGGACCCGGAATAGTTGAATTCCAGTCCATCCACTTTCACCTGCGAAAGATATTGTACATCATATTTTGTTGATACAGGACTTTTTACATTAAAAAGATACACCTTGGCAACATTGTCGGGCACGTTCACCGTCATATTCCGGATGACTACATTCGGCCAGCATTTCTTTTTCAACTCCGGACGGCTGTTCATCCGGTCGTCCAGATAACCGGCGCTAACCAGAAAGTTGTGCGTACGCGTCACATCGAAGACGCAATTCTGGAAAACGAGCTCGAAACCCGTGTAAGCGTTGTAGGACGGCTCGAACAGGACCGGCACAAAATCCTTGAAGCGGCAGCCGTCGAATTTCACCGTTCCATAGATAGAAGAAAACTGGTTGTATAATTTGCTGAACTTGCAATTAGTCAAGGTAATATCCTTTCCGTAGCAATGCACATCAAAGCGGTTGATGTCGCAATCCTTCAAGGAGACCTTGTTCAGATTGTTGGTTCCGAAGATGCCCCAGTTGGCCTGTGCGTTCAGGCGTATGAACTGCGAATTCCACACATTGTTCATTTCAATTCCGTAACCATAATAATCCTTGCGCGAATACGTGCCCTTGATGGTCACATCCTTCATGGTCACATTGGCGCAATCGTAAATGGAGATGGCAGCATCCGCTGTCATGGTGCTGGAGGGCGTTTGGATGGCGATATTCTCCAACAACACATTGTTCTGGTAGCGTATTTTCAGCAACTTTGTCTTATACGTGGAGCCTGTGTCGCGCACAAACGTCAGGTTTCGAACATATTGGATAGTATCGGTCACCGGAGACACATAGCATTTGGGGCGGGATGATTCCGTCGTATAAGAGGCCACCGGCGCGTTCTGGGCACGTCCGTTCCGCAGGAAGAGCACATCCTTGCGAGTGGCACCATAATCGCGTCCGGCACGACGTTCCACCCAGAGATTCTCGTCTTCGACAAGCAAGAGTTTGGTGCCTTCCGCCAACGCCTCCACCGAGGTGAAATCATTGCCCCCCAACAAGTCTTTTTCAATGTCAATAGGAGTAGCTGTCCCCACCAATTCAAAGAGAAACAGCGTTTTATGAGTATTACGGACCTTCAGAACCAATTTGGAGAAATCCGTGCGCGGTGTCAACGGGATGGGTTTCGCACCAACGGGAATCTCAATGGACAGGGAATCGATGCCGGAATAATCCACGCCTACACTGTCTTTCAGCGCAGCTATATGGGTGCGGTACAGCACGTCATAGCGTGCCGAGTCGGTGGCAGCCTCCGCCAGTCCGAAGGAATATGGCGAATACAGCGTATCTTTGGGGATTTCCTGACCCGAAGCAATCGTTTTCATCATAACCAGCAGTAGAAAAAAGTAAATTTTCTTCATAAAAACACATTATTTGCCGTGGCGAGGTTCAAAAACCAATGTGGAAAAGTTGTCCGGAAGCAATATCTCGTTGGCCACCTCCAGCAGATTGTCGGCCGTCAGCGCCTCAAAGTCGGCGATGGCCTCCTGGAACGTATCCACTTCATCGAAGAAGAGCGCCGTATGCCCCAGGGCCAGCATCTCGTTCAGCTCCGTCTCATACGAAAGCGCCCATTGGCCTATGAACTGTTTTTTGGCATAAAAGAGCTGCATGGTACCCAGTTTCTGCTCGCGCAGCTTTTTCAATTCTTTCAGGATCAAATCCATACACTGATTTGTGTGTTCCTGTTCGCATCCGAAATAGATTGTAAAAAGACCTGTGTCCGAGAAGGCGGTATAGCTGGATTCAACAGCATAAGCCAGGCCGTTTTTCTCGCGCACCCGCATGTTCAGCCGCGAACTCATGCCCTGGCCACCCAACAGGTTGTTCAGCAACGAGAGCGCGTCACGCTTGTCGTCGGTGATAGGATAAGCCACGCCGCCCGTCATCACGTGCGACTGGATAATCTTCTTGGTCACCGAACGATGCTGCGGCGCAAACGTGGTAAACGGCAAACGCTCGCGCTGGCTCCTGGGGGTACTCTCGCCGCCGAAATAGCGTTCGCAGAGACGGACAAGCCGTTTTGTGGAGATATTGCCGACGGAAGCCAACACAATATTGTCTATCGTGTAATTGTTGCGTATAAAATCCAGAATGTCTTGCCGATGGAGGCCGCGCACGCTGGCCGGGGTGCCGAGAATATTTTTCCCGAGGGGATGTCCCGCAAAGACAAGATCTTCAAAATCATCGAAGATAAGTTCCGACGGGGAATCTTTGTAGAAGTTGATCTCCTCCAGCACCACCGTCTTCTCCTTCTCCAATTCCTTTTCCGGGAAAGTAGCATGAAAAGCGATGTCGGCCAACAACTCCACCGCCCGAGGGTAGAAAGCCGACAGAAAAGAAGCATGGAAACAGGTCTCCTCTTTGGAGGTGCTGGCATTCAAATCACCACCCACATCCTCCATACGGCTGATCACACGGTAGGCGCTCCGTTTCTCGGTCCCCTTGAAAATGGTGTGTTCCACAAAGTGCGCCATCCCCATCTGGCCGGCTGACTCGTCACGCGTGCCCGCATTGACCAAAACGCCGAAATGCGAAATGGGACTGTCTGTTTCCTTGTGAATCAACCGCAAGCCATTGCTCAGTCTTATAATATGGTGCGGCATTGCTCTATGGTTACCTTTTGAATGGTATTCACAAGGTTATCGTCATTCGGCAGGGTGACACGGATGTAGTTGTCGGTGAATCCCGTCAGCTGGTCGTCCACCACCTCCGACTCCACCAGCACAGGCCGTGTCTGGCCCTCGCATTGCGCATAGAAGGCCATCTTCTTGGCATGTGAGAGTTCCAGCAGCCGTTCCGTGCGTTCATGCTTCACCTCCTCGGGTACCTGGTTCTCCATCATGTTGGCATGGGTGCGCGGGCGACGCGAATAGGTGAACACGTGCATATAACTGATGGGCAGTTCCTCCAGGAAATGATACGTCTCTTCAAACTCCTCATCCGTTTCGCCCGGGAAACCGGTGATGACATCGCACGCCACGCAAGCGTCCGGCATCAACTTCTTGATAAAATGGACCTTGTCGGCATATTCCTGGGCCGTATAACGGCGCCGCATGTCGGACAAAATGCGGTCGCAGCCTGACTGCAACGGAATATGGAAATGCGGCATCAAAATCGGGGACTTGGCCACCAATTTGATAATGTCCTCCGACAAAGCATCCGGCTCAATAGAGGAGATGCGCACCCGCTCCAAGGCATTCTGCTTGACAATCGCCTTCAGCAATTTCAGCAGATTGTCGTTCGTGCCGCGACCAAAGTCGCCCACGTTCACGCCCGTGAGGTTCACCTCATGGACACCGGCATCGGCGATATTCTGGATGTTTTTCAGCACATTCTCGATGCTGTCGCTGCGACTCTTGCCACGTGCAATCCAAACCGTGCAATAGGTGCAATGGTTGTTGCATCCGTCCTGGATCTTGAGGAACGAGCGCGTGCGGTCGTGTACCGAATAAGCGTCGAAGAACGCCGGCGTGCTCTGGGCCTCGCGCTGGAGGATGAAGTCCACCGCGCTCATCTTGTTGGAGCTTCCGAACACCTTGATGACGCCGGACCAACGTTCCAGAAGGTCGGGTTTCAGGGCGCTGTAGCAGCCCACCACCACCAGCGAGGCCAGCGGATTGTCACGATGGAGCTTCGAGGCAAGATTGCGGGTCTTCTTCTCCGCCGCCGACGTGACAGCGCAGGTGTTGACAATGATGATCTCCGGGATTCCGCCCTGATGCCAGCCGTTCGCCTCCAACCGGGCGGCGATGGCCGCCGACTCGCTGAAGTTCAACTTACAACCTAACGTGTGAATTTCAAAGTTCTTCATAAGCGACTTATTTATGATGCGGTGGATAATCTAACGAATAATGCAGACCTCTGCTCTCCTTGCGGTCCATGGCGTGTTTGATGATGAGGTATCCCACATTGATCATGTTGCGCAACTCGCAGATCTCCGGGATGAGAACAGATTTCTTATACAGGTCTTCCGTTTCACGATAAAGGATTTCGAGACGGTCGAAGGCGCGTTGCAGACGCAGGTTGGAGCGCACAATGCCCACATAACTGCTCATGATAGTCTGCAACTCCTTGCGCGACTGCGTAATCAGCACCATTTCCTCATTCAGGACGGTGCCGTCGCTGTTCCAGTCGGGCACGTCGTGGCAGAAAGAGATGCCTGGGAGTGTCTGCATGGCCTTGATGCAGGCGCGGTGCGAGAACACAAGAGCTTCCAGCAAAGAATTGGATGCCAACCGGTTGGCGCCATGCAAGCCCGTGGAGGCACACTCGCCCGAGGCGTACAGATTGCGGATGGAGGTAGCCCCCCACTCGTCCGTCTGGATGCCGCCGCAGGAATAATGGGCCACCGGAACCACCGGGATCATCTCCTTGGTGATGTCAATGCCAATACTCAAGCACTTGGCGTAAATATTCGGGAAATGCTCGAAAATCTCCTTCTTGGGGATCAGTGTGGTGTCCAGGAAAACGTGATCCACGCCCTGGCGCTTCATCTCCGTGTCGATGGCGCGTGCCACAATGTCACGGGGAGCCAGCGAGCCGCGCTCGTCGTATTTATCCACAAAGGTGGCGCCATTGGCGTCCTTCAGAACGGCACCGGCACCGCGCATAGCCTCCGTAATGAGGAAAGAAGGCGATTCCTTGGGATTATACAAAGAAGTCGGATGGAACTGCACGAACTCCATGCCGCGCACGGCACCCTTGGCGCGATAGACCATCGCCACACCGTCGCCGGTGGCGACAAGAGGGTTGGTGGTGTGCTCGTACACCATGCCTAAACCGCCCGTGGCCATCATCGTGATCTTCGCCAGCACCGTATCCACACAGTTGGTCTCCGGGTTGAAAATGTAAGCCCCGTAGCAGGTGATGTCTGACGAACGGCGCGTAACTTCCACTCCAAGATGGTGTTGGGTAATGATTTCAAGGGCGATTCTGTTTTCGATGATCTCGATGTTCTTATGGCGTTTGGCGGCCTGGATGAGTTTCTCCTCAATCTCATAGCCGGTCATGTCCTTATGGTGCAGCACCCGGAACTCGGAATGCCCGCCCTCTTTGGCCAGGGCGAAGCTGCCGTCCTTGTTCTTGTCGAAGTCCACGCCCCACTCCACCAGTTCCATCACCCGCTCAGTGGACTCGCGGATAGTGAGTTCCACGATGTGACGGTCGGAGAGCTCGTCGCCGGCCACCATGGTGTCCTCGATATGTTTTTCGTACGTGTCGGGCTGGTAGATCACCGACGCGATGCCGCCTTGGGCATAGCGGGTGGAGCCGTCGTCCATCTTGGCCTTGGTAACCATGAGGACTTTTCCGTAGTTTGCCGCCTTCAGCGCGAAGCACAAGCCGGCAACGCCCGAACCAATCACCAGAAAATCAACTTCTTTGCGCATTTTAGAGAATATATTTAGAGCGTTGCAAAGATACAAAAAACTATTGAAAGTATGAAAATTATTTTTCCACAATGACTGAACCGCATCCTCCATGGAATATTCTATGGAATTTTTATTTTTGCAAACTCATAATAGTTGAATTATGAAAAGGATTCTATGCTTGATTTTACTGTCCGCCTTATTCCTGTCGCTACGCTCTGAAAACATTGACTCGCTGTTCACCCAGTATCAAAAGGAGTCGGGCCGGCACAAAAGCGAAATCGCCTGGCGCATCATCCGCGCCTTCGAGGCGGACGAATACTACGACAATCCCATCCAAGCCTCCAGTCGAGACAAAAGATATTCCAAAATGTTGGTTTACATCGGGATGGCGATACAACAATTTGAACAGAACAACTTTCCAAAAGCCATCGAATATGCCAAGACTGCGGAAGCCTCCGCCGACAAGGACTCGCTGCAATGGCTGTGTACGTGCTACGAAATCCTGAATGTGTCATACCAGCGGCAGGGGGATTATGCCAAGGCTCTGAAATACGCACAGAAAGCCCTGGAAGTCGGAGAGGTGCTGCATGACGACCAGATTTGCAGCAACGCGTTGAACTCCCTGGCGGCCATCCACTGCTCTACGCACCATTTGGACGATGCTCTTCGCTATATCGACAAGGCAATTGACCTCGAACGGAAAACAAAAAGCGGCGCAGGCAAGTCGCTGGCGGTCCGTCTCGGTTCAAAATGCGAAATACTCGCCCTGATGAACCGTCCCGACGAGGCACTGCAGTGCATCAACGAGGCGTTGTTGCTCGACAGCGCTGCCAACCGCACCGAGAAGGTTGGCATCCGGCTATCGCAGAAGGCCGAGATCCTGATGAAAGAGCAGCGTTGGGACGAATGCCGACAAATATGCCTTCAAGCACTGGGAATCTTCGAAGAGACGGGGCGCGCGGTGGACAAGGCTATCACCCTCAAGCAACTCGGCCAGTGCGAGTTGGCTCTCCACAATCTGGATGCAGCGGAAGGTTACTTATATAGCGCCGAGAAATTGTGCAAAGACCTGGGACTCAAGCCCCTTTTATGGAAAACACAATTCCTTCAGCATCAAGTTTATAGTGAGAAAAAAGATTACCAGAAAGCCTTGCACTATCTAACACTCAGTTCCACGAACAAGGATTCGCTGAACCAGGAGGAATTTGACAAAATCATCGGCGAGTACAAGGTGAAATACGAGACAGCAGAGAAAGAGCAACAACTTAAGCTACAAGCCATTAAGATACACAACCGTAACTTGTTGGCCATCGTGCTGGCATGTCTGTTCGTGTTGGGATGCATCACCACAGTCATTGCATACCGGCTGGCATCCGTCCGCAAAAAAAGGAACAGGGCACTCGCCGACCTCAATGCCATGAAAGACCAGCTGTTCTCCATCATTTCCCATGACTTGAAAAATCCTGTTGCAGCACAAAAACAGGTCATAGACGCGTTGAACAGCCACTTTGACGAAATCGGGGATGCGGAAAAGAAAGAACAGTTGCAGGCCCTGAAGCAATCTCACGACAACCTGAACAGCCTGCTTCTCAACCTGTTGGAATGGGCTTCTTTAGAAAGCGGCAGATTGACTTACAAGCCCATCCGCGCCGACCTATCGTCCATCGTGCGGAGAAGCATCCAGTTCGCCTCCTCGTCTGCGAAAAACAAAAACATCACGCTCTCCCAGCAGGTTTCAGACGAGTGTATCGTATGCACCGACGTGAACTTCATGCAAACCATTCTTC
The DNA here is from genome assembly GCA_017551725.1 of Bacteroidales bacterium. GTDB lineage: Bacteria > Bacteroidota > Bacteroidia > Bacteroidales > WCHB1-69 > F23-D06. The sequence continues at coordinate 18,075 of JAFZKY010000008.1, forward strand.
GGAATCTGCTATCAAACGCCATCAAGTTCTCGCATGAGGGTGGAACCGTGGAAATTGTATCCGAGCAAACCATCCCAGGAAAGGTCACGCTTGCCGTTACCGACCATGGCATCGGCATGACGGAGGAGCAAATCGCCGGACTGTTCGTCCGAGACATATCGACTCCGGGCACACACGGAGAGAAAGGCACCGGATTAGGGCTGCTGGTCTGCCAAAGACTTATTGAAAAAGGAGCCGAGGAGATTCGAGTCACCAGCGAAAAAGGCGTGGGCAGCACCTTCTATCTCGACATACCCATAGCCGAATAACTCATTTGAAACACATCTGCAATATGGACACATCCCCGTTGAACATTTTGATTGTGGAAGACCTGGCACTGACGCGCCTGGGCATTCGGACTGCCCTGCGCAACAGCCAACTGAACTGCAACATAGTGGCGGAAACCGGCAGTTTGGAAGAGGCGCTCGAAATCCTGAAACAGCACGAAGACATCCAGCTGCTCCTACTCGACCTCATGCTTCCCGACGGCAACGGGAGCGAAATAGTGCGGCATCTTAAATCCAGCAACTCCCCGTGCAGGATTCTCGTCATCTCCGCTGAAACGAACCAAGACACCATCATCCGCCTCATCGATATGGGCATTGACGGTTTCGTCAGCAAATTTGCCGATGAAGAGACTTTGGAAACAGCTATTCATTCCGTTTGCAACGGCTTCGAATTCTTCGGACAGGACATCTCGGAAATCATCCATGCCGTGTACATCTCAAGATCCCCGGACCTGAGCATTTTCACAAACCGGGAAATTGAAATCATGAAAATGTGCGCCAAAGGACAAAATGTGAAGCGCATCGCAGAAGAACTCAACATCAGCACACGCACTGTGGAAACCCACAAAAACAACATTTTCAAAAAATTAGGTTTCAAAAGCACCATAGAACTGGTCAACTATGTCTTTGAGAACGGCATAGTCCGGAACTAAAACCCGCATTCATCCAGTAATCCACATTATCAACACATTCAAAACACGTATTTTTACGTATTGAATTTCCTTTGCTAATTTTCTTCTTTTGTAATTGATATGCCTTGCAAGAGGCTTAATCCGTTTTTTGTTCATTCATAATTAGTTGAATAAAAATATTTTAAAACATATCTCTATGAAAAAGCTTTACTTATTCTTCCTCTTCGTACTGGTCACCTTCGCTGTGATGGCGCAGGCTCCCCAGAAAATGACCTACCAGGCCGTGGTGCGCAACAGCGCCAACGCTTTGATTGCCAACCAGAATGTCTCGGCACGAATCTCCATCGTGCAAGGCAGCGCCACCGGCTCCGTTGTCTATGCGGAAACACATCAGGCGACCACCAACGCCAACGGCTTGATGACCGTGGAAATCGGCGGCGGCACACCGACAACAGGAAGCTTCGCCAACATCAACTGGGCCGAAGGGCCTTTCTTCCTGCTGACGGAAATCGACCCTGCCGGCGGCAACAGCTATTTGGTGAGCTCCATGCAGCAGCTGATGAGCGTTCCCTACGCGCTGTACGCGCAACAGGCCGGCAACGGCTTCAGCGGAAACCTCGCCGACTACCTCGACCCGACGAGCACCGCGCTGGTGGTGAACGCGCTGCATACCGCAGGCGTGGCCATGCAGAGCGACATTCCCGCCTATCAGGTGTTGAGCATCAGTCACGACACCATCTTCCTCACCAACGGCGGATATGTGAAGCTGCCCGCAGGCTTTGACGGAGACTACAATCACCTGACCAACAAGCCGAACCTCGCTCCTGTAGCCACTAGCGGCAACTACAGCGACCTTAACGGCACGCCCACCATCCCTACTGTCCCCACCAACGTGAGCGCCTTTAACAACGACGCGCACTACCTCACACGCGACTCACTGCCCACCAACGTGAGTGCTTTCACTAACGACGCGGGATACATTACCGGCTATACTGAAACCGACCCGACGGTTCCGGCATGGGCGAAAGAGGCCAACAAGCCGGCTTACGATTACTCTGAAA
>JAFZKY010000009.1 GCA_017551725.1 Bacteroidales bacterium
ATAAATTTTTGTTATTATTTGTTAGATTTCTCGCCGTAGGCGACTCCAAAAGAATTATAACGAAAGCACCCCGCCGCGGAAAAGCGATGGGGTGTTTTTGTTTATGGTGAAGTAAAGGGATTGCTCAGTTGCGGATGACGGCGTAGCCTACAAGGCGGTCCGTTCTCTCGCCTATACCTTTATAATATATAAGTGCCTGGTAGGAATTCTGCGTCTGATAGAAATTGCCTTCTGAGGGGAGCGGCTGGAGGGCGCCGCGGGCATCCATCAAAAGGTATTGGTAGTTGTAGTAGCCTTGTTTAAGCGGGACAACGGCCTCGTAGAGCTGTTTCTCGTAGTCGTACTCCATTTTGTACTGCGGCAGGAAGCGGTCGCAGGTCCATGCGCCGTTGAGGTAGATGTCGCCGGCAACGGGCTGCGGGCATTTCAGCTGGAAATGGACGAGGGCATAGTCGCAGGTGTTCTCGATCTCGATGTTGTCGCTGTTGCGGATGAGGAAGGCGCCGTCGGCATCTTCGTCGTAGACGTAGTTCTGGCGGGGCTCGCTGAGGAAGGGGAAGACGTGGTATGACGTGCCGTCCCAATGGATGTGGTCGATGCCCATGGTGGGGTGGGAGAGGTCGAGTATCTCGAACTTGCGGTATTCGTTGCCGGCGCTGAAGATGTAGTCGCGGCAATGCTGCCAGCGAAGGCCGTCGGCCATGGTGAACTGCGGGCGGGCATTGATGCGCGCATTGTCCCACCGCTGGTTTTGCATCACGACGGTCTTGATTTGCTCTGTGGGATTGGTGACCTTTAGTGAGCCGTAGGATAATTCCATCTGTATCTGCTGATGGCGGCTGTTGATGTCGATGTCGGTATTGGTGGTGGCGCTGATGGTGACGCCCATGAGGGGCTCGACAACCATGAAGCAGGCGGTGAGCACGGGCTGCTCGTCGTTGTTCTCGTCGATGACGGTGAGCCGGTAGTTGCCGCTCATCTTCAGGCGGCAATGGTCGTTGGGTATCTGCAGCTCGTAGTGGGTGTAAAGCTGTATGGTGTTGATGGACTCGATGTAGTCGTCGATGGTGTTGCCCTCGGCGAAGCCTTGCAGGTAGTCGCTGGTGAAGATTCCTTCGGAGGTTGTCCAGTCGGCCTCGCAATGGTCGATGCGGTAGGTGTAGCGGGTGTAGTCGTGGGTGAGGTCGTCGAAGGCTACGGTGATGGTGCCGCCAAGGGTGGTGACGGGCATCGACATCCATTTACCGTCGGCGGTCACCTGCAGGGAGGCTATCCTGGGGCTCAGGATTTCGTGTCGTTGCGCCTGGCATTCGGCAATGGCGATAACGAGGGCTATCAGGAAGAGCAGCCTTTTCATGGGCGTGAGGTCACTTTTTCATCAACTCGTTGAAAAAGTCGTCGAGCTCCTTGTCGAGTCCTTCCATGAGGTCGCCGCTGACGATAATGGTGTCGTCGTCGGCAAGGTAGAGTTCGCCCATGTGCTCGCGGTCGTCGTTCTCGAGCACGAGGCTGTAGGGCTTGAGGATGCCGAACTCGTCGATAGTCTTGCGAAGCCGCTTGAACTGGTTGCGGAGGACGAGCAGCACCTGGTCGTAGAAGTCTTCGTCCTTGTTGTCTATCCACTGTTCAACGACACACCGGGTGATCTCGGTCTCGTCGTCGTCGAAAGCCATCATCTCGCCGCTGTCCTGGAAGACGCGGACATGGATGTCGGTGAGCATCGACATCTCGTCGCTCTTGGGAAATTTCTGGGCAATTTTATTGACGAAACGTTCAATCTGCTGTTGTGTTTGTTCAGTTGCTTTCATGCTTGAGAATTTTGGTGCAAATATAGTCGAATTCCGCTGAACCGCCAAACAAATCGCAGTTTTTTTAATCCTTTGCAAACGTTAACGTTAATATCGTCGTAATTTCTTCGTGATTTAATTGGCAGTTAAAAATATTAATTGTATCTTTGCAATTGTAAACTCCGCTTTGCAAATTGCAGTTGGAGCGAACTACTATCAATCACATGAGCAACAAGATATCGCATAGCGGCATAGTGGATTCCATTGGGAACGACTGTCTGCATGTACGCATTCTGCAGGCCTCGGCCTGTGGCAGTTGTAAGGCTGCGGCCCATTGCAACGCCGCTGAGCGAAAGGAGAAGATTGTTGATGTGTATGGCATTGCCGATGCGAAGGCCTACAGGGTAGGGCAGCCGGTGAATGTCGTGGCCTCGACGGGTACGGGCATGAGGGCCGTGGTGCTGGCTTTCGTCATTCCGTTTGTGATTCTCATTGCGGTGCTCTTTGCCGGAAGCCTGCTGACCGACGACGAGGGGCTGCTGGCGCTGGTGAGCATTGCCTGCCTGGTTCCCTACTACCTTATATTATATATGTGGCGCGACAAGTTGCAACAGAAGTTCACCTTCTACGTGGAATGATTTTCAAACAACTAAAACAAATATAAAATTATGAGCTTTATTTTATCAGCAGTGATCGTACTTGGATGTATCGCGCTCGTGGCAGCGGTGATACTCTACGTATGTAGCAAGAGGTTCGCTGTAAAGGAAGATCCCCGGATTGCCCAGGTGACGGAGGCGCTGCCAGGTGCCAACTGCGGCGGCTGCGGTTTCCCGGGCTGTTCTGGTATGGCCGACGCATTGGTGAAAGGAGCCGATGCCGGGACGCTCGAAGGACTCAACTGTCCGGTGGGCGGTGCCGAAGTGATGGGCAAGGTTGCCGATCTTCTGGGTATGGCTATCGCGAACAGCGACCCGATGGTGGCTGTGGTCCGCTGTAACGGTACCTGCGAGATGCGCCCGCGCATTGCTTCCTACGACGGACTGAAGACCTGTACGGCAATGAATGCCTGCGGTGCCGGCGAGACGGGCTGCGGATTCGGATGCCTGGGTTGTGGCGACTGTGTGGAAGCCTGTCAGTTTGATGCCATCCACATCAATCCCGAAACGGGGTTGCCCGAGGTTGACGAGGAGAAATGTACGGCCTGTGGTGCCTGCACGAAGGCTTGTCCGCGCCACATCATCGAGCTCCGCAAGAAGGGCCCGAAGAGTCGCCGCGTCTATGTGAGCTGCGTGAACAAGGACAAGGGTGCCGCTGCCATGAAGGCCTGCAAGTCGGCTTGTATAGGTTGCGGCAAGTGCCAGAAGGAGTGCAAGTTTGAAGCCATCACCATCGAGAACAACCTGAGCTACATCGACTTCACGAAGTGCCGCCTGTGTAAGAAATGTGTGGAAGCATGCCCGACGAAGGCCATCCATGCCGTTAACTTCCCGGCTCCAAAACCGAAGCCTGTAGTTGTAGAAGAAACCCCTAAAGAAGGAAAGGAGGCCCAAGCATGAAACTAAGAACATTCCGCATTGGTGGCGTTCATCCAGACGAGAACAAGCTCACCAACGATAAAGTGACCGTGGTTGCCGAGCTGCCCAAGCAGGCCATTTTCCCATTGTCGCAGCATATTGGCGCACCTGCAAAGCCCGTTGTAGCCAAGGGTGACAAGGTGAAGGTAGGCACGCTGCTGGCCGAGGCCGGAGGATTCGTGTCGGCTCCCATTTATTCATCGGTGTCGGGAACCGTGCTGAAAATCGACTCGGCCATCGATGCCACAGGATACCGCAAGCCCGTCATCATCATCAAGGTGGAGGGCGACGAATGGGAAGAAACCATCGACCGCTCGGACAAGCTGGAGAAGGTGGAAGACCATCCGGAACTGACACCCGAGGAAATCGTGGAGCGCGTAAAGCATGCTGGCGTGACGGGAATGGGCGGCGCCGGTTTCCCGACGTTCATCAAACTCTGCCCGCCGCCAACGGCCAAGGCCGAGTGTGTGATTATCAATGCCGTGGAGTGTGAGCCTTACATCACGGCCGATTTCCGGCTGATGATGGAGAAGAGCGACGAGATTCTCGTTGGACTGGAGCTGCTCATGATTGCCGCAAAGGTTACCACGGGCTACATCGGCATTGAGGACAACAAGCCGGCAGCCATCGAATTGCTGA
>JAFZKY010000010.1 GCA_017551725.1 Bacteroidales bacterium
ATCATTGCTAATGGTCAAAATCTGGCTCTCGGTGAAGGAGGTCAGGTAGCCGGCATCGTTGTTAAAGGCACTGACGTCAGTAGGGACGGTAGGGATGTTTGGCTTGTCGGTCAAATCATTCCAGCTGCCGGAGAAGCCTTCCGCCGTGGGCAGTTTCACGAAGCTGCCACCCGTCAAGTAAATCGTGTCGTTGCTGATGGTCAAAACCTGCTGTTCGGAGAAGGAGGTGAGGTAGCCGGCATCGTTCTGGAAGGCGCTCACATTGGTGGGAACTGTCGGGATTTGCGGCTTGTCGGTCAAGTCATTGTAGCTGCCGCTGAAGCCTTCCGCTGTGGGCAATTTCACGAAGCTGCCGCCCGTCAAGTAGATGGTGTCGTGGCTGATGGTCAACACCTGCTGTTCGGAGAAGGAGGTGAGGTAGCCGGCATCGTTCTGGAAGGCGCTCACATTGGTGGGTACTGTCGGGATTTGCGGGCGGTTGCTCAGGTCGTTGTAGTTGCCGCTGGTGGCCACGGGTGCGAGGTTCGGTTTGTTGGTCAAGTTGTTATAATTACCGTCGAACAAGGTCGGCTTGTTGGTCAAATCGTTGTAATTGCCGCTGAAAAGGTTGGGCTTGTTGGTGAGGTGGTTGTAGTCGCCGTCAAAGCCGCCGGGCAGTTTCACGAAGCCGCCGTTGGTCAGGTACAGCGTGTCGTTGCTGACGCTCAGCACCTGATAACTCGGGATGGTGGGTCTGTTGGTGAGGTCGTTGTAGTTGCCGCTGGTGGCCACGGGGGCCAGGTTGGGCTTGTTGATGAGGTGGTTGTAGTCGCCGTCAAAGCTCACGGGCAGTTTCACGAAGCCGCCGTTGGTCAGGTACAGCGTGTCGTGGCTGATGCTCAGCACCTGATAACTCGGGATGGTGGGCTTGTTGGTGAGGTCGTTGTAATCGCCGCTGGTGGCCACGGGGGCGAAGTTCGGAATGTTGGAGAGGTCGTCGTAGTTGCCGGTGAAACCGTTGGCGGCCTCCTGCGCGAACAGCGCGTACGGAACGCTCATCAGCTGCTGCGAAGTGGTGATGCTGTAGTTGATGCCGCCTTCAGGGTCGATTTCCGTCAGCAGGAAATAGGGCCCGCTGGCCCAGTTGATGTGGTCGAATGTGCCCGTCACGACCGTGCCGCCGCCAATCTCCACGGTCATCAAGCCGTTGGCGTTGGTGGTCACCTGGTGCGTTTCCGTGTAGATCACGGTGCCGGTGGCACTGCCCTGCACAATGGAGATTCGAGCCGACACGTTCTGGTTGGCAATCAAGGCGTTGGCGCTGTTGCGCACCACAGCCTGGTAGGTCATTTTCTGAGGGGTCTGGGCTATCACAGCAAAGGTGGCCAGAATGAAGATGAGAAATAAGTAAAGTTTTTTCATAGTATTAGGTATTTAAGTTAATTCGCATGTTGAGATAATTGAATTTTGCAAAAGTAGGAATTTCACTATTCCCGATATTCATGTTGTGAATAACTCGTGCAAAATGTGAATAAAAAACAGTTTCCGCAAAAAAAAAGTGTATCTTTGCCGCCTTATGAAAAACATCCGAAATTTCTGCATCATAGCGCATATCGACCACGGCAAGAGCACGTTGGCCGACAGGCTTCTCCAATACACCAAAACCGTCAATGAACGCGAGTTCCAGAACCAGGTGCTCGACGACATGGATTTGGAGCGCGAGCGCGGCATCACCATCAAGAGCCACGCCATCCAGATGGAATACAATTACAAGGGCGAGCAATATATCCTGAACCTGATCGACACGCCGGGCCACGTGGACTTCTCCTACGAGGTGTCGCGTTCCATCGCCGCGTGTGAGGGCGCGCTGCTGCTCGTGGATGCCACCCAGGGCGTGCAGGCGCAGACCATCTCCAACCTCTACCAGGCCATCGACAACGATCTGGAAATCATCCCGGTACTCAACAAGATGGACATGCCCGCCGCTATGCCTCTGGAGGTGAAGGATCAGATTGTGGATCTGCTCGGCTGCGATGAATCCGACATTATCGAGGCTTCCGGCAAGACAGGACAGGGTGTGGAGGAGGTGTTGGCCGCCATCATCGAGCGTATTCCCGCCCCGAAAGGCGACCCTGATGCGCCGCTGCAAGCCCTCATCTTCGATTCTGTGTTCAACTCTTTCCGTGGCATCATCGCCTATTTCCGTATCTTCAACGGCACCATCAAGACACACGAGATGGTGAAGTTCTTCTCCACCAATCACGAGTACGACGCCGACGAGATCGGCATCCTCAAGATGGATCGTGTGCCCAAGGACACGCTGTCCGCCGGCGACGTGGGCTACCTGATCACGGGCATCAAGACCTCCACGGAGGTGAGGGTGGGGGACACCATCACCCACGTGTCGCGCCCGTGCGAGACGGCCATTGAGGGCTTCCAAGAGGTGAAACCCATGCTCTTCGCAGGCATCTACCCCACGGAGGCCGACCAGTACGAAGAGTTGCGCGCCTCGCTGGAGAAACTGAAACTCAACGACGCTTCCCTTACCTTTGAGCCCGAGTCGTCAGCCGCCCTCGGCTTCGGCTTCCGCTGCGGCTTCCTCGGCCTGCTCCACATGGAAATCATCGAGGAGCGCCTCGACCGCGAATTCGACCAGGACGTGATTGCCACCGTGCCCAACGTCTCCTACAAGGTGCTGACTACCAAGAAACAATGGCTCGACGTTTACAATCCGTCGGGAATGCCGGCGCCCACGGAGGTGGACCATGTGGAGGAACCCTATATCCGCGCCCAGATCATCTCCAAGGATGATTACATCGGCTCCATCATGAAACTCTGCATCGACAAACGCGGCTCGCTGGTAAATCAGATGTACGTGGCCGCCAACCGCGTGGAACTGACCTTTGACATGCCGCTGGGCGAGATTGTATTCGATTTTTACGACAAACTGAAGAGCATCTCCAAAGGTTATGCCTCTTTCGACTACCATATCACGGATTTCAAACCTGCCAGTCTGGTGAAACTCGACATCCTCCTGAACGGCGATTCCGTGGATGCGCTCTCCGCCCTCATCCATTCCGATAACGCTTACTCTTTCGGCCGTCGTATCTGTGAGAAGCTGAAGGAACTCATCCCGCGCCAGCAGTTCGACATCGCCATTCAGGCGGCCATCGGCTCTAAGATTATCGCCCGCGAGACGGTGAAGGCCGTCCGCAAGGACGTGACGGCCAAGTGTTACGGCGGCGACATCACCCGTAAACGTAAATTGCTGGAGAAACAGAAACGAGGCAAGAAACGTATGCGCCAGATTGGCAATGTGCAGGTTCCTCAGTCGGCGTTCCTGGCTGTCTTGAAACTGGATTAACGATTGTTTGGGGAAATGTTGGAGGCATGGTTCAAACGGACATTTCTGGAACCGCAATTTCATAGCCGATGATTAGTTTTCTCACTGAGCTGTCGCAACATGTTCTGGCTTCCGGCATTCCGCTGGAAGATACGCTGTTTGTGTTGCCCAACCGCCGCGCCCAGCGTATGCTGTTGAAGACCTTGGCCGAAGAGGCCGGCAAGCCCCTCTTTGCTCCCAAAGTCTGTTCCATCGACGAGTTTGTCGATGAATTGTCACCCTTGCAGAAAATCAGCAAGATGGAATTGTGGGTGAAGCTTTTTGTTTGCTATCGGCAGATGCGCCCGGACGAGCCAGTGAACTTTGACGATATCCAGACGTGGGCGCCCTCCTTTTTGAAAGATATTTCGGAGATAGACATGCAGATGGAGGATGGCCGGAGCCTTTTCCGTGACCTGGCGGAGGCCAAATCCTTTGAGATTCCGTTTGGACAGGAGGATGTGACGGACGCCCAACAGGAAAAGATTCTCCTTTACGGGATGTTCGCCGACCTCTATGGGCAATTCCGGCAATCCCTTATGGAGGAGGGCCTCGGCTATGACGGTCTCATCTATCGCGACTGTGCGGAACGGATGTCAGAATATGGAAAGAAGCTGACACACAAGCATTACATATTCGCTGGCTTCCACGTGCTTACCCCTTCCGAACTCGAGATCGTACAATATATCAAAGAGCATTTCGATACCCGCTTTTTCTTTGATGTGGACTCGTTTTATTGCGATTTCAACCGGGAGTCCCGCTTTTCAACGGCCCATTTTTTAAGCAAGATATGCGGAAAATTGGATTTGCCCAAAGAAAAGATTCTCTTCACCCACCGATATTTTGAAGAATATCCAAAAAAAATCCGCATCGTGGGCGCCGACCAGACCATGAACCAATTGTATTATGCGGTGAATTGTCTGGAGAAGATCAAGCAGGAGCAGGGCAATTTGGACAATACGGCTTTGGTGCTGGCAGATGAATCCCTTTTGCTGCCATTGCTGACGACGTACGACATGTCGGAGGCCAACGTGACGATGGGGTACCCGCTGTCGGCCACGCCGGTGTATGCGCTCATGGACACCCTTTTGTCGGCATATCAGACCAGTCGTCGCTATATGTTGCAGAACGGCGGGCAGATGGTATGGCATTATGCGGATGTGACGGGAGTGTTTCGAAATGTTTTTGTGCAACGTTATCTGTTTGAGGATGATACGGAATACCAGCAGATGATGGAGAATCTGGAAAACTTCCAACATACGGCGTTGTATTCTGTCGGGGACTTCCGCGAGGGACTGCTGCCGTTGTTCACGGCGGACGAGTCGTCGGTGCTTCCGGCTTTGACGGACTATCTGGAAATGATCCTTCGCAGGGTGGACAATCCTCGCGACCGCGCCATGATGGAAATGTTGCTGGAAAGCCTGCGGCAGGTGGCGGATTTGCTGGCCCCGCTGGCCGGCGTTGCGCCCATGCCATTCCATCTGATACGCTTTGCCATCCACCAGCAGACGGACTCCAAAACGTTGCCCCTTCGCGGCGATGCCACCAAAGGTCTGCAGGTGATGGGTCTTCTGGAAACGCGTACCCTGGATTTCAAGAATGTTGTCATGCTCTCCGTCAACGAGGGTGTGCTGCCCGCCGGCATCAGCTTCAACTCGCTGATACCCTTTGATTTCAAGTTCGCTGGCGAATCGCTGGAGAACTATCTGTACAAAGATCAGGTGTATGCCTATCACTTCTTCCGTCTGCTCCAGCGGGCAGAGAATGTGGTGCTGGTATATGATCAGAATAGCGGTGAAAGTCTGTCTGAGAAGAGCCGGTTTATCAGCCAGCTGGAGTTCGAGGTGCGCGAGCAGCATCTCGACAATATCAAGCTGGAATACCCGCTGGTGGCGCTGCCGTTCCAGCTGTCGAAACCAGAAACTATCGAGGTGCGGAAGGATGAAAATATAATGAAGGCATTGTCGGACTTTGAGTTTTCCGCCACCGCCTTGAATGTGTTCATCAACTGCCCGTTGCAGTTTTATCTCAAGCACCTGTGCAAGATACAGCGTCCAGACACCTTTACTAATAGGATGGAGAGCAATCTCATTGGTTCTGTGGTGCATAGGTTGTATGAAGATGTTTTTAACAAAATACAAAAAGAGCCGGACAGGGCATCGCAACTCTTTGACGAGGCCTTACAACAGGTGGATGCGCAAATCCGGCATCTGCTGGTGTATGATGATGAGTTCCGGAATGTTTATAAACTTCATTTCACGGAAAAAGACTTGGAGCATGGTCGGGTGTATCTGGCCGTTCAGATGATCCGCAATGATGTGGTCAATTATCTGAAAGCAGCCAAAGAAGAGTGGTCGAAAAAGAAAATCTCCATTTTGGGTAATGAATTGAAACTCAACTTTGTATTGCCGTTAGATCCACAGGGTGCCTCTTTGAAATTGAAGGGCACGATAGATCGCCTGCAGATGGAAGATGGGAAACTGATGATTTTGGATTATAAAACGGGCCGTGTGCATGAGGATAAACTGAAGGTGGCGTTGGATGAGTTGGAGGAGAATTTTAAGAATCCGGATTATTCCCAGTTTGTGCAATTGGTGTTTTATGCGATGTTGTGTCGTCATTCGGAACATGATGCATTAAAAAAGGCAACTGGTTTTGATCAGGTGCAATGCGGCATCATCGGCATCCAGGATGCAAACCGGCATGTTGAATGTCTGCATAAGGCGGAGGTGTGTCCCACGCGAGTGGGAAAAAAGCTGCAAGGCCTGACCGCTGTTTTGACAGACGACATCTTGCTGCAGTTGGAATCTGCCCTGACGACGGTCTTGGCCAAGGTGGTGGATCCCGGCCAGTCTTTTGTACAGACAACGGATTCCAAACGTTGTCGTTTTTGTGATTATAAGCATATTTGTAATAGATGATAAAACTCTTGGTATGAAGAAGATACTGTCGATACTCTGTTTTGTTTGGATGATGCTTTTGGGTTTGGTCGCCCTTAATGCCGCGCCGGTGGACACCTCGATGGCTCGAAGTGTGGCGATGCATTTCTTCGGGCTTCGTGATCAGACTCGTGGCAATCAACGGTTGTCTGCTGAGTTGCGTCACGTGGAAACACGCCACGGAGAGGCAAACGCCTACCCGCTGGCCGTGTTCTATGTGTATGATTTCCACCCCGGCTTCGTCATTGTGAGTGCCGACGACCGCATGGAGCCTGTCCTGGGCTATTCCTTGGAAGGCGATTATGACGCGGCGAACGTTCCCGACAATATGCGCGCCTTTTTGGAAGGCTATGCGGAAGAGTTGCAATATGCTGTGCAGACAAATTACACGCGGGATGCCCGCATGTCGCAGAAATGGCACGCCATGGCCCAAGGCACATATCATCCGGCATCGCGCAACCAGTCGGTCGTCGGGCCGCTGCTCTCCACCCGTTGGGACCAGAACTCGCCGTACAATGCGCTCTGTCCGGCCGTGTCCGGCGGCCCTGGCGGTCACGCCTACGCCGGATGCGTGGCCACGATGATGGGACAGATTATGCGCTACTGGGAATACCCATCTCGGGGCATTGGCTCGAACACCTACGTGAACAGCGACACGCTGTGCCCGGACACGATGTATGCCAATTTCGGGACTGCCTTGTATGACTATAGCCTTATGCCGGAGAAGTTGACATCAGCTTCGTCCACCGCCGAGAAGAACGCCGTGACCACGCTGCTGCTGCATTGCGGGGTGGCCGTGAATATGTTATACGGGGCCGACGGCAGCAGCGCCAGCACCTCATACGCATCGACAGTCATGCAGCAGTATTTCCGCTATCCGGCCAGCCAATATCTCTCGCGCAACAATTACAGCAGCACATGGGTTCAAATGCTGAAGCAGGAGCTGGACCAGCTGCGCCCCATACCCTATAGAGGTTCCGGTTCGGGGGGCCATGCCTTCGTGTGCGACGGCTATGATGATATGGACTATTTCCATTTCAATTGGGGGTGGAGCGGCAGTTACAACGGGTATTATCTCCTCAGCAGCCTGCTCCCCGGCACCCACGATTTTACCTCCAGCCACGGCGCAATCTTCGGATTGTATGCCAATAAGGAGATGCTGAACGAGAGCCGGCACCATCTCTCCTTCCTCACGGAGGCGGGCACAGTCAGCGAGGCGCAGTCGCTGCGCATCCGCACGGCCAACGTGTCACATCCGTTGCAGTTGCAGGCTATGGGCAATTTCCAGGTCAGCCTTGACTCGGTGAACTTCCAGAATGTCATCACGATGTCCTCCACCGGCGGCGTCCTTTATGTGCGCTTTTTGTCAAGTGGCACGCAACAGGTTGAATATGGCACAATTCGGGTGATGGCGGATTCCGCCTTGGATGTGCTTTCCTTGACGGGCATGTCGTATGTGCAGACCTGCAATCCGCCGCAGAACATGACGGCCACCTACCAGCGGCCTATGGTGGATTTGCAATGGGATGCGCCGCAGGCGAACACATCCACAGCCCATACCACGATATCGTGGGATTCCACATCGTCCACGACATATCGTTATAGCCCGAACTATACGGTCACCATGTTGCACCGCTACTGCGACACGGATTTGGTGGCCATGCACGGCCAATGGCTGACGGGGATTTCTTTTTATGCAAAAAACGGTATCAACGAATGTTATGTGGTGGCATATCAGGGTGGTTCGTATGAGAACGGCTCTTTTAGACCCGGCCAGATGGTGATGAACCAACAGGTGCCGCTGTCAGCCCTTACCCACAACCAGTGGTGTACGGTAGCTCTCAATACACCAGTTCTGGTGGATGCCTCGCAAGAGCTGTGGGTAGGATATAAAATCTCCGTTGACAGCGGCTACTATGCCATGCCGACGGGTGCAACCTCCCGTTATGTGCCCGACAAAGGGGATATCGTGGGTCGTCACTATGCTTCCGGCTCCTTGACTTGGAAATTGTTCGGCAGTTCGAGGAATTTTTTGATCAAAGCCCATCTGACGGAGATTCCAAGTTCTGTAAACTATTATAAAGTGTTGTTTGACAATAATTTGATAACCCTGTTGCCAGACACGGCCACAACCTATTCTTCCGTGGTGGTCACGCCCGGTCCGCATCAGTACACCGTGACGGCCGTTTATGGCAACCAGTGCGAGGCTTCCATCTCGGACACGATTACGGTGCCGGATGTCATTACAACATACGATTATCAGCAGGATTCCGTCTGCGCCAATCAGTTGCCTTATACTTGGTATGGGCTTGCGTTGGAAGGCGCCGGGGTTTATAGCGACACGCTGTATTCAGCCTATTATGATACAATGTGTATAAGACAGTTGACCTTGACGGTGTTGCCTACGTACCATACGGAGTCTGAGGTGGTGGAATTGTCAGAGTATATGTGGAATGGGGATTTGCTAACCGCCAGCGGGGACTACACGCACACGTATATGGCCACAAACGGTTGCGACAGCGTGGTGGTCTTGCATCTTACGTTGACGGTAGGCGTGAATCCAATATCCGATCCCCTTGTATGTCAGGTATATCCGAATCCGACGGAAGGACAGTTTACAATTAATAATGATCAATTAATAATTAATAGTGTTCAGGTTTATGATGTGTATGGTAAACTTTTGAAGACAATAGAAGCGAATGCCAACATCGTGAAAATTGATGTAAGAGAGCTGTCAGCCGGCATGTACTTCGCGCGCGTCATTACCGAAAAGGGCGTGGTGACGAGATGCTTCGTGAAGAAGTGAACGGGGGAGTAGTCAGGGAATAGTGATTAGTGATTAGTAATCAGTGAATAGCTATTATTGTTAACTATTAACTATTAATTATTAA
>JAFZKY010000011.1 GCA_017551725.1 Bacteroidales bacterium
CGCGCCCTGCGGTCCTTGATGCGGTTGCAGCGGATGCGCATGCGCTTGAGCCTGTTGCTGGTCGGGTCCAGGACGTAGTAGCAGACGTAAACTTCCTTGTTGCGCATCACCTGCGCGGGTCTGTAGTCGATGAATGGTGTTGCCATAGGGAAAAAGTGTTTGAAAGATAATTTTATTGTATATATTGTATTGATGTAACAGAGACCTGCAGAACAGCGCATTTTCCCGCCGTGGCGCAGTTATGGCGCAGTCATAGCGGCGGGAATCCCGCATGGACAGGGGCGTTCCGGGGAATGTCCATGAAAAACGGTGGCGCAAATATGGCCATTTTTTTCCATATCGGAAAAAACATTATCTTTGCCCACCGAACAATCCGATATGAATCAGCGCATTACATATACCAGTTCCTCGTCTTCCCGCACCCTTGCGGAGATGTTCACCTTCTCCGCGAAAGAAAAGGACGCAGAAACCGGCCTATCTTACTTCGGCTCACGCTATTACAGCAGCGATTTAAGCATTTGGCTGAGTGTGGACCCGCAGGCAAGCAAGTACCCGTCATTGAGCCCGTATGTCTATTGCGCGGACAACCCGGTGAAGTTGGTGGACCCGAATGGGGAAGAGATATCTCCTATATATGATACATATGGGAATTTTCTTGGTACAGATGATGAAGGATTAACAGGTAAGGCAATCGTAATGAAAAAAGAAAATTTCAAACAGGGAATGAGTCATAAAGATGCTTTATCAAATAATCTTGGCTCAAAAGGACTTGTTGATGAAGATGCCCAAAAAAAACTATTAGAACACTATACGGGATTAAAGGAGAGACCTGATTACGATGGCTATCTGACAAAAGCAGAAGCAGATGCTTGGTGGAGCGGGAAATCAGGACAGCCTCTTTATGTTGATCAAAGTAAAATAGAATTACCTGGGATTACAACACAATCTTTTGTTAATGAAGGGAAAAATTACATTTACAAAAATTTTATTGTGAATTTAAGCAATACAGGTAAAGTATATGGTACTTTAAAACTAACGCTAATAGACGGAAAAACAGGTGAAGTTCATATTGGAGGTCCAAATTATATGGATAAATATGATTTTAAGATGGATGGGAGGCCTTTTAGGGATTTTGCCACACGGGTTGGAAGGCCTGGTAGGGAAAATGACGGAAAAGACTTCTTGATTTATGGTTATGGTCATGCTACCGTTCCCGTTGAAACACTAAAAAAGAAATAGTAATTATGAAAATAAAAATTGTGATCATTGTCATATCAATGTTTTTGCTAATTTTAGGATGTATTGTAGTTGTTGAAGAATTAACATATAGTCCATTAACAGAAAATGATTTCAATAATCTTTTCCCAAATTACGACAATAGCGCGAAAAAAAAATGTGATGTTGATTTTATAGGTTTAAGTTTACATGGTGAACTTTTTGATATATTCACATATGAACTAACTGATGTGACCATCGATAGTTGTTATCCAAGTATCACTGATAGTTGGACTAATTTAACCGAGTCAGATGAACTTGTTATCTCAACATGGCAAAGAGTCCCTATAGATTCCTTGACCTTGATTAGATGCATAGATATATTTGATTTAGGAAACTATAGAGGCAAAAAGTGCTGTTCCTCATTCGTTTCAGAACTATCAAATGCTGATAATTTCTATAGCTATCTGTATGTTAATGAATTAGAATACTATTTTTTTCTTTTTTGCCCTAATAAGCATTATCTGTACTATGTTAGAAAAAAAGGATGGTGATTTTTTGTTCAAACACTTTCTATATGTTAGACAATAAGGATACCATTAAGGAACCATGCACACTATCCATTCATACTTCGCGGCAAGCCACTCGCATCCATTTCTGCGTTGTCGCGGTATTAAAGTAATCAAAACCGCAGTCAATCAGCGCGACTGCGGTTTTCTTATGCCGTCCCATCTTGTGACGGATGTTTGAGCCACCTTTTCCAAAAAATTTGCGTTTATGGAAAAGTCAAGCACCCGCAGGGTAACCATCTACATCAACGGCACGGAGGTGGGAGACTCTCTGTTGTTTCCCCTCTTCGCCCACTCATGCCATTCCGCGGCATGCACGTTCACGTCACTTTTGCACGCGCAGCCTGTACCGGCCCATATACCAGTAATCAGGGGACAGGGGCCAGTAGTCAGTGAATAGAAGGTTCATTGTCAAAGTTCATCGTTCCTTAACTCTAAAGTGCGTTTGACTTCCTCAACAGGAAAAAAATAGCCGTTCAGGTAATCCCCGAACGGCTACATGTTATTATTCAGAATAAGGGAATTTCTATTGCTCCAATTGCAGTTTTACGTCGTTCAGCACATTCATGTAGTTGATGAATGCCTGGTAGGGGGAGGAATAGACCTCGAAGTTGCGTTTTACGAAACGGTGCCCGAACCATTTGGAACTCATGAAGTTGAAGTGGTCGGCGGCTTGCAGGCGCAGCCAGCTGAGCTTGGCCTGCGGGTTGGTGGACTGCTCGTAGAGTTTCTCCAGCTTGAACAGTTGGCTGAATGCCTCCTGCTGGAGCTCGTTGCCGATCCATTCGTGCGTGTCTTTCTCTTCGCCGGAGCAGGAGATGGGCCACGGCGCGTGCATGGTGGAGGTGGTCACATCCATGTCCAGAACATCTTTGGGTGTGATGAAGCTGTAGTTCTCGTTGGCCACTAGCCGGTCCACGAGGTTGCGGAAGAAGTCGAAGATGCCCGTGTCGGCCGTATAGTGCTCGCCGATGGTTTCATAATCCCAGAACAGGTTGATGAAGGGCGCTTCGCTGCCGAAATTGCTGTTGTTGAGGAATCGCATGTATTTGTCAGCGGTCAGCGGGTACTGGTCCCAACTGGAGTCGTTGAAGCGCAGCGTGATGTCGTCGCACAGCTTGTAGGTGCGGAGCAGGAGGCGCACATCCGTCTGGTAAGGGTTGCAGTACAGATAGGTGGGACTCTTCCAGCCGAGGATGTGGCGTGCGCCTTCCGTAAGGATGACGCGGTAGCCGGCGTCGCCCAGCCATTCGCCGATCTCGTCCGAATAGATGATTTCCGTGTTGCAGAAACTCACGGGTTTCACGCCGAAGGTCTCCTGCAGGAGGTTCTCCTGCAGATGCACTTGCTCCATGAAGGCGTTTTTGCCGAACAGGGAGGCGATGCTGTGGGTGAAGGTGGATCCGGTGATTTCCACACAGCCTGTCGCGACGAGTTCTTTGATACTCTCAATCACTTCGGGACAATAGTTCTTGAATAGCTCGATGGAACTGCCGGAGATGCTGAAGCTGAGCTTGAACGTGTCAGGATATTTCTTGATGAGTTCCAGCATCATCTTGTTGGCCGGAAGATAGCATCGTTCCGCCAGACGTTTGGCCAGATAATGGTTCTGATAGTCATCGAAATAATCGTGGTTTTGATTGATGTCAAAAAAACGATAGGTGCGCAACCGGTAGGGCTGGCTGATCTGGAAATGGAAACATATTCTATTCATGACGCAGTGTTTTTTCGTAAATGACTTTGAGTTTTTGGGCTACATACTCCCATTTGAGGTTGTTGACCTCTTCTTCGCCCTTGTCGGCAAAGAGCTTCGACAGGGCCGGGTAGTGCAGGAGGCCGTAGATGGCATCGGCGGTGGCATCCACGTCCCAGAAATCGACCTTGATGGCGTGCTGCAGCACTTCGGCCACGCCCGACTGCTTGGAGATGACCACAGGCACCTTGGCGCGCATGGCCTCCAACGGCGAGATGCCGAAAGGCTCCGAGATGGAGGGCATGACATACACGTCGCTCATGCCGAACATCTTGTCAATGTCGGCACCACGGAGGAATCCCGTGAAGTGGAAGCGGTCGGAGATGCCCAGCTCGGCCACGCGGCTGATGATGTGCTGCATCATGTCGCCGTCGCCGGCCAGCACGAAACGCACGTTGGGATCCTTGTCCAGCACCCGCTTGGCCGTCTCCACGAAGTAGTCCGGGCCTTTCTGGAAGGTGACACGCCCTAAGAAAGTGACGATTTTCTCCTTCACGAATTTCTCGCGCTCGACCTTCTTGTCGGAGGGTACCACGGCATTGTGCAGGGTGAACACCTTCCGGGCATCGATGCCGTATTTATCGATGACGATGTTGCGGGTGAGGTCGCTGACGGCACATACTGCGTCGGCTGCCGACATACCCTCTTTCTCCATGCCATAGACGATGTCGTTGCGGTTGTGCTCGCCGGAACGGTCGTACTCGGTGGCGTGGATGTGTACTACCAGTGGCTTGCCGCTGATGCGCTTGGCGGCGATGCCCGCGCGGTAGGTCAGCCAGTCGTGCGCGTGGATGAGGTCGAACTCCTCCTGTTTGGCAATCTCAGCGGCCACCTCGGCGTAGCGGTTCACCTCTTCCATCAGATTCTGGCCGTACTTGCCGGAAAACAAATATTTGCGCTTCTCGCCGGACACCTCTTCGTGTATCAGGCCGCTCTCCAGTTGGTTGATGACGTTGTAATAGTCGTCCAGCCCCACGTAGGGCACCAGCTTTGAGTTGACCTGTATGAATGAGGTTTCGCCGGCTTCGGTATAGAAAGAGGAGTAGCGGGTATCCACCTCCACATCGCTGGCGTTCACGATCCTGGCGAAAGTCTGGTCCTCGTCGCCCGATGCTCTCGGCATCACGAAGGTGACATCCACACCGTTCAGCGCCAGGCCTTTTGTGAGGCCGTAGCAAGCGGTTCCAAGTCCTCCGGAAATATGCGGTGGAAACTCCCACCCGAACATTAATACTCTCATGAATTATATTGTTTTATCAGTTTCAAAAATAACACAATCGTCTCTATTTGTAGTGCTCGATTCTCCATTTAAGATAGAGGAGGGCGGCCACGCTCCAGGCCTGCGAGATGCAGCCGTTGGGTTTGTATGGAGGGTCGCCGTCCGCAATCTCGGCAATGGTGGAAACCCCGTAGGATTTCATGCAGCTGTCGAATTTGTACAGAATCTTCTGCAACACAGGGATGGCGGCGTTTTGATACACGGCCAGCATCCCGTCGGTGAACGGGAATAGCAGCCAGGGCCAGCAGGTGCCCTGATGGTACGCCGCGTCGCGCTCGGCCTGGTTGCCGGCGTAATGGCCCTTGTATTCGGGGTCGTTGGGCGACAGCGTGCGGATGCCCTTCTCGGTCAGCAGCTCCTCGCAGGTGCGCTTCAGGATCAGCTGGCGGATCTTCTCGCTGATGGGCGTGTAGGGCAGGGAAGTGGCAATCATCATGTTGGGACGCACCTGGAAGTTTTTGTAGTCGCCGTCCACATAGTCGGCGAGGTAGCCGATCTCCTTCGACCAGAAGGTCTCCTTGAAAACATCCGGGAAATGGGCCGCAATCGGTTCCCATTCGTTCACAAACTCCTTGTCCTTGCAGTATTTGGCCAGGTCGAGGCAGAACTTGAGGGCATTGTACCAGAGGGCGTTGATTTCCACCTGGCAGCCGGTGCGCGGCGTGACGGGCTTGCCGTCGATGACGGCGTCCATCCACGTGAGGGCCAGTCCGGGACCGCCGGCATAGATCAGCCCGTTGTCCAGCATACGGATGTTGTTCAGCGTGCCCTTGCGGTAGGCGTTCAGGATATCCTTCAGCGTCTGGCCGTATTCCTTCCAGATGAGGCGTTTCTTGCGGATGCACTCGGCGTAGAGCTGCAGGGTGCGGATGAACCACAGCGGGGCATCTACTGAGTTGTAGGCGGCGCCGCTACCTTCCCCGATGTTGGGGAACAGCCCGTCGCGCATTTCCTTCACCATGTCGTCCATGATCTCCTTGCAGAGGTCGTTCTTGCCCAAGGCTAAGGTGAGGCCGGGCAGGGCGATGAATGTGTCGCGTCCCCAGCGCCCGAACCACGGGTAACCGGCTATAATTTCCGTCTTGCCGTTGCGCTTGACGATGAACTGCTCCGCCGCATTCCGCAGACAGTTGAAGAAGGAGGATCGCGGGGTGTGCTGCTTGGCTTCCACCTCGAACAGTCCGGCAATGTCGGCGGGATGGATAGGCTCGGTGCCGATGGTGATGTACAGTTCCTTGTTGCGCACCAGGGCCGTGATGAGGCCCGGAGCCATCAGGTCTTCGTGTCCCTCGTAGCCTCGGTTGAGCTCCTCGGCGTATTCCACGTTGTTGAACCAGACGGGATTGTGCAGGTAGGAAATCTCTTCCGAACACTGGAGATATACCGGCGTGTAGTTGTCGTACAGGCAGTAGCCCACGCCATTCTCCACAGAACGGAAAGAGGTGTTGGCATTGGGGTTCGCGTGCGTGAGCGCGTGGATGTTGCGGAAAGCCAGCATCGGCTGGAACTGGATGGAGGCCGACTCGTAGTCGTCCAGGATGGTGTATTTAATGATCAGACGGTCGCTGTTGTTCAGGAACAGAATCTCTTTGGTGAAGTTGAACTTGCCCACGCGGTAGTAGCATGTGGGCACGTTGTCGGCCGTGAAGCGTTGCAGGTACTTGTTCCCCTTGGGCTCGATGGCACCGCCCTTGTACTGATGGACGCTCAGGTGGAAGTCCATGTTGTTGACGATGATGGTCTCGTTCAGGTTGGAGACCAGGACGTGCCGTTCGTGGCCGATTTTGTCCTGCGGCACGATGAACAGCCCGTGGTATTTGCGGGTGTTCAGCCCCGCCAGCGTGGTGGTGGCGAAGGAACCCGTACGGCTGCATCGCAGGATCTCGCGAGTCTTGGAATAGTTGAGATTTACGAGGTCTGATTTTTCAAATTCTATGTAACTCATTGTATATAAAATTGATATATATAATAATCCAAATTATTGATAATAATTTACGAACGGCAAAAATACGAAAATAAATTTTATTAAACGGTGTTTGTTAACAAGTTTCTCAAATACCGTTGGCTCTTGGATGCAGGGAATTGGAATTTGGCCGTTTGACAGGTCAACTTCTATATCATTGCCTCTATTTAAATGCCCCCAAGAGCCCTTCAAATCACCTATTAACTATTAATTATTAATTATTAATTGTTAATTGTTAATTGTTAATTGTCCTAAAACACCCCGTGCTCAAGCAACGTCTTCACGCCCAGCCCGATCAACACGAGTCCGGCCACTGCGGAGGCCCATTTTTCGGGAACGGGAATGTGCTGCTTCCCGAGGGTGATGCCGATCAGGGAGACGATGAACGTGACGACGAAGATGATGAGGACGGTCAGGAGGATGCGGGCCACGCTGGCGTTCATCCCAAAGCCGATGCCCACCACAAAGGCATCGATGCTGGTGGCCACAGCCAACGTGCAGATCACCCAATAGCGGGAGATATCCAGCACTTTCTGGTCGTCGCCGCTGCGGAAGCCGTCAATAATCATCTTGATGCCCACCGCCGCCAGAAGCGCGAAGGCTATCCAGTGGTCAACCGATTCGATGGCCGACAGGAATGCGTTGCCAATCAGTGCGCCGATCAACGGAAATCCGCCCTGGAACAGCGCGAAGGTGCCGGCCAGCAGCAAACCGCGGGAGTAACTCATCTTGCTCTTCATCGCACACGTGGTGGAAACTACCAACGAGTCCACGCAGAGGGCCAGGGCCAGCAGAAAGGATTCTAACAGTGTCATAGTCGATTAGGCGTTTCGGGTTTTCGGTGTGATGAGTAATGAACCGGCAATGGAAAAAACAAGGATTCCTAAAATGATGAGAAGGGATGCCATCGTGGAAATGGAGAGCCCGAAGAACTCGTGGCCGATCATCTTGAATCCGATGAAACACAGCAGAATTCCCAGACCGTATTTGAGCATCCAGAACTTGTCGGTGACGTTGCTCATCAGGAAAAAGAGAGACCGAAGGCCCATGATGGCGAAGATGTTGGAGAAGAATACGATGAAGGTGTCGGTGGTGACGGAGAATACCGCCGGGATGGAGTCCACGGCGAATATGATGTCGGAAAACTCGATAACTAACAGGACAAGGAACAACGGTGTCATGAAGTTCTTGCCGTCGATTTTGGTGAAGAAGTTGTGCCCGTCGGTGTTCGGGGTGAC
This sequence comes from Bacteroidales bacterium, assembly GCA_017551725.1. Taxonomy (GTDB): domain Bacteria; phylum Bacteroidota; class Bacteroidia; order Bacteroidales; family WCHB1-69; genus F23-D06. The sequence goes on from JAFZKY010000011.1 coordinate 8,018, forward strand.
GCGGAAATGCTTGGCGGCGAATTTCACCACGGGATGGTTGGCGGTATCGATCTTCTCGTCGCTTTTGTTACGGAACATTTTGATACCGCTGTAGATAAGGATGACACCGAAGATGGCCAGGATCCAGGAAAAGCGTTCTACCATGGCCCCCAACGCGAAGATGAAGATAAAACGCAGCACGATGGCGCCGAGGATGCCCCAGAACAGCACACGATGATAATACTGCTTTTCGATGCCGAAGCTGGCGAAAATCATGATCATCACAAAGATGTTGTCAATGGAAAGGGACTCCTCGAGGAAATAGCCGGCCAGGAACTGACTTGCCATCTCTTTCCGATAGACGGTCAGGGCGCTGCCGTAGTCCAACCCCGCTATTTGTCTGGCCAAATCGGTGCCGTTCACATAAGCGAGCAGGTCGTCTATGCCGGAGATGCCGTGTATCCACTCGGCGTGGATGCGAATCAGCAGGGCCATGCCCATCGCCATAAGCACCCAGATGCAGGTCCAGATGGCTGCCTCCTTCACGCGGATGACATGGTCCTTCTTGTGGAACACGCCCAGATCCAGGGCCAGCATGAAGGTGATGAAGACCATGAAGAGTACGAAGAACAGTATTCGTGATGTCATAATTGTTGTTTTTTTCTTTAAAATAAAAAAGACCCATAGACACAACAGATGCGTCCATGAGTCTTATTGCTTAGGAGCGGCACCATGCCATCAAATGGCAGGGTTTGTTGATGCCGTTCACGGCTTGCGCCGCCAATTACTCCCTCATAACGGGTGGAGCGTACGGGAGTCGGACCCGTGACCTCCTGACTGCCAGTCAGACACTCTAGCCAACTGAGCTAACGCCCCATGTCGGGAAACGAACGTGCCGTTTCCTGAAAAGCTTCATCAGACCTTGATCTCAACGTCCACGCCGCTCGGCAATTCGAGCTTCATCAGGGCGTCGATGGTCTTGGAAGTGGTACCGTAAATGTCCAGCAGTCTTTTGTACGTGGAGAGCTGGAACTGCTCTCTGGATTTCTTGTTGACAAACGTGGAACGGTTTACCGTGAAAATTTTGGTGTGTGTTGGCAATGGAATAGGTCCAACCAATACAACATCCTTGTCGTCCTTGACACCCTTGACCGTCTTGACGATCTTCTCGGCTGACTTGTCAACCAGGGTGTGGTCGAATGATTTCAATTTGATTCTGATTCTGTGACTCACTGTTTTTGTTTTTAAATTATTACGTAATATGTTTTTTTCTGTGTTTTCTTATAAAATGAATCTTCCGACATTCATGATATAGTCTTTGACTTCGGGTGGGACTTCCGCATACTTTTGGAATTCCATACTGAATGTTGCCCGGCCGGATGTGATGGAACGCAAGGTTGTCACGTATCCGAACATCTCGGCCAGAGGCACTTGAGCCGTGATTACCTGGAAGCCGACTTTGGCATCGATCTGCTCCAGCACTGAGCGGCGGCGGTTGAGGTCGCCGGTCACGTTGCCGATGTACTCGTCGGGCGTGGTGATCTCCACCTTCATGATGGGTTCCAAAATGCAGGTGTCGATCTGCTGGAGGGCATCCCGGAATCCGATCTTGGCGCAGATCTCGAAGGCGAGCGCGTCAGAGTCGGCAGGGTGCGTCTCCCCGTCCAGAACGGTTACCGACATGGACTCCACGGGGAATCCGTATTTGCCGTTCGACATGGCGAGCTTGAATCCCTTTTCGGCTCCGGCCAGATACTCTTTCGGTATGGCCCCGCCTTTGACCTCGCTCTGGAACTTCAACCCTTTCTCGCTGTAAGGCAGCGGGTCGAGGCGGAAGTCCATGACGGCGAAGGAACCCTTGCCGCCGGTCTGCCGTTTGTAGGCCGCGTGGTACTGCAACGGGGAGGCCAGCGCCTCCTTGTAGGCCACGCGCGGTTTGCCGTGGTTGCAGTCCACGTTGAACTCGCGCTTGAGACGGTCCAGCAGGATGTCCAAGTGCAACTCGCCCATGCCGCTGATGAGCGTCTGCCCCGATTCCGAGTCTTCCCGCACCATGAAGGTGGGGTCTTCATCGGAGAGCTTCTCCAACGCCAGCATCATCTTGTCCTCGTCGTCCTTGGTTTTCGGCTCAATGGCGATTTGGATCACCGGTTCGGGGAAGGTGATGCTTTCCAGAATCACGGGATGCTTCTCGTCGGTAAGGCTGTCGCCGGTGTGGATCTCCTTCATGCCCACGAGGGCCACGATGTTTCCTGCCGATACGCTATCCAACGGTTGTTGCTTGTTGGAGTGCATCTGGAGGATTTTGGAGACCCGCTCCCGTTTGCCGGAGGAGACGTTGTAGAGCGTCTCGCCGGATTTGAGCACGCCGGAATAGACTTTGATGAAAGTCAGCTTCCCGACGTACGGGTCGGTGGCGATTTTGAAGGCCAGAGCGGCGAAAGGAGCGTTGGCGTCGCAGGGACGGGTTTCCTCGGCTTCCGTCTTGGGGTTCGTGCCTTTGATGGCAGGCATGTCCAAGGGGGAGGGGAGGTACATCACGATGGCATCCAGCAGCTTCTGCACTCCTTTGTTTTTGAAGGAGGACCCGCAGAGCACCGGTTCGATGTGGTGCTCCAGGGTGGCTTTGCGGATGATGGCTATCAGCTCGTCCATGGTGATGCTGTCCGGGTCGTCGAAGTACTTCTCCATGAGGGATTCGTCTTCTTCGGCCAGCGCTTCAATCAGCTTGGTGCGGTATTCAGCCACTTCGTCTGCCATGTCGGCGGGAATGTCGATTTCCTCGTAGGTGTTGCCCTGGTCCTCTTCATTCCATTGGTACGCCTTCATCTCCAGCAGGTCAACTACACCGATGAAGGAATCCTCCACTCCGATGGGCAGTTGCAGTGGGATGGGGTTGGCGTTGAGCTTCTCACGGATCTGGTCCACCACGGCGTAGAAGTTGGCCCCTGAACGGTCCATCTTGTTGACGTAGCAGATACGGGCGACATGGTACTTGTTGGCCTGCCGCCACACAGTCTCCGATTGCGCTTCCACACCGCCCACGGCGCAGAAAATGGCTACGGCTCCATCCAATATTCTCAAAGAACGTTCGACTTCCACTGTGAAATCAACATGTCCCGGTGTGTCGATAATGTTGATCTTGAAGTCGCTTGACTGGTGTTTCCACATCACCGTTGTGGCGGCGCTGGTAATCGTGATCCCTCGTTCCTGTTCCTGCACCATCCAGTCCATGGTGGCAGTACCCTCATCAACCTCGCCAATTTTATAGTTCTTTCCGGTGTAGTAGAGAATCCGTTCCGTGGTTGTCGTCTTACCGGCATCGATATGGGCCATAATGCCAATATTCCGGATGTTCAGCAAATCTTCAGCCATTGGAATGTCCTCTTTTCCGTCGAAACTATAAGGTGAATGTCAGAAGTTTCTTACATGCGCATGTGTGCGAATGCCTTGTTGGCCTCGGCCATTCTGTGGATTTCCTCTTTCTTCTTGAAAGCGGCACCCTCGCTCTTGTACGCGGCCATGATTTCCTGGGCCAGCTTGTCGGCCATCGTCTGTTCGTGGCGCTTGCGGGCGAAGGATATTAAGTTTTTCATACCTACAGATTGCTTTCTGCCCGGCTTGATCTCCTCAGGGACGGGGAGGGTGGTACCACCGACGCGCTTGCTCTTGACCTCGACGCTGGGTGTTACGTTCTCCAGGGCTTTTTTCCACACCTCGATACCGTTCTCTTTGGTCTTCTCCTCAACGATGTCGATGGCTCTGTAGAAAATTTCGAAAGCAAGGTTCTTCTTGCCTTTCAACATGATGTTGTTGACGAATTTCGTTACCTGTTCGTCATTGTACTTCGGATCCGGAAGAATGATCCTTTTTTTTGCGTGTGAATTTCTCATTTTTCTTGTATCTTCAATAATGATTATTTACTCTTGAATCGCCAATCGCGGCGTTCAATTTACGATTTTTGGGTTGAAAACAGCTTATTTCGCAGCTTTCTTGGGTCTCTTGGCACCATATTTGGAACGACCTTGGAGACGACCGTCAACACCGGCGGAGTCCAACGCACCGCGCACGATGTGATAACGAACACCCGGAAGGTCCTTGACACGACCGCCGCGCACCAGCACGATGCTGTGCTCCTGCAGGTTGTGGCCTTCGCCCGGGATGTAGGCGTTCACCTCTTTACCATTGGTCATTCTAACCCTCGCCACCTTACGCATGGCTGAATTGGGCTTTTTAGGAGTGGTTGTGTAAACCCTCAAGCAAACTCCGCGACGTTGCGGACAGGCATCCAATGCCCTTGACTTACTCTGTGAAGTAAGCTTTTTTCTTCCTTTTCTTACTAATTGTTGAATTGTAGGCATACAATTTAATTTGTTAAACTTTTAATTATTATAGTTTTATACCCCTAATTTTTGGGCTGGCAAAAATACACTTTTTTCTTTATTGTTCAGTGAGTCAGAGATTTTTTTTTATTTGCACTATGGCAGGCAAAAAAAAACTGCCCGAAGGCAGTCTTTTTATCTTCTTTTCTTGCCTGCGTTGACAGGGCCGGCAGGCTTTTCTTCGGCGGCAGCTTTTTTCTTGCTTGCCCATTCTCTCTTGTATTGGTCGTCGATGTTGAAGCAGTCGTGGATGTGTCGCGGAGTGAGAATGCCCTTGAGTTTCTTGTAGAAATTGGTCTCCAGATTGAGGAGGTTCTTGCGGAGTTCGAACTTCTGGTCCTGAAGATAGGTCAGCTGGCTGTCGGAGAGCTTCGCGATGATTTCCTTGTTCTGGCCGGGAGCGTTCAGCTTGATGCCTTTCTTGGCCAGGTTGTTACGGTAGGTCTCGTGTGCTTTCACCTCGCTGCGCAAATACTGCTCGTATGCAGTCCAGAATGCATTTTGCTCCGTGGTGGAGGTGAGCTTGAGCTTCGCACGCATGTTGTCCATGCGATCCTTGACAATCTTGTTGGGGTCTTCTTTCACCTGTGCTTGAAGGGCACAGAGAAAAGCTGTCATCAGACAGACGAATGCAATCAGTCGTTTCATATTTTTCCTTTTTAGTAATTATAATAATCCATTTGGGCAAATTCGGCGCTGTAGTAGTCCGCCATCTGGTCTTCCAGCTGGCTGTCGGCAGTGGTGATTTGCGTGTCGGCCACGACCTGTCCCGGAATCTTGTCGTTGTTCATGTAGCCGATGACGACGGTGCTGCAGATGACCAGCGCCATCACGGCGGCCACGGCGGAAAGCCAGATGTTGCGCCGGCGGGCTTTGTCCTTGCGTATCGCGTTCATCATCTGCGTCGGCAGCTGGTCGAAGTAACCTTCCGGAATGTTGTAATGCTCCTGTTTGCTTAAGTTATCAAGATCTATCATCTCCATTTTTTTTTGAAAAAAACAGATTCGTTGACTATATAAAAACTAAAAGGTTAAATGCTCGGAAATATTTTTTTTGATTTTTTCGGCAGCGAAGTGGTAGGAGGCCTTGAGGGCGCTCTCGGAGGTGTCGAAAATCTTGGACATCTCGGCGTAGGGTGTCTCGTCGTAATAGCGCATGGTGAACACGGCGCGCTGCTTGGGGGGCAGCTTCAGGATGGCCTCCTGCAACAGCTGCTCAATCTCGTTCGGGGAGATGAAGTTGGTGTCGGCCTGGCTGACGACAAGGAAGTCCATATAGCTGTCGTCGGTCAAGTTGAGCAGTTTTTTCTTCTTCTCGATGAAAGAGAGCGCCTCGTTGATGCAGATCTTGGTGATCCAGGTCTTCAGCGAGGAGTCGCCCCGGAATCTGTCGAGGTTGCGCCAGATTTTGATGCACACGTTCTGCGTCACGTCGTTGGCGTCCTCGTGCAGGGTCACGATGCGGCGTGCATTATAATAGATCACCCGCTGGTATTTTTTCAGCAGCATTTCAAATGCCTGCTCGCGGGTTTTGCTGTTCTGGAACAGCGAAAGTATGAATTCGTCAGTGGCTTCGGGCATGGCGTGTTATTTGCGTGCGATGACTTTTTTGCAGGCTTCCACAATGTGCAGCTGGTCCAGGCCGTACAGCTTCATCAGCTCGTCGGGGGTGCCGCTCTCGCCGAACTTGTCGTCCACGGCCACCATCTCCACGGGTGCGGGCTGGCGGCGGCAGAGCAGCTGGCAGACGGAATCGCCCAACCCGCCGTTCATGAGGTGCTCCTCGGCAGTGACCACACAGCGTGTCTTGGCCACGGAGGCCAGGATGGCTTCCTCGTCCAACGGCTTGATGGTGGCAATGTCGATCACCTCGGCGGAGATGTTCTGCTCGGCCAGCTCGTAGGCGGCTTGCAGGGCAGGATATACCAGATGTCCGGTGGCGATGATAGTGACATCGGTGCCCTCGTTCATCGTGATGGCCTTTCCGATGATGAAAGGCTGGTCAGCCGGCGTGAAGTTGGGCACGGACGGACGTCCGAAACGGAGATATACAGGGCCTACATGTTCGGCAGCGGCCATTGTGGCCATCTTGGTCTGGTTGTAGTCGCAGGGGTTGATGACCACCATGTTGGGCAGCATCTTCATCAGTCCCAGGTCCTCCATCATCTCGTGGGTGGCGCCGTCTTCCCCGACGGTGAGGCCGGCGTGGGAGGCACAGATCTTGACGTTGAGGTTGGAATAGGCCACCGTCATACGGATCTGGTCATAGACGCGCCCGGTGATGAACCCGGCAAAGGCGCTGGCGAAGGGGACCTTGCCGCTCAAGGCGAGGCCGGCACTGATGCCCACCATGTTCGCCTCGGCGATGCCCACCTGGATGAAACGGTCGGGAAATGCCGCTTTGAAATCCCCCATCTTCACACTGCCGGTGACATCGGCTGTGAGGGCGAATACGTTGGCGTTCTGCTTGCCTGCTTCCACCAAACCGGCACCAAATCCGGAGCGGGTGTCCTTGAAATCGTTGGTTTCTATTTTTTCCATTATCGCTGTTGGTTTTTGTCAAATAAATTTGCGTGCAAAAATACGAAATTTGATAATTATGAGTTATCCAAAATAATATTTTCTTATCCGGATATGTTTTAAAGGTCTGCTCTCATGCTGAAAATAAGGCTGTTTCGCCTTTGGGTTTTGGCAATTGTTATGTTGTCAATGACTTGCGCTTTTTGCCAGACGGGTGGCGAATGGCGTGTGCGTCATGTTGTGCCCCAAAGCATGTCGTTCAAGGCCGACACGCTCTCCATCCGGCCCGAATCGTTTTCCATCCGCGGCGTTCCCTCCTCTGCTTACCGCCTCGACCCGATAGCCGCCATGGTCTATCTGCAGGATTCCTCTTTGCTGGGGAAAACATTGGTTTATAGCTATCAGACGTACGCGCTGGATTTCTCCAAACCATATTCTCATAAATCCCGCGCACTCATCGAATCGCCCACCTATCGCTATCAGCCTGCTGTGGGACAGCTTCGGACCGTGGCGGATCTGCAGCAGGACAATCAGCTTTTGAGTACTGGCTCTATCTCGCGTGGCGTTTCGGTGGGTAACCGGCAGGATTTGGTTCTTAACTCCACACTTAATCTGCAACTTTCCGGCCAATTGTCGGAGGATGTGCGGGTGGAGGCATCCATTTCAGACAAAAACATACCCATACAACCGGAAGGCAATACCCAATACATTCAGGATATTAATAATGTATTTATTACATTATATATAAAACAATTTTTGACGATATCGGCCGGAGATGTGCAGGTGCAAAGACCCTCATCCTGCTTCTTGAATTTGTCGCGAAACCTGTTGGGTATGAGGGCGGAAGGTAGATTTTCAAAGGATAGTGTGTTCCGGATGACGAATCAGCTGGGCGGAGGCGTGAACAAAGGCACTTACGCCCGACAGTCGATAGAGCCGCAGAACGGGGTGCAGGGTCCGTATCGTCTGTACGGGAAGGCCAATGAGATCAACATTGCCGTTGTGGCCGGCTCCGAGCGTGTGTATGTCGATGGCGTGCTGCTGACGCGGGGTCAGGACCATGACTATGTGATGGATTACAATACGGCGGAAATCACCTTCACACCCGCCATGCTGGTCACGACGGAGAAGCGCATCGTGGTGGAGTTTGAATATACCGACCGACATTATACCCGCTACAACTTGTTTTCTTACAATACGATGACGTTGGGTAAACGCCAACGGTGGACGTTGGATGTCCATTATTTCCGGGAACAGGATTTAAAGAACCATCCTATCCAGCCTGAATTGGATGATGAGGAGAAAAGGTTTCTTTCGCAGCTGGCCGACAAGACGACATACGCCTATTATGCGTTGAGCGACTCGGCCACGTTCTCGGCGGACCAGATTCTTTATGCCCGCCGTGATACCTTGGTGGCGGGGCAGCAATATTCGGTATATGTCTATTCCACATCGGAGAATGAACAGCTTTACCGCCTCAGTTTCACGTATATGGGCCCGAATAAAGGTTCGTATCGGCTGCTTCGGAGCACAGCCAACGGTCGGGTGTTCGGGTGGGTGGCTCCCGAAGATGATGTGCCGCAGGGTGACTACGAGCCCGTGGTCCAGCTGGTCACCCCGATGCTGACGCAGATGCTGACCGTGTCGGGGCGGTATGCGTACCGTCCGCACTCCTCGGCCCGCATCGAGTTGGCCTTGTCCCACAAGGATGTCAATACTTTTTCCAAGTTGGATAATCGTGACAATGTGGGATTTGCCTACGACATGGGCGTCCATCACCAGCAGAAGTTGGGTGGCCGAAGGGGAAAGGCGTGCGACTGGTCGTTGGTGGCGGACTTGGACTGGCAGTTCGTGCATCGGAACTTCCGTGCGGTGGAGCGTTTCCGCGAGGTGGAGTTCGCACGTCAGTACAATATGGACGAGGACCAGTCCTCCACGCACTCGGAGCAGATGCTGCACGCCGAGCTTGCCCTGACCCGTCCCGAAATCTCCACCACGCACTATCGTGTCAACTGGTTCAATAGGATAGGGGAGATGAATGCTTTGCGGCAGGAATTGGTTTCGGACAACCGCCTGAAATGCTGGCTCTTCAAGACCAACACCTCGTTCCTGTCCACGCGGGATTCCGTCCAGCGCAGTGCCTTTTGGTCTTCCCAGAACCAGCTTGCCTATCGTTTCCCTAAATTGGAGTTGGGTGTTCGGAATCTGCTGGAAAACAACATGTTCCGAACGGCGGATGCCGGTTCGCTGCGCCCGTCCAGTTATGCTTTTTATGAAACAATGGCCTATCTGAAGAGCGATTCCACCTCGTTTCAGTATCAGGTTTCTTATAAAAACCGTATGGAGATGCTGCCCTTGGACGACCGTCTGCGCCGCCACACCGAAATCCATGAGGCCGCTGCCACCTTCCGCGTGGATCGGCTGAAGAACCAGCACATACTCTTTACAGCAACCTATCGGAACCAGAGACTGCGGGATACCACCGACGGACGTGCTTCGGAGCATTATTTCGTTGGAAATGTCGAGTACACAGGCCGTTTCTGTAAAAATGCCATCGTGTTGAACACCTATTACGAGGCTGGAAGCGGGATGGAGTTGAAGAAGACGTTCACCTTCCTGAAGGTGGCGGCAGGGCAGGGGACGCATGTGTGGGTAGATTACAACGGTGACGGACTGGAGGATATCGGGGAGTTTGAGGTGGCGGCCTTCCAGGATGAGGCGGATTATGTGAAGGTGTGGCTGGCGGGCACGGAGTATGTGAACACCTACAACAACCAGTTCACGCAGACGGTGCAGTTGCGCCCGGCAGCGGTCTGGCAGCAGGCGTCCGGTTTCCGGCGGTGGCTGGCCCGCTTTTCCAACGTGGCGATGCTCCGTTCGCAGCTGAAACACCAGCGTCCGAACTTCAACCCGTTTTATGCGAATCTTGAGGACACTGCCCTGATGAGCCGCCAATTCACGGTTACCAACACGTTTTCCTTCAACAACAGCGCCTCCAAATTTGCCTTTGATTTCATCGTGCAAAAGTCTATGAACAAAAATCTTCTCTATTATGGTTTTGAGCAGAGTGGGGTGTCGTCGCAGCAGGTGGTGCTGAAGAGTGCGCCGAGTGCGGAATGGTATTTGCAGGCGGCTTACCAGCACGGGGTGACCGACAACCGTTCCGATTTCCTGCCCCAGCGGACGTATGAGATTGTGCGGCACCAGGCGGATGGAAAACTCCGGTGGCAGTATAATAACCGCTATTTTGGAGAGGTGATGTATCAGTTTGTGGATCAGCAAAATGAACTTGGAGTCGAGCATACACGCTCGCATGAGGGAAGCGGCACATTCACCTATCGTTCCCCGAAATATGGGGTGGCGGTTATCACGGCGTGCTATGTGTTCATTCAGGGGAATGCTGGTACGGGTAACAGTGTATCGTACGCCCTGCTCAAAGGGCTCTCCATAGGTCATAATGCATTGTGGGGAGTTTCGTATCAGGTGCCGGTGGGCGAATTTCTGCAGCTCTCGTTGCAATATGACGGTCGCGTCTCGGAAGGACACCGCGTGGTCCATATCGGCAGTGTTACAGTGAAGGCTCAGTTTTAGTTTAATTATTTGAATATTAGAAAGATATAATATTGTTGGTATAAATATTATATTTTTTTAACGGAAAGGGTGAAAACAAAGGAAATTTATATTATTTTTGTCGCTTGAAAAAAAATAATGTCTAATGCGCATTGTAACTTTTTGAAAAATGCAGGGTATAATGGGAGTTACGAATAAAAGAATATTTTTTCGAAAAAAGTTATAAATGATTGCAAGACAGGCGGTTATTGTATAACAAAACGAAAAACTAATATGATAGATTGGCAGAAAAAACTCGTGGTCTTTATGCTTTTCACCGGCATGTTCGGGATGGTGGGTTATGCGCAAGATGATGTGCAATTTACCCTATTTCCTTGGGCTACTTCCTATTATAATGCGGGAGGCATCGGTGAGCAGAACAACACTTTGTGTTTTACGGCAATCTATAACAACAAGTATGTGGCATGGAAGGATGTCTATACGGTGAACGGGGTGGACTCATCGAACAAGACGGCCCCGCAGGACTTCCTGATCAATATTGAATCTTATTTGAAAAAGCTCCATGGCTCCCTCGGCTTGTCGGTTGTGGGCGACTGGTTAGGCTTTTATCAGAATGTCGGGGTGAAGCTGGGCTATTCATACAAGTTGCGCATCGGCGGCGGACATCTCGGCATTGGAGCTCAATTGTCGTTGTACAATCAGCAGATAACTAGTTCCGGTTTCCGTCCTATCGAGACGGGCGACCCTGTGTTGGACAATTTGGATGAATCCACGCTGGACTTGGATTTCTCTTTCGGTTTGCTCTATACCACCGATCAGTGGTATGTGGGTGCAGGCTTGACCAATATCGCAGGCGCTTTGGACAAGGACCAGAAGTTGCGTCTCACCGGTGACCGTGGCACGCAGCGTGCCTCGCATTTGTATTTGCACGGCGGCTACACATGGATCGTGCCGGCGAACCCCAACTGGGAGATTATCCCCCAGACGATGTTGAAGATGAGCTATGGACGTGTGCCCAGACTGGATGAAAACGGCAACTATGCGCTCGACAAGGATGGCAAATACATGTCGAAGGTGGCTTTCAACGTGGCCCAGTGGGACGTGATGTTGCTGGCCCGCTACAACGGCGTGTTCTGGGGCGGTCTCGGCTACCGTCTGCAGGATGCCGTCTCGGTGATCTTCGGCGCCCGTCCGTTCTACAACTCCTCCAATATCTACCTCAAGGGCTTGGATGCAGGTCTCTCCTATAGCTTTACGGCCAACAAGTTGGGTTATCGGATCAACCGCAGTTTCGGTGATATTGAGGTGATGATCCGCTACTGCTTCGACATCTACAAACCGGAGGTTTTCTCGGGCTATGGTTCAACTCGTTCCATCTACAAGAATCAATATTAACATTTGTAAAGAAAATAATGATAATAAATCAGATATAATCACGTTAGAAAAAACAATAAAATTTATACAAATGAAAAGGGTAGTTATTTTTCTTGCTGCAGCCTTAGTTGTGCTGTCCTCCTGTTCCAACGGTGGCGACGGTCAACTTGTCGGTGTAAAGGATCGTCCGGATTTCTATGATGTGGATCCTTTCGGAATGGTCTATATCCCGACGGGCCACTACATCATGGGTGGTGGCGACCAGGATGTGCCGTTCGCTTTGACGCAACAGTCCAAAAATGTAACCGTTGCCGCGTTTTGGATGGACGAGACGGAAATCACGAACAACGAATACCGCCAGTTCGTGTATTGGGTCCGCGACTCCATCGCTCACGTTCTCCTTGGCGATGCCGAAATCACCGAAGCCGAGAAGTACGGCCACTATCTGAAATACAAGAGTGGTGAAAATGAGGGTGAGGTCATTGAACCCAAGTTGATCAACTGGCGTGAGGAGATTCCCTGGGATTCCGATAACGAGGAGGTCCAGGCCGCTCTCAGCCCGCTGTACAACAAAGTCAACACCCGTTTCTATCACTATCGCCCCAACACGGCCAATATCGCCATGTACAACTACGAGTACTGGTGGTATGACTATCGCAACTATCGCGATCCGAAAGATCCCGACAACTTCGGTGCTTCCACCAAGGAGTTTGACAAGGAAGGCAGCGATTATGGCGGTCTCTACGCTAACCGTCCCAGCAGTTTGGGCAACGGCTACCAGCGCTTCATCAAACATGAGGTGGTCAATATCTATCCCGACACCCTGTGCTGGGCACACGATTTCGTCTATTCCTATAACGAGCCCATGGTGCTGAACTACTTCTCCAACCCGCAATATGATAACTATCCTGTGGTTGGTGTGAGCTGGCAGCAGGCCAAGGCTTTTTCCTACTGGAGAACCCAGTTGCGCATGTCCTGGCTCTCGTCCAAGGAGTATGCCAACGAGCATGAGTTCAGATTGCCCACCGAGGCGGAATGGGAATGGGCAGCCCGTGGCGGCAACAGCCTGGCCTCCTATCCGTGGGGCGGTCCTTACACTACCAACCAGAATGGCTGCTTCCTGAGCAACTTCAAACCTCAGAGAGGCAACTACATCGCCGACGACAACTTCTATCCCAGCATTGTGGCCCACTACCACCCGAACGACTGGGGTCTGTTTGACATGAGCGGCAATGTGGCTGAATGGTGCGAGGATGCCTTCGACAAGTCGGCTACGAACTTCACCCACGACATGAACCCGGTTTATACTTACTATGCCAAGAAGAACGATTCTCCGGCCAAGAAGAGAAAAGTCATCCGTGGCGGTTCCTGGAAGGATGTCAGCTACTACACAACCGTGTATGCGCGCACATTCGAATATCAGGACACCTGTAAGTCCTACGTGGGATTCCGTAATGTGCAGTCCTACATGGGCCGTCAGCGTGGCGATGGTTCCAGCAAGAACGCTTCGCATGTTTATTAATAGATTTTAATTATAACAAATTCATAAATCATTAACCAAATTAAATCAATCTAAAATGAATGCTATTGAAAGATTAGTCAGAACAAACGGGTACAAGAACTTCATGGCCAAGTTGTACGGCTGGGGTGCTGCTGTTGTGATTTTGGGCGCCTTGTTCAAAATCCTCCACTGGCCGGGCGCCAACATCATGCTTATGGTGGGTATGTTTACGGAGACCATCATTTTCTTCTTCTCCGCATTCGAACCGCTGCATGTGGAATACAACTGGGCTTTGGTCTATCCGGAGCTTGCCATCGCCGAGGAGCCGGCAGAGCCGAGCAAACGCGAGAAGAAGAAACTGGCTCAGAATGGTACTCCGACCCAGCAGCTCGACAAGATGCTGGAAGAGGCTAAGATCGGTCCCGAACTGATCGAGAGCTTGGCTACGGGTATGCGCAATTTGAGCGACAACGCCAAGAAGTTGGCCGGTGTTTCCGATGCCGCTGTGGCTACCGACAGTTTCGTTGGCAATATGACCAAGGCTGCTGAGTCTGTCCGCAATCTGACCTTGAAATATGACAAGGCTGCTGCCGCTATCGATACCGATGGCAGCGCTTCCGCCGCCTACGTCGAGAGCTTGAAGAAGGCCACCACGGCTGTCAACCAGCTCACCGCCGCCTATGAGCAGACCACGACGTACAAGACGGAAATGGACAAACTCACGAACAATATCGCCGCCCTCAGCAAGGTTTATGGCAACATGCTTGCCGCCATGGGCGTCAACCCCAATAAATAGTCCGAATCATTCAAATCACTGTTTATACTAAATCATTAACTTAATTTATTAGATATGGGTGCAACAAATTGTCCGGAGACCCCGCGACAGAAAATGATTCAGATGATGTACTTGGTCTATACCGCCATGTTGGCATTGAACGTATCTGCGGATATTTTGAATGCTTTCATCGTGGTGGACGACACACTGGCGATATCTACACGCAATGCCACACAACAGAATTTCGCTGACTACAACTGGTTTGAGCAGCAGAAGACGATTCTGGGTGAGGCCAAGATTCACGATGCATACGTTAACGCCCAGGCGCTCAGAAAGGAAACCGACAAGATGGTGAAATACATTGAGAACATGCGCCAGGACCTGATTCTCTACGTTGATGGCGACACGTTGGTTGAAGTCAAGAACGAGAAAGGTAAGAAGGTGAAAGTCCCTTCCACCGTCTCCACGATGAAGGCGAAGGAGAACTTTGACAAGCCTACGGATTACATGATCAACAAGAAGCATGCGTATGAGCTTGCGGATAAGATCCGGGAATACAAGAAGAATATCCTCAAATTTGCGAAACCCGCTGACCGCGAACGTCTTTCCGAAGGTCTTGGTCTGAATGTGGACCAGAAATTCACCAAGGAAGGCGCGGTGCAGACCTGGGCAGAGCACAACTTCGACCATATCATCGCTGCGGCGGCTGTCACCCTCTTGAACAAGGAAGTGGGCGAGGTCCGCAACGCTGAGTCCATGATGCTCACCTACCTGAAGGCCTCCATCAGTGCCGAGGACTTCAAGTTCGACCATGTGGAGGGCCGTGCCATCCCGAAATCGCAGATGGTGTTCTCCGGCGACAACTACGAGGCTGACATCATCGTGGCTGCTTACGATACGAAGTCCACTCCGGAAGTTTACTACAAGATGGGTGCCGATACGCTGACCGTAGATGGTCTGGGCGGTGCTACCAAATTGGAAGGCGAAAACGGTGTTGTGAAGCTGAAACTTGCTGCCGGTGATGTGGGCGAGAAACGCTATGCCGGTTTGATCAAGATCATGGACCCGAGCGGCCAACCGAAATACTACGGCTTCAGCGACAAATATGCTGTGTTGAAACCGTCTGCTACGATTGCAGCTGACAAGATGAACGTGCTGTATGCGGGTATTGCCAACCCGGTGTCCGTGTCCGCTCCGGTGGATCCCGGCAAGTTGAGCATCTCGTTCCCCGGTTGTGGTGTAAGCAACCAGGGTGCCGGCAAGTTCGATGTGTCGGTTCCGGCTTCCCTGATTGGAAAGACTGTTACCGCCACCGTTTCCGCCAAGCTGGGTGAGTCCACCAAGCAACTCGGCGCCACCACCTTCCGTGTGAAGAAGGTTCCCGATCCGCGTGCCGTGTTGGGTGCCAACATCCGCGGTGGCAAACATGCCAAGGCTGAGCTCACCGCCAACCCGGTGCTGCGTGCCACGATGGGTGAGGACTTCGCCTACGACTTGAAATGGAAAGTCACCTCCTTCCGCGTCATTTTCGTGAGCAAGGGTATGGAGGATCCCGCTATGGTTTGCCAGGGCGGTGCCCTCTCTGAGGCTGTAAAGGCCAAAATCCAGAAATCTCCCGCCAATACGGTCATCTACTTCTCCGACATCAAGGTGTCGTCCGAGGCTGGATCCCGTACGCTGGATGAGTTCTCTGTACGTATCAGATAATTTTAAAACTCTTATATTATGAAAAAGTTTGGTTTGTTATTAATCGGAATTTTCGCCTTCTCTTTCGCTTTCGCACAGGAAGATGAGGAAGGCAGCACCATGCAGCAGCCTATCAACCGTGCCCCGGCAGAGTTCGCCTGGGAACAGGTGGATGTGGGTGATTTTTCGGACCCTGTTCCGTATGCCCCTATCCGGCAGGCTGACGTGATGTACTATTACACCATCTGGAGAACCATCGACCTCCGCGAGAAGGTGAACCACCCGCTCTACTTCCCCACGGAAGTGCGCGGCACGTGGCGCAGCCTTGCCCAGACCATTTTCGATGCCATCGACATGGATCATCCCGACAGAACGGAGGATGTACTCCCCGTCTATACGGATGACATGTGCCTGGAGCCCACTCCGCGTGGAGATTTGAGAGGCAACCTGGCCATCTCCTACAACATCGATGACATTGACATTGAAACAGGAGAGGTTATCGGTACCAAACCGGTGGAAATTCCTTTCGAGCCGAAGGACATCATTTCCTATAACATCAAGGAAATATGGTATTTCGACAAGCAGACCTCCACATTCAAGACGCAGATTCTGACCCTCGAGCCCATCATGGAGTATGTGCGTCCGAATACCTCCTCTAATTATGATGAGGAAGGCCAGGATAACGAGAATGTGAGCGAAGCTCCGGTGAAGAAACGTATCGGTTACATCTATTACAATGAACTGAGACCGTTCCTCGCCAAACAGGAGGTGTACAACGTGCGCAACAACGCCCAGCGTCTCTCCTTCGACGACCTGCTGACCTGGAAGCGCGAATTCGCCTCCCTGATTTACAAGCAGGCCAACGTGTATGACCGCGAGATTCAGGAATACATCACCAATTCCCGCGATCAGCGCATTGAATCCGAACGGATTACCGACGAGCTTCGTAAGTTCGAAAGTGACCTTTGGGAATTTTAAAAAACAAAAAACCAGACTTTTTTCATAGAATTCAAAACGGGTGCCGATGGTGCCCGTTTTTTTTTACCTTTGCAAAAAAATATTCTTATGATTGTAATTACGGGTGCAGCCGGTTTTATTGGCAGTTGTATGGTGGCCAAAATGAATGAGATGGGCCGCCGTGACATCATTATGGTGGACGATTTTTCCAAGGAAATCAAACGTCGGAATTGGGAGGATAAGTTGTACCTGGATAAGATCCACCGGAATGATTTTTTCCAGTGGGCCGAGCAGCACGTTGACGACATTGAATGGATTATCCATCTGGGTGCCCGTACCGATACCACAGAATTTGATTATTCTGTGTTTGAGGAACTCAATGTGGACTACACGCGGCGGATCTGGTATCTGGCCGCCAAGCACGGCATCCCGTTGATTTATGCTTCTTCGGCGGCTACGTACGGCGCGGGCGAACTGGGCTATGTGGACCAGGAGCAGCTGGCTTACCGCCTTCAGCCGTTGAATCCGTATGGCAAGTCCAAGAACGAGATTGACAAGTGGATCTTGAAGCAGCCATCCGCGCCGCCGTATTGGTACGGGTTCAAGTTCTTCAACGTATATGGACCGAACGAGTACCACAAGGGACGGATGGCCTCCGTGGTGTTCCATGCGTTCCATCAGATTCAGGACACGGGCAAGGTGAAGCTGTTCCGCTCGCATCGTCCGGATTATGCGGACGGCTACCAGCTGCGCGATTTCGTGTATGTGAAGGATTTGGTGCGGGTGCTGTACTGGTTCATGAACCATCATCCGGCCAGCGGGATTTACAATCTCGGCACGGGACTGGCCCGGCCTTTCCTGAGTCTGGCACAATCCACATTCGCCGCGATGGACCTGGAACCGAAAATCGAATTTGTTGATATGCCGGAAGATATTCGGGAGAAATACCAGTATTTCACCGAGGCGGATATGCGGAAAATGCGTGCGACAGGGTTCCGGCGTCCCTTCTATAGTTTGGAAAATGGTGTGAAATCCTACGTGCGCCGTTATCTGCTCAAAGACAGGACCTATTAATCCACAAAAGTATTTTAAATTCTTTTTCTTCGAACACCGAATTGTATTAAAGTTTTTTATATCTTTGTCTTCCCTAAAAACGTAATCTGTTAATGTCATCAGTCTATTAGTCTAATACTTTTTTGCCAATGAAAAACTATACGGATAAGGAGATCTTACAGACCTTGAAAACAGTGTTTGGTTACGACAAGTTCAAAGGTGACCAGCTTAAGATTATCAAGTCGCTGCTCAAGGGCAAGGATTGTTTTGTCATCATGCCCACCGGCGGAGGCAAGTCCTTATGCTATCAGCTGCCTGCCCTGATGAAGGATGGCACGGCCATCATCATCTCCCCGCTGATCGCCCTGATGAAGAACCAGGTGGATGCCATCCGCAACTTCGGCACGGACATGGGCATTGCACACTTCCTGAACTCCTCGCTGACGAAAATGGAAATCAACGAAGTGAAGCAGGACCTTATCTCTGGTAAGACGAAGTTGCTGTATGTGGCACCCGAGTCGCTGACCAAGGAGGAGAACGTGAAATTCTTCCAGGATGTCAACATCTCCTTTTACGCCATCGACGAGGCACACTGTATCTCGGAATGGGGACACGACTTCCGTCCGGAATACCGCCGCATCCGCGCCATCATTGACAAGATAGGCAAGAAAGTGCCGGTGATTGCGCTGACGGCCACGGCCACGCCCAAGGTGCAGAGCGACATCCAGAAGAACCTCGGCATGGACAAGGCGGAGATTTTCATTTCCTCGTTTAATCGCCCGAACCTGTACTACGAAATCCGGGAGAAAACGAAGGATGTCGATAAAGAGGTGGTGAAGTTTATCAAAAACCATCCCGGTAAGTCGGGCATCATATACTGCCTGAGCCGCAAGAAAGTGGAAGAGTTAGCTTCGTTTTTGCAGGTGAACAAGATCCGCGCGCTGCCGTATCATGCCGGTCTGGACTCGCGTACCCGCGTGCAGAACCAGGACGACTTCCTGATGGAGAAGGCCGACGTCATCGTGGCCACCATCGCCTTCGGTATGGGCATCGACAAGCCTGATGTGCGCTTCGTCATCCACTACGACATGCCGAAGAGTCTGGAAGGCTACTATCAGGAAACGGGTCGTGCCGGTCGTGACGACGGCGAGGGCCTTTGCATCGCCTTCTACGACTACAAGGACTTGCACAAACTGAAGAATTTTTCCAACAAGAAGTCGGTGGCCGAGCAGGAGGTGGTGAACCAGTTGCTGGCCGAGACCGCGTCGTATGCGGAATCCACCAGCTGCCGCCGCAAGCACCTGCTCCATTATTTCGGCGAGACGTACGAGGCGGAGAGTTGCCACAACTGCGACAACTGCAACCACCCGAAGCCCAAGATGAACGCATCCGAACTCATCGTGCTGGCCATGGAGGTGATTCAAACCGTCAAGCAGCAGTTCAAGGAAGACCAGATCATCGACATCCTGATTGGCAACAAGACGACCTCCATCGTCAAATTCAAACACAACAAGCTCAAACAGTTCGGCGAAGGACAGGATTACGACGAGAAGTTCTGGTCCAACATCATACGCTTGGCCATTTTTGACGGCCTCATCGTGAAGGATGTGGAGAACTACGGTTTGCTAAAGATTACCCCGAAAGGGGAGAAGTATATGCTCAATCCCTATTCCATCATGACCACCAAGCCGGCGTCGGCGAATGAGGAGGAGGAAGACGAGGTGATTGACAACGTGGTGGGCGGCGTGGAAGAGGCTTTCGACACGGCTCTCTTCGGTTTGCTGAAAGACCTCCGCAAGGATATCTCCAAGGAGGAAAACCTGCCGCCGTTTGTGATTTTCCAGGATCCCTCATTGGAAGATATGTGCATCCAGTACCCGACCACCATGGAGGAGATGACGCACATCGCGGGCGTGGGCGTGGGCAAGGCGCAGAAGTACGGCAAGCGCTTCATAGAACTTATCCGCAATTATGTGGAGGAGAATGAGATAGAACGTCCGCAGGACTTTGTGGTGAAATCCGTGGTCAAGAAATCGGCCATCAAGGTGTTCATCATCCAGAGCATCGACCGTAAGGTGAGCTTCGAGGATATTGCCATTGCCAAGGGATTGGATATGAATGAATTGCTTAGCGAAATCGAGATGATTGTATCCTCCGGAACCAAGATTGACATCAGCTATTACATCGATGAAGAAATCGAGGAGTACCATCAGGAAGACATTCTGGACTATTTCGCCAATGCGGAATCGGATTCGGCGGAAAAGGCACTCGAAGTGCTGGGTGAGGACGAATACACCTTGGAGGAAATCCGCGTGATGCGTATTAAATATCTGTCTGATGTGGGGAATTAACAATTAACAATGAACAATTAACAATTATTAGTGATACATGGAAGAGATTAGAGAAAATGTGAATCCGGTGGAGAATGTGGTGCCGGATGAAGTGATGCCCGGTTTTGTGGCGGAGGAATCAAAAGAGAAGAGTGAACGACAGGCTCCGGAAGAGACGGAACAGCCGGAACGCGAGCCCGAGTTCAAGGCGTGTGCGGATGAGGCGCCCAAGGATGGGGGAACCTGTGACCGCGGCAAGCGCTGCCGAATAGCGCAATGGATTTTCAACGCCTTGATGCTGGCGGCGGTGGCCGTGCTGTTTGTCTTGCATTTCACCCAGAAGCCGGAGAAGTATGCCGCTCCGCTGGTGTCGGGTCAGCCGGGCAACGGCGATGTGGTCTATGTAAACATCGATTCAATCAATGAGAAGTATGAGATGGTTTCCCTTTTGACGGACAGCATAGAGGCGGAGAAACAGCGTCAGGCTATCATTTTCCAGAACAGACAGAAGGCTTTGGAACAGAAATTGGCCAACTATCAGAACAACATGCAGAGCGGTCAGCTTACCGCCCAGCAGGCTCAATATGCGGAGGCCTCGCTGCAGCAGGAGAGCCAGCGGTTGCAGAGTGATTATGCTACTGCCGTTGAAGGACTTGAAGCCCGCTATGCCGCCGCTCTGGAGCAGATTGCCGATTCGCTGAAGGCGGCTACGGCCCGAGTCAACAAAAAATACAATGCCTCGTTCGTGTTCAGCTATGGTGGCGGCAGCCCGCTGATCAGCGCCGACCCCACCAAGGACATTACCAACGAGGTGTTGGATGAACTGAACAAACCTTTCTCCAAGAAACGCAAATAGTAGAATCGGGTATGCAAGTGGAAAAGAAGAAATCGAATGGCATCTGTTGGCATTGTGTGCTGCTGGTCGTGGCTTTGCTGCTGCTGGCCGGCTTGTTGGTGTATGCGGCCCTTCGGGAAAAGCCCTCTGTTTCGGATGTGACGGGTCCGGTGGACAAGGAACTGGCCGCCCTGCATGAGTTTCCCCCGGTGGACTTTACCGACTCCCTATATTATGAGAAGGCTGTGGCGACATACGAGAACGATGCCCCAAAGGATGTCTATTATTACGAGAAGGATAGCCTCGGAATGCCCACGAACAAGAGGGTGCATGAAACGCATTACTATCCGGGCAAGGTGAAGTACATTGACGGCAACCTGTCGGAAGGTGCCAACCGCGATGGCCTCTGGTATGCCTACCACAAGAACGGTAATGTGCAGACGATGGCCCATTACAAGAATGGAAAGGAGGATGGACGATATACGGTCTATTATGAGAACGGGAATGTGCGTTATACGGGATTCTACAAGGATGGCAAAAGAGTGGGAGAGTGGAAATTCTACGACGAAGAGGAGAAACTGGTGCATACGAAAGAGTTTGGAACAATTAATAATTAATAGTTAGTAGTTGAAAGCCAACGGCTAATTGATGTGTTGCATTTAAAACCCCAATATATATCACATAATCAAGGAATTAATAATCAAATAAATCAATTTTATGGAATTACCTTTTGCAGAAGCGTGGAAAATCAAGATGGTGGAGCCCATCAAGAAATCCACAAGAGAAGAAAGAGAAAAATGGCTTCTTGAAGCACACAACAACATCTTCATGCTGAAGAGCGACTATGTCTATATCGACCTGTTGACCGACTCGGGCACCGGTGCCATGAGCGATCGTCAGTGGAGTGCGATGATGATGGGCGACGAAAGCTACGGCGGCGCCCGCAGTTTCTTCCACATGAAAGACACCATCACGGAGCTTACGGGCTTCAAGTACGTCATCCCTACCCACCAGGGGCGAGCGGCGGAGAACGTGCTGTTCAGCTATCTGGTGAAACCCGGCATGGTGGTCCCCGGCAATGCCCACTTCGACACTACCAAGGGACACATCGAGAGCCGCAAGGCTTTCGCCATCGATGTCACCATCCCGGAGGCACACGACACCCAGCTGGAACTTCCCTTCAAGGGCAATGTAAGCCTCGAACTGCTTGAGAAAGTGCTGGTTGAGAACAAGGGCAACGTGCCGTTTATGGTGCTTACCGTGACCAACAACACGGTGGGCGGCCAGCCGGTGAGCATGAAGAACATCCGCGAGACCTGCGAGCTCTGCCACAAATACGGCGTGCCCGTCAACATCGACAGCGCGCGCTTCGTGGAGAACGCCTACTTCATCAAAACCCGCGAGGAAGGCTATGCCGACAAGAGCATCAAGGAGATCGTGAGCGAGATGTTCAGCTATGCCGACTGTATGACGATGAGTGCCAAGAAGGACGGCCTTGTCAATATGGGCGGTTTCATCGCCACCAACAAGGAAGACTGGTACGAGGGTGCCAAGCTCTTCTGCATCCCCTTCGAGGGCTTCCTCACCTACGGCGGTATGAACGGTCGCGACATGGACGCGCTGGCCGTCGGTTTGAAAGAGAACTGCGACTTTGACATGGTGGAAACCCGTATCAAACAGGTTCAGTATCTGGCTGCCAAGTTGGACGAGTACGGCATCCCGTACCAGCGTCCCGCCGGCGGACACGCCATCTTCGTGGATGCGGACAAGATCCTGACCGAGATTCCCAAGGAGGAGTTCCCCGCCCAGACGCTGACGTGCGAGTTGTACCTTGAGGCCGGCATCCGTGCCTGCGAGATCGGCTATGTGCTCGCCGACCGCGATCCTGTGACCCGCGAGAACCGTTTCGGCGGCCTCGACTTCGTGCGTCTCTGCATCCCGCGCCGTGTCTATACCAACAACCACATGGACGTGATTGCCGCCGCCTTGAAGAATGTCTTCGACCGTCGTCACACCATCACCCGTGGTTTGGAAATCACCTGGGAGGCCGAGTTGATGCGTCACTTCACCTGCCAGTTCAAGAGATTGCAATAATCCAAAATCCTATAGTTGTAGGTCGGCGGGCTTGCCCGCCGACCTATTTTTTTCCATAAAAATCCAATCTTATGTTGATCGTTGGCGATGTTCTGGTCTCGGATGAGCTGATAGATAAATGCTTCTGCTGTGACTTGTCGCAGTGCGCGGGCGCGTGTTGCGTGGAGGGCGACGCCGGTGCCCCCGTGGCAGCAGATGAGGTGGCGGATCTGGACACCTGTTATCCCACATTCCAAAAATACATGACGGAGGCAGGCATTGCGGCGGTGGAGGCCAATGGGGAGACCTTTGTGCTGGATGGCGATAGTTTCGGCACGCCGCTGATTCCGGCCACCAAGGCGTGCGCCTTCTCTTTTGAGGAGGATGGCATCACGAAATGTGCTATCGAGAAGGCTTTCCTGCAGGGCGAAATTTCTTTCAGGAAGCCAATCTCCTGCTATCTCTATCCCATCCGCGTCAGCAGGGTAGGGAAGTACACCGCCCTCAACTACCACCATTGGGACATCTGCAAAACGGCATGTGAAAAGGGCAGAGCGTTAGCCCTGCCCGTATATAAATTCTTGAAAATGCCGCTTGTACAAGCCTTCGGCGAGGATTGGTACCGCGAGCTGGAGGCGGCTATAGAATCTCGTAGCTCCGTTTGACGAACTCGCTCAGCTTCTCGCCCGTGAGGATGTTCTGCGAGAGCAGGGCCAGATCGATCATCTGTTGCACCAGCTGGGTGCGCTTGCCCTCGTCCTCCTCGGCCAGCAGCCGGCTCGCCAGCGCGTGGTTGCCGTTGACCACAATATTGTAATGGTTGAAATCGCCGTAGAAGCTCTGCTGCCCTGACACCTTTTCCATGTCTTTGAAACGACGCATGAACTCGTTCTGCGTGATCATCACCGGAAGGTCGGTCTCGCTGAGGCTCTCCACCATCACGGTGTAGGTCTTCTCGTCCACCTGTTTGGTGAAATACTCCTTCAGTGTTTTTTGCTGGTCATCCGACAGTTTCGACGGTTGCACATCGTCCTTTTTCTCGATGAGTTTGTCGATGGTGTCGGCGTCCACGCGCGTGAAGCGCAGCTTCTCGTTCTTCTGTTCCAGCATGTTGAGGGCGTGCGGGTCGAGGAAGCCGTCCATCAGCAGCACGTCGTAGCCCTTCTCCTTGGCCGCCTGGATGTACAGGTGCTGCTCGTCCGTGTTGGCGGCGTACAGCATGATGACGATGTCGTCCTTGTTGGTCTGCAGCGCGCTCACCGTGTTGCGGTACTCCTCCAGGGTGAAATACTTGCCGTCGGTGCTCTTCAGCAGGTAGAAATCCTTGATTTTGTCGTAGAATTTTTCGTCCGTGAGCGAGCCGAACTGCAGAAACACTTTCAGCTCGTCCCATTTCTTCTCGAAATCCTCGCGGTTTTCCTTGAACATCGACTCCAGTTTCTCGGCCACCTTCTTGCTGATGTAGGTGGAGATTTTCTTCACGTTGGAGTCCGACTGCAGGTAGGAACGCGACACGTTCAGCGGGATGTCGGGCGAGTCGATGACGCCGTGCAGCAAGGTCATGAATTCAGGGATGATGCCCTCCAGCTCGTCGGTGATATAGACCTGGTTGCAATAGAGTTGCACGCGGTTCTTCTTGAGGTCCAGCTGGTTCTTCACTTTCGGGAAATAGAGCACGCCGGTGAGGTTGAAGGGGTAGTCCACGTTCAGGTGAATCTGGAAGAGGGGCTCTTCCATCGACATAGGATAGAGTTCGTGGTAGAACTTTTTGTAATCTTCGTCGGTGAGGGATGACGGGGCTTTCTGCCAGATGGGCTCGGTGTTGTTGATGATGCGGGGCACCTGCACGGCCTCTTCCTTGGGTTCCTCTTTCTTCTCCGTATTGTCGTCTTCCGGCTTGGGCTCGGGTTTGCGCCATTCCGTTTTGGTTCCGCATCGGATGGGGATGGGCAGGAAGCGGCAGTATTTGGTCAGCAGGCCCACGAGTTTGTTCTCGTTCAGGAACTCCTGCGTGTCGTCGGCCACGTGCAGCACGATTTCGGTGCCGCGGTCGGCCTTGTCGATCTCTTCCAGGGTGAACTCTGGCGAGCCGTCGCAGCTCCATTTGACAGCTTTGGCATCTGAAAGGTGCGATTTTGTCAGTATGTCCACGCGGTCGGCCACCATGAAGGAGGAGTAGAAGCCCAGCCCGAAGTGGCCGATGATGTTGGCGGCGTCGTTGCCCTTGTATTTGGAAAGGAAGTCCTCCGCGCCGGAGAAGGCGATCTGGTTGATGTATTTGTCCACCTCCTCGGCGGTCATGCCGATGCCGTGGTCGATGACGTGGATGGTCTTGTCCTCCTTGTTGACTTTCACGTCGATGGTGAGGTCGCCCAGCTCGCTGTCGGTCTTGCCCATTGCCGCCAGGGTCTTCATCTTCTGTGTGGCATCCACCGCGTTGGAAATCAGCTCTCTGAGGAAAATCTCATGGTCGGAATAGAGGAATTTTTTGATAACCGGAAAGATGTTCTCGGTCTTGACATTGATATTGCCTGTTTGCATATTGTTGGATTTTATATTGAACAAAAAAATACCCGCTTGGATTGCAAACTTTGTGCCAAACAATGCAGAAAAGTGTATCTTTGCACAAAAAATAACGTTCGTCGTTTTTGACGGCATTTAAAGATTATAACATAAAAAACTATTATGAATCTCGATTTCACATTTCAGAATCCCACCCGCATTCATTTCGGTCGCACGGCGATGCAGCATCTGCCGGAAGAGCTGCGCCATTATGGACCGAATGTTTTGTTGGTATATGGCAAAAATTCCATTAAAAAGAGCGGCTTGTATGACGAAGTGATGCGCATCTTGCACGAAAACGGCAAGAATGTTGCGGAACTGCCCGGCATCAAGTCCAACCCCACGTATGCGCAGATGATGGAGGGGGCGCGGCTGGTGCGCGAGCATAACGCGGATCTCATTCTGGCCGTCGGCGGCGGTTCGGTGGTGGACTGCTCCAAGGGCATCTCCGCCTCGGCCTACTGCGAGGGCGACCCCTGGGTGCGCTACTGGGAGAACGGCGAGCCGGTCACAAATCCGGTGGTCCCGATAGGCTCCATCCTGACCATGACGGGCACGGCCTCCGAGATGAACGGCGGCTCCGTCATCACCCACGAGGACAAGAAACTGAAACTCGGGCGCGTGTTCCCGCTGGAGTCAATGGCCCCGCGATTCTCCATCCTCAATCCCGAGTTCACGTTCACCGTACCTCAATATCAGATGGTGAGCGGCATCTTCGACATCTTCTCCCATCTCATGGAGCAGTATTTCTCCGGCGACGACGACTGCGTGAGCGACTACCTGCTGGAGGGCGACATGCTGGCCCTCATCAGCGCCGCCCGCAAGGCTGTGAAAGACCCGCACGACTACGAGGCCCGCAGCAATATCATGTGGTGCGCCACCATGGGACTGAACAAGATACTGGCCCTCTCTAAGACGCAAGACTGGGAGGTGCACATGATCGAGCATCAGCTGGGGGCCTACACCGACTGCGCCCACGGCATCGGGTTGGCCATCATTTCGGTACCTTACTACCGTTATATATATAAATATGGTATGCACCGTTTTGTCCGTTATGCAAAGAATATCTGGCATGTGGATCCCGCTGGCAAGACCGACGAGCAGATTGCCTTGGAGGGCATCCAGGCGTTGAGCGACTTCATTGCCGAGATGGGCATCCCGCAGACGTTGCGCGAGGTGGGGGCCACGGAGGAGATGCTGCCCGCCATCGCCGAGTCCACCATCAAGTGCGGCGGCTACTACGTGCCCACCACGGAGGATGTGTTGAACATCTTGAAAGCCTGTTATTGAGGGTCGTGGTTGTTTGATTTTAAGGGGATTTGTCATTAGTGGATACCCAAGGCCTTGGCCTCCACGGAGGGCTGGTACACCGAAGCAGTCATGGACGACTGCGCCGTGGGCAATAACCAGAGTGCAAACAATGCCACGGGCTTTTCCGCCGTTCCGGCAGGCGACTGTAACGGCTCGTCGTTCGAATACGCGGGCACCTTCGCCACCTTCTGGTCTTCTACGCAGGACTACACAGGCTACGTGCGTTACTGCAGCCTGAACTCCAACACCCCCAACGTGGTCATCAATAAAGAATTCGGGTACTTCGGGTTTTCCGTCCGCTGTCTCCGCGATTAAAAAAAACAGACTCCAAAACCGGAAGGCCGACGGTAGGAGGCCAACCGGTTTTGACCTTTTGGAATGAGCGCCTCCCAAGCGCGACAGCGCAAGGGGGGCGCAAAAAAAAATGGAAAGCCGCCTGAGGCGGACGAATTTTGGAATTGGCAAAATGAGCTGTCTTGGATGGTACTGTAAATCCGCATGTGTTTTGTGTGGTCGTGACTAATGGCATCAGAATCCGAAAGAGATAAACGGAGAAAGCTGAAAGTCCGGAAAAGAGTAGGTGTAAAAACCTGTCTGACAGGGGAAATGCGCTCTTTAACAGATTAATGAGAAAGTAGAGAGGAATAATGCAAAATTTCGATGTTGGTGTCCCGACGTTCTTGTGAACCATTATAGATCACGGCGCGGTGCGTGAGACGCGATGAGAGTTGCTCGGGTAGATTGCGAAAACCAGTTTCAAACGAGGAACTATAGGTGGCCGCAGATTTTATCTCATATGCCTCAAGGCCTGTACCATTTGGTACAAGAAGGTCGATTTCGTTCCCGTTGGAGTCCCGGTAAAACATCAACCCCGCCTCGCAACCGGAATTTGTGCGCCGTTTCATCACATCTGCGACGACCAGGTTCTCAAACAAATGTCCGCGCATCCGGTCGGTCTGCAACTGGCGTTCATTCTCAATGCCCATCAGGTAGCAGGCCAATCCTGTATCGTAGAAATAGAGTTTTGGTGTCTTGGTCAAGCGCTTGCGTGTGTTTTCGTAGTAAGGATGCAGCATAAAGACAATGTAGGATGCCTGAAGCACCGACAGCCAGGCACGGATGGTGTTGACTGCCACCCCCACCTCGTTAGACAACTCGCTGGCGTTGAAAAGACTTCCAACACGGCCTGCGCAGAGCTTGAGAAAGGTCTGAAAACGGTAGAGGTCGCTGATCTGCAAGAACCCGCGCACATCGCGTTCCAAGTAGGTACGGACGTATGCTGGATAGAAAAGCCGAGGAATGTTCAGGTCCGCATGCAGTGAAGGGTAAAAACCAGAATATATCAGTCGGTTAACATCCGAAATGTCGGAGGCATTATCCGACATTTCTTGCAGTGACAATGGCAGGAGTTCAAGAACGGCCGTGCGTCCCGCAAGTGACTGCGTGATACTGCTCTGCAGACTGAATTGCGAACTCCCCGAAAGGAGGAACTTACGCTGTGGGTGTTCGTCCACAATGCCTTGCAGGTATGAGAGCAGGGCAGGAGTGTTTTGGACCTCGTCGAGAATCATACCGTCGCTCCCCTGTGCAAGAAAAGCTGTCGGATCGGATATAGCCATTTCTCTCGTGTCCGGATTCTCTAAGGAGAAGTAGGGCAGTTCTGGATACATACTCTTCAGTAGTGTAGTTTTGCCCGATTGGCGCGGACCTGTGATAGTCACAACGGAAAAATAACGCAGATTCTTAAGTATTGTATTCTTTAACGTTCTATTAATCATAACAATATACTATTTTTATGTAATCATGCAACAACGCTGCAAATTTACATAAAAATCATTGCGATAAGCGATTGACAGAAATTTTCCGCAACACATTGTTGTTCAAAGAATATTATGTAGATTTGCAGCGTCATATTTTCAGATTATGTTCAACGGACCTCGCATGGTCTAGGAGGTGTGGCGCGAAAGGGTTAAAAATAGAGGTCCCCTTAATCGTAAGATTTTGTTTTTATGAAATTCAGATTATTCCTTTTGGCCGTTTTGCTCACTATGGGGACTGCCCTTTCGGCGCAGAAATTGCACAATCTGCGTGAAATCATGGATATTATGACCGCTTCCGATGTCACCTATTCCATTGCAAGTGCTGATTTCTCCGATTCCGTATATGATTATACCAAAAATTTGTTGGGCAATAATGTCTATCGGACAAAAGGATCCAATGGTATGGAAATCAAGGAGTATGAACTGGAAGGGCAGGCGGCGGAACTGTTCGACGAGGCGGAGAACTTCTTTCAGAAGCAGAACTACTCCTCGGCTCGCAGCCGTTACCAGAAGGTGCTTGAGCTGAACCCCACATGTTACAAAGTCATCTCCTATATCGGCGACACCTATTTCCATGAAGGTGATTTGCAGAAAGCCCGCGAATGGTATAAAAAGGCTATTGACAAAAACTATATCGATTATCTTGCCCATTGGTTTTATGCCGATGCATGTTTGGGTTTGGGCGACAAGCAGACGGCTCTGCGGGAGATTACTATTGCCAAGGTGCTGAACCGGAATAATCCGCGTTTGACCAAAAAGTTGCAGGAAATATACAAACTCAACAAGTTGGATTACAAGGACTGGTACTTCACACCTAAATATGCTTTGGAAAAGACCTATGATGCCAAACGCGATAAGGATGTGGTGAAAGTGTCGTATGGGGATTACTGGTTGGGATATGCGCTGGTGCAGGCTGTATGGCATTATGAACCGGGCTATGCCGAGAGTATGGACAACAGTTTTCTGTTGCAATCGAAAGAGGCTGTGGCGGCTGTGGCCCTTTCTACGGATAAGAAAGTCCGCAAGAAGGATATAGCATTGAGAGTGTTGGACAAGGCTTTGTCAGATGGAACATTTGAGGCGTATGTCTTGTATGAGGATATTCTGCCTCGAAATCCGGGTGTGTGCTGGTATCTGGACGAGGAGGCGGTGGGAAAGCTGGCCGACTATGTGCTGAAGGTTCGCTGTAAGGTCAAATAGAATTCCTTGCCGGATGAAAAAGATAATCAATCCATGGGTAGGGAACACCAACGGCTACAACTGTTTCGGGTGCGACCCGAACAATCCGATGGGTATGCGCATGGACTTCTACTGGGATGGGGAGGATGTGGTGTCGGTGTGGAAGGCCGGCGCGAACCATGTGAGCTGGATTGACACGCTGCACGGCGGCTTGCAGGCTACTTTATTGGACGAGATTTGCGGCTGGGTGGTCTTCTACCAGTTGCAGACATCGGGCGTGACGGCCAAGATGGAGATGCGCTACCGCAAGCCCGTGAGCACGCTGTGGCCGTACATACTGCTGCGCGCCCGCCTGGTGGAGCAGAAACGCACGCTGGCCGTCGTCAAGGGCGAGATTTGGAGTCCCGACGGCGTGCTGTGCGCCGAGTGTACGTGTACCTATTTTGTGTATCCTACGGAAAAAGCCGTTGAAATGGGCTATGAACCCGCGTTGCTGGACAACGAGGATGTTGATTTGCAAGAAGTGATCCATCGGCGGGTGTATAAGGACATTCGCCGGTAACGGGGATTACCGCGTGAACATGTTGGCCCGTGAGGGTGATGAGAATAAGGGTTGTCCGTTTATTAACATACGGATGTTCCTCTTTTTTATGTTGTTAGTGTTTCAAGTGCGATAAATGTGATACTTTTGCACAGTATTGCGTCCCGTTCCATGTGAATGTGGGCGTGAAAATTGATTTTAAAACGAATCACGATATTGTTTAACTAAAAAACGTAAAAATGAAAAAATTAAGCATGCTTTTCTTGGCGTTGGGCCTTGTGTGGGCCGTCAACGCGCAGGCTCCCTACCGTCACAGCATTGGTGTGACGCTGGGCAACATGGAGGCGTTCTCCTACAAGACGTTTTTCACCGACCATCTGGCTTTCAGCGTGGATGCCGGGTACAAGTGGACGCTATCGCCCGCCAATTACGTGCAAAAGGGCACCGGTTATGTGTGGCACGATAACCTTTCGTGGGTGACGACGATTGAGGCCAACCCCAACCTGATGTATGAGGCTCCCACCAGTGCCGGCGGTTTGCATTGGTTTGTGGGTGGCGGTCTCAGCGCCGGTTACGGCTGGACCAATTTCCGCTACGGCGACATTTACGACTACTACACCAGAACGTTCTTCGGTAAGGTGGGTGTCAATGCCATCGGCGGCATTGAGTATAAGTTCAAATTCCCGCTTACCCTCCAGGCAGACATCCGTCCCGGTTTCGGCATGTTGTTCAACCGCGACTACCACGTCCACTATTTCGACTGGGGTGTCATGGTGGGTGCCCGCTACGCATTCTAACAGGGTGGGGGAGGCTTCTCCCGTCCTGAACGAGACATCATTGTCAAAAGAGGAAGATCCTTCGGGGTCTCCTCTTTTTTTGTTGGCAATAATATAGATGTTGATCCTAGAAGAGTATGACGACATTTTCCCATTGTTTGTAATGTTCGTGGCACCTCGGTGCCGCACAATGTTAACTCCCCTTCTAATTTTTAGATTTGACGAATGAACGAGTGCAGAGGCAAAGCTGGCTTTGACTATGCCGAGTGATGAGGAAAAGAAGGCGTAGCCTTCAACGGGTGCCCGAAGGGCGGGGTAGTTAATATGGAACATCATTCCTTATGGCTTCTCTTCATTTCCATAATGTTTGACAATGAAGTCTTCCAAGTCCCCCAATACCAGATCCACATGTTGCAGGACATCGTAGTCCGTCGTGCGGAACACGTTTAACCCAAGCCCTTCCAGATATTCGTCACGCTGCGCATCATAATCCAGTTTCTCGTTGTGGGAGCCGCCGTC
>JAFZKY010000012.1 GCA_017551725.1 Bacteroidales bacterium
CGTATCATCGCGCTGGAAAGTCCCAACGGCACCTACGACGAGAACTTCCTCAGCAACTATTTCTACAACAACCTTCGCCCTGCCCTGCTCCGCATCAAGGGTGTGGGCAAGGTGGAGGTATGGGGCGCGCAATATGCCCTGCGCATCTGGCTCAAGCCCGATGTGATGGCCCGCCACAAGCTGATGCCCAGCGATATATCCACCGTGCTGGCCGAGCAGAACATCGAGGCCTCGGTTGGCTCATTGGGCAGCAATTCCGACAATGTGTTCCAGTATGTGCTGCGCTACACGGGACGCAAAACCGAGGTCTCGGAGTTTGAGAATCTCGTGATTGCCTCGCTGCCCACTGGCGAGGAGCTGCTGCTAAAGGATGTGGCGGATGTGGAGCTGGGGCAGTCGGACTACGACTACATCAACAGCATCAACGGGCATCCGGGCGTGATGGGCTCGGTGAGCCAGATGGCCGGATCCAACGCCACCAAAATCAACCTTGAAATCGACAAACTGCTGGCTGAAAGCGGAAAATCGTTGCCCAAGGACGTGAAAATCGTCACTTTCGACAACACCAACGACTTCCTTTTCGCTTCCATCCGTGAGGTGATTCTGACGCTCGTCATCGCCATCGTACTGGTATTGGTAGTGGTTCTCTTCTTCCTGCAGGATTTCCGCGCCACGCTGATTCCCGCTGTCGGCATCCTCGTGTCGCTCATCGGCACCTTCGCCTTTATGAAGGTGGCGGGCTTCTCAGTCAACCTGCTGACCCTCTTTGCATTAGTATTGGTCATCGGCACCGTGGTGGACGACTCCATCGTGGTGGTGGAGGCGGTAAAAGCCAGGTTTGACGAGGGCTACACCTCCGCTCGTAAAGCCTCGGAGGATGCCATGAGCGGACTATCCGTCACGCTGTTCACTACTTCGCTGGTCTTTATGGTCATCTTCATTCCGGTAGCGTTTATAGGCGGCACCACTGGCATCTTCTTCAAGCAGTTCGGTCTGACGATGGCGGTGGCCGTAGGCATCTCTCTCATCAATGCGCTGACGCTGTCACCCGCATTGTGCGCCCTGATCCTCCGTCCTGAAAAACCACAAGAAGGCGACCCAAAAATTCTCAATTTAATAAAGAAGGCCTATAATGCCACCTTCTCTTCATTACTGAAGCACTACAGCACCTTGATTGGCCGCCTGCTGAAGCGCAAGCGCTGGGTGGCCGGTGGTGTAGCGCTTGCATTGCTACTATTCGGTATCCTCTTCAATGTGGTGCCCACGGGCTTCATCCCCAACGAGGACATGGGCACGCTCTTCGTGGACCTTACGCCTCCTTCGGGCTACACGGCTAACAAGACTTTCGAGATGATGAACCGTAACTGCGACAAGATCCGCGAACTTCCCGAGATACAAGATGTCGGCGGCGTGGTGGGTGTCGGCGCAGGCGCCAATATCTTCATCCAGTTGAAGCCGTGGAAAGAACGCCGAGGAAAAACACATTCATCTTCTGCTGTTATGGAGAAAATCGACGAGATTCTATCCCAAGAAACCGAGGCGCAGATTTTTGTTTCCGAACCCGGAATGGTAGAGGGTTACGGCGGCAACGGCGGTTTCGAGTTTTCGGTGCAGGGTCGCAACGGACAGGATGCAAAGACGCTGCACGAGGTCACCACCCGCTTTACAGAAAAGATGAGCGAGCGCCCCGAAATCGGCGAAGTCTATTCGAGCTACGATGTCAATTATCCGCAGTACCGCGTGGATTTGGATGTGGCGCGATGCAAGAAGATGGGCGTAGCACCCTCCACCGTGCTCAACGAGATGGGCTCCTACTTAGGCGGCGACTACATCTCCAACTTCAACAAATACAACAAGGTGTATCAGGTGGATTTGCAGCTCCGACCTTCCGACCGCAACCGTCCCGAGTCGTTAGCGAGCCTCTTCGTGCGTTCCGAAAACGGTGAGATGATGCCCATCGACCAGTTCGTCACGCTTACCAAGGAGTATATGCCGCAGTCGATCAACAGTTTCAACATGTTCCCCAGCATCGATGTCTCGGGCAGCGTGGCACAGGGCAGCAGTTCGGGTCGTGCTATCCGAGCCATTCAGGAGACTGCCGCGAAGGAGTTGCCCGTGGGTTACAGCCTTGAGTTTGGCGGCATCACCCGCGAGGAGAGCCAGACATCCGGCAGAATCATCTTCATATTCCTGATATGTATCGTCTTCGCCTACCTCGTGATGGTGGCGCTCTACGAAAGCCTCTTCATCCCGCTGGCAGTAATGCTGTCAGTGCCCTTCGGCTTGGCGGGAAGCCTGCTGTTTGCCAAGCTGTTTGGCGTGGAAAACAACATCTACATGCAGATTGGAATGGTGATGTTGGTGGGGTTGTTGTCGAAAACGGCCATTCTGCTTACCGAATACGCCTCGCAGGCGCGCAGTGAGGGGATGTCGCTCGCCGAGGCGGCGTTCAGCAGCGCCAAAGTGCGTCTCCGTCCCATTTTGATGACTTCGCTGACGATGATTATCGGTATGCTGCCCCTCATGTTCGCTTCTGGCGTGGGTGCCAACGGCAGCCGCACCATCGGCGTTTGCGTGGTCGGTGGCATGCTTTTCGGCACGCTCGGCCTGTTGCTCACCGTGCCGGCGCTGTTTGTGGTGTTTCAGAAAATCCAAGAAAGAGTCCGTAAAAACAAATCCGTTCAATGATATCCAAAATCAACAACAATGTAACCCTCTCGCCGCTGCAAGCCGACGACCGAGAGCAGTTCATCCTCGACAACCAAAGAGCATTCAAGTATGGTGCCACAGAAGAGTTCGGTATGCGTGACAACCACTTTGAAGAGGACGGGGAAATCATCTCCCGTGCCACCATCGAAGCCTCCATTGATGGCAAAAACGCCGAAGCTTACCGTATTCTCCTCAACGGAGAGAAAGTTGGAGGTGCTGTCATCCGTGTAGATGGCGAATGCGGCGAATTGGAGTTGCTGTTCGTCAACCCCGAGGTTCACAGTAAGGGCATTGGCTATTCTGCTTGGTGTCTGATCGAACAGCTGCACTCCGAAATCAAGGTCTGGGAAACCCACACACCCTATTTCGAGAAGCGAAACATCCATTTCTACGTTAACCGCTGTGGTTTCCACATCGTGGAGTATTTCAACAGTCATCATCCTGATGCAAACGACCCGGAATCTGCCGATGAGGATAGCGACGGGATGTTCAGATTTCGGAAAGAGAAAGCGTGAATCTTTATCGTGCTGGATTTTATGAAGACGCTTTGAGAGGGGTAGGTGTTCTGAAACAAAAAATCCGCACCCCAAGCCTTCGCCCGAGTTGCAAAATAATCCAAACCATCAAGACTAATCCCTTTCGTGCGCGCAATAAACGCCTAAACAATCAGGCTGTTGGCTTTGCTCGTTTATCCATTTCAGGCATTGCCTCATGTTTTCAGCGTTATAAAGCGGCCCGGGAAGGATGCCTTTCGACCAGGAATCCTTCATATACCCGTTGTCGCCCACCACAAGGGCAAAACCATCCGCATCGGTCACGCGATAGATGACGCTACCTGCGGAGTGTGTGGGTGTGAGATAAGCCGTTACGCTGCCATCGCCGAATACATCGCAAGATTTGGCAAACGGCGCATGTTGGTCATCTTTGAAATCAAAGGCTTGGAAATCAAACCCTTTAACCAATTGACCATAACGCATCTTCTTTCTGGCAGCAAAGTCAATCTCCTCAACTGAAGTGTAAATATCGATGCCTGTGAAATCGAGCAATCCCGACACATGGTCGCAGTCGAGGTGCGTCATAAGAATGGCATCGATGGGCATTCCCGCCAGCTGTTCTTTCGCGGATTCGCCCTGTTTCATCACCGGCTCGCTGGCAAACCAGAGGCCGAAACCAAGGTGTCGCATCGGGTGTTTCACCACTTCTTTGCTCCATCCCGCATCAATCAGCACCGAATGGCCGTTCACTTTCATATAATAACATTTCACGGGCACCATGATTCGTTTGCTCCTGCGCTGGAATAAGCCCGTGTAAGCGTATTTCCAGCGGTGTGTGTTGCGGTCAGGCACTCCGCTCGACACCAGCGTCCACCCCGTCTGTATGGTTCTAATCGTCATTGTCTTGTTTCAGAATATTTTATCTCCATTCTTAACCGCCATTGTCGGTTGCAGCAGCACCACGCCGCCTTCGCTCTCGCTGCCGAGTATGCGCACTTCGCTCTTCACGCTTCCGATGTGCATAGGCTTGAGATTCACGCAGAACACTGCCTGGCGACCGATGAGCTGCTCAGGGGTGTAGTGGTCGGTGATTTGCGCCGACGAGGTCTTGGTGCCGAGTTCCTCCCCCAAGTCCACCGTGAGCTTGTAGGCCGGATGGCGGGCTTTCTTGTTGATGTCCACCGCCACAATTGTTCCTATTCGGACATCCACTTTGTCAAAGTCTTCTACCGTTATCTCCATAAATGTTTTGTTGTTTATCTTTCAAACATAACGCTATAGCATCCGAGAACCTGTCTGCATGGGATGGCGGCGGCATTTTCAGCGATCAGAGGGCATCTTGGGTATTCAGTTTTCGCCTCTTCGTGGAATGCAGGAATCGTCTTGCCTTCACTCCGTCCATGAGCATCGTCTGTATGGAAATGCCACGCGAACTCGCAGTCGCAGAACTCCGGGTGCGCCGTTATCGTCTCTGCAGATCGGAAGGTCTCATCTTCTCCGATGAAGAAACATCCGTCGTTGTCTCGCTCGGCGGGACAGCCTCCCTCGATGCCCGTACCGGTGAACTCAATCGTGAGGAAGGGGCTGCTTATCTGCACCCGTTCCCCGTCTCTCTGGAACCGCAGCTCATCCTTTGCGCTGTGCCAGTTAGCGATATTCAGCCAGCCACGTCTGCCGTCATGCGCCACGGGAGCGTTGAACTCGACATACACGTCCTTTCCGTCCATGATTTCGGCATTGATGCGGAGAACGGGGCGCAGCGACTCATACCCGTCTGGTATCATCGCCCGCACACGGTCTTGCTCAACCCCGTAAGCCATCACAAACTGTTGAACTGTCATGCTTGCTTATCTTGGTTTGATTATAAACAAAGGCTTCCCTTACTCGTAGTCAATCCGCTCAATCTTGAAAATCACAGGACGTGTGCCGTCGGAGCAGCAGGCTATCATCTCGTTTTCATTCTTCATCCAGCCTTTCATGATGGAGCCGCCTTGAAGGCCTGAATAGATGTAACGCGAGATGGCATCCCATAGTTCGGAGCAATGCGGCATCTTGGGGCCGCCCGCCACAGTGTTCGGATCTGCTGTTGTCTTTACCAACGTGTTCAACCCACAATGCCAAAAGTCATCGCGGTCGCCGTCACGCTCAAAGATGAACTCGTCGCCTACATTGTAACACGGGCACATCCCCGAGCAAGGGTCGGCGCAGAACCGTTGCTGTAACTCGGGATAGAGTTTCTTGTCGATTACTGTGAGTTTCACTTTGTGTTTCATCATTCCTAATTTTAAATTTTGCCGCAAAATTATGAAAAAAATCCGCACCCCAAACCTGCACCTGAATTGCGGAATTGTTTATTGTCCACGCTGCGAAGGACGGCTATTCTTTGGGAACAGAACTTTCAACACTGGTAAACTTGACCATTAGAGCGCTGGGCACAATCTTTGCCAGCAGGCGGTACACTTTGTAAAACATCATCGGCGTATAAGTCGCACATCCTCTTTCGGCTTTCTGCATCGCCGTCACGGTCACTTGGTCAAGATTCAGATACGGCTGGATAGACATATTGCCGCTATCTGTGCTGTTCTGATGGAACATCGCCGTATCCATTTTGCCCGGCGACAACAACATGATATTCACACCGCGCTTGCGCTCCTCCTCGTGCAGAGCCCGTGCAAGGAAGCGCACGTACGCCTTGCTGGCACTATACACAGCGCGCCACGGAAGCGGCGCAAAAGAGCCTATCGAGCCGGTGATGATCTGGTAACTGCCCTTGCTCATGTACGGCAGGCATAGGCGGCTCACCATCGTGGTGCCCATGACATTGAGGTTCATCAGCGAATAGATGTCCGTCTTTTTCATTTCGCGGAACAGACCGGGTCTGTCAAATCCTGCGTTGTTAATCAGCACACGGATGTCCGGTTGCTGCTCTTGAAGCAGGTTCTCAAAAGTGTCCATGCTGCGGGTGTCAGCCAAGTCCAATGGTACGGCGCGCACTTTCAGCCGCGGATGCTGCTCGGCCAGCTCTTTCAGTTTGTTCTCGCTTCGGGCAACGACCCAATACTCGTCAAGCTGCGGATAACGTTCCGCAACCTTTTCAAAAAAAAACTTCCCCAATCCGGATGATGCCCCTGTGATAATCGCTATTTGCATAGTATTAGTTGTTTAATTGTTTAGCGTTTCAGCATATCTTTCAATTGGATATCGGGGTGGTGGTATTGCTGCTCTTTGGCAACCGTTTTCCCGTTTACCATGATGGCTTGCTGCGGGCAGAAATGCACACAACCCAAGCACCAAGTGCAAGCATTGCCTATATGGGCTTTCTTGTCCGTCAGAGCGATATTCTCCTGCGGACATACTTTTGCGCATATACCACAGCCGATGCAGGCTGCCTCGTTCACGCCGGGCTGCGCCAACGCCCCCATTTTTTCTTCCAGTCGCGTATGGCTTATCAGCCATCCGAAGGGGTCGAAGCCTGCAAAATGCAGTCGTTTCCTGCCTGCTGCCAACTCATCGCCGATGGTGGTCAGCCGAGAAGCGAATTTGTCGAATTTCCATGCCTGGTCGTTGGGATTGCGACCGAAAGCAATCGCACTGCTGTCCGGTACACGTATCTTGTGGCAGTAACCGACGCGCACGCCCTGCTTGCGCAGGAGACTGCGCACCGTCCATATGGCGTTGTTGGTCTGTGCGCCGCAGGTAATCACAATCCACACATGGGAAGACGGCGACAAATGCAGTTGCGGCACCAGTGTACGCACGGCTTTGGGTGCTTCGAGGTTATAGGTCGGGAAAACCAGACCGATGCGTTTCTCGTGCGTAAGATCTTTCCCAGCCGCATCATAGAGCGACATCACCTGTTCGTCCAGCCTTTCCGCCAACCGCCGTGCGATTGCGAGACTGTTGCCTGTTCCTGAAAAATAAAGTATCATAGTTATATACGTTTACACGTTTTTCCCCAACTCGTATGCCTCCTGCAACTTGCCGTTGTCCTCAATGTCGCGGGGCATAGACACTCCGCCGCAGAAGAGGGTGCCTGCCAGACGGCTTTTGGGATAGCAGTCAATCCAGCCCGCCAGTCCTGTTTCAGCACGTTTCGGCACATATTCCTCGTCTTCCGTGGCTGTGGTCAGCAGATACACGTCGCGGAAGCGGTAGTCCTTCGGATACATCGCGTTCATACGGTCAATGAGGGTCTTCATCTGGCCGCTCATCTCGTAATAGTAGATGGGCGTGGCCCAGCACACTACGTCGGACTCTAATACCTTGGCCATGATGTCGTTCACATCATCGTTGATGACGCAGCGGCCCAGCTTTTGGCAGGCCAGACAGCCTGTGCAGAATTTGATTTCCATGCCGCGAAGCGAAACGAATTCCACCTCGTGACCTGCGGCTCTCGCGCCTTTGGCGAACTGCTCCGATAATTGTTGACTATTTGATCCAGCCCTCATGCTGGTGGATATTACGACTACTTTTTTCATGTTATTTCAGATTTTCGTTAAAAAACTCCTCCAGTTTGTCCCAAGGTATGAAGTTGCCCTCGCCGCCGTCATAGAGGTCGCAGTGGGAGGCATCGGGGACGATGAACAACTGCTTGTTTTCGGGTACGGGGTTGGGCTTGCCTACGAAGTTGTAGCCCTCGGCCTTGCCGTCCACCATGTAGTGGTAGGCGGCCTCGCCGAAGTAGCGGCTGTGGGCCTTCTCGCCATGCAGAATCATCACCGCCGAACGGATTTCGTTGATATAATAGAGGAAACGGCTGTTGGCGTAGGCCTGGGTGCCAATGACCCGCCAACCGTCGTTGCTGTTGCCGCTGCGGATGTGGTAGCCGCGCGGGGTCTTGTAGTAGGCGTGGTAGTCCTTGACGAACTGTGGGGCATCCTCGGGCAGCGGGTCAACCACACCACCGGCCATCGCCAGCGGGTCGGTAAGACGTTGTTTGGCCAGTGCCTCACGGCCGGTATGGCGGTCGGTCTCGTTGTCGTTCGACTCATAGTAGCCGTTGCCAGCCACACGGGTCATGTCGTACATCGTGCTGGCCACCGTGGCCTTGATGCGCGGGTCGGCAGCGGCGGCGTTGAGGGCGACGCCACCCCATCCGCAGATGCCGATGATACCAATGCGTTCGGGGTCAACGTTGTTGAGCTTGGAAAGGTAATCGACGGCAGCCATAAAGTCCTCGGTGTTGATGTCGGGCGAGGCCGTGCGGCGAGGTTCGCCGCTGCTCTCGCCGGTGTACGACGGGTCGAAGGCCAGCGTCACGAAGCCGCGCTC
>JAFZKY010000013.1 GCA_017551725.1 Bacteroidales bacterium
CAAACCAAAATGCTTTGAAAAAACAAGACATTCAAAAAGTTAAAGACGCCTTGGCGGCATCCCAGAAGATATGCATCGTCTTCCATTTCAACCCCGACGGCGATGCTGTGGGGTGCGCACTGGCTCTCTACCACTACTTCAAAACCGATGGTTACGAGGTCTCCGTCGTCTCACCCAACCCCTTTCCCGACTTCTTGCATTGGATGGAGGGTGCCGATGACATCATCGTCGCCCAAGGTCATCTGAAGACCGCTCGAAAGGCTATTCAAGAATCTGACATTCTGTTTGTAGTGGACATGAACGCCCCGCACCGGGCCGGACAAGATTTGGAGAAGAATATCATCAAATCGTCCGCGTTCAAGATTCTCATCGACCACCACGTGCAGCCCGACATCCAATGCGATGTCATGTATTCCACCCCGGAGACCAGTTCCGCCTCCGAGCTTGTCTATGACTTCCTGTTCCGTCACCTCACTCCCGAGCGTCCCTTCACGCGCCCGATCGCAGAAGCCCTTTATGTGGGCATCATCACCGACACCGGTTCTGTGACTTACTCATGCGACCAGCCGAGCACCTACGAGGTGTTGGGCAAGCTGATTGCCTCCGGCATCAACGGCGAGTGCATCCACCGGAAAGTCTATGACAACTACAACGAAAGCCGGATGCGGCTCCTCGGCCTGGCCCTCTCCCAGCGGCTCAAAGTGATGCCAGAATACGGCGCATCCTATATGTATCTGACCAAAAAAGACTTGTCTGACAACAATTTCCAAATCGGCGATACCGAGGGGTTTGTAAACTACGGACTCTCCATCAACAAGGTGCAATACACGGCTTTCTTCACCGAACGTGAAAACCGCATCCGGTTCTCCTTCCGATCCAAAGGCCTCATCGATGTCAACCTGCTTGCCCGCAAGTACTTCAATGGCGGCGGCCATCACAATGCTGCCGGTGCCTTCTTCGACGGAACCATCCAAGAGGCCATCGCCTATATTGAGAAGGTGGTCAAGGAGTGTCACGCCCAACTTTCCCAATCCGAAAAATGAAACCTTTCCTCCTTTCGGCTCTGATTCTCGGATGTGTCGCGTTGTTCGTCAGTTGCGGCCACCGTCCCACCGGCGAAGTGGTCACCAACGATCAGCAACCCAAAGAAGACAAATATGCCCCTTACGTGGAGGGCAACAAGAAAATATTGCACTGGGAAAACGAGGAGATGGAGATGTTCATCAAGCGCTACCAATGGCAGATGCAGCGCACCGGAACAGGCCTCTACATCGAGATCCTCGAACCGGGCCAGGGCGAATGTTTCCGGGAGGGCGACATGGTGACGATGGAGTACCAGACCTTCCTGCTGGACGGCGAGCGCATCTACTGTTCCGATGATGACGGGCTGAAGCAGTTCACCGTGGACCGTTCGGAAGAGATTGACGGGCTGCACGAGGCCGTGAAGATGCTCCGCCACGGAGCCAGAGCCCGCCTGGTCATCCCCTCCTACCTTGCCTACGGCGTCGCCGGCGACGGCAACCGGATCGAAGGACGCAAAGCCCTCGCCATGACGATAACGATTCTTTAGACAATCAATAAAATCAATAATCATTAAAAACCAATCTTTTTATGGAAGAGAACAACGAAGAAAAAATCAACTTGGACGAACCTGTTGTAGAGTCCGAAGCCCAAGAAACAAAAGTAGAACCCATCGCGGAAGAAGCACCCGTGACGGATGAACCCGCAACAGAGGAACCTGCCGTGGAAGATCCCGTTCCCGCCGAAGAGCCGACACCTGCAGAGTGTGTAAAAGAGAACACCGACGAAAAGCCTGCCAAAGGCAAATCTTCAAAGAAGATCCTCATCGTCCTGGCCGCCATCCTCGGCATTGCCGCCATCGCACTCATCGTGTTGGCCTGCATGGGCAAATTCTCCAAATACCCCGGTTTCAAGAAAGACCGCGAAACAGGCATTTACTATCGGTTCTACGGCGACATCCACGATAGCACTGACATGCCCAAGACCGGCGACCTGGTAGGCATCCTGTTCTCCCTCCGTGCCGGCGACTCCACCCTTATCCCCATGATGCCCAACGAGATGCTCATGGACTCCGTCTATCCCAGCGATCTCTTCGCCGCCATCCGCATGATGCATGTCGGCGACAGCGCCACTTTCGTCTTCGACGGGAAAGAGTTCTTCAAGAATTTCATGCAGCAGACGGAGTATCCCTTCGGCGATGATCCGCTCTACATGAACATCAAACTCTTCGGCCACATGTCCAAAGCCGATTTCGAGAGAGCTCGCGCCGAATATGAGGCCCAATTAAGAGAACAAGAAGCCCAAGAAGGGGCCTCCATTCTGGAATACGTCCAGAAGAACCACATCACGGTAAAGCCCACTGAAGAGGGCTTGTACTTCGTCACGACCAAGAAAGGCAATGGAGCACAACCGCAGGATATGCAGACCGTTAAGGTTCACTACACCGGCAAATTGCTGGACGGCACCGTTTTCGACAGCTCTGTGGAGCGCGGCGAGCCTTTCTCCTTCACCCTTGGACAACACAGTGTCATCCCGGGTTGGGAAATCGCCCTGTCCAAGATGCACGTTGGCGAGAAAGCCACCGTCCTCATCCCCTCCAAGCTCGCTTACGGCGAACGGGGCAACTACGGCATCCCACCTTTCAGCCCGCTGGTATTCGACATCGAACTTCTCAGCATTGAGTAGTACGTTGCCCTTTAACACAAAAAACAAGCCGGAGCTACGAGTAGCCTCCGGCTTGTTTTTTATTGGAAGGTGGGTTAACAATTAACAATTAACAATTAATAATTAACAATTAATAATTAATAGTCAACCACCAATCACTAATCACCAACCACCAATAGCTAACAGCCAACGTCCATTCCATTTTTCATCGCCAAGTCGCGCGCACGTTCGGCATCCGCACGGGCTTCGAATCGGGCCGCCACATCCGCTCCCTCTTCAAAGAGCATCTGCATCTTCTCAAGGTCCGGCTTGGTATCACACAGACACTTAAGCACATAGCAGGCATTCCGACGGTTATCCTGTTCGTAACGTTCCCATTGCTCCGCATAACGCACGTGCATGGACTGCCAGTCGGAGGAGGGTTGCTGCAACAGCTTGTCAGCCTCCTCTTGAAGCATCAGCTGACCGCCCACATTGGCCCAAGCTTCCCGCTCCGACTGTTTTACCATTTGCAACAAATGGAGCGGATCGCGGTCATACGATTCTTTCAGCGTATCAATCACATAATAGAGCAACATTTCCCGATAAGCGGCTTCAGCTTCCTTCTTCTTAAGAATACGAACCGAACGCTTCGAGCGCTCCACACCCCGCGTAAGGGCTTCGTCTTCCTGACGCATGAGATTCAACGCATCCACAATCTCCTGCACCGTGTCGGGCGCAAGAGGCGCGGTATGCACATATTGCGTCACCACCTTCCGTTTGTCACGCTGCGCGAACTTCTGAGCATTACGTCGCAAAGCAAACGCATTGTACATCCACCAAAAGGCGGGCATGATCTCCAACACATTGTCATGCACGTTGTTATTCAGCAGACAGAACGGCAGTTTCAGATTGATTTCATACGGATAATCTCCCTTGGCCATCAAAGTAAAGGATGCGAAACGACTCGGGAACTTCACCGAGACACACAACCCGGGCCAAAATCCGCGCCCTGCCACCAGGTCGCAGTCGTTCATCCGTCCGTTGTGATTGGAACCCAACGTGGCACCGGCGGCCACATTGGTCTGTCCCTGCAAAGTTGAGGCTATCAGGAACGAATTGTTGTGATGTTGTTCATGAAAAGAATATATCAGGGCATGGAGCACCTCGCAGCAGGCCAGATGCGAATTGTCGCCCACCACCGTGTGCGAAATGCGCAGGCCGTCGGTCATGGATACATGGCTGCCCGTCACCACATTGCGCACAATCGCGTTCGTATCCACCACATTCTGCAATCCCAAGACCGCATTACGGACTACCACGCCGGCACCCAGGAAGGTAGGCTCCTCGGCGGACGACTGTACAAGCACGTTCTCCAGCAGCGTACATTCCGACAAGCGCGCGTGCTCGCCTACGTATGCATTGCGAACTGCCCGCACATTGCGGATCTCCACCCCGCGTCCGAAAAACCCCGTTTTCATAGCCGCATACACCTCCGCCGACGCACACAACGTGCGCAACGGATGATCTGCCGCGACACTGGCAGCCAAGCAGGCATCTGTCACGATCATATCGGGACTGGCGGTGATGGTGCGCGAGCCGTCTTCGTTACATATTTCCACAGGAAAATCAAAACAATAGCCCGTGAAAGAGAGCTCGCCCACATTTTGCAGACGGCAGCCATCGCCAAGGCGGTAGCCGGCCAGAAGGCCGACATTTGCAATCCGCACATCCGCCCCGATAAAGACGTTTCCGCCAAAATGCGTACGATGAACACCCTCTACATTAAAAGCGTCAACGACTGAAACGAGGTTCCAGTCGTCGGCACTATTGAGTT
Organism: Bacteroidales bacterium; assembly: GCA_017551725.1. GTDB lineage: Bacteria > Bacteroidota > Bacteroidia > Bacteroidales > WCHB1-69 > F23-D06. The sequence goes on from JAFZKY010000013.1 coordinate 4,502, forward strand.
GTTTTTCCAGTTGCTCGATTTCCCGAGCGGACAAAGCACGCCAGGTGTTTTCCATAGAAGAACCTTTAGCGTTTTACTCTTCCTCACCTGCGCCCACACCGAGCATCTTCTTTAAATCTTCGGGGGCCTCATCAAAAGATTTAGCATCCGAAGGACGGAGGAACGTGGTGGGTTTCACTTTCTTGCTGGGAGTCACAGTCTTGGCTTGCACGATGATCGTAAGCTCATTACCATCAACATCCTTCTTCACTTCCGTACGCATCACATAGCCCTTCAAGTCAGGATAGTCGCTGAAATTGATATTGTCGCCCGTCATCAGCTCATCCGTCACCCAAAGCACGAGCGTGCTTTCCTCGTCTGACTCCAAGTCTGTAACCTTCACATTAACTTTCTTGCAGTTGTATCCGGCAATCGCCTTCGTTTCACTCGTGTATTCAAAGTCAAATTTTACTTTGTCAAAAGCCTTTTTCAGTTTCTCGCCATCCTGTTCAATATAGTATTTGCCATATCCGGGAATGTCGATCACCGTGGTCTTCAGGTTGTAATCCCCATTAGAAATTTGAATAACATCGATACCAGGCTGGCTCATATTGGTGCGGGTGTTGTTTCCCATCACAATAACCTCCTGTGATAATTCGGCCAATTGCGCGGCCACATTGGGATCATCCGTACCTTCTGCTATGGTTTCGAATGTGATGGTTCCGGCAAAGGGTTTCTGGGCAAAAGTGGTAACAACGCCAAACAACATGATGGCAATCATCCACAAAGAAATCTGTTTTTTCATTTTATCTGATTTTATTGATTAATTTTCAAAACTGGCGGCAAAAATACAATTAATTTGAATATCCTTTCCTAAACAAGCCACATTTAACTTTTTTTATTGCTTATTTATCGAAGGATTCTTAATCCTGACCTTATCAATTTTCCTGACCTCATACATCTGGCATGGCCCCACCAGTCCCATCGGCTGCCACCACTGCTCCCTACCCTTCCGATTGACCCAGTGCTGCACATCGGGACGGTCAGTCCACGTTTTCAAGTAGTTACCCATCGTAGTCGTAACCCGAACTTCCAGTTCATTACGACCTTTGTGCAAATATCTCCCGATTGAATAATATCCGGGACAATACCACAGGGTATCCAGACAGATACCGTTCACATAGAGTTCCGCCACACCCTCCACCAAGCCGAAATTCACCTTATACTCCATTTTTTCCGATATCTTTTTCATCATAAAATCCTTTTTATACACTACCGTCCCGGTAAATGTGCGCAGCGAGTCAACCGTGTTCAGGTCTCTCAAGGAATCCATCCGCACGCACCATACGGTATCCAACAGACTGTGGTGGAACTCCGCACGCCAGTCGGCAGACAACGGAGTTATACGATATTTCAAATATTTTTTCGGCAAATCCGACTTTGCAATTGGCCAGCTGACACATACTTCTTGCGGCATCTCCTGCTTCTGGAAAACCAGAATACAGGATTGGGCGGTTTCAAGATTCAGCCGTATCTTGTTTTTTGATTCATGAAAACAAAACGGCTTCCGAATGCCGGTTTCCGGATCCCAACGGTATAATGTTCGTCGTTGGGAACCATCATAGAAGAGAATGGACGAATCCACCAACATATTCACTTCCACATCATTATAGCGGCTGGCATTGGCAAAAAAGAAAACATCGCTGCCATCCTCCGTCCGATAGTGGTTCTGCATCAGATAAGGATTGGGGTGGTCGATTTCCAGGACGTGCGGCAGGTTATAATGCTGCATCAGCGCCTGATACCAGTCCAGAAAATTGCTATCCGGCTTGTGGGCGAACACAAAGCGGGTGCTATCCATCGCCTGCAGACGGGCCATGCAATCGTGCACGAGACTGTCCGCCTGATGGTTGTCAATGGGCGGGGCCACGTACATGCCCAACGACCTGTCAGGGACGGTTTCGATGCAGAGTACGCGCCCACCCTGCCGCGCGAAGTCGAGGATCTTGTGCGCTGCCTCGGGAGTTATTCTTTCCACGTTGGTCAGAATCAGCAACTTGTACGCACACGAGCCGCAGCAAAGTTGCCCGTTCCGGATTTCCGCATCCTTCAAAATGCTCTCCGTGATGTAATCGGCATTGCCGCCACACTTGCTGATAGCCTCCCAGATGAACGTCTTGTATGGCACTATGGTTCTTGACGGGAAAGGCTCGTTCTGCATCCCGAGGGTGCTCCACATATCGCCGATAGGGTTCAGGATAGCGATATCCGCCTGATAGGTAACATTCTGGAGCACAGCCGACAGGCGGGTTTTATAATCAGTATATTTTCGGAAATAGGGCCACCAGTTGTTGCGTTCGTTGTAGAATGCCCCGTACTGAATCCATCCTGGAAACGGAGCCTCCTTGGGCGAGTAGTTGAACCCGTGAAAGACGGTATGGTTCACGCCGGAGATGGCCGTCTGGTCGCCTCCGATCTTCAGCTGCTGCAACGTCATATTGAAGACAGTGTAGGTGTTGGTCATCTCCTCGCAGCTGACCAGTGGTTTCCCGGCCAGGTGCGCCGCCGACGACACGTACTTGTTGACCATCGTGTAGGCCCTACCCTTCCGGTAGTCCTTTTCCGACATCTCCTCCCCCAGCTTGTGGCGGGTCCAAGTCATGGTCCAGGATTCGCATTCGGGGATGTCCACCTTGAGGCTGCTTTCCAACGGGAAGAGGTTGCGCCCGTACGCTTGCGCGCGCGAGCGCACGCCATGCGCGTGGCACCAGTCATGGAAATCCTGCAGCATCACCAGCAACTTCTCCGCCTTCAACTGCTCGAAATCATAACGCACGCGCTCCACCGTATCTTGCTGGGCCTCACCAACTTCCACCGGAGGCTGATAATTCACCGGGTCACCCATGCCTTTGGTTTTACGCAGGAAAAACGGAATATAGGGCACTACATCATAATGATAGCGACTTTGGAAATCCTCGGCGAAACGGTCGTTCCAGTTGGCACCCTCCAACTCAAAACTATCAATAAATAAAGCTCTTAAATGTTCGGACAACGATTTTCCCAAATGCTTTTCGATGGCGGAGGACATGCGTTCGAAGTAACTGCACACGGCCTGCCGGTTGTAGTGATCAACCACGGGGCCCGACGCACCGGGGGCACCGTTCATCACGGCCATGAAGCCGCGGATGACCACCAACGCCGAGATCGTATAGTTGCCCGCTGGCACATTGAAACGATAGACACCGTCCGCGTCACGGGTGGACACGAGCGGACGCACATCCGACAGATTGGTGCAGGGCGTGGGTATCAGCAGCAGGTCACGCAGATGGAAGGTATGGCCTTCGTAAGACGAGTTGACGTGCGGGTCGGCATCGGCGAAGATGTCCGACTCGCGCAATTCCACCGTGCAGGGACCTGTCACCGCCTTGGTGTAGTTCATCAAGATGGTGCTGCGTTCGTTTTCGGGCACAAACTCGCCGCCGAAGGGCCAGCCGCTGCCCACAATCAGGTCACAAGACATCCCTAAGCGCTCCGCCTCGTTGAAGGTCACGCGCAGCATGTCCAGCCAAGGGTCACTGAGCCAGTCCAGCGCGGGGATGTTCAGGCTGTCGGTGCGGCGCGGGAACTCCACGGGGTTGATCTCCACTCCGCCGATGCCGGCCTCCTTCAGCAGGCGCAGCTCGCGCACCAGCTCGGCGGAGTCCACCCTGTTGCCGTTCCACCACCAGCGCACCATGGGACGATAGCGGTTCTCCGGATTGCGGAACACCTCATACAGCTTCTCCGTGGTGGGCACCAGAGGTTCCTGAACCTGCGCACCCAACTGCCCAACGGTGAGGCAGAGAAGGAGCAGGAAAATCTTTATCAATTTTATTTTGAACATATTATCTTCATTTTTCCAAAAACGCCTCATCCGTCAACGTCTCCAGAAAGGCTTTCAAATCCGCTAATTCCGAGGGCGACAGGTGCCGCCCGCCTTCCTGCAACTTGTGCATCAGCGGGCTTACGTAAGGCGAATACTGGAGACCCTCGTTGTAAAAGGTCAGCACTTCGTCCAAGGTCTTGAAACGTCCGTCGTGCATGTACGGCGCCGACACAGCCACATTGCGCAGCGAGGGAGCCCTGTACGCCCCCCGGTCCATAATGTCACCCGTATATCCAAAGCGGTCGTAATCATCCGTAAAAACGGCATCCAACCCATTGTTATAAAACAAATTAGTGGTAAAAAGCGGAGAGCCGTCGCTGCCATGACAATGGAAGCAGTCGGCCCCTTCTTCCGTGGTGAACAGCACATAACCGTGCAACTCTTGCGGGGTGAGCTGCTCCCTGCCTTGCAGATAGCGATCGAATTTGGCATTGCACGATACCAGCGAGCGCACATACTGGGCGATGGCCTTCTGGATGCGCTCCATCGTGACCTCTTCCGAGCCGAAGGCCCTCTTGAACATCTCCGGATAACGGCTGTCGGCACGGATGGCCGCCACTGCCGCCGCCTCGGTGCCGCACATCTCGTCTTGGGCCACAACCGCCATGCGGACGATATCCTCTATGGTACGCATCTGCGGATTGGGATTCTGCACATTCACGCTGCCGTTCCAGAAATAGCCTTCCTGATTGAAAACCAAGTTCATAAGCGGCATCACATTGTGGCGGGTGGCAATGCCTGTGGTGCGGCCGCGCGCCACACCGTCCGGGAATCGGGGATTTTCCGTACCTATATCATAATTATGCGCCTTCACATGGCAGGTGGCGCACGACATCAGCGAATCGGGATGGGAGCCCTGATAGCCACACAGGTGCGGATCCTCGAAAAGCATACGGCCCAAGGCCACGCCCTCCTGCGTCATGGGATTGTCAGCAGGGATGTTCAAGTGCGTCGGAAAACCGGGCGGGATGCGAAGGTCGTACGGCGTGGGCGGATCCACCCTGTGCCGGCACGAGAGTGCCAAAGCAGCCAGGATTGCGACTAAAAAACAAAGGCTCAGACGTTTCATGTCGGGGCTATGTTGGGATGAATGTCATCAGAAAAGGCTTAGTTGGTCTCCCTCCTCTTCGGCAGGGGCGTTCTTGTCCGATTTTTCCACCTTAATATCCTTGAAGATGACCTTGGCGACGGCATCATCCACATTCTCCACATTTTTTTCTTCCTCAGGCTCTTCTTCCTCCTCTTCGGGTTCCTCTTCAGGCTCCTCGTAAGGCAGCGGCTCAATGAAGACCACCTTCTTGATATTCGGGTAGTTGACGCGCTTGCCCCGGGCTTTGGAACTCATCACCTCCACAAACTCGGCACAGGAGAGGATGACCTCGCTGTCTTCCTCGGCCTTTTTCTCCCTGTAAACCACCTTTATTTGCGGCAGGTAGTCCACCGAGATGCCCACGATGGTCGTGTCGCCGTCGTCCGGCACAAAATCGACCCGCTTGCGCATGTCATCGGGCGCGAAACGTTTCATGTAGTATTTGTCTTCCTTCTTTTGATAATAGACCACCGTGATCCGCAGATTGGAATTCCACTTGCGGATGATGCCCAAATCATCATCAAAATGGTTGGACAAATCAAAACCAATGATACGATAGTTTCCTGATTTATAAACGGTTAAAATCTTATCATCCTCCTTGAAAGCCCCCAGCAGCGTACCTCGTCCGTCGTTGTTGAGGCGCATCACGGCCTCCTCGTAATAGACGTTGATGGCGCTCAGCGTGGAGACGCCCTCCTGACTCTTCGAGATGTGCGCGATGGGATAATGGGTGAGCAGATTGCCCAATGCGGAACGGCTTTTCACCAGCAGCTGGCTGAAATCGTAATCAAACTCCTTCTTCTTGAGTTTGGGCTTGGGTTTGAGCTTCACGCGTATCACCTCCGCCTCGCCGTTGGGGTTGGAGGTGAAATAGAGCACCTTGGAGCCGGGCTTGCCCTTGGTGAGGTCGTACTCCTTGTCGCGCGAGACGCCGCCGATGGCGAAACGTTTCACCATGGACGGGCCGTTAGTACCATTCTGATAGACCATATTGTAAATGCGTCTGTCATCGCCACGCTTGAACACCTCCACGTGGATGATGTTCTTACCGAAGAAGTGCTTGCCAGCCACCTTGCTGATGGAGAACTTACCATTTTCATGGAAAACGATGATCTCATCCAGGTCGGAGCAGTCGCAGGCGTACTCCACGCCCTCGTCTTTCTTCAAGGCAGTGCCCACAAAGCCCTCTTTCTTATCCACATAGAGTTTCTGGTTGGCCACCGCCACCGTGGAGGCCACGATATTGTCGAAGCTCTTGAGCTCGGTGAGACGCTCGCGGCCAGCCCCGTATTTCTTCTTCAGCTGACGGAAATAGTTGACGGCGTAGTCGATGAGATGGTCTAGGTGGTTCTGCACCTCATCCATCGCCAACTCCAGGTCGGCGATGTCCTGCTCGGCCTTCTTGATGTCGAAGATGGAGATTTTGCGCACGGGCTTTTCGCACAACGCCAGCACATCCTCGCGGGTGATCTCCTGCCGGAAAAGCGAACGGTAGGGGTCGAAGGCGCGCTCGATGTTGTCCACCTGCACGTCCCACGACTCGACGTTTTCCTTCTCCAATTCCTTGTAGATTTTTTTCTCGAAGAAGATTTTCTCCAAGGATATCTTGTGCCATTTCTGCTTCAGTTCCTCCAGCTCGATTTCCAGCTCGCGGCGCAGCAGGTTCACCGTGTTCTCGGTGTTGATGCGGAGAATCTCCTTCACATTGGTAAACACGGGCTTGCCGTTCCAAATCACGCAGGCGTTGGTGGAATAGGTGATCTCGCAGTCGGTAAAGGCGTACAAGGCATCGATGGTCTGGTCGGGGGAGACGCCGGACTGCAGGTGCAGGTAAATCTCCACATGCTCGGCGGTGTTGTCGTCAATCTTCTTGATTTTCAGCTTGCCCATCTCCACGGCGGCGGTGATGGAGCTTTTGGACTCGGAGATCAGCTTGCCCGTTGTGGTGCCGTAGGGTATCTCAGTGATGACCAAGGTTTTATTATCCACAATGTTGATCTTCGCGCGGTTGCGCACCTTGCCGCCCTGCGCGCCGTCATTATAGCGGCTCACGTCTGCCGTGCCGCCCGTGGGGAAGTCCGGATAAAGTTCAAATTCCTCGCCCCGCAGGATATGGATGGAGGCGTCGATGAGCTCGTTGAAGTTGTGCGGCAGAATCTTGGTGGACATGCCCACGCCCACGCCCTCCACGCCTTGCGCGAGCAGCAGCGGGAACTTGATAGGCAGGGCGATGGGCTCTTTGTTGCGCCCGTCGTAGGAGACCTGCCACTCGGTGGTCTTGTGGTTGAAGACGACCTCCAAGGCGAATTTCGAGAGACGCGCCTCGATGTAACGCGCGGCAGCCGCCGGATCACCGGTCAGGATGTTACCCCAGTTACCCTGGGTGTCAATCACCAGCCCCTTCTGGCCCAGTTGGACCAGGGCAGCGTAGATGGATGCATCGCCGTGCGGGTGGTACTTCATGGTGTTGCCCACCACGTTGGCCACCTTGTTGTAACGGCCGTCCTCCAACTCGTCCATGGAGTGGAGAATGCGCCGCTGCACGGGCTTCAGCCCGTCGTAAACATCCGGGAAGGCACGGTCCAAAATGACGTATGAGGCATAGTCCAAGAACCACTCCTTATACATGGACTGGACATAGATGATTTTATGAAGATCCGAGGTTTCGGGCTCATCTACAGGAAGAACAGCCCCCTCTTCAACATCGGGCGTATCTTTCGACATAGGTTCAGGTTTGGTTTTTCAGGCGGCAAAGATACAAAAAAAACGGGAGAGAAAAAAATCCCTCCCGATGAATCTATTCGCCCTTTTTTTTCTTGAAATAGGTCTTGAAATAAGGGATGTGCCACAAGACATGTAGCATAGCCACTATCGTCATGGCGATGCCGAACTGCACATGATAGTAACGTATCGTGGCGAGGGCATCCCAGGCCAGATGGTAGTTGATCTGGATGACCAGGAAGAACCCTAATAGACAGGAAACCAAGAAAGTAATCAGCAAGAGGAAGTTCCAGATCTTGCGATGGACGGCCAGTTTCATGCGGCCCGTTTTCACCAGGATGAGAGTAACGGCATAGAGGCCCAGTGTCACAAGGGAAATCCATATCAAATCGTAGGGCTTTTTCTCCTTGGGAGCATCCACGGGTGCCGAGGGCGAGAAGTCGTCTTCGACAATAGGTTCGAGCGGTTCGAACGTATCATCTTCAACAACAGCGGACTCATCTTTCTTGGTGGTCTGGGCTGGTTCCGCCGCGCGGGCGGGCTTCGTGGCATCCACACGCTTGGCGGGTGTGACGGGCTGCTCCTCCACCGTGGCAGGAGCCTCCTCCTTCACCGTGTTCTGGGGCGAGGAGAGTCGGCCGCGATCGCAGAAGCCGTCGCCGTTGTTATCGACAAAACGACCGCAGCGGCCCGGACAGTCCACCGCGCCGCAGTCCTGTTCCACCTGGGCCGCCAGCAACCCCACACACAGCAGGAAGCACAACAAGGTGCAAATCTTCTTCATAGCGTAATATTATAATATGGTATAATAAAGGGTAGGCGCTCACCTACCCTTTTGTTTTATTCAAAGCTAATCAATTCGATTTCGAAAATCAGCGTCGCACCGCCGGGGATAAGACCGCCGGCACCCTGGTCGCCGTAAGCGAGGTCGGAGGGGATGTAGAAGATGTACTTGGAGCCGGGGGACATCAGCTGAAGGCCCTCTGTCCACCCGCGGATCACCTGGTTGAGTCCGAAGGAGATGGGCTCGCCGCCGTTGTTTTTGTCCGTGGAGTCGAATACGGTGCCGTCGATGAGCTTGCCTGTGTATTTCACCGTCACCTTGCTCGTGGCGGAAGGCTTGTTGCCCTTGCCCTCGGTGAGCACTTTGTACTGGAGACCGGAAGCCGTGACCTTCACATTAGGATCTTTCTTGTTCTCCTCCAGGAACTTCTGTCCTTTGGCCTTCTCCTCTACCGCCTTGCTGGCCTGCTGGGCCTGTTTGGCTTGCTGCTTGGCTTGCATATCCTGCTGGAACTGCATAAAAATCTCCTGCATCTGCTGCTCCGTGAACTGATTCTGGCCAGCCATGCCGTCGCGAACACCTTTCGTGAAGGCATCCATGTCCAACGGAACCTCATCATTTTTCACCTGCGTACCGAAATTGATACCGATAGCGTAACTGGTTTTCTGATCTTTCGTCATCTCTTCTTGGGATTTTACGGTCATTGTGCCACCTACAAACAACAGGCACAATCCGATGGTTAATATTTTCTTCATTGTCGTAAGAATTATAGTTTCTTTAAAAACGGCCGCAAAAATACAAAATATTCGCAAAAGGCACTTGCCTATTTCCCTCCGGAGTCAAAGTAATTTTTTTTCTACCTGATACCGAGCATATTATAAAAAGTGTATATTTGCAGGCTCATTAAAATAAACCGCAAAGAGCTGATAACCCCGTCTGTGTCAGGGTGTTATCACGAAAGAATGGTTTACGAAAATGCGCTAAAAACATCAATTTATTAACAAACCAACTAAAAATGTCAGGATTAATAGGAAAAAAAATTGGTATGACTAGCATCTACGATGCCTCCGGCAAGATCGTGCCGTGCACAGTGATAGAGGCTGGTCCTTGCGTCGTCACGCAAGTCAAGACCATCGAGAACGATGGTTACAGCGCCATCCAATTGGGCTACGACGAAAAGAAAGAGAAGAACACGACGAAACCTTTGAAGGGTCATTTCGCCAAGGCGGGCACCACGCCGAAAAAGATCTTACATGAGTTCACCCGTTTCGAGGAAGGTCACAAGAAGAGCTTCGGTGAAGTTCTGGATGTCACCGTTTTCGAGGAGGGCGAGTTCGTGGATGTCAGCGGCACTTCCAAAGGTAAGGGTTTCCAGGGCGTTGTGAGACGTCACGGATTCGGTGGTGTTGGCGATGCCACGCACGGCCAGCACAACCGTCTGAGAGCTCCCGGTTCCATGGGTGCTTCCTCCTACCCTTCCCGCGTGTTCAAGGGCATGCGTATGGCCGGCCACATGGGTAATGCAAAGGTCAAGGTCATCAACCTTCAGATTCTGAAGATTGTCAAGGAAAAGAATTTATTAGTAGTTAAAGGTTCTGTACCCGGAGCCAACGGATCTTATTTAATTATTGAAAGATGGAGCTAACAGTATATAAAATAGACGGCAGTTCAACTGCAAGAACGGTTACCCTGAACGATCAGATCTTCAATGTGGAACCCAACGATCACGCCATCTGGCTTGACGTGAAACAATATTTGGCCAACCAAAGACAAGGCACGCACGACACGCTGGAGCGCTCCACCGTTTCCGGTAGTACCCGCAAGCTGAAACGCCAGAAGGGTACGGGCGGCGCACGTGCCGGTAGCATCAAGAGCCCGACCATCCGCGGCGGTGCCACCGTGTTCGGACCGCACCCGAGAGACTACTCCTTCAAGCTGAACAAGAAGATGAAGAGAGTGGCCCGCTTCTCCGCCCTCACCTACAAACAGCAGGAAGGCAAGATCACCGTGGTGGAGGACTTCACCTTCGACGCCCCCAAGACCAAGGCTTACAAGGAGATGCTCAAGAACCTCAACCTGGAAGGTCAGAAGACCCTGCTGCTCACGCCGGAGACGAACCGCAATGTGGTGCTTTCCGCCCGCAACCTGCAACGCACCCGCGTGATGCGCACCATCGAGGCCAACACCTACCACGTGCTCAACGCCGGCCACCTCATCATCTGTGAGAACAGCCTGCCCGAGCTGGAGAAAATGTTAGGCGAATAATTTTCAAAACCTTAAAAAGTAGAAACAATGAGTATCATTATAAAACCCATCATCAGCGAAAAAATGACGCAGACGGCTGAAAAATACAACCGCTACGGTTTCATGGTGACCCGCGAGGCCACCAAACCCGAAATCAAGCGCGAAGTGGAAGCCGTTTATGGTGTTAAAGTAGTCCGCGTGAACACTCTGATCCAACGCGGTAAAGTCTCGAACCGTAATACTAAGGCTGGCGTCATAACAGGTCAAAAGAACAACTTCAAGAAGGCCTACGTGTTCGTGGACAAGGATCAAAAAATCGATTTTTACAGTAACATTTAAGAGCAATGGCATTAAAAAAGTACAAACCAGTAACGCCGGGTCAGCGCTTCAAAGTGATCAGCGCATTTGATGACATTACCACCAACAGGCCGGAAAAGAGCCTGTTGTGTCCGAAACACAGGACAGGCGGAAGAAACAACAGTGGTAAAATGACGGTCCGCTACCGCGGTGGCGGCCACAAGCAGATGTACCGTATCATCGACTTCAAGAGAGAGAAGGACGGTATCCCTG
>JAFZKY010000014.1 GCA_017551725.1 Bacteroidales bacterium
CAATATAACATCGGGAAAATTTGTAAAAAAACATGGTTTACTTTCTCCAAATTCAGTTAAAGCAGCAGTTCCTGCTCTAATAGACAAAGGCTTGCTCACTATGGACAAAGGAGTATATCAAGTTTACGACAAATTTTTCAATCTCTGGTTAGAACAACACGTATGATTGCCATCACGAAAAAAGTCGTAACGAACAAATGCGTAACAAAGAATAGCACAAAACAATCATGACCACACGGGAAGAAATACTGCAATTAGTCAGAAAATATTACGAAGAGAACTTCGCCAATAAGAAAGCCTACGAAGAAGGCGACCGCATTGCATACGGTGGCCGCAAGTTCGATGACGAGGAGATGGTGAATCTCGTGGATTCCGCCCTTGATTTCTGGCTGACCACGGGACGCTTCGCCCAACAGTTTGAGAAGGAGTTTGCCGACTTTATGGGGGTGAAGCACTGCCTGTTAACCAATTCCGGATCCTCTGCCAACCTGTTGGCATTCAGCGCGCTCACTTCGCCATTGCTGAAAGAGCGCGCCATCCGCCGTGGCGATGAGGTTATCACGGTGGCCGCAGGTTTCCCCACCACCATTGCCCCGGTTATCCAGTACGGCGCCATCCCTGTGTTTGTGGATGTGACCATCCCCCAGTACAATATCGACTGCCGCCTGTTGGAGCAGGCACTCTCCCCGAAGACCAAGGCCGTAATGATTGCGCACACCTTGGGAAATCCCTTTGATTTGCAAAAGGTTCGTGATTTCTGTGACAAACACCATCTCTGGCTAGTAGAAGACAACTGCGATGCGTTGGGTTCCAAGTATTTCATTGATGGTGAATGGAAATATACGGGTACTATTGGCGACATCGGTACCTCCAGCTTCTATCCTCCGCACCACATCACCATGGGCGAGGGCGGTGCCGTCTATACCAACAACGCCCTGCTCAACCGCATCGTGGCCTCTTTTCGGGATTGGGGTCGCGACTGCTACTGCCCCTCCGGCAAGGACAACACTTGCCTCAACCGCTTCACCCGCCAGTTCGGTGAGTTGCCGCTGGGCTATGACCACAAATACGTCTATTCCCATTTCGGTTACAATCTGAAAGTTACGGACATGCAGGCGGCCATCGGCTGTGCGCAGTTGAAGAAGCTTCCCGCTTTTGTGGAGGCGCGCTGCAACAACTGGCAGTATCTTCGTGACCAGTTGGCCGAACTCACCGATTACTTCGAACTGCCCGAGCCAGTTAACAACTCCCAGCCCAGCTGGTTCGGCTTCCTGCTGACATTGAAACCGAATGCGCCTTTCAAACGTGTGGATTTGGTTAAATACATTGAGAGCAAGAACATCCAAACACGATTATTGTTCTCCGGCAACATCCTGAAGCATCCCTGTTTCGACGAGATGCGTGCCACGGGCGAGGGCTTCCGCGTGGTGGGCGAGCTTACCAACACCGACCGCATCATGAACGACACCTTCTGGATCGGCGTCTATCCCGGCATGACCCAACCCATGCTGGAGATGATGGTGAAGACGATAAGGGAATTTTGTAAAAAGTAATTTGAAAATAAAACTATTAGCTTAATTCGATACAGAAATGAATAGAGAAGAACGTCAAATGTTGGACTCCCTACTCGAATTGAAAGAGGTACACGGAGTTTATGGGATCAAAGCCGAATTTGAAGCGGAAGGCGCGCGCATGGACGAACTCATCTGTCTCCGCGAACTGATATTGCGGGCAGACCTCAATTTCATCACTAAAATAGGCGGCTGCGAAGCGGTTCATGATATGCAACAATGCAAGCTGCTGGGAGCAACCGGGATTATGGCGCCCATGATTGAAACACCATTCGCTATGAGCAAGTTCGTTGGCGCGGCAAAACGTGTCTATGGTGACGATATGGATTCTGTGGAATGGATTATCAATGCTGAAACGAAGACCTGCCATGCCAATTACAAAGAGATATTGGAAGTTGGCAGTGGATTCCTGAAGACCGTCACCGTTGGTCGCAGTGATCTTTCTGCCTCTATGGGGATTGCGCGCAAGGATATCGAAACAGAACCCGTTTTCGAAGCCACACGGGATTTGTTGCAAATGTCACGCCATGCCGGAATCACCACCAACTTTGGTGGCAACATTGGCATTGAAAGCATCCCGTTCATTGTTGGAATGAGCGACGTAGCTGATCGTTTTGAAACACGCAAAGTGGTGATTTCCATTGAAAAAGACGAAAACAAGTTGAAACAAACTATCCACAAAGCCTTGGATTTTGAGCTTCAATGGCTTTTATATAAAAAATCCTACTACACCCGCCTCTCCTCCGAAGATGAGGCTCGCATAGAACGTATGCGTTATCAATTAAACAAAGATTAAGTATGGACAAAGTCGTTACTTTTGGAGAATTGATGTTGAAACTCTCCCCGGAAGGATATGGGAGACTTATTCAAGCACATCAACTCAATGTGGAATACAGCGGAGCGGAAGCCAATGTTGCCGTTTGTTTGGCCAACTTTGGACTGGCTGTTTCTTTTGTAACAGCTGTACCTGATAATGTTTTAGGCGATGCCGCGATTAATGCCATGCGACACTATGGGGTTGAGATCTCTAACATCATTCGGAAAGACGGGCGTTTAGGCATTTATTTCTCGGAAAAAGGCGCAAGCCAACGTCCTTCGAAAGTGGTTTACGACCGTGGCAATTCGGCAATTGCCTTGGCGACAGAAATCGATTTCAATTGGGATGCCATCTTCCATGATGCCACATGGTTCCATTTCACGGGTATCACACCCGCATTGAGCGATAATGCCGCAACCCTTTGTCTTGCAGCATGCAAAGCGGCAAAAAACAAGGGTTTGACCATCAGTTGCGACCTCAATTATCGGTCAAAACTTTGGAGCAGGGAAAAGTCAAACAAAGTGATGACCGAGTTGTGCCAATATGTGGATATTTGCATAGCCAACGAAGCGGATGCCGCTGACGTATTCGGAATCAAAGCCGAACAGTGCGATGTGAACAACGGCATTCTTAATGAACAATCCTACCTTTCAGTAGCCCAACAGCTACAAAAGAAATTTGGCTTCAAACAAGTGGCTATCACCTTACGGGAATCCATCTCTGCCAGTGACAACAACTGGTCAGCAATCCTTTGGGATGGCGACAACATCCATACAAGCTGCAAATATCCCATCCATCTCGTTGACCGCATTGGCGGCGGTGATTCTTTCGGTGCTGGATTGATTTACGCTACGATGGCTGGCTTTGACCCCCAACACGCTCTGGACTTCGCCGTCGCCGCCAGCTGCCTGAAGCAAACCATCGAAGGGGATTTCAACCTCGTGACAGTGGATGAGGTGGAATCTCTTGTTAAGGGGAACCATTCGGGAAGAATTTCAAGATAGACCATATAAATGATTTTTTATGATAAAGGTAAGTGACTTTATTTTTCAACATCTGGTTAACAAACACAACATTCACCATTGTTTCATGGTGACGGGTGGCGGAGCCATGCACTTGAATGATTCCATTGGCCACACTCCCGGCCTGACCTATATTTGCAATCACCATGAACAGGCTTCCGCCATTGCCGGAGAGGGTTACTTCCGGGCTTGCGGCAAGCTGGCCGTGACGTGCGTCACAACCGGACCCGGCGGCACCAATGCCGTTACAGGTGTCCTTGGACAATTTCTTGATTCCATTCCCGGATTGTATATTTCCGGCCAAATCAAGACTTCTACATACAAACACACTTACCCTTATCTGAATTTGCGGCAGTTGGGTGATCAGGAGGCAGATATTGTTTCCATTGTCACACCCATTACAAAGTATGCCAAGACCATTTATAATCCGTTGGATATAAAATACGAATTGGATAAAGCCATTGCCATCGCTTTGGATGGCCGGCCCGGACCCGTTTGGCTGGATATTCCCTTGGACGTACAAGGTGCCACCGTTGACGAGACCCAATTCCGGGAGTTTGACGCCGCTGCCGAAATAATCGACCCTGTCAAACATTCGTTGGTGGATGAACAAATCAAACAGCTTATAGAAAAAATCAAAGGGGCGAAAAGTCCTGTCATTTACGTGGGTAATGGCGTTCGCCTGGCCAAGCGGGAGAAGGAATTTGTCCGACTGGCGGAAAGCCTGAATATTCCAGTTGTTACCGCTATCAGCGGTTCCGACATCATCTGGCACAATCATCCTCTTTGCTATGGCAAACCCGGTATTTGCGGCGACCGCATCGGCAATCTCATGGTGCAGAATTCCGACTTGCTTATCATACTCGGCACAAGATTGAGCATCCGGCAAGTGGGTTATGCTTACGATCTTTTGGCTCCAAAAGCATATAAAGTCATGGTGGATGTGGATCTGGCAGAAATGCAAAAGCCCACTTTGAACATTGACATGCCCATCCATGTAAACCTTTCAGAATTTATGGATAAGATGCTTGTCGCTCTTGGAAACGAAACGACACTGCCCGATTTTAAAGAGTGGCGGGAATGGGGAAGAACCATTGAAAGCAAGCTGCCCACACTGTTTGATGACAATCCGGACTGCGAAGGATATGCCAATTCGTATAAGTTCGCCGATGAACTCTTCAAACAGCTGAAAGATGGTGATGTGGTTGTTACAGGCAATGGAACCGCCTACACCTGCACCTATCAGGCGATGCGCGTGAACATGGGCGTCCGTGTTTTTGCCAACCAGGGTTGCGCCGCCATGGGCTACGGACTCCCCGCCTCCATCGGGGCATGTGTGAGCAACAACAATGGGAAAACCATTTGCGTGACTGGCGACGGTTCCATTCAAATGAACATTCAGGAACTTCAAACCATTGTCACAAACAAACTGCCACTGAAAATCTTCGTGCTGGAAAATGAGAGCTATCTGGCTATCAAGACAACCCAAAAGGCCTTCTTTAACGGGAATTTCACGGGAAGCAACCCCACAAGCGGAGTGGTGTGCCCCGACTTGAAACGTATCGCGGAAGCATACGGGATTCCGTTTGTCAGAGTTTCGAGCAATGAGGCATTGCCTTCCACCATCTCGCAAGTGCTGGATTCCAATGGTGCCTGCATCTGCGAAATCAAAATGCATCCCGAACAAACCCTTTTCCCGAAATCCGCATCCTTTATGGATAAAAAAACAGGGAAAATGACATCCGCGCCACTTGACAAGATGGCTCCATTCATGCCTGAAGAGCTACAATCACAATGTGTATTCAACGGAAAATAATAGCACCTGTCTGACCAATGGAATTTGATTATTTAAAAAACAAAATCATTCTTGAAGATATGGAATCCATCTATCATTCAAGAAAAGATTGGGTGGAATTTTCCAACGCAAGCATATACATATCCGGAGCAACTGGGATGCTTGCATCCTATTTGGTACTGTTTTTTATTTACCTGAATGAGCATCACAATCAAAACATATCGATTTATGCAGGTATCCGAAATATTGGAAAAGCGGAAAAGATTTTTGGAACCTACAGCCAACGCCCTTATATTCACTGGATTGTTTCCGACATAACGCTTCCTTTCACCTTGGACACCCAATTGGATTATGTCATACACGCTGCCAGTCTTGCAAGTCCACAATACTATGGTGGTTCACCCGTTGAAACCATGCTGCCCAACATCGTCGGCACCAATGAATTGCTGAAATGGTGCCGTTCTTTTCCCGTCAAAAGTTTCCTGTTTTTCAGTTCCGGTGCGGTTTATGGCACGGTTAAAAATTTGCCAGCCATTTCCGAATCCGCAATTGGGACGATGGATTTTCTAGCCGATGGGAATGTATATGGTGAGAGCAAGCGCTGCGGAGAAGCCTTGTGCCATGCCTACTTCAAAGAATACAGTATTCCCACCAAATGTGCGCGAATCCATCATACCTATTCCCCGACAATGGATATTGCTTATGACAAACGGGCCTTTTCGGAATTCGTGAGCAACATTGTGCATGGAGAGGATATCGTCCTGAAAAGTGACGGAAGTGCCAAACGGTCTTTTTGTTACATAACGGACGGATTGTCTGCCCTGCTAAAGATTCTGTTGGACGGGAAAAATGGGGAAAGCTACAATGTCGGCAACAACAAGGAGTATGTCAGCATCCGGGAATTGGCTGAATTGCTGGTATCCCTTTTTCCTGAAAAAAAATTGAAGCTCTCGGTCAGCGCAAGAATCGAAAGCGGTTATCAGTCTATCCCTGAAAACCAGAGTATCCCTCTTGACATCAAAAAATTAAATAAATTAGGCTGGGTCCCGACAGTCACCATTAAAGAGGGATTTTATCGGACCATTTGCTTTATAGAACAAAAAAACAACACTATAGATAATTAATTATGAAAAAAATCAGCATCCTTATCCCCTGCTACAACGAAGAAGAGAATGTCTTTGCCATAAGCGAGGCTGTGACGGAAGAACTGCAGAAGAGCCTCCCGAATTACGATTACGAGATTGTGTTTATCGACAACGATTCGCAAGACAACACTCGACCGTTAATCCGCGAGATCTGCAAAAACAACCCCAAAATCAAGGCCATCTTCAATGCCAAGAATTTCGGACAATTTAACAGTCCATACTACGGGATGCTGCAAACCACGGGCGACTGCACCATCGCCTTGTGCTGCGACTTCCAGGACCCCGTGGAAATGATACCCCAAATGGTGAAGACGTGGGAAAACGGGGCGAAAATCGTTTCCTGCATCAAAACCAAAAGCAAGGAGAATCCCATTATGCGCTTTTTCCGCACCATCTACTACAAAATCATCAAGAAGATGTCTTCCGTGGACCAGATCGAGCACTTCACGGGCTTTGGACTTTACGACAAGAGCTTTATTGAAGTGCTGCGCAATCTGAAAGACCCCACCCCATTCATCCGGGGTATCGTGGCCGAACTGGGCTACAAACGGGTGGACCTCGAATACACACAGGCCAAGCGCCGTGCGGGGAAAACCAAAAACAATTTCTTCACTTTGTTCGACGCCGCCATGCTCAGCTTTACCTCTTATACAAAAATCGGACTTCATTTAGTGACCATCGCCGGTATGGTGATATCGGTTCTCTCTTTCCTTGCTGCACTTTTTTATCTTGTATATAAACTACTATTTTGGAACTCTTTCTCTGCGGGCCTGGCTCCTTTGGTTGTGGGCATGTTTTTCTTCAGTGGATTACAACTGCTCTTCATCGGTTTCGTGGGGGAATACGTGATGAGCATCAACACCCGCGTGATGAACCGACCGTTGGTCATCGAAGAGGAACGGATCAACTTTGATACGGATGAAAACGAAAATTAGCAATCCCTCAACCATAAAACTTTTCAACTTAAAAATAACACGATTATGAGTTCCAATAATTCAAAAAAGCAGCCTAAAAAGAATAATTCAAACTTAGGAACAACTAAGCCCAACGACCTGAAACTCGCCAATAGCGAATTAGTTTCCAGTATCGTACAATGGTCTTTCTGCATCGTTTGCACCATCCTGCTATTTTGCGGATTGGGACTTCTTATTTCTAACGTTTACCATCCCGAGACCGACAGCATTGTGCAGGCTGCTTTAGAAAAATGTATTGTTGCAGATTTCCAACCGGAACCAGTGGAAGCCCTGTTGTTCCGAACAGGACTGGTTTTTATCCCCTGCTGTCTTCTTGTCTTTTACTTTCTCTCTACGCGTCCCTTCTTCAAAAAAATAGTTCAAAACAAAGGCTTGGCATATACCCTGGTCATCTTAGCATCAGCAGGCATTGCTTTCTTGGGATATTATGTATTTGCTCAGGACAATCCCACCTATCTTGAAACACTTGGAAGGTTACACAACGAGCGGGACCGTCTGGCGGTCACCAATTATGATTTCTTCTTCAAAGACACCTTCCTTGAGACTCATCTAGCCCAATATTTCCTGTTATGGGTATCCTTGTTACTCTTATTCTATCTGTTTGTGATCAAATTTGTTCGGGGAATCGGATCCAAGGTATATAAAATCTTATCTTCCGTTGTGCTTTTTGTGTTTGCCGGCATTATCATGATTCAGATTTTCAACATGATGCACTTTGACATGCCGCTGAACTGGGAAAACCAATTCGATTTTAATGCCGTGTATTATTCGGTCACCCAAGTGAATGCAGGCAGTCAGTTGTTTGTAAATGGCTTTACAAATATTTATGGATTGTATCCGCATTTTCTACAACCCTTTTTCAATCTCTTCGGTCTTTCCGTCGCACACTTTACACTCTTGATGAGCATATTGATTGTTTTTACATTTGCATCCATTTTGTTATTTTTATATACCACCGTACAAGACAAGATCATCGCACTTCTTGGGTTTGCTTCTTGCCTGTATTTCCCCTATCTATTGAATCGGTTGGTCATGAACTTCGATGCCACTTTTGCCATTTTCCCCATCCGAACCACTCCAGTAGCATTATTGCTTCTAACCGTTTCCCTTTTCTTGGTAGCTGCAAAGAAAAATAAACAACTGTCTCAAAGAATTGTTTATTACGCAGGTACAGTTTTGATGGCTTTCGGCGTTATCTGGAACTTCGAGTTTGGACTGGTGTCCTATCTCTCCTGGCTTGCATTTTTATGCTACTACGATTTTTTCACTTCCGATAAAAAATTCAACTGGAAAAAAATCCTGTTCCATTTTGGAGTATGGATTGTCATATTACTGCTGGATTTTGGTTGTTATGCTATAATTCAACGGATACAATACGGACAGTCCCCCGATTTTAGCTTACTCACCTCCACGCTATCTGTTTTTGGGTCCATGGGATTCTTCATGTTGCCCATGCCGCTGTTCCACCCGTGGATGTTGCTCGTCCTTGTCCATATCCTTTGCTTGGTGTATGCTGTCAGCCGACTTTTCAAAAAGGACATCACACCAAAATCCGCCGCCATATTCCTGATGGCAATTTTGGGATGCGGCCTCTTCGCATACTATCAGGGCAGAAGCCACAACTGGCCTTTTGTCACCAGTCTGCTTCCAGGTCTCATCGAACTCACACTGCTTACCGACGAATTATGGGCAACCTTCAAACGCACGAACAATTTCATATTAACCCCGCTGCTGTATTTGTGCTTTGCCTGCCTGTTTCTTTCAACCATCAGTCTTGGCGCGGCCTCTTCCGACATCAGTAAATTGGCCAACCAAACGGTCAAGAAAGAACTGAAACCTTCCTACACCCAAGAGAAGAAATACATCAACAACGTCAACCATTTCATTGATTCCTGCGACATCTCTTCCGACCGCGTCATACTGCTTTGTTCCAACAAATACCAGGGATTGTTCATGCAGGACAAGCGGATGCGTTCTGCCGTCAATCCGGGAATTCTGGATTTGTTTTATAAAACGGATGCAGAACGATATGTGACTGCCCTTGCCGATTCCGCATACGATGTGTTTTTAGGCAACAATTTCTATTATCCCTATCTGTCAGACATCCGAACCGTTTTGGTTTCGGAATACCAAGTGGTGGACCGGCTTTATGACACAACCGCTCTGATTTTCGCCCACTTGCAGAAGCGAAATGTATCTGCACCCGAAACGCCCTTCTTTTCAGAAACGCCATCCACTCTCCTGCACGAGAAATTCGTAAAAGATTCCACCTACTACAAACGGTTATGCACGCTGTCGCAACAAGGCGAAGACAGTTTGAACATTCCCAGCACTTTTACCGTGCAGTTGTTGTTCCGTCCGGACAGCTTGCAATTCTACCAATATCCCATGCTATGCGCCAACAACACCGACAGCACAGGCTTCGCCATCTTCCACACAGGGAAAAAGGAAAAACCTGATGAATACTATATCAATCTTGGCAATATTGGATTCCCCATACAATTACAGCCTAACAAATGGCATTATCTCACGGTAGTTTTTTCCGGGCCACAAGTTTATGCCTACGACAACGGACAATTGCAAGCTGCCGTCATGTTCCCTTCTGCCTATCAAAAATCTGCCAACAACTTATACGTCGGTAACAATGGGTCTCTTCGACACTTCTCCGGTATAATCAACGAAGTTTCTGTCTCTTCCGGCACGCTGTCGGCACAAGAAATCGCAAGCACCTGGCAGAAAATCAATTCCTGGATATCCCAAAACCGCCCGCAATAGGACAAACACATTTTTTCGTATCTTTGCCGCTGATTCTTAATCACACATCAATATGGGGAATGGATAAATTGACGCAACTGATAAAAACCCTTTATGCCAAATACCGCAACTTCATCCTCTATTGCGTGATTGGCGTGATCAACACGGGAGTGGATTTCGGCGTGTTCGCACTATTGGACTATATGGGACTGCATTATCTGGCGGCTCATACAATCAGTTATCACTGCGGAATATTCTGCAGCTTCTTCCTAAATCGCTATTATAACTTTAAAGTCAAGGACAAACCCGCCCAACGATTCCTCTCTTTTTACGGCATCAGCCTACTGGCATTGGGTGGCAGTGCCGCATTGCTTTATCTTTTTGTCAACACGATGGGATTACACCATTTGCTGGGAAAACTACTCGCCACCGCCATTATCGTAGTTTGCCAATTTTTATTTGTAAAACATTTTACCTTCAAAAAATAAAACAACATCATGTTATTATCTGTCATTATACCCTGTTACAACGAGGAACTTGTCATTCTTGAAACCTATAAAAGGCTCACGGAAGTCATGCAGAAAACGGACATGGACTACGAGTTTGTTTTCATTAACGATGGAAGTCGAGACCAAACATTTCCTATTCTGTTTCAGTTGTCCCAAGAAGACAATTCCGTGAAGATCATCAATTTCTCACGGAATTTCGGACATCAGTGCGCTGTCACCGCCGGCATCAACAACTGCAACGGAGACTTGGCCGTGATCATTGACGCCGACCTGCAAGATCCTCCAGAGGTCATTCTCGACATGCTGGAGATTCAGCGAAAAGAGAATGCGAATGTGGTGTATGGCGTCCGCAAAAAACGGGAAGGAGAAAGTTGGTTCAAGCTTGTCACCGCCAAATACTTTTATCGTACTCTGAACAAACTGTCGGATGTCAAATTTCCCGTTGACACAGGCGATTTCCGGCTCATTGACCGCACAATCATTGATGAATTCAATCGTCTGCACGAAAAGAACAAATACATCCGCGGCCTAATCAGTTGGATGGGATACAAGCAACTGCCGTGTTACTATGAACGGAAAGAACGTTTTGCCGGTGAGACCAAGTATCCTCTTAAGAAAATGCTCAAATTCGCCACTACAGGATTGCTCTCCTTCTCAAAAAAACCGCTGAAAGTCTCCATTTGGGCAGGTGGCGCCTCTGTGTTAATCGGACTCATCTATGCCCTCGTCATTCTGATCTTGAAAATTGTCCATCCCGCATCTTTTGTAGTCGGATGGACTTCCATCATCTTCATTGTGATTTTCTTTGGGGGTGTTCAGCTATTGACTATCGGGATTTTAGGGGAATATATCGGCAACTTGTTTGATGAAGCCAAAGATCGCCCTGAATACATCATCAAAGAAAAAGTCAACCTTTAGCGATTATTGTTCTACTTATCAACGTACAAAACGGCACACCATTTTTGTAAAACTATAAACCTGAATCTATTTAACACAAGCGAACATGAAAGAATTTTGGACAAAGAACAAAAACAACATCTGGTTTTGGGCTTTCATCATCATAGCAGCGGCTCTGTTTTTCATCATGCCACTCCTGAGTCTGGATGCCGGGAACAGTGGAGATGAGGATGGCTTTCAATGGCCCTACGCAAAACAGATTTATGACTATTATGCTACAGGAGGCAAAGACACTACTTGCCTGAAGAATGATGATATGGGTATGCACGGCGGCTTCTTTGACCAACTGACGTATGCCACTGCTAAATGGTTCCATGTGGAAAACTACAGTCAACTGCGCCATGTGATGAATTCGGGCTTCGGTTGGATATGTATTCTCTTCGCCGGCCTTATTGCCCTTAAAGTTGCCGGATGGCGCGCAGCAGTCTTTACCCTGCTACTGATGTTCTTCTCCCCCAGGCTATTGGGGCACTCTTTCAACAATCCGAAAGATTTGATATTCGCCTCTATGTTAACCGCTAGCCTTTACTACGTGGTCTGCCTCATCAAGGAATATCCTAAACCTCGCATTTCCACCTCTATTAAGTTGGCTGTTTTTGCAGCATTAGCTATTGTATCTCGTTTCGCCGGTTATTTGATATTTGCTTATTTGGTCCTTTTCCTTATCATTTACCATATTATGATGAAGAAGAAAACGGATCCCGCTAAAGAACGATTCAAAACAGTGGGACGATATGTGATTTTCGTAGCGGCTATTGGTCTTGTCACCTTTGGACTTACCATCGCACTATGGCCCTATATCATGTCCTCGCCCATTCAAACCACTATGAAAATCTTCCACGGAATGTCACAATACGACATTGCCATCCGCCAGCTCTTTGAAGGCACCCTGCAGTGGTCAGACCGGCTGCCGTGGTACTACACACCCAAATATATCCTCATTTCCATCCCCATTGCCGTCATCATCGGCATGATTCTCTTCTTCATCTTCTGCTGGCGCAAGAAAGAGGAGCGTTTCTGGGCATTCTTCATCTTCTTCACCTTCTTCTTCCCCGTTTTCTGGATTGTCTATACCCACGCCAATGTGTATGGTGGCTGGCGTCACGCCATGTTCGCCTACCCGCCCATGGTGGTGGCCGCCGGATGGGGATTCGATGCGTTGGTGAAATGGGTGGAATCCAAATTTGGAATTAACAAAGAACAATTAACAATTAATAATGAGGGAGAAACGGCACAACCCACCTCTACGAAAGGCATCATCGTCAATGTGGCCAGCGTGGTGGTTATTTTGGCCCTGCTGATTGGCCCCATCCGCCACATCGTGGCCAACCATCCGTACGAATATGTCTATTTCAACGAGTTGGCCGGCGGCATGAACAAGGCTTTTGGCAACTACGAGATGGACTACTACTACCACTCCACCCGCGAGGCCACCGAATGGGTTATCGCCAACGCCGAACCCAAAGCCGACGGCTCGAAAGTGCGTGTGGGCACCTGGCACCAAGCTTCGGTATCCTACTTCCTGCGCAACGACACCGCCCGTTTCCAGTCCACCTTCATCCGCTGGTACGAAAAGGAGAACAGCGACTGGGACTACGCCGTGTTCACCATCACCGGCATCAACCCCGAATATCTCCGCAGCTCGCACTTCCCGCCCAAAAACACCGTCAAGACCATTGAGGTGGACGGCAAGCCCATCTGTATCGTCCTAAAACGGGAGGACAAGTCCGACTGCCAAGCCTTCAAATACAAGAACGAGGGACGGCTCGACTCCGCCTTCATCCTCTACCAGCAAGCCCTGCAAAAGGATCCCGAAAACCTCGGTGCACTGCTCAACCTTGGCGAGCTATACGTGCGCACCAACCGTCCCGACAGCGCGCTGCACTTCCTCAACCGCTACACGGAAATCGACCCGTACGCGGAAGTGGCCAACTACATGACGGCATACGCCTACATCTACAAGGGCGACAACGACAAAGCGCTTGACATCGTTCGCAAAATCCAGAAACACAACATCAAATACACAGGTGCCTACTATCTGGCCATCCAAATATACATGCAGAAACGCGACTTCGTGGCCGCCAACAAGGAGTTTATGAAACTGATTGACATTGACCGCGTGGACGACCAGTTTGTGCAAGTATGGCTGCAGTTCAACCAGATGCAGAACATCGATGCGCAACATGCCTACATCAAACTCTACAAGGCCATGGCCAAGAGCTTTGAAAAACGGGGCAAGAAAAAAGAGGCCGAACAATACCGCAAACTGGCCACCGGCAGATAATCGCCTCCGGCCTACTTGCGGAACAATCCATACACAGCGGTGCCACTTCCCGACATAGAGGCGTAGGTGGCACCGTTTTCGTAGAACGAGCGCTTGATTTCCGCCAACTCCGGATGCTGTTCGAAGATGCTATCCTCGAAATCATTATGCAGAAGATCGCGCCACTGCGCCACCGGCGTGCGGATGATGTCGCACACATGTACGTCGGGCAGCTTGGGCGTCACGCCCGCGTACGCCTCGCGGGTAGAGACAGAAAAATCGGGTTTTACGATGCGTATTTCGTAGTCTGACAGATCCAGCGGGATCGGGTGCATAATCTCCCCGCGCCCCGTGGCATAGACCGGCGTATTTGGGATGAAAAAGGGCACATCGCTGCCCAGCTGCGCCGCATACTTCTCCAACGCCACATTGTCGAGCGGAAGATTGAAATGCTGCGCCAACATTTTCAGGGTGAAGGCCGCATCGGCGGAGCCGCCGCCGAGACCTGCCCCTGTGGGGATATGCTTCTCCAAACGCAGTCGCACCCCATGGATGCCGAAATCGCGCTGCAGCAGTCGGAAAGCCTTTACGCAAAGGTTGTCGTCATCAGGGCCCACATCCTGCGCACTCTCGCACACAAACTCAAAATCCTTGGACGACTCCTCCAGCGTGAGCTTGTCCGTGTAATAATCCGTAGGGTAAAACACCGTCTCTAAGTCGTGGTACCCGTCCGAGCGCTTGCGGACAATATTCAGACCGAGGTTGATTTTGCAATTAACGGTAGATGCAATCATTATACGATTTAATTGGTTTGTAGAGACGCAATACATTGCGTCTCTACCATATTTTAATATTACAGTTTCAGCGTATCGAAATTCTTCCCGAACACGCTGGAGGTTTTGGTGATGGTGACGAATGCAGTGTCGTCAATCTCCTTGATGATGCGCGTGACGCGCACCTTGTCGCTACGGTGGGCGATAATGAGCAGCACGTCGCTCTCCTGCCGGTTGTAGGCCCCGTAGCCTTTGAGGAAGGTGGCCCCGCGATGCAGTTCCTGATTGATGCGGCGCGAAATCTCGTCATTTTTTTTGGAGAAAACCATAAACTGGTAGGTCTGATGGAAGCCGTCGATCACCGTGTCGGCCACCAACATGCCCACAAAGAGCACCACGAAGCTATAGACCAGTTTCTGCACATCGTGAAGAATGAAAAACGAAGATCCCACGATAATGAGATTGCACATCATATTGACTTTGCCGTAGGAAATGTTCCGATATTTACCGACCATCAGGGCGATGATGTCGAGGCCGCCGGTATTGCCACCCCAGTTGATGGAGATGCCGGCGCCGAGCGCGCCCAGCGAGGCGCCGATAATGACGCTCATGAACATATCATCCACAATGGGCTGCGTGAAGACACGTTGGCCGATGTAGAAAAACACGGAGATGATGATGGTGCAAATCAACGAGTTGATGCAGAATTTCGGGCCAAGCACTTTCCAGGCGATGGCGATGAGGATGGCATTGAGGGCAAATGTCGTGAAGCCGATCGGGATTCCCGTGGCGAAGAAGAGGATGGAGGCGATACCTGCCACGCCACCGCCCGTCACCTCAAAGGGAGTCATAAATGCGGACCATCCGAACACAAAAATTGCCAAACCGAGGGTAATGAAGAAGTAGTTTTTTACTTCTTTCATCACATCTTTGAATGTCATCGTCATTACATTGGATTTTTAAATTATTGTATATCAAAATCATATCACAAATCGCCTGCTCAAATCAGCGGCAAAGGTAAAAATTTTTTTCGGGGTGGTGCACATATTGAAAAAAAATGTATTTTTGCCGCCGTTAACGAAAGCCGTTAGCGACCCGCTTCCTTAGCTCAGTTGGTTAGAGCATCTGACTGTTAATCAGAGGGTCCTAGGTTCAAGTCCTAGAGGGAGCGCAAAGAAAATCAAGCACTTACGAAGAAATTTGTGAGTGCTTTTTTTTGTGGGTACTAACAAAGGTACTAACATTTTTTCCCTCTCAAGTGCTGGTTTATCCACTCGATCACGTCAGGATCATAGTACATTTGGCGGCATTTGTATCCGCCCTTGGAAGGAAAACCGTTTTCAATCCGCCATTTGCGTGACACCACATTGCTTCTCCGAAGTTCAGGGTGTCGCCTGCACAGTTCGTCCACATCGCACCAACAGGATTCTTTCTCCTGTCCGTCATTGTCATCTTGGCGTACACCTAACAAATCCTTGAATCCTACATTCACCATTTTGTCAATCAAGTATGAAACCCCCTGTAGGCAATAAAAGGTTGCCTCGGCATGGGTCATATTCTTTTCAGGGGCTGGTACAATTGTTTGGAATTCGCTATACCATTTTTCTAATTCATTCATAACACTTCTTTTAGATTATACTCACTTATACATGGAAGTAATGCAAGTTCTGCCATGCTATACAATAATTACATAATAAAAATGCAGAAAAATGTTTTGGAAAAACTTCTTTTCATTCCTGTGCCACTTGTATAGAGAAATTCTCAAAATCTACAGCTGTAGTATTTCTGCGATATCATCACCATTCGCAATATAAAAAACCCGTACATTTTTTTCAAGTTTTTATTATATGGTTTTAGATACGATTTTATAAATTAAACAATATGCAACAATGGAAAGACTACTAACAGAACAGACCAAAAGGGTCGAAAAAAATGAACAAATCACAGAAGAGAACATCATCTGTTCCTTGAAAAAGAATGCGAGGATCTTTAAAGAAGAATTAGACTTCATCCTCAGAGAAAACAAACAATCGATGATTCAGATTCGCGCAATTTCCGACCTGAACATGCCGAACATGATTTCTCGACTAAAAAAATTTGTCGAGGGACTAGCGCAGAATCAACTGCATAACTTCAAAGAATCATCCGAGATAAATGATAGTTTCAGTAAACAGTATGAACGTTTGAATAATTTAGAGGATGGTCTGAAGCTGCACTGCATTGAGTGTGAGAATTTCGGAACAATCCGAAAAACATTTGAGAAAATCGACGTAGCTACTCGAAGAATCATGTTGCTGAACAGCGATGTCCCCCCATTATTCTAGTGCTGAATTTACTAATAATCTAAACATCAAACACATGACATTTATTAAAAGCAATTTACGTTGGCCAGGTGGCAAATCCAAAATGATGCCTTTTTTAGAACCTTTCATTCCTGGGCGAATAGACAGATACCTTGAAGTCTTTACAGGAGGAGGCAGTGTCCTTCTATATATGAAACAAACACGAAACATACGAACTGTTTATGCGAACGACATCGACGCAAATCTCATTAATTACTATAACGCCGTCAAGTACGATCCCGTTGGTCTTATCCGCGAAATCATGACCATAAAAAAAACTT
Source organism: Bacteroidales bacterium (assembly GCA_017551725.1). Classification (GTDB taxonomy): domain Bacteria; phylum Bacteroidota; class Bacteroidia; order Bacteroidales; family WCHB1-69; genus F23-D06. The sequence goes on from JAFZKY010000014.1 coordinate 17,204, forward strand.
ATACAGCTGAAACGTTCACTGATGTTTACAAAACAATTGACGTTGCGACACCGAGCGGTTTCTTTGTTTCTAACAAGACGTCATTCTCAGGCCTCGGCAACAGCTACTCAAACAGCACATTTGATTCCAATTTTTCTTACAATGCGATCAAAAGCATTTACTTGATCTCCAAAGTGATCAAGAATGTTAAATTTCTTAATCTCAACTTTGTTGATTTGGATTCTAGAATAGATGATTTTCAAGACTTTTTTGTTTACCTAGATCCTCCGTATTTCAGCAATAGGGACGTGGGGCTATATGGTGAACATGGGAATCTTCACAAAGGTTTCGATCACGATACTCTTTGCAGCTGGGTAAAAGCACACGCTGACAAAAACAAAATAATGCTCAGTTACGATGACAGCGAATACATACGTTCACTCTATGAAGGATTCAACATCTACAGCTTTGACTTCACGTACACCATGACCAATGTTGGTAATAAAAAATGTAAGGTCGGTAAGGAACTAGTTATAACTAATTATTCCAAACCGTACCAGCTATTCTGACAAGTGCCCTGAACAGGAAAAGATTGTTGGGATAGCAGCTTAAACCACACAGCTGTTTATCGGAGGCACTGGGAAGATTCGCAAAAAAACACTCACAAAGAATATTGTGAGTGTTTTTTTAACAACCATGCTTAATTATGTCATAATGAGATCCAAATCCGTGTTGTCATCTTTCCAATCAGGCAACCCAGACACGTCTACTCTCCAATAATTTTGATATATGTGAGGGAATTCCGAAGAGGTCATGGTATAATCATCATTAAAGTTGCATATAGCTGAAAAGTCATAAGAAGTTGCATCCTTCAGCTTGTGTTCTTCGATCAAACGAAAATATGGGTACAGTTTACTTTTGTGGTATCTTTTCCCATACATTACCCTGTATTGCATTTCTATTGGTTTCATGTCCCAATTGTTTACAATTAGAGTGTTCGTCTTGTCATAATCTGAGGATTTTTTTACATGTAGCATATCGCAGGTGTCTTGCCTTATAGCTATGGAAAGCAAATCAACGATGGGATTTGCCTCTGATCTCATAACCGACATCAATGACGTATCTTCGAGCCTCAACGTCTCACGAATAGCATGACAAGTTGTTAGCGACAACTCAAAGCGTGTCTTACCTTTCATCTTCTCTAGCACCCCATCTCCTGCCCATGTAAGGAAATCCCTATTCGTTGCCTTGTTCAGTTCTGCCCATTTGTCGTATATAATTAAGCGTCTTTTATGCCGAGGGGTTCGAACCAACTTCCTTAATTCTATATTGTCATGTTGATAAGTATCAACAGCCCATTTGCTATTGTTGCTTACATGCGTTAACAGGTATTTTTTCAAATCGCATAACTCAACACCCACAACGTCTTTGGTCACATCACACTTGACAACACAAGCATCTTGAAGTATAGCAGGTACATTTAGTGTACATACACCTAGTGCGTTAATTGCTTCGAAACAAATCCCTATGTTTTTTTCATTAATCAATTCATCGTAATGGTCTTTCAATATTTTCCCAGTAAACTCTATCGAAACCTCATTTTTTTCAGGATAAATGCTGATCGTGATGGAACAAGGGACTGTTTTTTTGAATATACGCGCAACTGGCACACCGTTTCTCATTGTAACATCGAAGTCTCGTAGGACAGTAATATTACTCGCAGAGGTTACAATTTTTATCTTGTCAAATGTCAACATAGCTATGAGTTTGCGTTAATAAATGATATGTTTTGTCACCTTGATAAGTGGTGTCATTATCATATAATAAAAAATTCAAACTTTTGTTGAGAAAAAACAGCTGCAACATGTGGACGCAGTACTACTTTCATTTTGTACTACTTTAACTCTAACGTTCTTTTATTTTATACCATATATTTGTTATATATATAACTCTTTGAATTATTGTATTACATATTGGATTTTTTTGTATCTTTGTGGCTCCAAAAATCAATGATATGAAACAAGCTGTAATATATGCCCGCGTTAGCAGTGTAGGAAATCGGCAGAGCACGGAGAGGCAAGTCATGGACTTGAGGAAATACGCCGATCATGAAGAATACAATGTGTGCAAGGTGTTTGAGGAACACGTCAGCGGAGCCAAGCGGAACCATGAACGCCCGATACTCTGTGAATGCTTGGAGTATTCTATCACAAACCATATTGACATCCTTCTCATCAGCGAGCTTAGCCGTCTTGGGCGAAAAGTGGATGAAGTGCTGGAGAACGTGAAATTCTGTAAGGATCGCCACCTGAACATCTATTTCCAGAAAGAGAACCTTTCGATTTTCAATCCAGATGGAAGTGAGAATCCATTCCTAACTATCATGATAGCGGTTCTAGGCACTTGCGCTGAACTAGAACGTGAAGCTATTTACTATCGCCTCAACAGCGGTAAAGAGAAATACATCGCAGAGGGAGGCAAGGTCGGCAGAAAGGTTGGGTATCGAAAACCAATGGAGGTCAAGGAACAAGAGTATCGAGAGGTAATCCGACACTTGAGAAAAGGAACCACCATACGTGATACCGCCAAGCTGACAGGACATTGCGTGCGGACTGTTCAGAAGATAAAAAAAGAGTTTGGAATTAAAAAACAAAACTCACCAACGCCTTAATACAGATGTTCTTATTTGTTCGTCTTGAGAAACATATCCAAATCAAACCGACTTTCAATGGACTCTTCTATGCAGTCATCAAGAAACTCGAACAGATCCAATCCTGATGCGGATTCTACAACATTGACTGAGCATACAACACTATCAATAGTCACAACATTGGAATTGTTGGGGCACAAAAACGCAACCGCATGGTAACAACCTGCGTGATTTATCAGGAATGCTTTGAAATAATAATCAGGAATACTCACCTTATGAACACCTATTGTCCGTGGGGGCGAAGTGGAGAACATCAAGGCCTTTGTTCCGCTTTTTGATTTCTTGAATGTAATCCTCTGTGACAAAGATCCTGTCCATAACCCTATCGACATTATCCTTAGTGCCACTTATATTTGTATGCTTCCCCAAACAGTAAACACAATTCGGGGATCATTTTTTTCTTTTTTTTATTATATTATAAATAAGGAGTGGGAACTCCGATGTTTTATTAACCATATTTTTTTTATATGCATACCTATACACACGTAGATAATTTTTATAGTCCGAGCGGAATATGTACGGGGATTAAGGCGGAAGGTGTGACCAGAGTCGCGATTGAGCCAGCCAAAGGTTGTTGTGAAGAGATCTTCTCAACAAAGATCAAGGAAGCTAAACCATTTGTCAAGTGGGCAGGAGGGAAAAGACAATTAATACCAACTATCGACGAATTTGTAGCAGTCGCAAACGGGAAAGTGGCTATTGACACTTACGTGGAACCATTTGTCGGTGGTGGTGCAGTGTTGTTTTGGATCCTGAGCAATTATGACCAAATAAAGCGAGTTGTCATTAATGATATTAATGTAGATTTAATGACCGCATATCAAGTTGTTCGTGATGCTCCCGAAGATTTGATAGAGGCATTAGCCAAGCTACAAAGTAAGTATTACTCTATCAAAGTAGATGAAAGAATGGTATTCTTCAACCAAGTCAGGGACGCGTATAACAAAAAGGAGTTGGACTCTGTTGAAAACACAAGCTATTTCATATTTTTGAACAGAACGTGCTTTAACGGTTTATATCGTGTTAACAGAAAAGGATTGTATAATGTTCCATTTGGTAAATATGTGAGCCCAAGAATATGTGATGAAACAAATATATATGCCTGTAGTCGTTTGCTCCAGAAAGTAGAAATTCTATGTGGTGACTATTCGCAAACGATTGGCTATGCTAACCAGCATAGTTTATATTATTTTGACCCGCCCTACAAGCCCTTGTCTATGACTTCAAATTTCACAGCTTATTCTACAACCGCATATAACGATGAAGAACAGATAAGGTTGAGTGCTTTTTGCCAAAAAATAGATGAAGCAGGTAGCCTTTTCCTCCTCAGTAATTCAGACGTGAGTCAAGTTGATCACGGTAACTGCTTTTTTGACGACTTGTATCGAGACTTTAATATTCATCGGGTGCGAGCCAGGAGAATGATAAATTCCGTTGCATCGAAAAGAGGTGATGTTTCAGAATTATTGATATGTAATTTCCACTGATGCAAAAACTACTATGAAAATAAAGTGGAAGTGAGAATCCATTCCTTACCATCATGATTGCAGTTTTAGGCACTTGTGCCCAACTTGATAGGGAGGCAATATATTACCGTCTAAGCAGTGGTAAAGCAAAATTTATAGCTGAGGGCGGAAAGGTTGGCAGAAAAGTCGGGTATCGTAAACCAAAGGAGGTTAAGGAACAAGAGTATCGAGAGGTAATCCGACACTTGAGAAAAGGAACCACCATACGTGATACCGCCAAGCTGACAGGGCATTGCGTGAGAACTGTTCAGAAGATAAAAAATGAGTTTGGAATCAAAAAACAAAACTCACCAACGCCTAAACATGGAAAGCAATCAGACAGATTCACATGATTCGTTATCATGGACGAAGTAGAGCATGTATTATTCGACGAAAAGCTGTCTCTGTATAATAAATATTGGACAGCGGACTGTGCCATGTTTTTTCACACCAATTGCTTATCTTTGCCGCAAAAAGGAAATTGTCATGAGCAAGAATTTGATTAACAGGTATATTTGGTTGGTAGACACCATTTACCAAGCTGGTTCTTCGGGAATTACACTCCGAGAAATTTCAGAAAAATGGGAAAGCAACTGGCGAATGTCTGGAAAGGAGGAGTATGCAAGACGCACCTTCATGCATCACAAAAAGGACATTTGGGACATCTTCGGCATTGAAATAGGATGTCACAAGCACACCAATTGCTACTATATTGTGGATAGCAGGGATATTTCCGACTCGTCGGGTTTTCGGCGGTGGATGTTCGAAACGTTAGCAGTGAATAACCACGTTAATGAGAGTGCCCAATTGCGCGACCGTATCTTATTGGAGAACAACCCCTCTGGAGGTGAGTTCCTTTCCACCATCTTGGAAGCGATGCGCGACGGAAAGATGATCACATTTGACTATCGTCCGTTTTGGTTTGAGGCCGAAAACTATTCCAGCTACTACCATGTGGAGCCTTATGCTCTGAAGGTGTTCAAACGCCGCTGGTATCTGTTGGGCAAATACGGCGACTCACCTTTGAAGATATATGCACTAGACCGCTTTCTGAATATCGACATCGAATTCGAGGACTTCACAATGCCGCAAGGCTTCAATGCAAATGCCTACTTCTCCACCTGTTTTGGAATCATCGTTGGTGATGAAGATCCGCAATTCATCAAACTAAAAGTGGCTTACTATCAGGCAAACTATCTCCGTTCATTGCCGCTTCACCACTCCCAGAAAGAGATGGAGATTACCGATAACCATACCATCTTCAGCTATTATTTGCGTCCATCTTTTGACTTTGTGCAGGAGTTGCTTTCCATGGGCGACTCCGTTGAAGTGCTTGAACCCACTTCCTTGCGCTCGAAGATGGAGCGAATCGGGAAGGAGATTGCGAAGAATCATAAAAGGGAGCGACGGAAATAACATCAGTTGCAAAAGGAATCCTTTTACACTATCGGATCTGGACACACATTGCGCCGTTGGCACTTTTCGCACTCGCTGCCACGCCACACTTTATCGAATTCCTCGATGACAGCGGTTACGAGAGCGTGATCATCGGTGAGGACACCTGCTTCGAAATTGCGGCGGAGGGCGGATTTCATCCCCATGCCAGCACCCGTGAGGTTCGCACTACCAACATAGCAAACGGATTGGTCAATCACGATGATTTTGAAATGAACCCTCGGACACATTACTCTTTCCAGTAATTTTGCTAGTCGCGGGTAACGATCAAAGTCAGCGCGGAAGTTCGGACCAGGTTCCTTTGCATGGATGAGTCGCACCTCCACACCCCTGCTGATTAGTTCAGCTAATACCCCAAGAAATGGTTTTTCAGACTTACCTTGCAACACGTATAGGTCTTTGATGTCAGCGGTACCAATCCACAATGAGTGCCTAGACTTCATCACGAGATTAAGCACAGTGGTATAGTGAGAGAAGTCTGTAATAAGGGATGTGGACATTATATTGTTTTTTACTCTTTGCTTGACTCTTCCTCTATAAAATATTTGTCTGAAACAAAAAGCAATTTCTTTTTCTGCTCCTCGGAGAAGCTCAACCCATCAACCATATTTGCCATAAAATCCAACATTTTACAGCCTCTTTTCCAAATGGATTTCTTATCCCAGTTTTGTTCTTTAGAAATCTCCTGTTCGCTAAATGAGCCTGTTTCATATCTCCCTTGTTTCTTATTCCAAGAGTCGTTTTGTAAAGCGGAGTTTTTGGCATCTTTTAGTATCGTCAGATTTCCGAGGGTGTTAATGATTATTTTCTGTGCCCTGTTTCTCTCGTCTTCTGTTAAGACTTTTTCTCCTAAATAGTTTTCCATTTCTTTTTCCCAATTTGCTTCATAGCTTTGTGGCATGATATGTTCGATGTTTATTTCGTTGAAATTGTCCCAGCTCACATGTTCAAAATCTCCTTTTTGTTCTTTCAAATAGCATTCGTATTCCATCAAAAAGAACTTTAGACCGCCCCACCTATGGAAACCTTTATTACCACGTAAATACTCAAATAAATAATCAAATTGTCCAATCATAGCATCAACATTGCATGGCATTTCAAGTTTGGTCTGGAAATCCAAACATAATTCAGACAATGCTATTTCGTGTTGATGCAATTCTCTTGCACGACTCGCATATGTCCTCTCATCGAGAACATTAAGTCCTAGAATACTGTTCCTGAATCCGATTTTCAAAAGCAAATCAATGCAGGAATCCGCTAATGAAACTTCTTCACTGGAAGCTTTAAACATAAGCAACTCAGCCAATAAAAGGCGCATTTCTTTTGAGGAATTCTGCAAAAGGAGTTTCTTTATTCTAACGTCATCACTATTTACAACCTCATACCAATAAGGTACGAATGCGGCAATGTCCAATACATAGTTTTCGATTTTCTCATAGTCAACTTTTGTTTCATGAGCTGGATTATCCCCTTGACTTCTTGAATAGTCAAGCAAATAATTTGTCGAACGATTACAAAACATTTCAAAGACTTTTTTTTCTGCCACTTGTTCGGAAAAAACATAGTCTGTGGGTTTTCGTATTAGGGTGAGATGAGCGGAAAGAAATTCGTCTTCATCCAACATGTTGTTGGGATTCTTTCCTAAACAATCATAAATGATACGCCAAGCATCATTGATTTTTTTTGAAAGTAGCAAGATGTCAACATGATCATTAGGCAATTTTGCCGCCAAAAACAACAGTCTGTTCTTTAATTTTTCAAGAATTGTCAAAGGTTTTCCTCTGTTGTTCATGGTTTCAAACACAGCTTGAACTGAAAGGTTATCTGTAATATACTTCGTATCAAAAGCCAATGCGGTTTGCAGTCTTATGAGCAAATCTTTTTTTTCTCCATCTGACAAAGCATTTATTTTGTCCTTGAACCAATTTTTCGCCAGCAGGAGATTGTTTGTATATACATTGACATGATCATTAGGTAAAATTTCAGACACGTCTTCAAATATCTTATTCAGAAGGAATTGTCTATTCTTATCCTCTTTCTTGTATGAGAACAGGCAGAGTTTTGTTTCAGCACTTTCCTTCTTTCGATATATGTATCTTTTCATCAAAGCACTCCGTTCTTCAGTAATGGGATAAACCTTAATCAGTTCATGTAAAAGAATGACGATAGTTGTGAGTCTTTGTTGACCATCAACGACATCAAAAAACCTATCACCTTCATCTACAAACCATAATTCCTCTTGAGGAACACTATTTCGATTAATTTCCTGTAATGCGATAGTACCTGTATAGTGGCGACGGTATTCTTCAGTAACGTTATCAACTTCAATATCCCAAATGTCCTCCCACAGGTCGTTCCATTGACGCTCTCCCCAAGCGTATCCTCGTTGATAATTGGGGATTCTGAAAGCCTTGCTTCCAAACAACTCATTGAGTCTTAAATCTGATTCGTTTGTTCTTGCCATATTTTTGAATAATTACTGATGATATGAAGTTTTTGATTTTGCAAAACTACAAAATAATCCTTTATACCTTTTACATTCCCTACAATATCTCCATCGCAATCCTTGCGCACGCCTCTGCATCCGCAAGGGCGTGATGATGGTTCGTCATCGGGTAGCCGCAAGCAGCTGCAACAGTATGTAACTGGTGGTCGGGGAGCTGCTGTCCGAAATGCTGTCGAGAGGCGCGGCAGGTGCAGTGAAAGTCGTAATAGGGATAGTCCATCTGATAAACACCAAACACCGCTCGTAGACAGCTTTCATCAAACGAACTGTTGTGCGCCACAAGAGACAACCCCTCGATTAGCGGTTCTATCTGTCGCCACACATCAGGGAACAGAGGGGCGTTATCGGTATCTTCATGCGAGAGTCCGTGCACCTCCTGACAGAACCCAGCATAGTAGTTGGGTTCTGGCTTAATGAGACTATAGTACGTATCGACAATGAGCCCGTTGCGAACGACCACTAGACCCACGCTACATACGCTGCTGCGTTGTCCGTTGGCGGTTTCAAAATCAATGGCGGCGAAATCTTGCATGATTGAACATTCTTTGGGCGTATTATAATGATTGCTTTCTTCCACGCTCAATCCAAACTTATCAGCTGATCCATAAATACTTCTTGGCAGATATGATAAGTGGTCATGCGCATGATGTCAGGAATGCTGTAGTACTGACTGTTACAAAGTTCACAGAAGGAGTAGCAAAACAAGATTTCTTTGGGCAGTACGAGGTCTATTTCACATGGTTCTTTGTATGTATAGGAGTCAGAAGAGTCTCCATAGCAACTATATAAATTGTCCGTCATACTAACACTGCCTATCATGTCGAGAATCTCTATCATGTCGTTCCACTGTGAACCGTAGAAACCGTCATCTTCCCTAATGATAAGTTTCGGGTTCTGAGCGTCGTGGCGATAGGTCAAACTGGAACTTAAACTGAAAAATGGTTGGATAGTCGTCAGCTGCTTGATTCCGTTCTTATGGATTTCCAAAACCTTAGCTTCCATCTGGAGAAGTCGTTTGTTGGTTATCTCCAAATCTCGAAAATAGGTCTCCGAGTAGTTCAATTCAAACATTCGGTTCAGTAAGGTACAACGAATCTCGACTTGTTCTAATATTTCGTCCTCGTTACGGAGAATGGATATCCCCATGTTGTCTTCGTCGTAGTCTTCGTCGTAGTTTTCGCCGAAATCGCAAGCCAACCTCAAAATCTCACACTCGCACTGTCTGAGATACCGACGTAAAAAGTCTGTGTCGGTTTGCTCTTGTATCTTAATGATTTCTAGACTTTTTTGATTGGTCATATTCGTAATACGTTATATTGTTTTTTTACAACCACAACGACTGGAAATGATCACAGAAGAGCTTCAACCCCTCATGGATAAGTTTTTCCTGATCAACTTCCGATAATCGAGAATCACGATACTCAGGAAGGTTGGACGGGGAAGCTAACAGGTCAAAGGTGCGAATCATGGTACGCAATGCCCCCTGCCAATCCTTCTCACTGCGAAAGTCGCTGGGGACGGTGTGGTAACGCCGTTTCTCGGCCTCCAAGAACCGCCGCAGCTTCGTGGCGATGTGTGCTGCAAGCGTATGATACAAGTCCCATACGTCGGCGTATGATTCCTCCTGCACGTTATGCTTTAGTAATTGTCTTTTTTTTGCCATATTAGTGACCGTTTGAATTACGTTGGCAAAAATAAAGCACAACTATGCCAAAATGAGGCGTAGTTGTGCTTGAGTTGAAAGAAAAAAGTTTTTCAAGCTTTTCTCTTATTTTTTCACTCAAATCCTAAAAAGATGAGTGGAAAAAATCAGTTGTTACTTAACAAAGAATCTATCTGTTGCCTTGTTGTAAGCATTGCACATATCATTTCGGTCATGTCTGCAATAGTATTCCTCTCTTTAAAAGCATCAGTATCGGGAAACAGCACTCCAAATTGCATTCGCAAATAATGCTCGTTGTAATATGGATAAGCCCCCTCTTCTAATGGTCGGCTTTCATAACATGTTATACGTTTGTGTGAGAATTTGTGGACGGTCACTTCATATTTCTGGCTTATTTCGGCATATTGATCTTTATATCCAAGTTCTTCAAGGTATTGTGGAACAGTATTCCACTGACAGTGCATATAGACAACCATTTGCAGATTCAGCCGTATGCGTCCTTTATCAGAATACGTATGCAAATTGACAGATATGTCTGGTGTCAATTGAATAGGGGCATTCTCCTGTACACGTGCAGAGGCAGGTGCAATAATGTGGTCATATTGAGGCAATACCTTTTTCAAAGACACAATGAGCAAATCACGCACTTCTTTTAGAAAACTGCTATGATGATAATCCACAGGTGCTTGATCGTTAGCTTCTATGTTTGTGACTGCCGAGGAAAGCATTGCGGAACGAATATGGTCTTCAATAATTCTAGGTTCATCTAACCCTGAATCAATATATGATTCAGTCGTATTTGCATTATGTTTCACATCTTGTTTGTGCGTTTCCACAATGACAGTACGCATTAAGTTAAGCAACATGGAGATGTTTAACGCCTTGTTGCGAAGATAATAGTCAGCAAAACATATACGGTAAAGCAATTGTTCCCATTCTTCGTCAAATTCTGATACTGAGGCCAAATTATTGCGAGTTGTTTCCTCTAATGGTTTGAGATTCAACTGAAAAGCGATGTCTTCATTCCATGTTGTGAAACTAGGATATTTGTTCAAAACATTATATATTCTAGGGTAAGCAATCTGCATACTCACCAAGGCAAAACTTAGAAAAACTGAAAGATTGTCTTTTAAGAAATCTCCATCGATTTTGTCTTGTGCCTCATTGATACACTTAATGAGCGACAGGTTGTTGAGCAGGCGTTTCAACGAACGTGGATTGTTTCCCACGGTGATTTTTGCCGCTTCAGAAATATGCGACATCAGAACCTTGTTGTCGTGCTGTGTAGAGCTGCACCAACCGATACTGAAGAGAGAATCTTGTAGAAACTTATCCACGCGATAATTGCTCACAGGCATAGTGAACGGCACTTGGATGATTTTGTCGAAGAAGGATCGAAATTCGCGTTCATTGGTATCAGTGAGTTCCCCGAATTTGGGTTTCAGCCCTTTCACCACCACATCATAGTCTATGGCGAGGACAAAGACGCACTTTTCGAGTGTGAAGATGTTCTTCAGTAGCTCTAACAGTTCAACAGCTGTTGGCGGATTGATACGGTCAAGGTCATCGATGAAGAATATGAAACCACTTTTCCCGCTTTCCTTGACTTTTTCTTTTACCGTCTCTTGCAATTCGTCACGAAGTTCGCCCACAGATGAATTTTTAGTTGAAAAGAACTCGTCTATCGCGCTGCCGTCTCCGCCAGTGATGCCAATAGCTGTTTTTGCGGCCACAGCACTAATCCTCTTCACTTTTTCAAACAGTGCTTTTCGTTTGACCTCGTTGTTGCTGGCAGTCTGCTGCACCATTTTGGAAATGATTTGAATCAATGTGGATGACGAGTCGCGCATCAGGGCATACTCCCATGTGTTGATCCACACGGGGAGGAATTGCCCATCAGGTCCGCATAACTCATCTTGGAGAGTGTTCATCAAAGAGGTTTTGCCACTGCCCCACTCGCCTTGCAAAGCGATGGTTATTGGTGTGTTGGTGCCCTCTATGAAGCGTATTAACCCCTGTGCATAGGGATGTATCCCGAAAGAATCCTTTTCGGGACAGGGGGTGTCGGGAATACTTGTGAATTTCATTGTTGCAAAAGTAAATTGTTTAAAAACGGAATGTCCAACACTCAATAGACCACCCCTATCGTTAAATTAGTATCTTGCAATGAGACCACATTCCCAAATAATAGCAGCTAGTATTGCTTCATCATAATAACCGTCAATAATCAGGATGGGATAATTTTCAGGGTGACGAGAATGGTCGCGTGCTTTAAAAATCTGACCATCTTCAATGATTAATAAAGGATAGTTTTCAGGATGACGAGAATGATCGCGAGCTTCAAATACCATATCCCCCTCGATAATCATAAAAGGATAGTTTTCTGGGTGTTTAGAATGGTCACGAGCCTTATAGATCTCACCTCCATTAACAATCAGAAAGGGGTAATTATCAGAATGATGAGAATGGTCGCGAGCTTCAAAGATCATATCTCCATCGATAATTATTGTTGGATAGTTTTCTGGTTGGCTAGAATGGTCACGAGCCTTAAATACTTCGCCATCCTTAATTATCATAAAAGGATAGTTTTCAGGGCGGCTAGAATGGTCACGAGCTTCATAAATCTTGGTAATCATAATAATAACCCTAATACGTGTCGGGCGCAACTGTTATTAATTTTACTATTTACTTATTGTAATAATTTCTAACCGCAAAACTACAAAAAAATTATTTCTAATCAACAACCAATATTTTCCATTACTCTATTTGAACTATAGTCGGTTTTGGCCCAGCAATAACCTCCGCCACTTTCAGTTCCATGTCCCTAAAATAATCCTCTAACGGCATGTTGCCATCTGCCTTCGAAAGTTCCTCTTGCATGTCAATCACGTGAATGTCATCCACCCCCAAGAAATGGCGGTCGAGGGGACGGTCATAGAGTTTGGAATCGAAGTGCGGTGGTAAAAGGTATATGAGATGCCGCTTGATGTTGGCGTGATGCGCTTTGCACCACAAGAGGTTCACCCCCATGGCCGCAATTTGCAGTTCTGTGTTCGAGCATCTGTGCTTGACATTCGGATTCGGGTGCGGCGCGGGTACCATGTTCGTGGGCGAGTCCCACACGAGGAGCCACACCTCCACAGACGGGTCGTATAGCCCATCCTCCGCACAATAGAGGTTCTCCCTGACAAAATTCTCACTTTCCATCCATTCGTATGCGTATGAGGAGGGCAGGTGCTGCATAATACCCTCTTTGCACTGCACGGCGTTGTAGCCCACAGGAATAATGATGTGTTTCGTTCTATCCATTTTCTTTGATGTTTAAATACGCTGGCAAAAATAGAACATCGCTGTGCCATATTTTGGCATATAGGCGTTATATTTTTGCAGCGTTCAAAAATTGTAAGGATATGAAAAAAGAAAACATTTTGCAGACATTGAGTTTTCTTGCATTAAAAATGGAAAACTCTGAGACTATCTTATTAGAAGCCGTGGCACCCAATTCTATTGCTCATTTAGATCATGCATTGACACGGCAGAACGACTCAGCCATTCATAAAGAGTTTAGCAAAACAGAGATATGTGAGATTGTTAAAAAGTTGGAGGATGTCGCCAAATTCCTCGGTATCTCAACCATTCAGGCTGTTATTATGATGGTTGCCTTCTGCAATAAATTCCAAGACAATTATATAGATTGGAACGATGTCCACAAATTTTTCAATGTAAAGAGTATGGTGCTGCTTCCTTTGAAAAAAGAATTTGACCGTCTGGTATCTGGTAAATTCCTAAAACGAGCTGGGAAAAGACATTCTGAATATTATGATATTGAGCAAAAAGTAGTGGACTCCGTAATGAATGAACATCCATTTGACCCTTGTATATTGAAAGAAGCACGTCTTGATCGATATAAATTTGTCAACGAAATTTCCGATTTGATCGAGCTACGTAGTGATGACGAGATATCCACCTCCGATCTTTTTGAACGTTCATATGAGATGGAACAACAGAACAATACTCTTACTTTTGTTCAGAATGTCAAGAAATTGAATCTTGAGACTAAAGACAGAGTCTTATTCTATGAGATTTGCGACGATTTTCTTGCTCATGGTGAAACGGGAATCAATTGTACGCTGAAGGACATGTATAGTAATCCTAGCACTCGTTTTCGAATTGCAAAGGAGTTGATGGACGAAAAGCAGATTCTGCAAAAGTTAGATTTAGTGATCCTCCTTCGTGACACAATATTCTCTGATAGTAATTTGACCCTGACCGAAAAAGGGAAACAACTCTTTTTAGAGGAAGATTTCGAGCTTTTTGCCAAATCCAAAAATCGAGACCAGAAAACAATATACCCCGAAGACATTCAAGAAAAGTCCTTGTTTTATGATGAAGAACTCTCGCGACAGCTAAATCTGCTGAAAGAAAATCTCCAAGAAGAGCGTTTCTCAGAGCTGCAAAAACGATTGGAAGAACAGTCGCTACCTAAGGGGGTTGCTGCCATCTTCCATGGGCAACCTGGCACAGGGAAAACCGAAACTGCGATGCAAATTGCCAAAGCTACAGGTCGTGCAGTGTGTCACGTGGACATAGCAAGTTCCAAAAGTTGCTGGTTTGGTGAAAGCGAAAAACTTATTAAGCGTATATTTACCGATTATGCTGGACTGTGCAAAAAATCCCCTCTTAAGCCGATTCTACTTTTCAACGAAGCAGACGCTCTCTTTTCCAAACGCAAGGATAGCATTTCATCAAACGTGGCGCAAACAGAGAATGCCATCCAAAACATTATCCTTGAAGAAATGGAAAAACAGGATGGAATACTCATAGCTACCACCAATCTCATAGATAACTTGGACAGAGCTTTTGAACGACGTTTTCTATTCAAAATCCGTTTCAACAATCCCACGGTGGAAGCAAAACAGTCTATCTGGAAGAGCAAACTCTCTTGGTTGTCTGAAAACGAAAGTCGCATACTCGCAGAACGCTACAATTTCTCAGGCGGCGAAATCGACAACATCGTCCGCAAGGTTATTATGGATGAGGTACTCAACGGAATACACCCTGACATGCAATTCGTTGAAGAACTATGCCGCTATGAAAAGATTGGCAACAAGGAGACGAACTTCATTGGGTTTAGAAAATGAGTGTCTAATAATTCGCATAGGTCGCACCATTTTCTATCTAATATGTGCGCTGTTTTACCATATTAAAACATGCCGTTATGTTAAAATTTTTACGGGAAACACTTTCTATCGGGGACTTTGTGGAGGTGGAAACTTCCACAGGATTAGTGCGTGGCTCCATCTTGGAAATACCACCTGATTGTTTGGTGATGCTAACTGATGGCGAACTACACGAATATTCAGAGGAGCAGTTGTTGAGTATCAAATACTTTTCCGATGATCACGATGCCTATCGGGATTGTTATATCCAAAAGTTTATACCAGAAGAAAAGAGTGAGAGATATTTTTGGGCAGAAAACCACAATGGATCGTTGTGTTGCACGAATTTCGACAACATCATCACAATTTTTATGGGCTGGAATATGCGTTTCCAACGCGGTCATCTTGACTTGCCCGACTTGATTGATGTGGAGGACGAATACTATTATATAGAAGTCTTGAGCAATGATTGTGATGATTGTTTTTCGGACTATATCACTTCCGTCAAGTTACCGAAACATTTGAAGAGTATTGAGCCACTATTCATAGGAAGAATCTTCCTCCAGAAAATATATGTTCCCTATACTTTAGTTTATTCGGGAGGGTACAAAATAGGCGGTTGCACCACATGTCAAGTTTTCGACTTGAATGGAAAACTTTTGGATTGGGAGTTTGAAGAGGATTGGTGAACAGTGCCGCACTTTTGCACACTTCCGATATATTTTTGCCGCAGGTTCCATCCCATACGCCCTCGCCGAAAAGCGTTCAATAGAGTAGGCATTTTTAAAAGTTGTGCCCGACACGTACTAGGGAGAATGATTATGCCGCAAATGATAGTCTATAATGGGGAACTGATACGTATTAGCCCCAAAAACAAGAGAAAAATAGAGGTGTCTACCAATCATGGTGGATCATGGATGACCCGCTGTGTTGGATCTGCCAGCACTGGAGAATTCCTTGATTTGGTAAACAATGGCTCTGAGATAATTGCCACCACCGAAAACGGGCTGTTCGTCTCCTCCAACAACGGAGGATCTTGGATAAGAAGATGTTAACAATTATCCCTAAAAATATACCACTATGAGAAATTTAAAAAACAACATGCTGGCACTGATACTTGTGATTTGCAATTTTGCTGTCTATGCAGAAACTGCTTCAGAAGCTGCCAACCCTTCAGAATCCAACATTTTCATTGAGATCTTGGTTTACGCTTTGATTTTCGGAATTCCATTGTTGGTGATTATCCGAAAAATTAGGCGAAAAATCAGGAACTTCAAGGAGGATGTAAAAAGTGGCGGTTTCGGAGAAGCAACCATGAGCCGTTTGGAAGACCATTTCGACAGAAAGAACAAGAAATAGCAGACTAAACGCTTCTCGTCATGAATCTTAAATTCTTTTTCAGTTCCATTGTTTCGAACCGCTATTTTGAGTGGGCGATAACGATTGTTATTCTCGTGAACGCCGTACTTATCGGTATCGAACTAAATGTTTGTGATCCCACCATCGGACTGATACAGAGGATTATTTTGCTGATTTTTACCGTGGAAATCCTGATGCGATTCATGGCGAGAGAAAATGTGAGGGAGTTTTTCTCTAACGGTTGGAACATCTTCGACCTCACTCTTGTGTTGATTGGTTATATTCCAGAGGATCTCTTTGCCAATGCTTCCGCCATGATGGCTATTAGGGTGCTCCGTGTATTGCGCGTACTTCGATTGCTCAGGGCTGGAAAAGAAATCAAACTTATTACTACTGTGCTTACCAAATCGATGGTGTCTATGGTGTGGTACGTCATCCTGTTTGCGATTTTCATTTACCTGTTTGCTATAATAGGGGTAAGCATGTTCAAGTTGCCCGACCCCGAAAAGCTAACGCTAGAAGACCGCTCAAGATACGAACAGTTTATGCGTGAAGTTCACAACGCCCCCGACAACTCTCCTGACCCGTTCGGGTCGCTGTCGGAAGCAATGTTTACTCTATTCCGCGAGCTAACAGGCGAGGATTGGACAGACCTGCGTTACAACACTATCTCCGCCTACGAGTACGGCGTTATCCGTGTGAATCCTGTGGTCATCACCACCTACCACATAGTTTGGTTTTCGCTGTCAGTCTTCCTGTTGCTGAACTTAGTTACAGGATCAATCATCAACAACTATCAAAACATAAAGGAAGAGCAAAATAATCAAAACGCCCCAGCCGAAAAGCGTTCAATAGAGTAGGCAAAAAATTCTAGCAGTTGCGCCCGACACGTAATAGGGAAACGAAAATGAGTAAGGTTTATAGAATCACACCGAAAGCTATTCACAGAACAAACAACACCGTTTTGACTCCTGAGATGGAAATCATCGTGACTTTAGAGCGTCATACATCCGACCCATTCTACAATGGTGCAAAAGAAATCAAAGCCATGTATATGGACAGATATGGCTTTGATTATGAGCGGGCGAATGCAACAAAAGCTTGGTTTGATTATGAGAGATTAGACTAACAATTTGATAAATACAACATGACGGGCAGGATTTTTCTCCTGCCCGTCATATTGAAAAACCTTTACTTGGTATACTTTTCTATAACATTTACACCAACGGAACCATATACAAATCTTGTTGATTATCAATGATTCACATGCATAGTTCTCTTAAAGTTCTCTTAAAGTTCTCTTAAAGTTCTCTTGAAATGCTCATACTTTAAGAGAATTATTTTAGCCTCCATAACTTCTTCTCGCCAAAAACTATTTTGTCTGCTTTTCGTAGTGACGTTAGCAAGTTCCCAATCTTGGAAACCTTCTGTTTGTCAGTCAAAGCTTCAGGTAATTTCGTCATCAACAGCGTATCTATTTCTGGACGACTCATTGTCACATGTTGATCCAAAGCTTTCAGGATAAGATCCTTGTAGTAATTATCATCGAATCCTTTGTTACGAGTATATTCTGCTTTTTGGCCTGTAGCTTTAGCCACACTCTTGGCAAAATACAATGCATTCTTTCGGCCTTCAATCAGTTTACGTTTTCTCAAGTAAGCAATTTCATCGTCACTTAGTGGGCGATGGGTTTGTAACCTGCTCAACATTTCTATGTCAAGCAAAGTCAGTGTTTTGTCTCTGGTCAAGAGCATAGCATAGTCAATGTCCACCACTTTGCCGATAATCGTCACTTTAACCCTGTCATCACTAAACTCATAATCAGGCATGGGGAAAAGGCGTTCACGTTGCTTGTTAAACATCCGTCTGATACCGCTGCCAATCGTGTCCACCATGCCCAATTCCACCATTGCTGTTGCCAGAAACCTGTTACGATAATGTTCCTCAGGGGCATCGTTTATCAACACATTCTTAATGCTGTTGGGAATGAAAGTCCCCAAATTGGTAAAGATCAGTCGGTCTTCTTCCTCTATTACGTTGATCATGCCATAACGTCCATAGTCCTGATGAGCTATGGCATTATTTAATGCTTCCCGAATGATAAAAGGGTCGTATGTATCCAGTTCATCTGGCACTAGCGAAAGAAGCTCTGGATTCATATATCTGTACTTCCAGTTACGTATTTTCCTGTAAACCGTATTAGCTGCAATGACAAACGGACATGTTTCGATGGAAAAATCTTTCTCTTCACCTTTGGAATCCTTGTATATCCACCTAATACGTGCAACAGCTGGCGAAATAAGATGTTCGCTCTCGGTGCGTCCCAACAATAATATTGCGGTATTGGTTATCTGGCCTTGTTTGGTGATCTTTGCTTTGTTCAGAAACTTCACATCATCCCACGATTTCATCTCCGCCATCAAGTCCTCGTGTTTCTTGGCATACATCTTGCGAGCTTCTTTGATAGCATCGGGATCAAGATCGTCGAATGTGGCATCTTTTACAATCTCGGCACTCCAGTCTTTCTGTGAATTGTATATCTGGCGAACAAAGTCTGGGAAATCTTTGAGCTTCGTCAGATTGCTTCCAACCCTCACATAAGCAGCTCCCTTGAAATTTACAGGTTCTCCTGCCGCAGCCTGTATCTCGAAAATAACAATGTGTTTGCCTTCGTACTCAAACTCCTCAATTTCAAAGGGGATAATGGGCGAACAGTTTTTTCTAAGCCATAGTTCATAATCCTGATTGCCATATTTAGCTGTCGGCATTTTCAGATTGGTTCCAACCACATTCCATGTTCCATCCTCCACTCCTAAAATCAAATAACCATGTGGCCTGTATTTCAGGCAGGCCGAATTAGAAAGACCTGAGATATAGTTCCCCACTCCCTCATACGTAACACTGCATCGAGACTCGCCGATATTAGTTTTAAACTCCATCCACTCCGTTTCTCCAGCACTTTGGCGTTGGCGAGCCTGTGCCAATAGATCCTCCAACAATATATGTTGTTCTTCAATTGTTTTCATATAAGCTGTCTTTGTTCAAATCCATTCTACAATGATAGAAAATTTCATTTTGCAAAAGTACACAATTTCCGCCAATCATATTTTAAAACCATTAGTCATCATCTAAGACACTTTCATCATTCATGTCTGGCAAGAGTGTAGCTGCTTGATCCGTAGGCAGGGCTTCAATATCCCGAAGTTTACGATTAATTGCTTTTGTACGTCTGCCCTGTAGTTGCTCGATAGTCTCCGAGGCCGTGTCAATGTTCTTTTTGGCCTTCTCTAGGAGATCGCCAAATTTAGAGAATTCTGTTTTTACCGCACCCAAAGTTGTCCAAACATCGCTACTTCGTTTTTCAATAGCCAATGTTCGGAACCCCATTTGCAAACTGCTGAGCAAGGCACCCAAAGTAGTTGGGCCCGTGACAAGCACATTATATTTGTCCCTCAATTCTTGTGATAAACTTGAACGGCGAATGACTTCTGCATAAATGTTCTCAACAGGAACAAACATTATGGCAAAATTGGTCGTATCGGGAACAGAAATGTATTTGCTATTGATGTCTTTCGCCATAGCAATAATAGTGTTCTCAAACTGTTTGGATTTCGATTTGATACCATCCGCATCCGCATTGTCTATGGCATCAATGTATTGATCGTAAACATCCTTGGGAAATTTGGAATCTATTGGCAGATATACAGTACCTTTAGAATCACCTTTGCCAGGTAGTTTAATGGCGAATTCTACACGCTCAGAACTTCCTCGTACAGTGGCGACATTCTCATCATACTGTTCAGGTGATAATATCTGTTCAAGTAACAATTTGAGCTGAAACTCTCCAAAATTACCTCGTATTTTCACATTGGTCAGGGCATTCTTTAAGCCTCCGACATCGGAAGCGAGGTTTTTCATCTCGCCTAAACCTTGTTGAACGCTTTCAAGCTGCTCGCTGACCATTTTGAAAGATTGTCCAAGCCTATCGTTCAAGGTCTTCTGTAACTTTTCATCAACGGTTGCCCGCATTTCGTCCAATCTCTTTTCGGTAGTTTGGATAAGGAACTCCTGACGTTTGTCCATGGCAGAGAATCTCTCCTTTTGAGCTTCTACCATTCTTTCTGTATTCTTATCAAAACCTTCCTGAAATTTCTCAGACATTGTTGACAGCTTCTCTTCGACAACGATACGTAGTTTATCTACAGTGCCAGATATTTCCATCCGCATCTGACCCACGTTATCAGATAATTCTTTCCTGATTTTGTCAATGTTGTCGGAAAGCTCATGCCGAGCATTTCTGTTTTCATCCAAAATTTTACTCTCCAAACGGTCAAATTCTTTTAAAAAGATTTCAGACGTTGCGGACTTTCTTGAGAAAAAACTGACCATCACAATGACGGTGCAGATGGTGCAAATCGCCATCAATGCTAACAAAATGAATAAAATCGTGTTCATAACGGTATTAGGATTAAAGTTTTGACATACAAAAATAGCATTTTTCGGAATGAATTGTACAGAATTTTATGCTACAACTATAGCTAAAACGATTTTATATGCCTGCCTATCCAAATGGTTAATCACCAAAATCACACAGGTCGCCTATAAGATCAAAGTCATCTTCCATCACGTCTCTAGCTTGAGCTGGTTCCCGATAGTATATGCCAATTTGTTCCGCAGGCAATTTTACTCCAAATGCCGAAGCCCATGAGCGGATTTGGTCAAGTACATCCACTCCGTCAAAGTGATTGGAATCGACTAGACATTGTACGTAGTATCTGCCGTTCTCTTCTATAACCTCAACGGATACTTTTGTTGGCTCTCCGTTAAGAACCATTTTGGTTTCAAATTCGTTTCTTTTTCCCATTGTTTCAATACTATTAGTCATATTTTTGTTGTTTTTTTTCGCAAAATAGGTCAAGAGTGCTCTATATCACCTCCTTCAGCAGCTGTTCCTTCAGTTCCTTACATTGGATCATTGAAATTGTTCTCAACGAATTAATATAACCCTGTGTGGTTGTCACATTGGCATGTCCCATGTCGCTCTGAATATCCGCCATGTTTCTACCATTCTCCAGCGACCAAGTGGCAAAGGTATGCCTCGCCTGAGCCATTGTGATGAATGGAAGACCAAGATCCTCGGCAACAATGTGAAGACCAATATTAGCCCTATCGTTTATGTCATGCACTCGGTCGTTTATTTGCTTTTCCGTTTTTGCATTACTCAAGAATGGAAAGATGTAGTCGTTTGGGTGAGATGGATTTATAGAACCATATTTTTTTATGAGTTCCATTGTCGCATCCAAAAAGAATATTGATACTGTGATTGAACGTCGTCTGGTTTTATGTCGGATGAACTGAACCATCCAATTATTTTCCACTTTGCTAATATTTTTATTTTTAAGTCGCAATAAATCACTTAGATAGTGTCCATTTAACAAAAATGATAAAGCGAACATGTCTCGACCAAACTCTGCCTTAGGGTCAGAACTTTTATATGCAAGTATTTGTTTCAAGCTTTCGCATGACAGACCATAATTAACCTTTCTCGTAGACGTGAGCGAATATTTTTTGAATGGTTTTTTATCATCAACATAACCCCTGTCCACAGCAAAATTGCAGACTGCTCTAATACACCTGAAATGAGCATTGATCGTGTTTTGCGAAATGTCAGGTTGATGTTTGCGCATAAACATATCCAGCTTGGGGATCATCTCTTCTGTTATTTCTTCTATTGTTAGTTTTTCTTTGTATTTTGTCAACCAGTTTAAGGCGGTTTTGTATGCTCCCTTCGTCCTGTCGGATATTGGTCGAGGGTTAGTCGTATCAGACATGTATTCAGCAAAAACGCTTCGTACATCGTATACACTGCTGATCTTTTTGTGGACAATCCTTTTGTAGTCTTGTGTGAAGGACGGGAAATTGAAATTTTCGCCAAGCTTTTTGATAATATCTATGGCAGCATTATAAGCGGGGAGCACTTCCTCGTATGCTGTTTTATACATTTTCAAGTTCTTGTTGTTGAATTCCTGCACGGTCAATTTAGTTCTGCCTCCAGCTGTATAATACCTCGTGTTCCTATCATGGGTAACTCTCAACACCAGTATCCTTCTGTCGGGATTGCGGTCAGCATCCCTACGGGGAGACTTGGGGTTGCGGATAATATTTACACTCGGTTTATTCATTTCGCATTAGAGCCTTTCTTGATCATATAATAAAAATCCACAAAAAAAATTCAACAAAAAACAAAAAATATCAACGGTAATTAAATGAAGTATCAATGATGAATAAAAAAATATCAAGTGCACATAAAAGGAGAATGCCAATGGTGCACATAAAAAGGTACTAACAAAGGTACTAACATTTTCCGAAAACTTCCCGAAACAATCTAAAACATTTTTCATATATCTCCTTCATTATCCAGTTGTTACAATCAGTTTGCAAAAATAACAATTAATGATAATAAAGGATATAATCTGACTGTTAATCAGAGGGTCCAAGGTTCAAGTCCTTGAGGGAGCGCAAACAGAAAAGCACCGATTCACAGCAGAATGGGTGCTTTTTTTATATCCCCGCCCGCCACCGCCACTATTGCCGATTTCATCAGGTATCGTGCCGAAAATCACAAATAGTTCACAAATTTTCCGGCGAGGAAGATTAAACATGTTGGATAGTAGAAACCATCCGCGTGCAATAAATGTGTACTTTTGCGTTCTGAAATGATTTTTATACAAAAATGATGGAAAACAAGGCCACACAATTTTTGGAACGCTATCGTGAGATTGAAGAGTGGGTGCTCAACAATCTGAACGTCACGGATATGAAAGACCTGGAACAGATGCCGCGCTACAAGAGCCTGCGCAGCAACCTCGCCTTCTGCCGCCTTCTGCGCAACCTGCTCTCCCACTACGACTGGTCGAAGGCGGGCGACGACCTCATCATCGTCACCGACCAGGCCGTGCGGCAGGTCAACAACCTCTACTACGCACTCAATCCCGTGACCCTGATGCGTCTGGCCATCCGCGCGGGCCAGATCTTCGCCCCCGCCCCAACCGACTCGGTATTCGCCGCCATCCAGGTGATGCACCGCAACGACTACTCCTACATCCCTATCGTAGATAACCACCAAATTGTCGGAGTATTCAGCAACAAGACGCTGCTGAACCTGCTGGCCGAAAGCAACTCTCTGCACTTGTCCGACACGCTGACCTTCCAAGATATCGCTAGCCATATCCGCTTGACCGACGAGTCGAATGCCCACTACGGCTTCATCGACCCCAACGCCACCGTGGAGGATGTGTCTGTAAAGTTCCAACGTTCCAAAACGCGGAGAAAACGGTTGGATGTGCTGTTTATCACGGATAGCGGTCGTTCTGACGGGCGGTTGCAGGGGATGATCACTCCCGCCGACCTCATCGGGGCACAATAGTCACACAAGGGGAAAGAATTATCCCGTTTGGTTTTATTCGGCGTTGAACCTCATCACTTACACGTAATGTCCGCTGAATCATGTTCATTTTCTTTGTTCTTGCCCAAAGAAAACGAACCAAAAGAAATGCGCTTTGCCGCTGAGCAAATGACGGCTAAAATCGGGCCTCGTTCGCTAAACGGCGAAAACTTGCAACACTACACTGCGTTCCGTGTTGCTTCGGACAGTTCGCCGTTCTTTACGCTCACTCGACACCGATTTCTTCACGCCCTCATTTGCAAGGCGGCGAGCCAGAGACCTTAAACAAAAAACATCAGAAATTCTCTACCTTTTCTTTCACCTCGTGATAGTTTTGAAACAAGGGAATTCCGATTTTATCCTTCTTGAATGTTCGCTCGTGCATAATGGGTTGGGTGTTCAGTCTGATTTTGGCAACGACCTGGGAAAACAAATCCATTTGTTCTTCTGTCACCATAAACCAAGCTGTTGCACAATATGACTTAGTTGGGATAAAAACATAGCCTACAATCATACCTCCTTCACTTGTGGTGACACCAAATTTTTTCCCTTGCAATTGTAAAGTCTTATCATCAAAAAACCGCACCAGCATAGATGGATTATCATTGAACATTAGTCTATCTGACTTGACATTGACTACTATGTATGCTGTATCATTTACAATGGTAGGGGTATATATCACAGAGCACCCTTCATCCGCAAACGGATGATAAGTATATCCCACGCTTTGCGCACCTAATTGCACCACATTAACGATTAGAAGAATCAATAATGAAAAACGATTTAGCATAAGTTCCTTCCTTTTTTGTTAATAATCTTAAACCTACGTTGTTACATAGAAAAAAAACACGTTTCAAATAAAACACCCAAAATCTCCCTATTCCCAGCGGACGGCCGCTGTGGGGGTGATTTTGCGCGCCACCACCCACGCGGGCAGGAGCAGCATCGCCGCACACAACACGAACACGCCCGCGTTGAGGCCAAGCACCGCCCACACATTGAAATGCACGGGGATAAAGTCCACGTAATAGGTTTCGGGGTTGAGTTTGATGAGATGGAAATGTTGTTGCGCCCAGCCGAAAAGCAACGCCACGGCATCCCCGATGAGCATTCCCTTCAAAAGGATGTTGCAGGCCACCAGCACAAACGTCTGTACTAACGTTTTGGTCTTCAGCCCCATCGTCTTCAATAGCCCGATGGTGCGTGTTTGTTCCAGCACTACAATGAAGAAAATGGACAGCATCGTCACGATGCAGACGCAGGTGGTGATGATGAGCAGCACCGCCACATTGGTGTCGAAAAGCGCAATCCACTCGAAGATTTCCGGATAGATCTGCCGGATGGTCTCCGCCTTGAGGTCCGGGTTGATGTGGTGGTGGATGTAGTCGCCCATCTCATCCAGTTTGTCATAATCCCGTATCAGCACCTCCATGCCGCTCACTTGGTTCTCGTCCCAGTCGTTGAGGCGCTGCACCTGCCGGATGTCCACCAGTGCGAACATGTTGTCGTACTCCGGGAGCCCCGTGTGGTAGATGCCTGCCACGGTGAAACTGCGTGCGCGCGGCGGGTCCTGCACGAAGTAGGTCTGCACCTTGTCGCCAAGATGCAGCAAAAGTTTGTCGGACATCTGCTTGGAAATCACAATTTGGCGGCTCGGGGCGGTGTCGCCCAGCTGCAGCAGGTCGCCCTCCACAAGGTTATGGCGGAAAAGGTCGGCGTTGAACGTCTCGTCCACACCCTTCAGCACCACGCCTTCCACCTGGTCGGCGGTCTTGATGACGCCCACCTTGGTGGCAAAATTCTGCAAACTCGCCACCTCAGGCTGCCGACGTATTTCCTTCACAAACGGTTGGTTCTTGTCGAACGGCACCTGCTCGTGGGAGTAGTTCTGGTCGAAATGGGTGATGCGGATGTGCGAACCCATCGCGATGACCTTGTCGCGAATGGCCTGCCTGTAGCCCGCCGTGATGCCGATGGCCATCATCATGATGACCATACCGATGGAGACACCCATCACCGACAAGCGTATGATGGGACGGGAGAAACGGTTTCCCTTGTCCTTCAGGATCCGATTGGCCAGCAGAAATGAGATGGGCAGACGCGACATAATGTTGTTAAAAATCCACCGCGACACCTATACGGGCAAACATCGGAAGGAATTTCTTGTAATAATTGTTGTCGTTCTGAACCGGATAGATAACATACAAGGCATACATTCTCACGTTGTTGGAAAGATACGACTGGAAGCCGATGCCCAATGCCAGTACATGCACATTGCGACGCTCGAAGATAGGGTTGCCTTGGTTGTCTATGGCCGTCCATTCTGGATAGCTCAAGTATTCATACCCAACACGACCTGTCAGATAGTTCACCACGGTAGCCTCGGCAAAGGCGGTGGCACCGAAAGAGTGAATCACCTTCATCAACGAGTTGTCATAGGACAACTCGTAGCGGGGTCCCACGCCAAAGCGGAGCCAATTCGTGGCATAGATACCCGCTTCGGGTGTGAGGGAGAAGTAATACCCGAAGTTGGAATTGATGTTGCCACCCGCGAAAAAGCGGAGTTTTTTGTCCGTATTGGTAGTGGTTGAGTTTTGTTGGGCATTGCGCAACGCACGGGGCAGGTTCACGTTCTGTGCGCCTGCAGAAAGGACCGTGAGCAGAACCAACAATAGGGTTGCGATTTTTTTCATAACATAATAATATAAATGTAGAGACGCAATGCATTGCGTCTCTACACATCAGATTTCGGAATAATTAGAATTTGTTGCCGGCAGCCTGGCAGGCCGTGATGGCCACGAGGCTGACGATGTCGTCCACGGAGCAACCGCGGGAAAGGTCGTTGATGGGGGCGGCCATGCCCTGCATCACCGGTCCGATGGCATCGGCGCCAGCCATACGCTGCACCAGCTTGTAGGCAATGTTGCCCACCTCGAGCGACGGGAACACCAGCACGTTGGCCTTGCCAGCGACGGGGCTGCCTGGAGCCTTCTTGGCGGCCACCTCGGGGATGATGGCGGCATCAGCCTGCAAATCACCATCGATCATCAGGTTGGGATCCATCTCCTTGGCAATGCGGGTAGCGTTGACCACCTTATCCACGAGCTCGTGTTTGGCAGAGCCTTTGGTGGAGAAGCTCAGCATGGCCACGCGCGGCTCAATGCCGGCGATGGTGCGGGCCGTCTGGGCGGTCACCACTGCGATCTGGGCCAGCTTATTCTCGTCCGTGTTCGGGTCGGCGGCACAGTCGGCGAACACCATGATGCCGTCATCGCCCCACTTCTTGTCGGGGAAGCACATGATGAACGCGCCAGAAACCACGGAAATACCCGGCAGGGTCTTCACAATCTGGAAGGCAGGACGAAGCACATCGCCCGTGGCGTGCTGCGCACCCGTGACCTCACCGTCGGCGTCGCCGTTCTTGATGAGCAGCGTGCCCAGATAGAGAGGATCCTCCACCAGCGTGCGGGCCTCCTCGATGGTCATGCCTTTTTTCTTGCGGATTTCGCAAAGCATCTCGGCATAATATTCCTTTTTGGGGTTGTCCATGGGGTCGATAATCTCGGCCTTGCCGATGTTCTTCAAGCCCCATTCGGCAGCCTGGGCCTCGATTTTGGCCTTGTTGCCCAATAAAATGATGCCGGCATATCCTTTGTCCAGGATGATGTCAGCGGCTTTCAATGTTCTCTCCTCTTCGCCTTCGGCCAGCACAATGCGCTTGTTGGCACTGATGGCGTTTTGTTTGATTTTGTCGATTAAATTCATAGTAAAAATTCCTTGTTGTTATACTGTAAAATTAATATCTGTTTTTGTCGGCTACTCGGCCAGCACCAGCACATTGCCGTCCAGCACTTCCGCCACACCGCCGTTGATGTCGAAGAACTGCTGCTGCTTGGCGTTGTCTTCGATTTTGATGCGGCCTTTTTGCAAGGCGGCTACCAGCGGCGCGTGATGGTCCAGGATTTCAAACAGGCCGTCAATGCCCGGCATCTGCACCAGGGTGACCTCACCGGAAAACACCGATTTGTCGGGAGTTCTGATTTCCAAGTTCATAGCCTATTATTTAGAAGCTGCCAGTTCTTTTTCACCCTTTTCAATAGCCTCCTCGATAGTGCCCACCAGGTTGAAGGCCGTTTCAGGCAGGTGGTCGAGTTCGCCGTCCAGAATCATGTTGAAGCCCTTGATGGTGTCCTCGATGCGCACAAACTTGCCGGGGATGCCGGTGAACTGTTCGGCCACGAAGAAGGGTTGCGACATGAAACGTTGCACGCGGCGGGCGCGGTTCACCGTCTTGCGGTCCTCTTCGGAGAGCTCTTCCATACCGAGGATGGCGATGATGTCCTGCAGCTCCTTGTAGCGTTGCAGCGTCTCCTTCACCCGTTGGGCGGTGCGGTAGTGCTCCTCACCCACGATGTCGGGCGAGAGGATGCGCGAGGTGGAATCCAGCGGATCCACGGCGGGATAGATACCCAACTCGGAGATCTTACGGCTCAACACCGTGGTGGCGTCCAAGTGGGAGAACGTGGTGGCAGGGGCGGGGTCCGTCAAGTCGTCGGCGGGCACGTAGATAGCCTGCACGGAGGTGATGGAGCCGCGCTTGGTGGAGGTGATGCGCTCTTGCATGGTACCCATCTCCGTGGCCAGCGTCGGCTGGTAGCCCACGGCAGAAGGCATACGGCCCAGCAAAGCGGACACCTCGGAGCCGGCCTGCGTGAAACGGAAGATGTTGTCCACGAAGAAGAGGATGTCGCGACCGCCGGTGGTCTCGTCGCCGTCGCGGTAGCCTTCAGCAACCGTCAGGCCGGAGAGGGCCACGCGGGCACGCGCCCCGGGTGGCTCGTTCATCTGACCGAACACCAGGGTGGCCTGCGACTTGGCCAGCTCGTCCTTGTTGACCTTGGAGAGGTCCCAGCCGCCAGCCTTCATGCTCTCCAAGAAATCGTCGCCATAGCGGATGACCTTGGACTCGAGCATCTCGCGGAGCAGGTCGTTGCCCTCACGCGTGCGCTCGCCCACGCCCGTGAAGACCGTCATACCGCCGTAGTTCTTGGCAATATTGTGGATCATCTCCATGATGAGCACCGTCTTGCCCACACCGGCACCGCCGAACAGACCGATCTTGCCGCCCTTGGCGTAAGGCTCAATCAGGTCGATGACCTTAATACCGGTATAGAAGACCTCCTGGGAGGTGGACAGATTGTCGAATGTGGGCGGCTCGCGGTGGATGTCGCTGCGGCGGGTGCCGGCGTCCACCTGGCCGATACCGTCGATGGTGTTACCGATCACATTGAGCAGACGCCCGTTGATGTTTTCCGTGGGCATGGTGATCATACGCCCGGTAGCCACCACCTCCATGCCCCTGTGCAGACCATCGGTGGAATCCATGGAAATGCAGCGCATCGTGTTCTCGCCGATATCCTGTTCACATTCCAGAATCAGCTTTTCGCCATTGTCCCGAATCACTTCGAGAGCGTCGTAGATATTGGGAAGCACACAGTCCTCATCGAAATGCACATCGACGACGGCACCGATGATTTGGGATATTTTACCTTTAACTAAATCAGCCATATACGTGAGTTTACAGTTCGTTTATTTTGAGCCGCCAAAGATAAGAAAAATATTCAAACTATTTCTTGATCACCTTCCCCACATTCTGACCCACTTTCACCACATACACGCCCGAGGCGTAGGAGCTCATATCAATCTGTTCGCGGGTACTTGTCAACGGTTTTCTATACAATAATTTACCAAAAATATCGAACACCATAACAGGCTCGTGATTTTGCACCATTTCTTCATTCTCAATTTCAACCGTCACAAAGCTGGTAGTCGGGTTGGGGTAAAGATTGAAAGATGTTTTGGAAGGATGTTCCTCCACGCCTAACGGAGAAAGATAAACTGGATTCACGTGATAGAGGCTGTCGAAGACAATACCGTTTGTGATATTTCCATTTATGGCCCAATTGTGCGGGATGGTGACGAGGCAGAGTTCCACCTCCTCCATGCCGCCAGCCGGCAGGTTAAAAGGCCCCACGGAAGCAAGGCCTCGGCGGTCAGCGGGAGAATTTCCCACGTTATATTCTGTCCATCCGCCAACGCCGTACATGTCGGGGTTGGGGTTCATACCGTATGTTCCAACGTTACAAGGATCGCTCAGGCTAGGAAACATGAAGTTACATTCTGGACCATTCCCTCCATTTTCGGTATGACCGTTCCCACCATAGCGCATCTTCGTGTTGTCTTTCCAAATTCCATGCAGGGCATTATAATACTCAACGGCAACCGAAGGATCGCCATATATCGAATTATCGTTGTTATGACGAATAAAACCAGTCATACCGTAGCGCTCGTTATCTACAATGCCGTCGTCGAAACCGGAAGTTCCATTAATGGCATATCGGTCAAACGCATTTCCACTATAAAGAAAGGAAGCACAATCGGCAGATTCACTGTAGGCAGGATTGTCAACACCATCGGCGGGCATCAGCGGGCCCGACAACAGCGTGAGCGTCTGCACAGGCCAGTCGGCACCATAGCTATTACTTTGACCGGAACCATCTATTCCTGTTCCATTATAACAATAAACGGTGTTCTTCATCACATCGCATCCCACATAGTCATCGCCATAATATCCTAAATCCCAGTCACTCCACAATCCGATATATGCGTTATGATAGTTGTTCTGTGAGCGATTGAAAATTTTGTATTTCAAAAAGATGGTGTTATTCATAATGGTATCTCCTGGAGCATCATACGCATACGCCATCACATGGGCTTCCACACCTAACGGAAGTCCCTGGCTTTCCGTGTGCGTACTATAATTGTCATTAAAGATGATAAATTGCGCCATGTCGCCGGGGAAAGCCGGGTAGTCGCCGTGTTCCGGCTCATAACGGTTATTGTAGTCCACATCCACAAACGGGGCGAGCAGCCATGCTTGGCCTTTGGTCGTGTCGCCGTGCGCAGGCCAGTCGAGGATATGCTGCGGGATCGTGTAGCCCGAGGTGAGCCTGTTTTCCAAAAAGTCCAGCACCTCCTGACGGGTGATTTTGAACGTGCGGTCCCACTGCTGCCGGGTGGTCTCGTCAATGGAGGCATCCACCGTGGAGAGCGGTCCGGGCCAGGTGTCGTGGCCCACCTGATTGTAACGGTCCGCAAACAGATGGAGCAAGGTGTCGGCGTCCAACGCGCCCATCCAGAACGAATAGCAGAAATAGGTGGACTGCTCCGAGCCTTTGGGGACACGAAAACCTACGTTGTCCCCCGAAAACCAAGCTCCGCCTTGAGGTCTGATGGGAGCATCCACATTATTGATGTCAAGACGGTTCTCCTGCGCCTGCGCAACCATTCCGACCATGCACAACAGGATGGTGAGGAATAAAAATGTACTTTTTCTCATATTATTTGTGTTTTTGATATTTTGCAAGAATCAGAACATCTTCCGTTTTTTCTTGGAAAATCATGCTGCAAAGATACATCTTTTTTATCGATAGCATCATTGTGTTATCCGTTATTTGTCAAAACAAAAAATTATTTTATACTCACAATCAATAAGTTACAAAATGTGGTCAAAAAAAATTTTTCAAAACCATTGACATATTGAAAAAAAGTGTATTTTTGCAGCCGAAATCTTAAGCGGAAGTAGCTCAGTTGGTAGAGCACAACCTTGCCAAGGTTGGGGTCGCGAGTCCGAGTCTCGTTTTCCGCTCAAATATAACGAAACGCCCAGTTTTTCAGCTGGGTGTTTTTGTTTTAAATGCCTGAAAATAAGCATCTTGCAAAATGACGGTTCTCCGCCAGCTTTCTCGTTTTTCCAAAAAAGCGTTCAAAAAAGTGTTCAACTGACGGAATAGAAATCCTCCAACTGGCAGGGTAAAAAATCTCCAACTGACGGATTGAAAACGCTCCAAGTGGCGGAATAAAATTTAAAAAGTGCTGAATATTAAATAAAAAGCATTATCTTTGCAGCGAAAAAAAATATTGTAGAGATAATGGAAAAATACAGGAAAAGAGTTGCCGACAAGCTATTGAAAGAGCAATTGGAATCTGCAGGTGTCGTACTTATCCAAGGTGCAAAATGGTGCGGGAAAACGACTACAGCTGAGAATATGGCTGCAAGTGTTTTGTACATGGATAACCCAAGCACTATTCGATCCAACTTGATGCTTGCGGAGAATGACCCCGAATTTTTACTGCAAGGGGAAACTCCAAGATTGATAGATGAGTGGCAGCTTGCACCACAACTTTGGGACACCGCCAGATTCGTTGTCAGCCATAGAGGAAAGCCGGGACAGTTGATATTTACAGGTTCCGCCGTGCCGGCTGACATGAGTAAGGTCACCCATTCGGGCACAGGACGTTTCGCTTGGCTGACTATGCGCCCAATGACTCTGTGGGAATCAGGGGAATCAAACGGAAGCGTGAGCTTGGATAGTCTCTTTTCTGATTCTTTCAAATCTGTTGCTGCTACCAACATGCATCTGGAAGAGCTGGCTTTCATTCTTTGCCGTGGAGGATGGCCGGGCACATTGGAGTTGGAACATCAAGCGGCGCTGCGTCAAGCAATCAACTACATAGAAGCTGTTTGTCATAGCGATATATCCCGTGCTGACAATGTGTCCCGAGATGCTGATTTTGCTTTGCGATTGATGCGTTCATACGCCCGTCATCAAGGAAGCCAAATATCCAACAGTATGATATACAAAGATTTGGTTTCCAATGAGGATGGCTCTATGTCAGAAGAAACAATCTCCGCGTATCTTACTGCTTTGAAAAAAATATTTGTTATAGAGGATATGCCTGCTTGGAATCCGAATTTGCGTTCAAAAACAGCCATACGGACTTCTGATACCCGGTATTTCGTGGATCCCTCAATCGCAGCCGCCGCATTGGGTCTTGGTCCACAGGATTTGATGTACGATCTCAACACATACGGCTTGCTGTTTGAAACAATGGCAGTACGAGACTTGCGAGTGTATGCCGAATCCCTTGACGGGCGTGTTTATCACTACCGCGACCATAATGGGTTGGAGTGCGATACCGTGATACATCTCCGTAATGGACATTATGGATTGATAGAAATCAAATTAGGTGGCGATACGCTGATAGACGAAGGAGCCCAAACCTTGAAGAAACTGGCTGCCAAAATCGATACGACACGTATGCATACTCCATCGTTCCTAATGGTGCTGACTGCTGTTGGCGCATACGCCTACCAGCGGCCTGATGGCGTATTAGTGGTGCCCATCACCTGTTTGAGAGACTAAAGTCCGATTTTTTCCTGTACCCCAAAAAAGTACTATTTTTGCCAGCGAAAAAAGTGTTCAACCCAGCGTTCAAGGGGGTCAAAATTTAAAATGCAAATAAATGATTATCAGTATAATAACAACCATTCTCAATTTTCGTTTTCCGCTCTGAAAAGCATCCTCAAAGGATGCTTTTTTTGTGTGCGCAGGTTTTTGAAAGCAACTGATACGCCGATACAATGCCGCCAAAACAAAAATTATTGTTTTTTTCATGAGTATATTTTCGGCAAAAATAAAAAAATTACTTTTGCCACACCAATCAAATCTTAATAAGATGAAGAAAGTTATACCCATATTCTTATTGTTCTGCGTCTTGACCGGATGGGCGCAGGGTCCGCAACTTAAAACCGTGGTGATTCTGGATCCAGCCACTCCATCACCTCGTTCTGAAGGCTTGATTACCACGCAGTGGACGCAGGGTTATCCATACAATCTTTTTTGTCCAAGAGACCCGCAAAACGGCTACACCTATTGTCCTTCAGGGTGCCCCGCTATTGCTATGGGACAAATAATCAATTATTTGCGGACGACACAAAACACTCGCTTTACGGATGGTGACGACTATTACCATCATTATGCCGGTCGCAACTACTATATTGATGACGATTGGGAAACTTTGCAATTTCTGTCCTTCCCGCAGTTGAACGTGTTGTTGGATTCCGTTGATGCCACTTTCCTGCGCGGGGAGGAGCTTTCCGACTCCCTGATGGCCGCCGTGGTTTTTGCCTGCGGCACGGCCTGTACGCAAATCTATACTTCGGATGTGTCCGGCACCTTTGCCGTGGATCAGGCGTTCGCGGCCTACCAACGGTTCGGTTTTACGGACTGTCAGCTGTTTCGGGAGCCCGATTCATTAATGTATGCCACGTTGATTGCCAATATAAAAGCCGGTTATCCTGCCCACCTGGCCGTTGAAAACCAAGCCGGAACAACTGGACACAACGTCGTGGTCGATGGCTATCGCGAAAGTGATGGAAAATTCCATGTCAACTTTGGTTGGGGTGGCAACAAGGACAATTGGTACAAACTCCCCGATCCTAACGGTTTTTCTTACGGGTGGACAAAGATAGAAGGCATTATTTTGAACATCATCCCCACATCTACTGCACTTGTTCACGAACCCTCCCGCCAACAGCCGCTTGAGGTTTATCCCAACCCCGTTTCCGATGTTCTTTATCTGAAGAACCTTCCTTGCGAAGTGGCGGATTATGCCATCTTTGATGTCTTGGGCCAAAGGGTAACGGCGGGTTCCACCGATGGAAGCATTTCCGTTGCAGGTTTGAAAAAGGGCGTCTATGTTTTGCAGATTCAAGGGGGGAAAAAACTTAAAACAACGAAGTTCATTGTGAAATAATCCGAATCGGCTGAAAAGCCGCACATGGCGGGACAGTCTGCAAAAAATTCCGCAGACAGCTTTATATTTAAAATGTAGAATCTTAAGGTTCCAAGATTTCCTGCCCACGACAGAATCGATGGGCTATCTGGCGGTCGTCTCCTAAATAGATGTAGCGCTCCAGACGCTCTAGCAACGAATAATCACTGTGGTTTAGGTCGCGGTCGTCGATAACGAGGGCGTCGAACTCGTAACCGGGCTCGAAGCTGCCCACCTGGCCGAAGAAGCTCCCCGCCGACTTTGTGGCCATCCAAAACGCTTCCGACAAGGTGAGGAATCGCCGCTCGTGATTGCGCTGATAGTGCAGCTTGCTCATCTGGATAGCATAGACCATGATCCGGAAGATGTTCAGGTCGTGGCCGCCGCTGACGTCGCTGCCGAGTCCCACACGCAACCCCTCCTCAAGAAGCTTTCGGATGGGCGCAATGCCTGTCGATACGTTGAGGTTCGATGTAGGGCAGTGGGCCACCATCACTTTATTTCGTTTCAACAGCTCCAACTCCTCGCCCTCCGTGAATACACAGTGGGCCATCACAGTAGGAGTTTGTCCCAAAAGACCATAGCGGTTGTAGGCGTCGCCGTAGCAGGTGCTTTCCGGCTCCAACGACTGCACCAAGGCTATCTCATCCCTGTTCTCGGAGAGGTGCGACTGCACGGGCAACCGGTACTTGGCCACCAGTTCGCCACAGGCACGGAGCATCTCCGGCGTACACGACGGGATGAAGCGGGGCGTGACAATCGGACGCACCAGCGCTTCCGGCTTGTTGAATTCCGCTATCAGTGACTCATAGCCTTTTACCATTGCCTCCACCGACTCGGAGAGTCCCTCGGGACAGTTGCGGTTCATGGCCACCTTGCCCACCAGCGCCCCTATGCCGGCTTCCTGAAAGAGACGCATCAGCAGGCGAGTGCTTTCCGTGTGGATGGTGGCAAACACGCAGGCACGCATGGTGCCGAAGCGCCACAGGTCGCGCACGAAGCGGCGGTACATACGCTCGGCATAGTCCGTGTCGGCATACTTCATCTCTTCGGGGAAAGTGTAGTTCTGGAGCCACGGCAGCAGTTCCAAGTCCATGGCGATACCCTGGTTGCGGTACTGCGGGGCATGCACATGCAGGTCGTTCATGGCGGGAATCAGCAGGCGGTCGCCGAAGTCAACGACCTCGGCATCCGCACAATTCAGCGATGGCAGATCTGTCGCCACGGCAATCACACGCCCGTTGACATTCACGGCAAGATAGCCGTTCTCCAACACCTCGAAACGGTTTTGCTCTTTCGTGTAGAGAATATGAGCTTTATAAACCTTCTTCATAATATGGTTTTTCTTTTCCGCAAAAATACATTTTTCAATTGAAAAAAGATTATTTTTGTACACCCATTCAAAAGACCAACAATGAAAAGACATTTACTCTCCTTGCTTTTCGTATTTGTGTGTGCGGCGGCTTTGGCACAGACCGTTACCATCACCTTTACGGCGCAGGATGCCGTTTCCCAATACGTGCAACTCGACAGTGTGGTAGTCAAGAACTTAACGCAACACTGGCAGGAAACCGTCTGGTGGCCAGACACGGTGCTGACTGTCAATGCAACGAGAATAGACAACCACGGCAAAGTTGAGGAGTTTGCCCTGTTGCAGAACCATCCGAACCCATGCGGCGGAGTCACAGATGTGCGGGTGATGCTGCCGGAGGAGGGACCGCTGTTTTTGGAAATCACGAACATGCATGGGAAAATCACAGGAAGATTTCACCAAAAAGATCTTCCGGCTGGCACGCACCAGTTTCGTGTCACTCTCCCCGCGGCCGGCACGTACGTGATGACCGCACGGCACAACAGCAAAAGCAGCAGTATCAAGATGAGCTGCAACCGCGGCGGAGGTTCCAGTACCATAGTCTATTTGGGTGCGGGCTCTTTGTTCACTTACGAGTTGAAATTGACCACCGCCCATCCGTTCAACTATTATGACAGGGTGGAGTGTGTGGGCTATGCACACATCAACAACGTGACGGCGGAGAGCCAACATATCACGGAAACACCGTTTGTAACCAAAACCATCACGCTGCCTTTTTCGGAAACACAGTATTCGTTGCCAACGGTGGTTACCGATTCGGTGTACGATATTACGCTCACCTCGGCCATTGGCAGTGGTAATGTGACATCCGACGGATTAACTCCCCTCTTGGCTGTTGGCTTGTGCTGGAGCACCTCGCCCAATCCCACAATCAACGACAATCACACGGAAGAGGGCAACAGTTTGGGCTATTTCACCAGCAACATCACCGGGCTGACAGACTCCACCACCTATTATGTGCGGGCATACGCCACGAACAGCGTGGGCACGGCGTATGGCAATGAGATGAGCTTCGCCACACCGGCACCGTTTCACTGCGGGATAGATACGCTTATCGACGTTGACGGCAACCGATACAATACATTGCAATTGGGCAACCAGTGCTGGATGAAGGAAAATCTTCGTACCACGAGATATGCCGACGGCACCCTCATACCACAGGCTTTTGCAACGGCTTTGGATGGTGCCTATTGGCATTTGACGTACGACACCGCAACCCTATACGGACTCCTATACAGTTGGCCGGCGGTGGTGAGGGATCCATCATCTGCAGGTTCACAGACTATCGTACAAGGAATCTGTCCCACAGGATGGCACGTGCCTTCCGTAAACGAGTGTTATCAGCTTAGTAATTATGTGGGAAGCCAAAGCCAATATACGTGTAACAACAATCAATCTTATGTAGCCAAAGCATTAGCGTCCACTAAAGAATGGTACACGATAAGCACTACCTGCGCCGTGGGTAATGATCCCTCCTCAAACAATGCAACGGGCTTTGGTGCAATGCCAGCCGGTTGTTTCCATGTCCATAACTGTTTTTATGATTTATATTGTGGCGCATACTTCTGGACCACAGATTGCTACTCCGGTCAGTCTTACATTATGAGTTTGACTATGGGTAGTGCCTATGTCAATATGTATTGGCGAGATAGAAATAACGCGTATTCAGTCCGTTGTCTTCTGGATTAGATGACAATTAGGATTGGTGTTAACCATATAGGCGTACTGCCACACTAAATATCCCGCCCGTCTTTTTTGAGCAGTCGTTTCACCTTGCGGTAACGCCGGTTCAGCCAGTTTTCTATCTTCTCGTTTTCAATCTCTGGGGCATCCGGAGCCACATCCTTGCGCCTTTTCGAGCTGGAAAACCGTATATATGCCCCGATGTGCCGTCTCTTCTTTTCGTGGTAGATTTCATCGAACGGAATAAGCACGGCAGAGTCCTCTATGTTGTGCATCAGGCGGTTCACCGCCGTGCCGAACATGTGCATTTGGGAGGTGATGGAAATATACGCCGTCACATTGGGCGGGACGTTCACGCCTCTCAATCTGGCCGCCGCCTTGAGCAACTTGTAATCTTCCGCAAGGTCATCTTTGTTCAGAATCAGATCCATCAATTCGGGATTGGAATCCGGCAGCAGCGTCTGGTCGTCCCACGGGCGCACAAGCTTGTCCTTGTCGCCAAAATGCTTCCAGAGGAAATGGTAGATCAAATCCCGGGTGATATGGTCGTAGGAGGGATAAATGGTTATCTTGCCAAAATAATAGAGCAAGTGCGGATTTTTCATGATGATGGCCACCAAGCCATCCCATAGATTGTCCATGGCGAAAATGGACTTTGCACCATTCTTGGAACTCTGGTATGCCGGAGCCACGAAGTTGCGTCCAAGTTCCAAGACGTGCGGCAGGTACTCATCGATGAACTTCTGGGAAAAGTGGAACTGATGGGCACTTGCCATGACCGGCTGATCGTATTCGTCAAATGTTGCATCCGAGCCGAAAAAGAAACGGTAGCCACCGACAATCGCCTCATTGTCCGGATCCCATACAATCAGCTGCTTATAGGGATTTTCCATCATGTCATACTCATCCAGATCCACCTCATTGCCCGTGGAGCCGCCGGCTTCGCGGAATGTCAGCTCCCGAAGCCTTCCGATTTCGGTGACCACATTGGGAGAATCGTGCCAGGTGACGATGTAAAGCTCGTTGTGTCCTTTGTTCGTATCCTCCAGTTTTTTGGATTTGGTGAGTTCTGCTTTTAGCAGTTTGACAGGTACAGGGTCAATTATGGTATTCATTGTAAAAGAAATTGTCAATCAATGCTGGATGGCCAAGGATTGGAAACAATGCCCGCCATGTCAAGCATGGCCTTGTGGGCAAGGTCGCGTATCCGTGCCGCCTCTTCCTTTCGGGATGCGTCGGGGTTAGGCACGATGGGGTCGCCCACATGGATGGTAACCAGAGGGCCGTATTTGCTGAAGAGTCGGCGCCATCCGGTGCGGGGCCTGAACGAGATTACCATCGGAAGCACAGGAAGTGCATACCGGCAGGCCATGTTGAAAGCCCCTATCTTGAAAGGCCGGAGCGGAGCATAGTTGTACCAGCTGCAGCTTTCAGGGAAGATGTGCAACCATCGTTTGCGGGAATGTAGCTCGTCAATGGCCTGGTCGAACTTCCGTAATCCTTTGAAGTTATCCGGAATGGCAATGCCGCCGATGTGTTTCATGAGAAATCCGTCCTTGCCGTTGAAGGCCTGGGCGTACATGGGAATCCATGCCTGGCGGTAGCGCATCGCCTGCAACACGCAAATCATGTCCCACCGGTGAACGTGGTTGCAGACGGTCATCATGCCGTTGGCGAAGAGCTTGCGGTTTTTCCGGATTTTCTCACGGCCTTCGATTTTAAGGCCAAAGCGGATACGGTTCAGAGGGAAAGCCGCAACCCAGGTGGTGAGATAAATGAGGAAATGCCATATTTTGAACTTCAGCGATTTGTCAAGATAGGGATACGTTTCGTCAAATTTCAGATCCTGGACTTTTCCGCGTATGGGAGTCATTCTTGTGAACGGATTGTCACCGGGAAATTCCGCTGCCGGTTCCGGCACATACACTCCCTCCTTAACTTGGAAGTCGCGATACGCCGGGCCAAATGAAGAGTAATCCTTTACCATACTAAGTTTTTCAATGCGGTTACGAACGCAAAAAGCGTCCGCAACGAACTTGCAAAATTAGCAAAGTTTTTTTGAAATTCAACATGCCAGTATTTTTTTTGTCGGGTTTTCATGTCCACCGATCCTGAAAAAGCAATAGCACTTATGTGTATCTGTTCCTGAATTTGGGCACGAAAAATATCATTAGAACACTCCGCATTTTTTTGCTACTTTTGCAGTCTCTTAACAGTAACACAATGAAGAAACTAATCGCCTGCCTGTTTTTCGGCATTATCGCCTATACAGCATACGCCCAAAACGAGACTCATACGTACCGGGACTTGCCATACCAGGCCACCTCCGAGGAGCAACGGATGCTGCCCACATGGTACGAGCATGTGCGCTCCACCACGCCTCCGCCCGGACCCGTGACGGCCATTTCGGAGTTCCAACCCATGAGCGGTGTAATGGTGGCTTACCCCGGCAGATTCGGCGTGCCGATGAGCCTCTTGCGCGAAATCTCGCAAATAGCCCAATTGAAGGTGCTTGTCTATCCCGCCTCCGACAGCAACACCGTGAAGTCGCTGCTGACCTCCAACGGAGCCAACATGGCCAACGTCAAATACTGGGTCATCAACCACGACAGTTACTGGACCCGCGACTACGGCCCGTGGTTCATCCTCGACGGCAACGACCAAATCAGCGTGGTGGACTTCACCTACAACCGGCCTTCACGCCCGTACGACGATGCAGCCATGATACAGGTTGCCAACAAGATGCAAGTTAACCGCTACGAGATGCCCCTGGTACACACCGGCGGCAACTATATGGTGAACGGCTACGGCACCGCCGCCTCCACCGATCTGGTAGAAGAAGAAAACAACAATCTGTCCACCGCCGACATCCAGACTTTGGTCAGCAATTACCTTGGCATTGACGACTACATGCTGTTCCCGGACCCACAGGGTGAATATATCGCACATGTTGACTGCTGGGGCAAATTCTTAGGGGTGGACAAAGTACTCATCGCGCAGGTATCCACTACCAACTCGAACTATAACAAATATGAAGAGATCGCAAACACATTTGCAAACTCATTTTCCCCTTGGGGCAACCGTTATCAAGTGTTCCGCATTTACATGCCCAGCACTGG
Organism: Bacteroidales bacterium; assembly: GCA_017551725.1. GTDB lineage: Bacteria > Bacteroidota > Bacteroidia > Bacteroidales > WCHB1-69 > F23-D06. The sequence goes on from JAFZKY010000014.1 coordinate 57,835, forward strand.
TTCCAAAGCCACGCCATATACCAACTCCCTGATTCTGAACGACCACGTGTTTGTGCCGATTACCGGTTCGCAATGGGACAACGATGCCATCGCCACCTACGAGCAGGCCATGCCGGGCTATACCATCGTGCCCGTCATGCAAAGCAACATGACACCCTGGCTGAACACCGATGCCCTGCACTGCCGCACGCACGAGCTGGCCGATGTGGGGATGCTCTACATCCGCCACTACCCTGTGCTGGGTTCGCAAAGTGCCAGCAGTCCCATTGAAATCACCGCCGAAATCAAGGCGTTGAGCGGACAGTCTTTCGTGTGCGACTCGCTGCTTATCTATTTCCGCATCAATAACGGCAACTGGCAAAACACCCAGCTCGACCTTGTCAGCGGAGACCAATTCCGGGGCCAACTCAACGTGCAACCCGGCGACGAAGTGGACTATTACCTCTTCGCCAAGGATCAGTCGGGACGGCGGGAGTGCCATCCTTACATCGGGGCTGCCGACCCGCACCATTTTTCTGTCGCGCCCCTCGGCATACAATCATCCATCGATGAAAAAGTCGCCGCCTACCCGAACCCATGCACCAACTGGCTCGTCCTCCAGCACGCACAAGGCAAACTCTCCACGATCCGCGTGACCGACATCTATGGGCGGATTATTCTGGAAGAATCCTGCCTCGACGACCGCACCTATCTTAACACTGCTCATTGGACACCCGGCGTGTATATGGTCACCATCACCGACCAAGCGGGGCGAACTTGCACGAAAAAAATCATCAAAAAATAAGATTCTGTCTCTTTTTTCCTCATCATTAAACAAATTATAATACAACACCTATGATCACTGAAACTCCCGTATTGCTGCTCACCGGATACTTAGGCAGCGGCAAGACCACATTAGTCAACCGAATACTCTCCAACCGGCGGGGCATCAAATTCGCCGTCATCGTCAACGACCTTGGCGAAATCAACATCGACGCCGACCTGATTCAGAAGGGCGGCATTGTAGATCAGAAGGACGACAGTCTGGTGGCCCTGCAAAACGGCTGCATCTGTTGCACGTTGAAGATGAACCTCGTGGAGCAGTTGCGCGACATCACCCGCCAGCAGCGTTTCGACTACATCGTCATCGAGGCAAGCGGCATCTGCGAGCCCGAACCCATCGCACAGACCATCACCTCCATGCCCCGCATGGGCTTCGACTTCGAAAAAGAGGGGCTTCCCCGTCTTGACTGCATCGTCACCGTGGTGGATGCCCTGCGGATGCAGAGCGAGTTTGCCTGCGGCGACAACCTCGTGCACAAACATATCGAAGAGGACGACATCGAGAACCTCATCATCCAGCAACTGGAGTTCTGCAACATCGTACTGCTCAACAAAGCCTCCGAGGTAACCTCCGACGAGCTGGGCCGCCTGAAGAGCATCATCCGGGCCATCCAAACCCGTGCGGAAATCATCGAGTGCGACTATGGGGATGTGGAACTTGACAAGATTCTGCACACCCGCATGTTCGACTACGAGAAGGTGGCCACCTCCGCCGCCTGGATCCAAGGCGTGGAAAAATACCACGACGACGACGAGGATGAGGAGGAAGATGAACATCATGAACATGAACACGAACATCATCATGAGCATGAGCACGAGGAGGAGCATCATCACCACCATCATCATCACGACCACGATGAAGGCGAGGCGGAGGAATACGGCATCAGCACATTCGTCTATTACCGACGTCCGCCCCTGAACCTGAGCAAATTCGACGAGTTTGTATCGCGGCTGCCCAAGAGCATCATCCGTGCCAAGGGCATCTGCTATTTCAAAAGCGAGCCGGATGCCTGCTATCTCTTCGAGCAGGCCGGCAAGCAGCTGACGCTCCGCGATGTGGGCCTATGGTTCGCCACCATGCCCGACAACGAACTCATCGAAATGATGGAGAAGGAGCCGGGGCTGCGCCGCGACTGGGACGATCGCTACGGCGACCGGATGCAGAAAATCGTCTTCATCGGGCAGAAGATGGACAAAGAGGCGATAACTGCGGCGTTGGATGCCTGTTTAACCGAATAATCATCAAAAAACAATACACGTATGGCAATATTATCCAAACAGAATCTAAAAGGCGACATTTTCGGCGGCATCACGGCCGGTGTGGTGGCTCTGCCCTTGGCACTGGCTTTCGGCATCCAGGCCTTTGGCGGCATTGACGCTCCCGCCGCCAGCTCCATGGGAGCGTTGGCAGGACTTGTCGGGGCGGCGTTCCTCGGCTTCTTCGCCTCCCTGTTCGGGGGCACCCATTCGCAGATCAGCGGACCCACGGGACCCATGACCGTCATCACGGCGGCACTGGTCAGCGGGGTTTGGGCCTCCCAGCAGTCCATGAGCGCCGTGCTCATCAGCATGTCGCTGGCCGGCATCTTCTGCGGTCTCTTCCAGATACTGTTCGGCATCCTGAAAATCGGCAAATATGTGCGCTACATCCCCTACCCCGTCCTTTCGGGCTTCATGAGCGGCATCGGTGTCATCATCATTTTGCAGCAGCTCTATCCGCTGGTGGGGTTGAAATCGCCCGTGCTGGTGGTGGATATGATCACCCAGCTGCCGCAACGCATCGCCGGCGGCGTGTCCCTCACCGCCCTGCTGCTCGGCTTGGGCACCATCGCCATCATTTTTCTCTTTCCATTGATAACCAAAAAGATACCCGCCACTTTGGTGGCCCTGATTGTCATGACGGTGATATCCTTGTTCTGCAACATGGATGAAAAGCTGCTCATCGGTTCCATCCCTTCGGGATTTCCCATGCCCATCTTCGCCAAAAGCGAAGTGTCGCTGGCGGGCCTCGACTGGGCTGCCATCCTGAAAGCCTCCGTCATCCCCGGGTTGACGTTGGCAGGGTTGGGCAGCATCGACACGCTGCTCACCTCCGTGGTGGCCGACAACATCACCAAGACGCACCACAACAGCAACCAAGAGCTGGTGGGCCAGGGCATCGGAAATATGATTAGCGGTTTGTTCTGCGGCATCGCCGGCGCAGGTGCCACCATGCGTACCGTGGTCAACGTGAAGAGCGGCGGCCGCACTCGTCTCAGCGGCATGACGCACTCCATCATCCTGTTCGCCGTGCTGCTCGGTCTGGGCAGCCTCGTGCGCTTCGTGCCCCTCTCCGTGCTGGCGGGCATCCTCATCACCGTGGGCTGGGGCATCATCGACTTCAAAGGATTCAAAGACCTGCTCAAGATTCCGAAGGCTGATGCCGTCGTGCTTATCATCGTCTTCCTGCTCACCGTCTTCGTGGACCTGCTTACCGCCGTTGGCATCGGTATGGTGATCGCCTGCGTGCTCTTCATGAAGCGGGCCAGCGACCTGGTGGAGGGCGGCTACAGCTCCAGCGAGCTGACCAACTTCGACAAGGAGAGTCCCTGGAGCGACGAAGGCGGCATTCCCGACGAGATGCGCCATCGCATTTACATCCAGCGCCTTAACGGTCCCATCTTCTTCGGCACCATCACCAAGTTCCAGTCGGTTATGGACGATGTGCCCGCAGATGCCAAGATTGTTATCATCCGCATGAGGCTCGTCAGTTTCATGGACCAGTCGGGACTTTATGCCATGGAAACCGCCATCAAGGAGATACAGTCGCGTGGCGCGATGGTGCTGATGACCATCATACAGCCGCAGCCGATGTACATGCTCACCAAGATGAAAGTGATTCCGGAACTGGTACCCGAAGATCACACCTTCAAAACCTTTGAAGATTGTACGGCCTTCTTGTCCGAATTAAATCACAAATAAAAAAGGCTAATTCTTGACGCAGCGGACGGAGCATCCGTAGCATTTGTATTCCATACAGTTATAACTGTCGCTGTTATGGTTGAACACGCCGCACTGCCAGGCATGGATTTCGTCGTATGCCGACGAGCTCCAGAAAAACGCCGATGCGCCCACATCCTGCATCCTGTTTTCGGTGTAGAGGCCTGCCGGCAATGCCGAAAAACCGTTGTCGTCCGACTTTATCACCAGCGGGGTTCTCCACATCCCCTTTTCACCCTTCATCACGGCTCCGGCCTCACGCGTTCCGCCCAAATGTTTGAGCAGCACATTCCACTCGTGGCTGGTGGGCAGATGCCATCCCTTTGGACATATTCCGCGATGATGGATGGATGAGGTGTGGGCAAAGCACTCGTTCACCCCCAGGTCCATGGCCGAGGACCAGTTGTACAGCAAACCGTAGCGGTTGTCTTTCGGCACAGCATAATAGGAAGCGAACATCGGCTCCGAGAACGAATAGCTGGGATTTTGGGCCCATGATTTGCCCGTGGGCGAGGTGGTGCAGCGCATATTCTCCGCCATCCAGCACTGGCTTCCGATTTTCACAGTCTGATATACGTTGCCCTGATGGTCGCTAACCGTCATGCCACATGCCTCCGGCAACTCTGCCGGCTGTGCAGTAAGTGTTTGTATTCCAAACAATAAGAGCAACAATAAAACCGTATATCTTCCCATATTCAAAAGAGCGGCAAAAGTACAATTATTTTCCACGGCAATTGAGGTTGTTAAAAAAAATGTATTTTTGTAAAATAATAGACATATCCACTCCTTTCTATGAAACCTCTACACCTCCTTCTCTGCTTTTATCTCTTGTGGCTGACTGGCACCACCAGTTTTGCCCAACGGGATTCCATTCAATTGGTTCAAGCACTCTGGAGTCACGACACCGTCAGCGGTATAGTATTAAAAACCATACACTTCCAGCATCAGGAATACTTCAACAGCAACCAGTTCATAGCCTTTCTGGAGATTCCCGGCGACAGTCCACACGGGATAGGATTCGCCTACGACAGCGTTCGGACCAAGACCTCCGTGCTGGCGGAACGCCAAAACGCCATCGCGGCCATCAACGGCTCGTTCTTTGATATGGACAAACATAACCCCATCTGTCATCTTCGCATCGACAGCATTGACATAGGCTGCAACGAGCCGGGAAAAGACACCGTGAACCGCAAATACTATCAATACGGCACGCTGGTGCTGCGCGACGGCCAACCCATCATCCTGCACACCGACAGCAACCGCCTGTGGGAACGGCAATTGCCCTACCGCGATATTATGACTGCCGGACCCTTGTTGATTTGGAACGGGCAGAACCAACCCATGCGCAACGACCTTTCTTTTGTAAACAAACGGCATAACCGGAGCGCCATCGGCATACGCCCCGACGGCACCGTGCTGCTGCTGGTGGTTGATGGGCGCACCCGCGAGTCGGCGGGCATGTCGCTGGACGAGCTCATCAAAACCCTGCGCTGGCTGGGCTGCCGCGATGCTCTCAACCTTGACGGCGGCGGCTCCACCACCCTGTATGTCAAAGGAAAAGCCCACGGCGGCATCGTCAATCACCCCTCCGACAACATTCGCTTCGACCACGCGGGCGAACGGACCGTGTCGAACATCATCATCGTCCGCTAATTGTTCAGGGCATACATCTTGCCGGGCTTGCACGTGATCACCCCCTTCAATTCCAAGCCTAACAAAATCCCGGCGATTTTCGACGGCGAACAGCCCGTCATTTTTTCGGAAAGCATATCCAAAGCCATTTCCCCACCACGCAACGCATCTACCACTGTCTGCTCCTCCTCCGACAACTCAAGGAACAAGGATGTCTGCACCGGACGCGCTGATGGCATGTTCCAATTCATCATGTCCAGCAGTTCCGCACCCGATGTGACGATGGCGGCCATGTTCTTGCGTATCAGCTCATGGCATCCGTCGTGACGGCTGTCGAAGATGGAACCCGGCACCGCGAAGATGTCGCGATTATAGGAGTGTGCGATGTAGGCGGTGATCATGCTGCCGCCCTTGGCCGCCGTTTCCATGACAAGCACGGCATCGGCCATCCCGGCGATGATGCGGTTGCGGCGCGGAAAGTTCACCCTGTCGGGGGCGGCTTGGAAATCGTACTCGCTGACCAAAGCTCCGCCACGCTCCACAATCCGGCGGGCGAGCGCCATGTTCCCCAGCGGGTAGATACGCCCCAGCCCGTTGCCCAGCACGGCAATGGTAGGCAGATCATTCTCCAACGAATGTTGATGCGCCTCCGTGTCCACCCCGTATGCCAAGCCGCTCACCGTGACCACATCCGAGCCGCGCAGTTCGGACATAATCCTGCGGGTAGCCTCGCGTCCGTAGTCGGACACGTCGCGCGTGCCCACCACCGCCAGCATACGGGTGCGGTTGAAGAGCGGCTCTCCCTTGTAGAAAAAGGAGAGTGGCGCATCCTGGCAACTCTTCAGCCGAAAAGGATAGTCGGCATCCAGGCACGAGCACAACCGTATCTGGTACTTTTCCATCTGTCGCAATTCCGTTTCCACCCGTCGGGCCATGTCGGATGTGATTGCCGGCGGAGGCAGTTTCCGGGTCCTCGCACGCATCTTCGACCGCCACAACTCGGGCTGGGTGAACAAGTTGCCCGCCGACCCCGCCCATCGTAACATCTGCTTCAAGGTGGCAGTCCCATACCCTTCCAAATGCCGTAACGCCAACCGATAAAAATCTTCCGAATACATTATTTTTTTTATTTGTCCTAAATACGATTCCGCATTTTTTCACGTTATTATAAAAGTCGGCAAAAATAACAATATTTTGTTTTCGATTTAATATTTGATATATAAAAATTTACATAACATTATGAAAAACACCGTTTACATTCTTTTAGTGGCAGTTGCGCTGCTGTTCGGGGCGTGCAAAAAGAGTTCCACACCGTCTTTCAAGTCCAACAATTTCTCCAACGGCAAGGCCGGGGAGATGATTTTGGCCATCGACACGGCCTACTGGACGCCGGCAGCCCTCAAATGCATCTACGAGGTCATCCAGCAGCCGCAGCCCGCCATCAACCAGATTCAGCCGATGTTCGACGTGCTCCAGTGCAGCAACAAGGATCTGGCGGCCTCCTTCTCGCGTCACCGCAACATCGTGCAGTTCGACTACAACCCGAACTACGGGGGCAACCAGTACGAGCTGAAGGAGAATCCCTACAGCAGTCCTCAAATCCAGGTGGTACTCCGTGGCAACAACCAGGATTCCTGCCTGTCCCTGTTCCTGCAACACCAGGACGAGATTATCCAGGCTATGTACGACAACGACATCGCGCGCCTGCAAAACGCGCAACGCAACCTCAACAATCCTGTTTTGGAGAAAAAAATAAAACAGAAATTCGGCATCTCCATGACCATTCCGGAGCACTATTTCGTGGGACGCGAGGAGCCCGACTTCCTTTGGCTGCTGTACCGCACACCCAAGAACGACCGCTTCGTGATGATTTACAAATCAGCGGCCTATCCGCTGATTGCCGAAAAGGTGGTTGACGAGCGCAACCGCATCACCAAAGCTTACATCCAAGGGGCTGTGCAGGGTGCATACCCCATCGTAGCCGACATAGAGGGACTTCCGCTTTCGCAAGAGTATAAGATACACTATCACAACGGTATAGAGTTGCGAGGACTGTGGGCATCCGTGCGCGACAAGATGGGCGGTCCCTTCTACAGTTTCACCATGCTGACCCCCGACCAGGACTCCTGCATCACCATCGACGGCTTCGTTTATGCCCCGCAGGAGGAGAAGCGCGACTATCTGCGAGAAGTGGAGGCCATTGTGAAATCCATCAAATAAAAATTCCCGGTTCTTGTAACGTTTTACTTCCCGATTACGACCATACATTGTGGCGAAACACATACAGGACATAGAGAAGCTGATTGACGGTTGCCTGCAACAAGACCGAAAAGCCCAATATCGATTGTATGAACTTTTTGCTCCCGCCATGTTAGGGGTGTGCTGCCGGTACGCCCCCACCAAGGAGGAAGCGGAAGACATTATGATCGAAGGGTTTGCAAGCGTATTCAGCAGTCTGTCCTCCTTTCGTCACGAGAGTTCTTTGCCCGTCTGGATTCGAGGAATCATGGTCAAAACCGCCATCAATACCTTCCGTGCGCACAAGAAATTCCTCATGCACGACGAGATCTCCGAAGCCCAAAACATGCAGACAACCTCCTCCACGGGAGGGGACATTCTGACGAAGTTGGAGGCGCAGCAGGTGCTCGCCCTCGTGCAGGAGATGCCGGAAGACTGGAGGATCATTTTCAACTTGCGCATCATGGAAGAATACAGTTTCAAGGAGATAGCCGAGGAGCTGGGGCGCAACGAAAACACCATCCGGGTTTATTTCCAGCGGGCGAGGGCATGGTTACTCAACAAGATCAACGAACAAGAGCAGTAACGTAGAATGAAGAACATCAAGGACATATTATCCACTTACGAGGTCGAGCCGTCGGCCGGTTGCTGGGACAAGCTCAGCCACCGGTTGGACATGGCGGCGGCGCAGGCACCTGCCGAACCGTCGTCAGCGGCGGCGGGCACGTCTGCCGGCAAAGGATCCGCCCTCCTGCACTCCGTGGGTGCGAAGGTCGCCGCCGCCGTAGCGGGCGCGTTCATCACGGGAGGCGTGGTCGCGCTTGCCATCCTGCTCCCCAAAACCGCCGACACACCCCAAAACGAGCCCATATCCACTCCCGTTGTACAAGAAGTCTCCGACACACTGGCGGAAACACCGGCCCTCACCGCCGTAGCCGTTGAAAACGACAACAAACCTGCCGCCACCTCCCAGGTCGAGCCAACCATTCCCGTTGCCGAAACTCCAACAAACATCACGTCCACCGTTTCATCTTCCGAAAATGATAATCCTGCTCCCGCGCAAAAGTCTGCCACGGTGACAGCCACACCCATTCAGCCTGCCGTTACCCCACGCACCATCCAACCCGCACTCTCATCTAATAACACCCTGAGCCAGATGCCATTGCCCAACACCTCCATTTACTCGCAAAACATCCAGGATGACCCGGTCTTGCAAAAAATGCCGGAAGATGCCATCGACTGGACCCCTCCGACCAAAGTGGAGATCCCCAACGTGTTCACGCCCAACGGCGACGGCATCAACGACCATTTTGTCATCAAGGGCATCGAGAATTGCGAAAAACGCCAACTGGAGGTGCGCAACCAGTCCGGCAACGTCGTGTTCCGGAGCAGCCATTACGAGAACGAGTGGAACGGCGACAACTGCCCCGACGGCACATACCGTTTCCAGCTCATCTATTCAAGCCACAACATCAGCCAGACGCTGACCGGCACGGTCACCATTATCCGGAAATAGAAAAAAGATTACAGGGCGGAAGCCTTCTCCCTCAACAGTTCCACCGCCTTGATATTGCGGGGGGACACCACATCGATCCAGCCACTTTCGATGGGAAAGACGTGCTTTTCCTTGACCGCTTTCAACTTGTTGTAGGGATTACTCGAACAGAATGCCTCCATATCCTCCTTGCGGATGAGGATAATGTCGGGATTTTGCTGGAACAGGAATTCGCGGCTCACGTTCCAGTTGGTCACCGAGCCGCCCACATTCTCGCAGCCAGCGAGTTCGATGATCTCATGGATGTGTGTACCTTTGGGGGCGGTGAAATCGCCGGCATCGCCGAAGCCCACCACATAATAGACGCTTTTGCGATCCTTGGGCGCGGGCGCATGGGCTTTCAGGTCAGCGATTTTCTCCCGCCAGCGGGCCGCTTCCGTCTCCGCTTTCTCCTCGCACTGCGTGATGCGCCCGATGACCTCCATCATGTCGGCCATGCCCTCCAGCGACTTCTCCTCCACGATGCAGATGACGGGGATGCCCATCTTCTCGATGGCATCCACATCCTTTTGAGAAATCATGGAGCCGATGAGCACCACATCGGGATGCAGCGAGAGCAACACTTCGAAGTTGATGTTGTGCATCCCGCCGATCTTGGTGATCTTTGACGTTTCAGGCGGATATTCGCAGAAATCGGACACACCCACCAGCTTGTCCTGCGCGCCCATGAGGAACATCACCTCGGTGATGGCGGGCGAGATGGAGACAATCCGCTGAGGGGCGGTATCCAACTGAACAGGACGTTGATAGGAGTCCTCCCAAGTGAAAAAGGCTTCCTGCTTGGGGGCTGTTTTCGGGGAATGACACGCGACAAGCGCAAACAGCAGAACACAAAACGGGGCGAGAAGTTTTTTCAGTTTCATCATTCGTCAAGCGGATTTAAAAATCACGTGCAAAAATAGCATATTTTCAAAACGGCAAAACCACAAAATATTCCAACACGAAAAACTCTTTTTTGTATCTTTGCCGCTCATTTTTAACAAAACCGACATGAATAAAAATGTAATCCTCCTGACCATATTTATAATGATGTTTTGCAGTTGTAACCATAAGGAAAAAACCGACATTGACGGTGTCATCGGCAAGGAGAACCGGGAGGCTCCCGATTTCTCGAAAGGCGTTCTGGATGAGAAGATTCTCTGGTATTTAGGACGCTTGTCCGACGTGCAGGTGTCGCCTGATGGCAAGACACTGTTATACAGCGTGAAATATTACGATTATCAAAGCAACAAAGGCAACGCCGAACTCTACACGATGCCCATTGACGGCGGCGAAGCCACTCGACTGACCATCACGCCCAACGACGAGATGCAGCCCGTATGGCGGCCCGACGGCAAAAAGATCGCCTACCTGTATGCTGACGACCAAGGCACCCAGATCTGGGAATGCGACCCTGACGGCTCCAACGCCAAACAGCTCACCCACGTGGAGGGCGACATCAACAGTTTCAGTTATGCACCGGACATGAAGCACTTGTGCTACGCGAAGAACGTGCGCATTGAGCCCACCATCGCCGAACGCTACCCAGACCTCCCGAAGGCCAACGCCATGATCTACGACGACCTGATGTACCGCCATTGGAACTATTGGGCCGACGGCACCTACAGCCATCTCTTCATCGCCGACTATCCCACATGCGAGAACAGCACCGACCTGCTGGAGGACCAGCGTTTCCACAGCCCGAACCCGCCGTTCGGCGGCATGGAGGAGATTGCCTGGAGCCCGGACGGCAAACAGCTGGCATACGTCTGCAAGAAACTCACCGGCAAGGCGTTTGCCGAAAGCACCAATACAGACATCTTCCTCTACAACTTAGATAATCGTGAAACTGTCAATCTGAGCGAGGCGAACAAAGGCTACGACATGGACCCCGTCTTTTCGCCCGATGGCCGCAAACTGGCCTGGTGGAGCATGGAAACCGACGGCTTTGAATCGGACAAACACCGGCTGGTCATTTACGACTTCGACCAGAAAACCCTGGAAGATTACACGGCGGATTTCGACCAAGATGCCACCAACCTCTCCTGGGCCGCCGACAGCCGACGCCTCTATTTCAACAGCTGCAAAGAGGCCACCTACCAAATCTATTCCTTGGACATTGCCACACGCCAGATTGAACAAATCACCGACGGCGATTACGACTACAACACCTTGCAGGTGTGCGGCGACCGGATCATCGCCACCCGCACCACGCACGCCTCCCCGTCCGAAATTTACAGCATCAGCCTGAAAACCAAGGAGGTAAAACAGTTGAGTTTCATCAACAAAGACATTCTGGACAAAATCACCTTGGGTAAAAGTGTGAAAAGATGGGTGAAGACCACCGACGGCAAGCAGATGCTCGTATGGGTGATCCTGCCCCCGAACTTCGATTCTACGAAGACCTACCCTGCACTCCTTTACTGCCAAGGCGGTCCGCAGTCTTCCGTCAGCCAGTTCTTCTCGTATCGCTGGAATTTCCAGATGATGGCGGCGCACGACTACATCATCGTGGCCCCGAACCGCCGCGGCCTGCCCGGTTTCGGACAGGAATGGAACGATGAGATCAGCGGTGACTTCGGCGGACAGTGCATGAAAGACTATCTTTCCGCCATTGACGATATAGCCAAAGAGCCCTACGTGGATGCCAACCGGCTGGGATGCGTGGGAGCCAGTTTCGGCGGATTCTCCGTCTATTGGCTGGCAGGCCATCACGACAAGCGGTTCAAAGCCTTCATCGCCCATTGCGGCATGTTCAACTTTGAGAGTTGGTACAATACCACAGAGGAACTCTTCTTCGCCAACCACGACATCGAGGGTCCCTATTGGAAAAATCCCACCCCGAAAAGCTATTCTTTCTCGCCGCACAAGTTTGTTGGCAACTGGGACACGCCTATTTTGGTCATCCACGGCGGCAACGACTTCCGCATACCCTACACAGAAGGCATGCAGGCCTTCGATGCGGCTCAGATTCAGGGCATTCCCAGCCGCTTCCTCTTCTTCCCCGACGAGTGCCATTTCGTCTCCAAACCGCAAAACGCCATGCTCTGGCAACGCGAGTTCTTCCGCTGGCTTGACCAATGGCTGAAACCTGACGAAAAATAACACACGTTCTCCTACCCCATTAAACCCAACGGACTCAAAACGATGCAACAGAACATCCTCAAACGGCTGGTTAACAAACTCCGATCCGTATTTGCGTGGAAGATCATCGATTCGTACATCCTGCGCAAATTCCTCGGATCGCTGGTTTATTCCATCCTGTTGCTGATGACCATCATCATCGTGTTCGACGTGTCGGAAAACATCCAGCGTTTCATGGGAAAAGGCATCCCCGTGAAGGAGATCATCACTGGCTACTATCTCAACTTCATCCCCTACTTCATCAACCTCTTTATCCCGTTGTTCACCTTTATCAGTGTCATCTGGTTCACCTCCAAGATGTCGTCCCGCAATGAAATCATATCCATCTTGGGCAACGGCGTCAGCTACAACCGTTTCCTCGTTCCGTACGGGGTGGGAGCCATCGTTATCGTGCTGCTGTCCCTGGTTCTTTCCAACTTCATCGTACCCCACACAAACGCGAAACTCAATGAGTTCAAATTTAGGAATTTCGGACGGCAGGCCGTATCTACCACGCTGTTGCACGTCAAAAACTCCGACAGGAGCTATGTGTTTGTGGAACGATGGGACCGAGGCAACGGAGTCGGGTATTATTTCACCTATGAGGAATTTGAAGGATCGGCTATCCGCAAGAAGATCTCAGCTCAGACCATCCATTTCGATGAAGAAAGGGAACTTTGGGTCATGGAACACTGCACACGGCGTGTCATCGACGATGAAGGCAACGAGTATGTCTCCTCCGAGCGCCGGATAGACACAGCCCTCAACATCCTGCCCCGGAATTTCGACCAGGATATCTATTTGAGCGAAACCATGTCGTATTCCGAGCTGAAGCGGTTCATCCGGGAGGAGAAACGAAGAGGCTCCAGTTTGGTGGCGCACTATCAGATCGAGCAGAACAAGCGTGTAGCTAATCCGTTGGGTATCATTATAATGACTTTTTTGGGATTGAGTATATCCTCGCGCAAAAACCAACGTGGTGTCGGGGTACACCTGTTCATGGGCATGGGACTTGCGTTCACCTTCATCTTCCTGCAACAGGTATCCACGGTGTTCTCGGTTTCCGGCGGCCTCCCGCCCGTGTTGGGCACCTGGATTCCCAACATCATCTTCTTGTTTATCACATTATTTATGCTGAAAGTGGCTCAGAAATAAAGCGTTACACCTCTTCAGGGTGTTTTTCTGTCCGATCGAGCCGCCATATTTGCCAGCTGTTGAAAAGATTTTGCCAGATGGCATAAAAGGCTAATGTCACAGATGTCAACGGGTTCAAAAACGTGTTGGCCATCCAGATTCCCATGGCGGTATTCTTCTGGCCCAGCAGCTGTCCGCCCGCTACCACATCGCCGTAGCGACGGCCCATCCATCGACCAACACCAAAATTCAACACACAGGTAGCCAAAGAGATAACTCCAAGCCACAAGATATTGGTCACGTTTCCTTTTCCATGTATAAAAATGAAATCGATAGTCTGCCCGATAACAATCAGCAACAGAAACGCCCACAGATAGAACGAAACATCCTTGAAGCGGGCGATAGCATCGTTGGCCTGTTTCCATACGAGCTGCAGGAGCAACGCCACGAAGAACGGCAGGGCTATCGTTATTCCTATTTTCTTTAAAATCAATAAAAAAGACATCCAAACACCCATATCTTGATGCACGCCGATCCACGAGAAGCACAACGGCGTGAAGACAGCGGCCATCAGATTGCCGAAGATGGTGTATTCGGTCACGGTGGCCCTATCCGCGCCCAACATACAGGAGACCACCACCACAGAAGAGGCCACAGGGCAGAGGATGCCCATCATCACGCCTTGCGCGAGCAACGTGTTGTGTGACAGCGCCATCGTGCCGTAATAGCCCGCCATGCTGACGCCCATCTGGAAGAGCATGATCCACACACACAGCGGGGTGAGTTTCAGCGAACGGATATCGACGGCGGTGAAATTCAGCAACAGGATGACAAAGATGAAAAAGGGTACCACCGGCGACAGGAATGCACACCATCGGTGGAGGGCCAATCCCAGCACGATAGCAACCGGCAGAACATAGCTTCTATATTTTGACATCCGATTCTGATTTTTTGCGGCGGCAAAAGTACGCTTTTTTAGTATCTTTGCAGCCTCACTTTAGAATGCCCTCTTATGGAAAAAATCATCATTCTGGACTTCGGGTCCCAAACCACGCAACTCATCGGACGGAGAGTGCGCGAACTGGACATGTTCTGCGAAATCGTCCCCTACAACAAATTCCCGCACGACGACCCGGATGTCATCGGCGTGATCTTGAGCGGTTCCCCGTTCAGCGTGTATGATGAGCGGGCCTTTAAGGTGGATTTGAGCAATATCCGTGGGCGGCTTCCCATCCTGGGCATCTGCTACGGGGCGCAATTCATGGCGCACACCGGCGGCGGCAAGGTGGAACCTGCCGGCAGTCGCGAGTACGGGCGCGCCAACCTTGCCGCCTTCGACCACGACAGCCCTCTGCTGCAGGGCCTTGACGACCATACCCAAGTGTGGATGAGCCACGGCGACACCATCACCCAGCTGCCCGACCATTGCCATAAGATCGCCTCCACCGACAAAGTGGAATTTGCCGCCTACCAGTTTGACAACGAGCGAGTTTGGGGTGTGCAGTTCCATCCGGAGGTGTTTCATACCGTGCAGGGCACCCAATTGCTCAAGAACTTTGTGGTGGACATCTGCGGCGGGCACCAGACGTGGAGCCCCGCCTCCTTTGTGGAGACCACCGTCGCCGAGCTCAAAGAGCAGATCGGCAACGACCGCGTGATCCTCGGCTTGAGCGGCGGCGTGGATTCTTCCGTGTGCGCCATGCTGCTCCACCGCGCCATCGGCCCCAACCTGACTTGCATCTTCGTCGATCACGGCCTGCTGCGCAAAAACGAGTTCCAGAATGTGATGCGCGACTACGAGGGCCTTGGGCTGAACGTTATCGGCGTGGATGCCAGCGAGAAATTCTTCCGGGAGCTGGAAGGCGTGACCGAACCTGAGCGCAAGCGCAAGATCATCGGCGCCGGCTTCATCGATGTGTTCAACGCCGAGGCGCAGAAGATCACCGATGCCAAATGGCTGGCGCAGGGCACCATATATCCCGACCGCATCGAGAGTTTGAGCATCACGGGCATGGTCATCAAGAGCCATCACAATGTGGGCGGACTGCCCGAGAAGATGCACTTGAAATTGTGCGAGCCGCTGAAATGGCTCTTCAAAGACGAGGTGCGCCGCGTGGGCCGCCAGCTGGGCATGCCCGAGCACCTCATCACGCGCCATCCGTTCCCCGGACCGGGACTGGCCGTGCGCATCCTGGGCGACATCACGCGCGAGAAAGTGCGTGTACTGCAGGAAGCGGACGACATATTCATCCAAGGTCTACGCGACTGGAAAGTGAAACTCAGTGGCGAAGATGCCCGCAAGGTGCTGGCCGCCGGTGTGCCCGCCAACATGACCAACGGCGAGATCGAGGTTTCCCTTTACGACCAGACCTGGCAGGCCGGCGTTATCCTGCTGCCCATCAAGAGTGTGGGCGTGATGGGCGACGAGCGCACCTACGAACGTGCTGTGGCCCTGCGTGCCGTGACCAGCACCGACGCCATGACCGCCGACTGGGCGCACCTGCCCTACGAGTTCATGGCCAAGGTCTCCAACGACATCATTAATAAGGTAAAAGGCGTGAACCGCGTCTGCTACGACATCAGCTCCAAACCGCCCGCGACGATTGAGTGGGAGTAAAGCTCCAACTATAGACCTTTGGCTTTGAACTACTTTACTTTCCCGCTTTTAACTTCATTAACCTTACAAACATTATGAACCTCATGAACTATGCCTTTGGCTCTTGGTCCAGTATTTTTTGGATTTCCGATATCTCCAGACCCAGGTAGTCCTTTATCTGTTCCAGGCTCAATCCATGAGCCAGAAGACACAATATCATATCTCGCTTCCCCGTCATAACACCTTGTAGGATTCCTTGCTGTTTCCCTTCTTGTAAGCCCAGTTGATTGCCTTTTTGATAACCCTTTTGATAGCCCTCTTCAACTCCCTGTTTTAGGCCTTCATCCAATCCTTGTTTTCTGCCTTCATCCAGTCCTTGTTTCCGACCTTCATCCAACCCCTGTTTTCGGCCTTCATCTAATCCCTGTTTTCTACCTTCATCTAATCCTTGTTTTCGACCTTCATCCAATCCCTGTTTTATGGCTTTTTCCATGGCGAAGTCGAAGATGTTCTGACTGTCACGTTCGTGTTTCAAGTTGCTCTCGTACTGCAGATACTCCTCCCGGCTCAGGTTGGCAAGCTCCGCCTGCTCGAACAACTGGTCAAATATGGGCTCTTTATATACCGGCGGCCTCTCTTCCAACTGCTCCAAGTTCTGCATCACATATATCCACTTGTCCAGCATGGTGACCAACTCTTCCTCTGTCTTCCTGAATTTGGGCAACTCGATGTAAAAGAAGGTTAACTTGTCATAGAACACCTTATGGTTATGCGTGTCCAACAGCTTCACTTCATGGCTGTAATAGATGTCCGGGTCTTCGTCCATGTCCGAAAACTCAAAATTGATAATGCCGATGGTGTATATCCCCTTCAGCTCGAAATTCCATTTCCCCTTTATCGCCTGCTCCTGTATTGGGAAGGTTGTGTAATAGATGCTTCGGTCTTTGAAAAACGGCTGCGTGGAATTCTGCATCTCCACCAATATCTTCTCCCCACGTTCATTGTCACATTGAATGTCCAACACCCCGTGACGAGAATCCTTTATCATTCCCGTATGTTCGTTTCGCCCATACGTGATATCCCGGATAACCTCGTAGCCCTCCAGAATGGCGTTTAAAAAACTGATCAACAACGCTTTGTTTGCCTCCGTCGCAAACAGACGCTTGAAACCGAAATCGAACCTCGGACACACATACCTTGCATCACAATACCTTCTTATCATATCTTTATTGCTTTAAATTTTCGACGGCAAAGATAATAAAAATTATGTTTAATTAAACGATAAAATTAAAATATTTTTTATTTTTGGCATTTTTAACAGTTATTTCTTAATTTTTACTATTGGACATAAACTTTGACTTTGAACTATGAACTTTTTTACTATCCCCTAACCCCTATTCACTATTCACTAACCACTGTCCCCTGACCCCTAAAAAAGGAGCCGACACTTTCCAGCATCGGCTCCTTTGGCTTTTATGTTCGTATAATGCGTGTGGCTACTTCTTCACGAAGCTCTTCGTCACCACACCCTTCTCGGTATTGATGCGCACAAAGTACATGCCTGAAGCGAGGTCTCTGACATCGAGTTCTGCCGTATTGGCATTCACCTCCACCGTCTTCAGCAGCTTACCATACACATCATAAATCTGTACCCTGTTCACTGTACCCTGTTCACTGATCACTGTAAACCGTCCATTGTTCGGGTTCGGGTAGAGGCTAAAGGTCTGCTCGTAGTCGTTGATGCCGACACCCAGCGTAGTGAACGTCACCATGTTGGAGGCACCGCTCATACCATCATCGCAGTTGGCGACCACGTATGCCTGATAGCTCGTTGCCGGTTGCAAGCCCGTGAGGGTGTAGGGATGCTCGTTAGCCGTGGCCGTGGACCACTGGGCCACGCCTGTTTCCTGATAGTTGATGGTCCAGGAGGTGGCCGCGCCGTTCTCCGTCCAGTCAAGTACTGCGCTAGTGGTGTTTACACCTGAAGCAGTAAGCCCTGTTGGGTCGTTGCACGGATCTTGTCCCTGTGTCGCCGTGGTGAAGCTCACCGCACTGGTCCAGGCGGAGACATCGTTGTTGCCGCAGTTGGCGCGAACGCGCACGTCATATTGCGTGCCGGCGGTCAAGCCCGTGAAGTTGTAGTTGCGTGCCGTCAGCGGGATAGTGTTACCCCAATCGGAAGCAGAGTGCAGCTTGTACTGCAGATCCCAAGCCGTCTCAGTGCCACCCGCATTCCATGTAGCCGTGGCCGTGGTCTGCGTGATGGTGTTGGCCGCCACAGCCAAGCCCGTAGGCGTGGCGCATGTGGGAGGTGTAGGAGGCGTGGCATTGCTGTCCAAACTGATGACCAGATCATCCATTGCGGCGTAATAGTAAGTTCCGCCGCCTAACAGACCGTTCATGAAGGCAATGAAATGCCCCGTGCCCGTATAGTTGGCGAAACTCACCTCACGGCTCTCGTACGTCGTCACCGAAGATCCCGCATAAACCGTATCCACGGGCACAAACGTGCTGGCATCCATCGGGTTCGTCATCACACCCACCTGCATGGCATTCACATAATTCGTACTCGATGACCCACCTCTGAACATAAACTTGGCCTTCAGGGTGTTGATCGGGATGGTGGCATCAAACTCCGGTGTGGTGGCAATATTGTACATCGTGCCTGTAGTGTAGAAATACAAGCCCGCCGTGGATCCACCGTAACCATAGGAGGAGTTACAATACGGACGTTCACTCGAGTAGGTGTTTATCTTGCTCCAGCAGTTCGGATAGGCGGTCGTTCCCGTACCGTACGAGTCGAAGTTCTCCGTATAAGGCAACTGGGTAATGGCAGCACACTGGGTGGCACCCGTACCCTTATTGCTCCAACTACTCACATCACCGCCACCGCAGTCAGACTGTACATAGAAGTCATACGTGGTGCTGGCACTCAAACCTGTGATGGTAGTCGTCGGCGTGGTCTGCACCTGCACCGTCGTACCTGTTCCCAACGTGAAGCCGGCCGGGCCATACTGCACATTCCAGTTAGGAGCTGAACCGTTCTCCGTCCAACTCAACGTTACGGAAGTCTGCGTGCTGCTGGTCACTGCCACATTGCTGGGTCTCGGACAAGTCGGGATGGTCTCCAGCATAATGTCATCGATATAGACCGAATAAGTACCGCCTGTATTCGTCAGTTTCAAGGCCACGTAGGCACCCTGGCCCGTGTAGCTGCTCAAAGGCACCTCTTGGGGTTCAAATGTAGCCGTTACCGTGTTGTGCAAGGCAGTCACAGGAGTGAACGTGCTTGCATCAAGAGGATTGGTCATCACACCCACCGTGATCGTGGACGTGATGGCACTTGTGGAGCGCATCTGGAACGAGAGTTGCAGCGTATTGATAGGATTGGCTGTGACATCTACTATCGGAAGCACTGCTATATTATAGGTTGAGGTACTACAATAGAAATACAAACCGGCATTTCCACTTGTGTGATAGGAGGTGTTCACATACGGGTAGTTCGTCGTTGTGGAATAGTCGTTCAAACGGCCCCAACAGTTCGGAATAATGCTGGAACCAGAACCCATATTGTCGAAGTCTTCCGAATACGGCACGGTAATAGCCCCACAGGCGGTATTGAACGACAGCACTTGTGACCAGTGCGAGAAATCGCCGCCACCACAATTGGTGCGTACATAGAGGTAATAGGTGGTGCTGGCACTCAAGCCGCTCAATGAGATAGTGGTGCTTTGCGTGGTATTCGGCGTAAGCTGGTCCGGATCCGCAGTTGCACTGGTGGTATAAACATACTCCCAACTGTTGTCCGTGCTAAGAGCCGGCGTGAACGTGATGTCGGCAGTAGTGGAGCCAACGGTGCTTGCAACCACATTGCTCGGGCGCCCGCAGTTGGAAACCGTGATCATGATGGAATCCACTGCCGCAGGCGGCTGCGTTCCGGCAGAGGCATCGTTAGTCCAGCGGAAATACAGACGCTGCACGGAATTTGCCACCGAGCCAGGCAAAGCTGCGGTGTAGGTGGTCCAATTGGATTCCAAGTTGAACTTGGGCTCCAACACCAGGGTGCCGACCGGATCGTCGGTGGTGGTGTTGTACAATGTACTTGTGGTTTTGGCTTCCACCATCACCGGGTTGCCGAGGTACACCTTCAAGAAGTCATAGCTGCCTTCACCATAACATCTCCAGTTGAATTTGAGTTCAAACTCGGCACCAGGACCAAACTGGATGTCACGGTAAGCCCATACAGTAGTGTTCTCCGAAGCTACGGTGTAAGCATTCGTCTGACCGTTGTCGTTGGAGATGTACAATACGGAATCGGTCATTCCGGTGGGTACTCCTATATACCATTTGTTGGGACGCGTGCTGTTCAGCAAGACCCATTCGGCATTCTCCGTGCCATCATCGAAGTCATGGAAATAGGGTACAGGGGCCGGGTTGGCACTCGGCAAGACAAACGATATGGACACCCATTCGCTGTAGCCCAGTCCATTGGAGCAGACCGTACGGAGGTAAGCTTTATAAGCGGTGTTGGGCAACAGGTTACTCTCCGTATAGGTAGCCGAGCCCGTAACAGGTTGCGCTTGTGTATAGTCTGGATTCTGGTTGGCCGGAATCACCAACACCTCCCAAGAGCTTTCGCCAACCCCATCCGTCCAAGACAAATCCGCACTCGAAGATGTATATGCACTGATATGGAAGTTGGTCGGCGCGGAGCAACTCGGAGCAATATCCAAAACAACATCATCCACATATCCATAGTTGTATCCGGTAGTCGGCTGCGGTGCCTTTATGGCGATGTATCTACCAGTACCTGTATATTGCTCAAACGTCACGCTGTAATGGGCATACGTGGTTGAAGTGAATTCAACGGTATCGATTGGCACAAAGGTATTAATATCCGACGGGCTTGTCATTACACCCACCTCCAACTTAAACGTATAACTGGTCGTGTTTTCCCTTGCATTGAAAGAGAGCATCAACGTGTTCAAAGGAATGGTCGTTATATCCACCGGAGGAAGGATGGCAACCTGGTCATCATACGAGCCTTGTGTGGTATAGGTGTAGAAGCGCATGGCATTGCTGCCGGAATTCGCATTCGTCGAGCTGTTGTAAATAATCGGGTATCCGGAGTAGCTCGTGGAGGAACCTTGGTTGAAGTTGTCCCAACAAGCAGGTAAATTGTTCACACTCACCGAAGTGGTTGTGGCACCCGCATATGTGTCGAAATTCTCCGAATATGGTAAAGTAGAGATGGCCGCACAAGCCGTACGGAACGTGCCCACTTCCCAAAGGCTGCTTTCGCCATTGCTGCAAAGTCCCTGCACAAAGACCTCGTACAAGGTGTTGGCCGTAAGGTTCGAAAGCGAGATGGAGGGGGTGCCATAAACGGTCTGCGGCGTTTCCTGAGTGGGATCGATGATGGAACCGGCAGGACCGTACACCACGTTCCATTCCGTCTCATCGCCACCAGGTGTCCAAATCACATCGGCCGCGTATGGCGTGACGGTGGAGGCCACGGCATGAACATTTTCGGCATGCAGACAGTTGGGGATGTAATCGATTTGCACATCATCCAGATACATATAATTGGTAATCCTCGGTGAGCGGAAAGCCACATACTTGCCATTGCCCGTGTAGCTGTCGGTGCGTATCTCGGCGTTTTCAAACTCAAGCGTGGAAGAAGACGGGGCAAACGAACCCACCGCGGTGAACGTGTTATAGTCGTTCGGGTCGGTCATAATACCCACCTCAATGAAGTAAGGATATGATGTCGAGGTCTTTCTGGCCTTGAATCGGATGAGCAGGCTGTCCATCACCGTGGCATCGTCGAAGCGCGGGCTGGCCAGATAGGCATAATACATAGTCGTAGAATAGAAATAGACGGCGTTAGGTGTTGACTCGCTGTAGGAGGTGGAAAGATACGGATAGGCCGTGCTGTTGTTCGTGCCCCGTGTCCAGCAGGGCACCATGGCACCCGTGGCGGCAGTCGTGCTGTCGAAGTTCTGCATGTAAGGCACCGTTATGGGGTTACACTCCGTTTCACCCACTAATGTTTTCCAATCGCTATAGTCACCGCTGCCGCAGTCGGAACGCAGACGGATGTTGTAAACGGTGTTGGCCGTCAGGTTGGACAGAACGGTAGGAGAAGTGGCGCCCGGCACCTGCGTCCAGCTGGCATCATTGGCCGCCTTGTATTCGAACTCCCAGGCGCTTTCCGTGTTGCCCGGAGCCCACGTCACCGTAAGACTCTCATGGTCGCGTGCGGAAATGTACGCAGTAGGCGGAATGCATGTCGTAAGAGTGTCACAAGGAGAACCGAAAATGATATTGCTACGGTTGCTGGTCGTGGTCTTGGACGTTGACGCCCCTGTCGGGTTGCTCGGATCGGGATTACCGCTATCGCTATAATAGTACAACGAACGGGTTGCGCCCGCAGAGTGATAATGGAACGTATATGAGCTCCCATTCGTGTTGTTGGAGTTGTCATCTATCGTAATCACCAAGTTGCTGGTGCCATTATAATGGAACGGCGTTGTGAGATTGAAGGTGTTCCAACCCTGATGGCAGTTCAGCGGTCCGGTATATACCAGCTGCTGGTTGGTGATGGGCACATAGTTGGTCGTGGACGAGAAGGTGCTCTGCGTGGTATTGCCCAAATAGATGCTCACATTGTTTTTGGCAGTCATGGACGTGGTGTACGCATAATCGAAGGAAAGGCTGGTGATATCACGCTCACCACCCATCTCGGAAGCCAGATAAATCTGCTGCGTGAAGCAGTAGTTGTAATAATTGTTGATAGGCAACGAATAGGTGGTCGATGTTCCATTGCCTACGGCAACATCACCGCCGGCAAGGCATCCCGTGGAGAAGCTGCCCGACAGAATGCTTGAATTGCCGGACATGCAATTGCGGTACACATGCACATAGTATGTGGTGTTCGGAGTAAGACCTGACAGTTGCAAGCTGGTTCCCGTGACAATCTGAGTACTCCATGTGACATTGTCGCTGGAATATTCCACCGTATAATCACCATCACCATATTGGGAGTCTATCCACGACACCACAGCCGAGGCACCTGCAACATTCGAGAAGGTCAAATGGGTCGGTGCGGAACAGGTGGGTGTGTAATCCACTTTCACCTCATCCACATACATATATTTTGTGGAGTAAGAAACCGGAGCAAAGAAGGTGACATATACCGGAGTGGTATAGGTTTGGTTAAGCGGAATGCTGAAGCTGTGCCACGTGTTGAGTGCCGTAAAGTCGTCGGCATAATGGGATCTCAAACAGGTAAATGTGGCCGGGTCATCCGGGTCTGTCATAATACCCACATCCATACGGGCATACAACATACCGCTATACGGCATCAGTTTATAGCTGATAGCCAGGTCGCCGGGAGCGTAGCTGGACAGGTCAAGAGGCTGCGAAGCCGCATACATATAACAGGCAGAAGTCGCATAAAAATAGAGGGATGCCGAACCCTGGGAATGATAGGATGTACTCACATACGGATCTGTCGTATAATCGGACTTTTTGCTCCAACAAGTCGGGAAAGCATTTGAACCCGAACCCACTCCCTCGAAACTCTCAAAATAAGGTATCGTACTGATGGGCAAACATTTCGTATGGAAAGCAACCACTTCTGACCAATCACTCTCATCACCGTTACCACAGTCTGCCTTCACATATACATCATAGTTTGTGGCGTCCGTCAGGCCCTGTACTGTATAAGGATGACTCATAGCATATTCAGGTGTACCACTTGTCACAGACTGTCCGTGCGGCACCACCACCACCTGCCAATCAGTCTCGCCATTACGCGGAGTCCAATTGATGGTGGCGCTATTCGTCGTGGTGGCCGAAACAGTTACATCTAACGGACGACGACAGGTAGGAATCACGCTGATATAAACATTGTCAAGATATGAGGCAGTACTACTCGTACCCGTGGTCAAGGATTTAAAGGCAATATAGGAGCCCGTTCCCGTGTAGGAGCTCAACGGCACTTCAAAATGTTGGAAAACGCCCGTGGAGGATACGGCTAAGGTTTCCACCGGAGAGAATGTGCTTATGCTGGCCGGGTTAGTCATCACACCCACAATCATCTTATAGGCTGTCGTACTGGAAGAACGGAAATCGCACTCCACCTGCAGGGTGTTCACGTTGACCGTGGGATCCACCGGCGGCATGGCAATACAGGAATAGTTGGCACTGGTGCCGTAGAAATAAAGGCCATGGGAGCCCGTGGCCGCCGTGGTGGTCACATACGGATAACTGGTGTTATAGGTACTGTTGCGCGTCCAGCAGGGAATAGCGTTGGTCGAACCCGTGGCAAAACTCTCAAAACCTTCGCTGAAAGGCAGCGTGATAGTTCCACATTCCGTGCGGAAATTAGATTGATACCACTGGCTGCTGTCGGTACCCGAACAAATGGCCTTCACATATACATCGTATGCGGCACCGCCACTCAAATTGGTGAGGGAGATGCTCGGAGTATAGACCGTAGTGGCCGTTGCCAACCCTTGGTCAGGATCGGAGATAGTGCCCTCAAGGCCATACACTACAATCCATTCGCTCTCCATGCCACCCGGAGTCCAGGCAATGTCAGCGGAATTGGACGTCACCGTATTGGTCACCGTGTGGATGTTTTGCACATGCGGACAAGTAGGGATGTTATGTATATTAATGTCATCAATATACATATAGTTAGTGATTTCTTGCGGGATACGGAACGCGATGTACTGGCCCTGACCGGTGTAAAGCGATGTATTTATATCAAAATATTGCCATGTAGAGGTTGTGGAAGGCGAAATATTCTGTCCAATCTGCACAAAGGTATTGGGATCGCTCGGATCGCTCATCACACCCACCTGGATGAAATAGCTGGCGGAACCCTTGTAAGCCCAGAAACTCACCTCCAGATTGTTCATCTGCACGGCATCGTCCAGACGCGGCGAAATCAAATAGGAATAATACGCCGATGTTCCGTAGAAATAGACGGAATAGGTGCCGGAATGGTGTTGTGAGCTGGACGTGTACGGATAGTGCGTGGAGGTATAGTTGGAAAGGGTTGTCCAGCAGGATACCATGTTGCCCGAACCTGAAGCCGTCGCGGTTTCGAAATTCTCGGTATAAGGAAGTGTCACTGACATGCAAGGCGTGTGTGCTTGCAATATCGTCCACGGGCTAAAATCGCCGCCACCACAATTCGAACGCAACCGGATGAAATAATCCATATCGGACGTCAAGTTGGTCAACGTGTAGGGGTACGTCACCGATCCTTCCGAGGTCCAGGTAATTCCGTTGGTGCTGTACTCCATCTGCCAGGAGTTCTCATTGTTGCCAGGGACCCAGTCCACCGTGATGCTCGAGGCCGTGATATCCGACACGTATGCATTGGGCGCAATACACGTGGCCGTCAAGTCACACTCCGACATAAAGCGCACGTTGTTGCGGTTATAATTCCTCGAAGTAGCCGTTGGAGGACTCTGAGGATTAGGATTGTTACTGGCATTATAATAATACATTGTCATGTAGTTCGGGCTCTGTGATTTGTAAGCGAACGTGTAGGATGTGCTGCCGTTCGAGGAACCGGAGTTGTCATCCACCACCAAAACCAGGTTGTCAACACCATTGTAATGGAAAGTGGTATCCAATACGAAGGTATTCCAGCCTTTGCGGCAGTTCAGGCTACCCGAATACACTTTTTGCAGGTTGCTGTACGTCACCCAACTCGTGTTTGTCACGAACGAACTCTGCGTGGTATGGCCCAGATAGATATCCACATTGTTTTTGGCTGTCATAGAAACGGAATAGGTGTATTCGAAAGCTATCCGTTTGATATCCATCGGGGTATTGTTCATTTCAGAAGCCAGATAAATCTGTTGCGAGTAAGAATAAGCATTGCTGTTGCTCACTGGAATATAAGAGGAGTTGGCCGTACCATCCTCCAGTGCTACCTTGCTCATGGACAGACATTCGGTAAGGAATGTCACATTGACGGTGTCGGCATCGCCCAACTGACAATTGGAGAAAACCCGCACATCATAACTGGTTTCCGGTGTGAGACCGGAAAGCATATAGGATGTTACCGACACGGTAGCGGGAACCCAGTTGTTCAGGTTGTGCTCCGAGTATTCCACCGTGTAGCTGTCGGCGCCCACCAAGGCGGAGTTCCAGCTCACCAAGGCGGAGGTTCCCATGATCTGCGACACCGTCACGTTGGCGGGCGGCGTGCAGAGCGGGTCCGTGGTAAATGTCACCGGAAACGTCCAATAGCTCCATTCTCCATTGCCGCAGTTGGCCCTTACATATATATCGTATTGTGTGTCATCGTTGAGGTTATACACCGTATAAGGATAACTGGTCGGATATTCGGAGGTTCCCGATGTCACAGGACTGCCGTGCGGCACACACACCAGTTCCCACGAGGTTTCCGTTGCCCCAGGGTACCAGCTCACCGTCACCTGGTCGGCCGTTACCGTACCCACCGTCAATTGTGTGGGCGTGGGACATGCCGCCAGCGTGGTAAACGTTCTCGGTGCTGACCAAGAGCCACTTTCCGAGGAGCAGTGCGATTTTATGCAGGCCTTGTATGCCGTGGCAGATGTCAGACCCGTGAGAGCATAAAACGTATCGGTGAGGCCTGTGATGGTCGTGCTCGTAAGCGTGTCAAAGGTGCTGGCCTCCCCATACACCAAGTCAAAACTCATGGCCGACTGATTGTAGTTCCCCCAGTTCAAGTCGGCAGAATAAGGCCCGATGTTGGCCACGGAAGGCGTAAAACTCGGACAATTCGAAAGTATGTACGAGATACGAAGGTTCGGACGGTAGGTGGAAACAGCAGGTTGAGTGGTAAAGGCCGTCCCGCTGGGCGTGGATGTTGCCGTATATTCCGGATAGGAAGCATACACTGCATCTGTAGGGCCATTATTTAACCTACACCCCCTTCTCCAATGCCGGCTTTCCGACTGAACAGTATAATTATACCCTATGTTCGTACCATTTAAAGAAGCTCCTCCATAGGAAACCGCCACCAACAAGTTTCCCATACCGTCCCACACATAAGGGGTGGCCAAGTTTACCAGAAACCATCCCGATCCAGTGGTAACCCAGTCACTGGAATCCACCAACGTCAGTTGGTTATAAGGCGTATAGTCGGTTGCGCTGGTAAAACTGGTGGTAGGCCGATGAGCCATATACGTACGGCAGTTGTGCAACACCAAACTTTCTCCAGTGCCATTGGAAAATTCAATAGCAGTTATGACGGCTCCGGCCGGAACACCTGCAGCGGTGAGCTCTGCGGCAGTATAAATGTTTTGAGTGTAGGAAAACACAGTTCCTCCACTCATCGGGGAACCGGCAGAACCGCCTGTACTCGAGGCAGTGGTTGCCGTTCCAAATGTTGCCGTGAACTGCGCCTGCATCACAAGCGGACAGCTCAACAAAACTGAAAGCAAAATGAATAAAACTTTTTTCATGATAAATGTATTTAGTTAATATTAGTTGTTTGTTCTTATTCAAAAAAACCGTTATACAATGACAAACGGCAAAATAATGAAGAAAAAAGAAAAGCAGAGGATTGGGCGCCGTAAACGATTAGCGCCCAACAATGTAGATTTTCAACCGATTCGTAACAAAACAGTTCATTCCACATTTCTTTTTGGGGCCTCAAATATACGTTTTTTTTTCAAACAACGGGCAGGGGAATGAACAATGAACAATTAGCAATGAATAGAGCAATGACATAAATGTTGACCCAAGAAGATTATGACGATATTTTTCCATTGTTTATGATGTTCGCGACACCTTGGTGCCGCACGAAACCAACTCCCCTTCTAATTTTTTAGAAGGGGTGCCCGAAGGGCGGGGTAGTTAATATGGGGTATCATTCCTTATGGATTTTTCTCATTTCCATAATGTTTGACGATGAAGAGTTCCAAGTCCTCCAGCACTAAATCCACATGTTGCAGGACATCGTAGTCCGTCGTGCGGAACACTTTTAATCCAAGTCCTTCCAGATATTCGTCGCGCTGCGCATCATAATCCAGCTTCTGGTTGTGGGAGCCGCCGTCTATCTCCACAACCAGCCCGAGACTCTTCGCATAGAAATCAACAATGTAGTTCCCGATGACTTTCTGCCTGTCAAAATCGAGTCCATGGAACATTCTTCGGTGTACTTGTAGCCAAAACACGACTTCGGCCATATTGCCCGCCTTCCGGTTCTTGCGTGCATGGCCTGACAATTCCGGATTTGCCGGGAGATGCTGGATAGTGTTGCCCTTGACTATAATTCCGTTGATAATCGTCGATTTTCTCACAATAAGGTATTCTGTTGCAATATATTAACTACCCCGCCCTTCGGGCACCCCTTCTGAAAATCAGAAGGGGAGTTTTAGGATGCCCGCACGGGTGTGCGGACAATGGGGAGTTTTTGACTTCCGCTCAATCATAGGTGAAAAAAAAAATCATTCAGCTATGATTGGCATCCTATTATGCCATGAGGATAACGACAAGTCAACTTCTATATTGTTGCCATTAATAGTGACTTTGAACTTTGAACCTTGACTTTGAACTTTCTTCGTTTCTTAGTTTCTTAACTTCTTAACTATTCAACACTTCAACAAAAAAGGAGCCGACACTTTCCAGCATCGGCTCCTTTGGCTTTTATATTCGTATAAAGCGTGTGTGCGCTTACTTCTTCACGAAGCTCTTCGTCACCACACCCTTCTCGGTGCTGACACGCACGAAATACATGCCCGCAGACAGCTCTCTCACATCAAGCTCTGCCGTATTGGCATTTACCTCTACCGTCTTCAACAGCTTGCCGTAAACATCATAAATCTGAACCCTGTTCACTATACCCTGTACCCTGTTCACTATAAACTGTCCATTATTCGGGTTCGGGTAGAGGCTGATGGCCTGCTCGTAGTCGTTGATGCCGACAGTTTGTGTGGTAAACGTCACCATGTTGGAGGCGCCGCTCTGGCCGCTGGCACAATTGGCCACCACATACGCCGTGTAAGCCGTCTCGGGTTGCAGGCCTGTGAGCGTATAAGGATGGGCGTTGGCCGTGGCCGTGGACCACTGCGCGGCGGCGTCTTCCTTGTAGTTCACCGTCCAGGAGGTGGCCGTGCCGTTCTCCGTCCAGTCAAGCACCACACTGTTGGTAGTCACGTCCGTGGCAGTGAGGTTGGTCGGGTCGTTGCACGGATCCTGTCCCTGTGACAGCGTGGTGAAGCTCACCGCGTTGGTCCAGTCGGAGGTGGTGCCGCTGCCGCAGTTGGCGCGCACGCGCACATCATACTGCGTGCCGGCGGTGAGGCCCGTGAAGTTGTAGGTGTGTGCCGTTAACGGGATAGTGTTGCCCCAATCGGAAGCAGAGTGCAGTTTATACTGCAAATCCCAAGCTGTCTCCGTGCCACCAGCCGTCCATGTGGCCGTGGCCGTGGTCTGCGTAATGGAGTTGGCCGACACGGCCAGACCTGTAGGCGCATCGCACGTGGGCACAGGACCACCGCCCGATCCCGTCACCGTCAGGTTGGTGATGATCGCCGGCGGTTGTGTGCCGACAGAGGGGTCATTTCTCCAAGCGAAGACCAACAATGCAGTCGAGCTAGCTGTCGGATTGGGGTTCGGGTTGTCCATCACCGCCTGCACGTGAATGGTTCCCGTAACCTGGTTCAGAATGTTCGGATAAGATGAAGATTCACCGCCATAGTTATTGGCGTAGAAATTATACGCGTATGTGGAATAGGTGTTATAACCATAGTCTGATGAAGTCGGTGAAGAGGTGGAAGCCGGATATTGCTCCGTGGGCGGTGCTAGGAACATCTTCATATAGTCGTAGCTGCTCTCGCCAGCCACCTGCACATCGAAACTGATGGTAATATTCGGGCTCGTACCCACAGAAAGCAGTTTTTGGGCGGAAACCATAGAATTGGAAGAGATGGTGTAGCCAGGTGTGCTACCATCGTTCGTCACAAACAAGGCTCCGGAACCGCTGTACGTGCCTCTCATCCAATAGTTCGGACAGCTACCGTTGTTCAGGACCCACGCATCGCCGGCACTGCTGAAGTTGGCCGTATAAGGAAGGGCGGTGGGCGTCATGGTCGTGGAGGCGGTCAACTTGAGGCTGTAGCTGCTCTGGTCACCGCCGCCGCAGTCAGCCTTCACATAGAAGTCATACGTGGTACTGGCCGTCAATCCGGTGATAGTGGTGGATGGCGTGTTCTGCACCTGTACCGTGGTACCCGAACCTTGTGTGAATCCCATGGGGCCATATTCCACAATCCAGTCATGAGCGGTACCCGCCTCCGTCCAGCTCAAGGAGATGGAGGTTTCCGTGGCATTCGTGGCAGTCAAGTTGGTGGGTCTCGGACAGGTGGGGATGGTCTCCAACAAGATGTCGTCAATATAGACGGAATAGGAGCTACTCGTATTTGTCAGTTTCAATGCCACGTAGGAACCCTGTCCCGCATAGCTGCTCAGATTCACCTCCTTAAGTTCAAATGTACCCGTAGTGGTATTATTTACTTGGGTAATCGGCGTGAACGTGCTTGCATCAATAGGATTGGTCATCACGCCCACGGTAATCGTGGAAGTGGTACTGGAACTGGAAAGCATCATAAACGAGAGTTGCAACGTGTTGATTGGGTTGGTTGTGACATCCACAAACGGTAACACGGCGATATTATAGGTAGGAGTACTGCAATAGAAATACAGAGAAGCATTTCCACTACTGTGATAGGAAGTGCTCACATACGGATAGTTTGTTGTACTATAGTTGTTTATACTTCTCCAGCAGCCAGGTATCACGTTGGTACCGGATCCTATGTTGTCGAAATTCTCCGAATATGGTATGGTCACTGCCGAACAAGAGGTTCTGATGGAAACCTTCGAAGTATAGTAACTCACATCGTTGCCACCGCAGTCGGCCATCACGTAGAAGTCATACCGGGTATCGGGCTGCAAGCCGGTGACCGTGGTGGAAGGCGTGTTCTGGACCTGTACGGTTGAGCCTGTTCCCGGCGTGAAGCCGGCAGTGTCGTATTCCACAATCCAGTTGTAGGCCGTTCCCATCTCCGTCCAGCTCAACGTTACGGAGTTCGGTGACACGTCGTTGATCGCCAGATCATGCGGTCTCGGACAGGTAGGTATCAAATCCACGCGGATATTATCCACATAACCGGCGTTGTAGCTGGTGGACGGTCTCGGAGCCATCAAGGCAATGTAGGCACCCGTTCCTGAATAGTTGTTGAACGGTATATCATAACTTGTATAGGTGTTCGAAGTCGTCACGATCGTGTCAACCGGCACAAACGTGCTCTTGTTGTGTGGATTGCTCATCACACCCACCACCAGTTGGAAGGTGTACGTGCCCTGGTTGCGCGCATCGAAGGAGACCTGAAGCGTATTCATCGGATTAGTCGTGACATCCATTGGCGGCAGGATGGCTATCTGGTCATCATACGTTCCCACCGTGGAGTACGAATAGAAACGGATGGTATTAGTTCCGGATTCTGCATACGTCTGGTAGTTGTAAATCATCGGGTAGCCAGAATAGCTCGTATTGGTACCTTCGTTGAGGTAGTTCCAGCAGAGCGGCAGGTTGTTCGCAGACACCGATGTGGTGGTCGATCCATTATAGCTGTCAAAGTTCTCCGTGAACGGCAGTTGCACAATGGCATCACATTCCGTCGAGAACTCAGCAGCCACCCAGTTGCTCGTATCGATTCCGCCACACTCGGAACGCATACGAACCATATAGCGCGTGCCCGAAGCGAGGTTGGTCAAAATGGCCGGACTGCTGGTCTGGTTGCCTACCGAAGTCCACAATGTGTCGCCATAGAGCTTATATTCCATACTCCAAAGGCCTTCTGTGTAACCCGGCACCCATTCGACCGTAGCCGTATTAGTGGTAGTACTGCTCACATACATGTTCGGTGCCACACAAGTGGCGTTGCTGTCGCAAGGCAGGCCGAAGATGGTGTTGGCCCGATACATAGAAGAACCGCTGCTGGCGTAACTGGAGGTTGCACTGAACGGATTCGGATTTTCGGAAGAATCATCCGTGTATAGGTAGTAGGTGCTACCATTGGGATTCGTATGGCAATAAAATGAGTTCGTACACACATAACTACCGGTATTATCATCAATAGCGAGAATCAGGTTGGAAACTCCATCGTACGGGAATGGTGTGGTGAAGTTGATGGTAAACCATCCCTGGGTAATATTCACTGATCCTTCATACACTTTGACGGCCGTCGTTGCATCCATATTGACAATGCCGGACAACGAGTTCAAAGTAGTCGGCATCAGGTAAACAGCCCAGTTTCTGGGCGTTGCCGTCACGGTATAGGCTTTGAAGGAGATGGAGTTGATCATGCCGGCACTTCCTATTTCGGAGGCAGTGTACAATTGCTCGTTAAATGCGTAGTTATAACAGGAGTAAGATGGTGTGTATTCATTGGTATTAGTCCCGTTGCCTACTGTCACGTCACCGCCAGCCAAACACTTGGTCACAAATGTTTTCGTCGTCCAGTCTCCCTCGCTGTTGTCCGTACAGGTAGTCTTCACCCGGACATCATAACTGGTACCCGGATCCAGACCGCCCAGCATGAACTGGGTTGAGGTGATATTGCTGGCTGCAGGAATCCAGTTATTCATGCCATGTTCGGAATATTCCACCTCATAGTAAGCTGGCGTGCCGAACATGCCGGCATTCCATGAGATCAAGGCAGACGTACCTACTATCTGGCTTACTGTCAGATCGGTCACAGGCGAACAGTCGGGCATTTCGTCCACTACAATGTTATCGATATAACCTTGGTTATAGTTGGATGTCGGCTTCGGAGCCTTGATGGCAATGAAATTACCCGTACCCGTGTATTGACCAAACGGGATGATGTAATTAGCATACGTGGTGGAAGCCGTTTGGATAGTCTGCACAGGCACAAAAGTGTTCATGTCAGCCGGATTGCTCATCACACCCACCACCAACTGGAAGTTATAGGAGGTGCTGATGGCCTTGACATCCATGGAAAGCATGAGCGTGTTCATCGGATAGAGTGTGGCATCAATCGGAGGCAGGATGAGCACCTGATCGTCGTACGCTGGCGATGTGGTGTACATATAGAAACGGATAGAATTGGTTCCGGATGCCGCAGAGGATGAATTGTTGTAGATGATCGGATAGCCGGAATAGCTCGTTGAGGTACCATGGTTCAAATATGCCCAGCAGGATGGCAAATTGTTCGTGCTGGCCGTAGCAGAAGTGGTACCTGAATACGAATCGAAGTTCTCGGAGAACGGAAGCGTGGCGAGCGGCTGACACGGCGTGGTGAACGACGTGATAGCCCATTCGCTGTAGCCCAGACCGTTGGAGCAGACCGTGCGTAAATAAGCCTTGTAACTGGTGTTGGCGGCCAACGTACTCACATTGAACGTATTCGTAAACACTGTCTGGGCCTGCGAGGCATCCAGGCTGGCCGAAGCCGGAAGCACCGCCACCTGCCAGGTGCCTTCATTCGGGTCATCTGTCCAAGTCAAATCCACGGATGAGTGAGTAAGTGCCGACACCTGGAAGTTGGTCGGTGTGGCGCAGCTCGGGGCAAGATCCAACATGACATTATCTACATATCCATAGTTGTATCCTGAAGTCGGCTTTGGCGCCATGATGGCAATGTAGCTTCCTGTACCTGTGTATTGATCAAACGTCACATTATAGTGAGCATACGTGGTTGAATTGAATACAGCGGTATCGATTGGCACAAAGGTGTTCAAATCCGACGGGCTTGTCATCACACCCACCACCAACTTAAACGTGTAACTGGTGTTGTTTGCCCTGGCGTCGAAGGAGAGCTTCAACGTGTTCACAGGGTTGGTGGTGACATCAACCTGAGGCAGAATGGCCACCTGATTGTCATACGTGCCTGCAGTTGTATAGGTATAGAACCGTATGGCATTAACTCCTGAACTTGCATAGTTAGTACCGGTACTGGTGTAAATAATCGGATATCCGGAGTAGCTTGAGGATGTACCGTGGTTGTAGTGGTCCCAACAGGCAGGTAAATTGTTTACACTCACCGAAGTGGTAGTGGCACCCGTATATGAGTCGAAATTCTCCATATATGGCAAGGACGAGATGGCCACACAGGCCGTACGGAATGTGCCGGTCTCCCATGTGCTGCTCTCTCCGTTGTCGCAGTTGGCCTTCACAAACACCTCATACAGGGTGTTGCCCGTAAGGCCGGAGAGCTGGATCTCAGGGGTAGTGTAAATGGTTTGCGATGTAGCCAACTCCGGATTGGTGATGGTGCCGGCAGGGCCATACACCACCTCCCATTCAGACTCGCTGCCGCCCGGAGTCCATACCACCGTGGCCGAGGTGGCCGTAATGGTGGCAGGTGTGGCATGAACGTTGTTTACATGCAGACAGTTCGGAATATAATCAATGTTCACATCATCCAAATAGACATAGTTGGTGATCCATTGCGGACAACGGAAGGCCACATAATGGCCGGTGCCGGAATAACCGGATGTCAGAACCTCGCCATCCTCGAAATCGGTCGTCGAAGTGGGGGCAAAGGTACCCACCGGCACAAAGGTGTTCACATTTTGTGGATCCGACATGACACCCACCTCTATGAAATAGGGCGATGTGGCGGTCTTCCTCACCTTGAAACGGATTTGCAGACTGTCCATCTGAACGTTGTCATCAAAACGCGGCGTAGCCACGTAGGAATAATAGGACGATGTGGCGTAGAAATAGACGGAGTTGTTACCCGATGCATGATAGGATGTGGAGAGATACGGGTAAGCCGTGCTACCGTTGGTATTCCGGGTCCAGCAGGGCACCATGACACCGGTACCTGCCGTTGTGCCGTCGAAATGTTCGATGAGCGGCAACGTCTGCGGAGTACATTCGGTCCGCTGCGCCAGCGTAACCCAATTGCTGGTGTCACCGCTACCACAATCCGAATGTAGGCGGATAGTGTACAGTGTGCCTGAGTTCAGGTTGGTGAGCTGCGTCGGAGAGCTTGGGCTGGGAACCTGGGTCCAAGTGGCATCATTGGCCGCCTTGTACTCCATCACCCAAGCACTCTCTGTCATACCCGGAGCCCACGTCACCTCTATGCTCTCGTGGTCGTATGCGGAGATATACACATTCGGGGCGACACACGTTACAAGGCTGTCACACGGAGTACCGAATCTGACGTTGTTGCGGTTGCCATTGGTATAACTACTGCTGGCACCGGCAGACGTCGGGTTGCTCGGATCAGGATTGTAACTATCACTGTAAAAATATAACGAACGATATGAACCTGTGCTATGCACGTGGAATACATCTGAAGAACTATTGTAAGAACCAGAATTATCATCCACAGCCAATACCAGATTGCTGGTACCATTGTACTGGAACGGCGTGGTAAGCGTAAACGTGTTCCAACCCTGATGACAGTTCAAAGAACCGCTATAAACCAAAGTCAAATTTGACAGCGGCACATAGTTGCTGCTTGAGGAGAACGTGCTCTGCGTGGTATGTCCCAGATAGATACTCACATTGGTCTTGGCCGTCATAGATGTTGAATACGCATAATCGAACGCGATACTTTGGATAGTGGCAGGGCCATTCATTTCGGAAGCCAAAAATATCTGCTGGGAGTATGTATAATTGTAAAAATTATTAAGCGGTAAAAGATAACTGGTCGTGGTTCCATTGCCGATGGTCAAATCACCGCCGGCCAGACATCCCGTGGTGAACGTCTTAGTCACAATATCGTTGGTTGCACAGTCGGAATAGACTTTGAGCTGATACGTTGTTTGCGGTGTGAGGCCCGAGAGCATATAGGAGTTACCCGTAATAGGCAACGACTGAACCCAGTTGCTCTGGCCCTGCTCCAGATATTCGACATAGTAATACGGTGTTCCATACTGGGCATCATCCCAGGTCACCAAAGCGGAGGTGCCGGCGATGTTCGACACGGCCACATTGGTGGGTGCGGAACAGGTGGGTGCATAGTCCAGTTTCACCTCATCCACATACATATAGGAAGTAGTGGAGGATGTAGGCATAGAAAGCGTGATGTATATCGGCGTGGTATAGGACTGCGTCAACGGGATGCTGAACTCCTTCCACTGGTTGAGGGCAGTAAAATCGCTCGGATAGACTGACTTCAGCACGGTCAGCGTGTTGATGTCGTCTGGATCGGTCATCACACCCACGTCCATACGGGCGTAAGAGAGACCGCTGTAAGCCATCAACTTGACACTGATAGCCAGGTCGCCGGGAGCGTAGCTCGACACGTCGATGCCCTGCGAGCAGGCATACATGTAATAACCGGAGGGCATATAGAAATAGAGGGATGCCGCACCGGCAGAGTGGTAGGAGGAGCTCACATACGGACAGGTATTGGATGTATATGTGGATTTTTTGGTCCAACAAACCGGGTATGCATTATTGCCTGTACCCACACCTTCAAAACCTTCGGTATAGGGAATCACATTGGTGGGCAAACACTTGGTATGGAACGACACTACTTCCGACCAGTCGCTCTCGTCGCCGCCGCCGCAGTCTGCCTTCACATATACATCATAAATTGTGGCATCGGTCAAGCCTTGCACTGTATAAGGATGGCTGGTAGCATAATCCGGCGTGCCACTCGTCACAGGCTGCCCGTGCGGGACCACCACCACCTGCCAGTCGGTCTCGGCGTTGCGGGCCGTCCAGTTGATGGTGGCACTATTGTCCGTGGATGAAACCACTTCCACATTCACCGGTCGTTTGCAAGTGGCCGCGACATTCAGATAAATATCATCCACATAAATTGCAGTACTGCTTGTCACGGATGTCCTGATAGCAATATAGGAACCCGACCCTGTGTAACTGGAGAAATCCACCTCAACGGGCACGAACGTATTGGCAGCGGAAGCAGTCAATGTTTGCACAGCTGTGAATGTGGACATGTCGCTCGGGTTGGTCATCACACCCACCACCAATTTGCCAGTTGTCACATTCGCAGTACGCATCTTAAGAGACATCTCCAATGTGTTGACAGCGATGGACGGATCAAGCTGCGGAAGTACGATGCCACAGAATGCGGTGCTGTAGGTACTGTATGTACTATTTGTATAGGTATAAAAATATAAAGATTTGGTACCCGATGTGGAATAACTGGTGGACACATACGGGTAAGTGCTGGGAGAATACGTACTGCTACGCGTATAGCAGGTGATGGCGCCACCGGAAGAGGCCGCGTATGATTCAAAGTTCTCCGAGAATGGTAGCGTGGAGATGCCACATTCTGTGCGGAACGAATATTGACGCCATTGGCTGCTGTCTGCATACGAGCAAAGTCCCTTTACACATACATCATACTGGGTGCCGCCACTCAATCCGGTAAGTGAAATGCTGGGCGTATAGACGGTGGTGGCGTTCGCCAACATGTTGTCAGGGTTGGTAATGGAACCCGCAACACCATACACCACAATCCATTCGCTCTCCGTGCCGCCGGCAGTCCAAGCCAAATCAGCAGAACTGGTGGTCACCGTATTGGCTACCGTATGAATATTGTTTACATGCGGACAGGTGGGGATGGTATGGATGTTGATATCATCAATATACATATAGTTGGCGATATCTTGCGGGACACGGAACGCAATGTACTGGCCTTGGCCGGCATAGAGAGCCGTGTTAACATCAAACTGCTCCCACGTAGAGGTTGCAGTAGGCGACATATTGGAACCCACCTGCACAAAGGTGCTGGGGTCATTCGGGTCCGTCATCACACCCACCTGGATGTAGTAGTTGGCAGAAGTCTTGTAGGCCCAGAAACTCACCTCCAGATTGTTCATCTGCACGGCATCGTCCAAGCGCGGCGACACCAAGATGGAATGATATGCACTGGTTCCGTAGAAATAGACAGAATAGGTGCCGGAATGGTGTTGTGAACTGGACGTGTACGGATAGTGCGTGGAGGTATAGTTGGAAAGGGTTGTCCAGCAATCCACCATGTTACCCGAACCGGAAGCCGTAGCGCTTTCGAAGTTTTCCAACAGCGGGATGTTCTCCGAAGCGCAAGGCGTGTGCGCCTGCACCATGGTCCAAGAACTGGTATCACTACCGCCGCAATCCGAACGCAAGCGGATTTTGTAATCCGTGTTGGGGCTCAAGTTGGTCAACGTATAGGGAGCCGTCACCGAACCTTCCGGTGTCCAGGTGGTGCCGTTGGTGCTGTATTCCATCTGCCAGGAACTCTCATTGTTGCCGGCTACCCAGTCCACCGTAATGCTCGATTCCGTGACATCCGTAACGTAGGCGTTGGGAGCCACACATGTGATTGTGAGATCGCAAGGCCCACCGAACTTCACATTGTTTCTACTTGTCGTACTGGAGGAGGAATAAGATGTAGCCGTTGTCGGGTCATACGGAGAATCATCTCTATAAACATAATAACTATTGCCATGCGAACTGGTATGTGTATAGTAATAGTTGGAACAGTTATACGAGCCCGTTTTATCATACACAACCAAGATAAGGTTAGAACTCCCGTCATAGGCAAACGCACTGTCAAACGGGATGGTAAACCAGTTGCCTGCGGTAATGTTCACCGCACCATCAAAGACCTTTTGGGCAGTGGCATCCACATTTACAAAGCCTGTGAGGGACGACTGCGTCGTGGGCATGAGGTACACAGCCAATGTTCTGGTTGAGGAAACAACCGTACTGCATTGTATAGAAATCGAATAGAGCATGTTCGCGCTGCCGATTTCGCTGGCGGTGAACAGCTGTTCCGTCAAGCTGTAATTGTAACATGAAAAACTCGGCACATACGAAGAATTATCCGTCCCATTACCAATAGCAATATCACCGCCGGCCAGACACCCGGTGGTGAATGTCTTGACAACAGTGTCGGCATCGCCCAACAGGCAGTTGGAGAACACCCGCACTTCGTAATGGGTCTGCGGCGTGAGGCCGGAAAGCATGTATTGTGTGGCGCTGACGGTAGCGGGAACCCAGTTGTTCATGTTCAGTTCCGAATATTCCACCGTATAGCTGTCGGCACCCACCAAGGCGGAGTTCCAGGTCACCAAGGCGGAGTTGCCCCGGATTTGTGACACCGCCACACTGGAGGGCGGCGTGCAGAGCGGATCTGTGGTAAATGTCACCGGAGACGTCCAATAGCTCCATTCTCCATTGCCGCAGCTGGCCCTTACATATATATCATATTGTGTGTCATCGTTGAGGTTATACACCGTATAAGGATAACTGGTTGGATATTCAGAAGTTCCCGCTGTCACGGGGCTGCCGTGCGGCACGTACACCAGTTCCCACGAGGTTTCCGTTGCCCCGGGATACCAACTCACAGTCACCTGATCGGCCGTTACCGTACCCACCGTCAATTGTGTGGGTGTGGGACATGCCGCCAGCGTGGTAAACGTTCTCGGGGCCGACCACGTGCCACTCTCCGACGAACAGTGCGATTTTATGCTTGCCTTGTACGTGGTGGCGGAAGTGAGGCCCGTGAGAGCATAAAACGTATCGGTGAGGCCTGTGATGGTCGTGCTCGTAAGCGTGTCAAAGGTGCTGGCCTCCCCATACACCAAGTCAAAGCTCAACGCCGATTGGTTGTAGTTCATCCAATTCAAATCTGCAGAATATGGCCCGATGTTGGCCACCATAGGAGTAAGGCTCGGACAATTCGACAGAATGTAAGAGATTTTCAAATTCGGCCTATTAGTACTGTTTGTTGAGGCTGCGGCCGTGCTTGTAGGATCACACGAAGCCAATGATGTACTGTAACGGCGAAGAGCGGCGTTGCCCGACTGCACCGTGTATTGGTACCCGCAATTCGGGTTGTTGGTGCTGTAGTCGGAATGGGCGCCCCGGAACGAAACACCCACCACAAGGTTGCTGACACCATCCCATATATAAGGTTGATCCAGCTGTATCTCAAACCAGCCTATGCCTGTGGTCACCCAGTCGCCCGAATCGACCAACGTCAGCGTGTTATACGGGACCCAATCCGTAGTCGAGGAGAAATAATCCGAACTGCGGGGACCCAAATAGGTGCGCAGGTCCGACATCGTGGTCGCACCTGTGGCATTATAGAACCAGATGGAGGTGATAACGGCTCCGGCGGGAACCCCGGCGGCCGTAAACTCCGCCGCACGGTAAATCTGTTGGGCGTATGAATACGCTCCGCCGTAGCTCATGGGGGCACCTGTAGCTCCCCCTGTGCTAGTGGTTGAGGTCCCTGTTCCAAATGTTGCCGTGAACTGCGCGTTTACCATTACCGGCAACAACATCATCACCGATAAAACAAAAAGTATAAGTTTTTTCATAAACGAGATATTTAAATTATTAATTGAATTATTTCCAAAAATTAACCCGTTCTGGGTCAACATCTATATCATTGCCTAAAATAAAAATCTTGCAAAACTATAAAAATATTTTCTTACAAAACGACCATGTTAATAATGTTGGTTTTTTCTGGCCGAAAGGAAGGGGGGGCAATGAACAATTAACAATTAATGGCAACAATATAGAAGTTGACCTGTCGTAATTCTCATGGCATCAAAGGATGCCAATTATCATAGCTGAATGATTTGTTATTCACCTATGATTGAGCGGAAGTCAACAACTCCCAATTGTCCGCACACCCGTGCGGGCATTCCATAATTCCCCTTCTTTTAAGAAGGGGTGGCCGCAGGCCGGGGTAGTAATATCTTGAAACAATATACCTTAGACAAAAAAACAATCAAGACAATCTTGATTTTAACTGTCGGAGGTTTTTCGAAAAACAATAAGGTATTATAATTCATATTAACTACCCCGCCCTTCGGGCACCCCTTCTGAAAATCAGAAGGGGAATTGGCACCATGCGGCACCGAGGTGCCACGAACATTATAAACAATTGGAAAATGCCGCCATAATCTTCTTAGGTCAACATCTATATCATTGCCTAATTAATAGTGAATAGTGGGTTTGAACTTTGAACCTTGACTTTGAACTTTCTTCGTTTCTTAGTTTCTTAACTATTCAACACTTCAACAAAAAAGGAGCCGACACCTTCCGGCATCGACTCCTTTGACTTTTATGTTTGTATAAGGCGTATGGCTACTTCTTCACGAAGCTCTTCGTCACCACGCCCTTCTCGGTGCTGATGCGCACGAAGTACATACCCGCAGACAGTTCTCTCACATCAAGCTCTGTCGTATTGGCATTCACTTCCACTGTCTTCAACAGCTTGCCATACACATCATAAACCTGTACCCTGTTCACTGTCCACTGATCACTGATCACTGTAAACTGGCCATTGTTCGGGTTCGGGTAGAGGCTGATGGCCTGCTCGTAATCGTTGATGCCGACACCTAATGTGGTGAACGACACCATATTGGACACACCACTTTGGCCTTCGGCGCAGTTGGCGACCACATAAACCTGATAGCCCGTTTCCGGCTGCAGGCCAGTGAGGGTGTACGGGTGCTCATTGGCCATGGCCGTGGACCACTGGGCAGAAGCATTCTCCTTGTAGTTCACTGTCCACGAGGTGGCCGTGCCGTTCTCCGTCCAGTCAAGTAC
This sequence comes from Bacteroidales bacterium, assembly GCA_017551725.1. GTDB lineage: Bacteria > Bacteroidota > Bacteroidia > Bacteroidales > WCHB1-69 > F23-D06. Next base: position 99,478 of record JAFZKY010000014.1, read on the forward strand.
CACACTGGTGGTATTCACATCCGTATAGTTCAAGCCTGTCGGGTCGTTACACGGGTTTGATCCCTGGGTTTCGGTCTGGAATGTAACCGCACTGGTCCAGTCGGAAACATCGTTGTTGCCGCAGTTGGCGCGCACACGCACATCGTAGAACGTGCCGGCGGTCAGGCCCGTGAAGTTGTAGGTGCGTGCCGTCAGCGGGATGACATTACCCCAAGAGGTGGCATTATGCTGCTTGTACTGGAGATCCCAAGCCGTTTCCGTGCCACCGGCGTTCCACGTGGCCGTAGCCGTGGTCTGCGTGATGGTGTTGGCCGCCACGGCCAAGCCTGTAGGTGTCGCGCAAGTGGGCGGCGTGGGCGGCGTGCTACCGTTCAGGTCAAGCACAAGATTGTCCATATACGTGTAACAAGAAGTCGATGAACTACCATTCTTGAAAGCAATGTAATGGCCTGTGCCCGTGTAGTTGGCGAAGCTCACCTCACGGCTCACCCAGTTGGTGATGGTAGCGTCAAACGGCACCGTGGCCACCTCCACATACGTGCTGGCATCCAACGGGTTCGTCATCACACCCACCGACAACGGCGTGGTGTACGAAGAGGTGCCCTTGAGCATAAAATTCACTTTCAAAGTGTTGACAGGAATCGTGGAGGACACCTCCGGCATGATAGCGATGTTATACGTACCGGAGGTGGCGAAAAAGTACAGACTGGCCACAGAACCGCCATAAGAACTGGCATTACAATACGGACGATCTCCACCCGTATAGGTGTTGATCTTGCTCCAGCAGTTCGGGTAAGCAGTCGTTCCCGTACCATAACTGTCGAAATTCTCGGTATAAGGCACTTGTGTGATAGCATCGCACTGGGTGGCGCCCGCCGCCTTTTGACTCCAGTTGCTCACATCACCACCACCGCAGTCGGACTGTACGTAGAAGTCATACATGGTGCTGGCACTCAAACCCGTGACAGTGAACGGATTTGTGCTGGCCTGCACGGTCGTGCCTGTTCCCTGCATATATCCGGCAGGGCCGTACTCCACATTCCAGTTGGTGGCCGAACCGTTCTCCGTCCAACTCAGCGTCACGGAAGTCTGCGTGCTGCCGGTCACTGCCACATTGCTGGGCTTCGGACAAGTCGGGATAAGTTCCACCCGGATATTGTCCACATAACCGTAGTTCATACCCGAAGTCGTTTGGGCGGCCCTAATGCCAATGTAGTTACCACTGCCCGTATATTGGCTGAACGGCACCTCATAATTAGCGTAGGTGGTCACCTGCGAGGTAATCGTGGTCAACGGAACAAACGTTGTCATATCCATTGGATTGGTAAGAATACCCACCTCCAAATTGAACGGATAGCTTGTACTGAGAGCTCTCGCGTCAAGCGACAACTGAAGGGTGTTCATAGGATACAATGTCGCGTCAATCGGCGGAAGGATGGCCATCTGGCTACCGTATGTACCAGAACCCGCGTAGAAACGCAGGGAATTCAAGCCGGAATTGGCATAACTGCTACTGTTATAGACAATCGGATACCCCAAATAACCTGAATAGGTACTGGTGTTGATATTATACCAGCAAGAGGGCAGGTTTGAAATGTTCACCGAGGTGGTTGTAGCTCCCTGAACGTTGTCGAAATTCTCGACAAACGGCAGCTGAGTAAGCATATTACATGGTGTTACACAGGTAACCTTCGTGGTCCAATAGCTCGTGTCGCCTCCCATACAATCGGCCTGTACGTAGAAGTCATACGATGTATTGGCATTCAAACCGGTGATGGTGGTGGACGGTGTGTTCTGCACTTGTATCGTCGTACCTGAGCCTAATGCAAAGCCGGCCGGACCATACTGCACATTCCAATTATAGGCGGAACCCATCTCCGTCCAACTCAACGAAGCCGAGTTCGTTGTTACATTGGTCACCGTCAAATCATGCGGTTTCGGACAAGAAGGGATGAGATCCACCATAATGTTATCCACATAGCCGGCATTATAGCTTGAAGCCGGTCTCGGGGCCATCAGGGCAATATAGGTACCCGTTCCCGTATAATTGTTGAACGGCACATCATAGTTGGCGTATATATTTGATGTCGTCACAATGGTGTCCACTGGCACAAAGGTAGCCTTGTTTCTCGGATCGGTCATCACACCCACCACCAATGTGAAAGTGTAAGAGCCCTGATTCCGGGCATCAAATGAGAGTTGGAGCGTATTCATGGCATTGGCGTTGACATCCACTTGCGGCAGGACCAATATCTGGTCATCGTACGTTCCTGCTGTGGTGTATGTATAGAAACGTATGGAATTAGGCGTGGATGCCGCATACGTGGTACCATTGTAGTTAATCGGGTATCCCGCATAGCTCGTGGAGGTTCCATTATTGAGATAGCCCCAACATAAAGGAAGATTGTTCACGGCACCTGATGTGGATCCCGTGTAGGAATCAAAGTTCTCGGAGAACGGCAATTGTGCAATCGGGACACATTCCGTCGCGAACTCCGCTGTCACCCAGGTGCTCGTGTCGCTGCCGCCACACTCGGAGCGCATCCGAACCGTATATGGCATGCCTGGAGTGAGTCCCGTCAAGGTGACAGGGCTGCTGGACTGCGTGCCGACCGAGGTCCACGTTGCATCGCCTTCGGCCTGATACTGCAAACTCCAAAGGCTCTCCGTATTACCCGGCGCCCAGTTAACTGTGGCCGTCGTGGTCGTGACATCAGTCACATACACATTCGGCGCAACGCAAGTGGCATTGTTGTTGCATCCACCACCAAACCTCACATTGCTACGGTTACCAGAGGTATAACTGCTGCTGGTGGACACCAACGTGGGGTTGCTTGGGTCGGGATTATTAGAATCACTATAATAATACAATGAGCGGTAACTTGGACTCGTGGAATGTACTTTGAACACGTATGCAGAACCACTATAACCATCCGAGTTGTCATCTATTGCCAACACCAAGTTGGAGGTGCCATTGTACTGGAACGGCGTGGTGAATGTGAACGTATTCCAGCCTTGCACACAGTCTAACGGTCCTCTATATACTTGTGTCAGGTTCGAAAGCGCAATATAGTCTGACGTGCTCGTGAACGTGGACTTGGTTGTATGACCCAGATAGATGACTACTTCCGGTTTTTTAGATGATAACGAATAGTCATATTCGAAGGAGACACTTGTAAGAGTAGCCGGACCGTTCATTTCAGATGCCAGATAAATCTGTTGAGAGTAGGTGAAATTGTAATAATTGTTGACAGGCAGATAATAGCTTGTTGATGTACCATTTCCAATATTAATAACCTGAGGTACCAGACATGGTGCTGTGGTAAATTGAGCCGTAACCCAATTGTTGCTTGAACTTCCGTCACTGCAATTCGCCTTCACCCGCACATCGTAGTTTGTGTTCAGGGTCAAACCGCTCAACATATACGGCGAGGAAGCCACACTGCTGGAAGCTGTAGTCCAAGTACTTGCACTATGAGCCTTATAATCCACCTGATAGGAAACAGGTGTGCCGAAAAGACCATCTTCCCAAGACAACAAGGCGGATGTGGCCACTATCTGGCTCACCGTCAAGTCGTGTACCGGCGAACAAGTCGGACTTTCATCCACCAAAATGTTATCCACATAGCCGTAGTTGGAGCCGGAAGAGAGTTTCGGAGCCTTTATGGCAATGAAATTGCCGGTTCCCGTGTATTGAGCGAACGAAATCTCCTGGGAGGCATACGTGGTTGATGTCATGTAAACGGTCTGAACCGGCACAAAGGTGCTTATATCCGACGGGTTTGTCATAACACCCACCACCAACTCGAAAGTGTTATCGGCATTGAGTGCCCGGGCGTCAAAGGACATCATCAGACCGTTTATCGGGTAAAGCGTGGCATCAATCGGAGGCAGGACGGCCACCTGGTCGCCGTAGGTTCCAGCTGCACTCAATGTATAGAAGCGCAGGGCATTGGTACCCGAAGCCGCATACGACGAATTGTTGTATATAATCGGATAGCCGGAATAGGTCGTCGAGGTGCCGTTGTTGAAGTTAGCCCAGCAAGATGGCAGATTGTTCACACTGACCGAGGTGGACGTGGCACCCGCATACGTATCGAAGTTCTCGGAGAACGGGAGGGTTGTGAGCGCCTGGCACGGCGTTGTGAAGTCAGTCGTGATCCACTCGCTGTTGCCAAGCCCGTTGGAGCAGACCGTGCGCAGATAAGCTCTATACTGGGTGTTCACCGTCAAAGAGGTCAACGATTGGGTGTTGTTGGTGACCGTCTGCGCCTGCGAATAGTTCGGCGTCTGGTTAGCCGGACTTACCAGCAGCTGCCAGGTACCTTCCGTCAAACTATCCGTCCACGACAGATCCGCCGAAGTGGGTGTCAGATTGGAAGCTTGGAAATTGGTCGGCGAGGAACAGCTCGGGGCTATATCCAACACGATGTTGTCCACATAGCCATAGTTGTATCCGGAGGTAGGTCTCGGAGCCTTAATGGCGATGAAGTTGCCAGTACCCGTATATTGGTCAAGCAGCACGCCATAATGACCGTACGTGGTGGACTGTGTCTGAACAGTTTGCACCGGCACAAAGGTGCTTATATCCGACGGGTTCGTCATAACACCCACCACCAATTGGAAGGTATAGGAAGTGCTGTTTGCCCGGGCATCAAAGGAGAGTTTCAACGTGTTCAAGGGATAAGTAGTGACATCAATCGGAGGCAGGATGGCCACCTGGTCGTCATACGTTCCGGATGTGATGTAGGTGTAGAAACGCAAGGCATTGGTACCTGAATTCGCATACGAAGAGCTGTTGTAAATAATCGGATAGCCGGAATAGCTCGTCGAGGTGCCGTGATTGTAATTAGCCCAGCAAGAAGGCAGATTGTTCACGGCACCTGATGTGGATCCCGTGTAGGAATCAAAGTTCTCGGAGAACGGCAGCGTGGTGAGTGGCTGGCACGGAGTCTTGAAGGTGGTCGAAATCCATTCACTATAGCCCTGTCCACCGGAGCACACCGTGCGCAGGTAGGCCTTATACTGGATATTTTCATTCAAATAAGAAACCGAATAGGTGTTGTTTGTGACAGTCTGAGCCTGCGTATAGTCCGGATTCTGGCTGGCTGGAATCACCATCACCTGCCACGTGGTCTGCAAAGGAGCGTCCGTCCACGTAAGATCCACGGAGTTGGACGTCAAACTGGAAACCTGGAAATTGGTCGGCGAATAGCAGCTCGGCATCACATCAATCTTTATATTGTCCAGCCAGGTATAGTTGTAGGTAAAAGAGCCTGTCGGCAGAGGAGCACGGATAGCAATTCGGTTGCCTGGGCCGTTGTAACTGGAGAAGTCCACATGGTGCGTGCCGATAGTCGTGCTTGTAAACTTCACCGTGTCCACCACCACAAACAGGTTCGTGCCTTCCAACACCCCTATCTCTACATAGTCCACATACGTGTTGGCGGTGGAATATTGACGGGCATCGAAATAGAGACGCAGCGTATTCATCGGATGTGCTGTCACATCTATCTCCGGCAAGATGGCAATCTGGTCGGCATAGCTTGATGAACTGTAGGAATAGAAATAGAGCGCATTGCCGTTTCCTCCAGGGGCGGCATACGTGGTGTTGTTGTAGATAGTCGGACAACCCATCGAAGCGGAACCGTAGTTGATATAGTCCCAGCAGGGAGGCAGCCTGTGGATGGAGGAGCTACCCGGAGTATAACTTTCGAAATTCTCCTCGTAGGGCAGCATGGTAATGGGCACACAGGCCGTACGGAACGTACCGGTCACCCACACACTGTTCTCGCCGTTGTTGCAATGTCCTTGCACGAAAACTTCATACGGGGTATTGCCTGTGAGGTTCGAGAGTGAAATGGAAGGTGTGCCATATATAACCTGCGGAGTCTCCAAACTGGGATCCAGGATGGTTCCGGCAGGGCCAATCACCACATTCCATTCCGTCTCGTCACCGCCAGGGGTCCAGACCACCTCCGCCGAAGTGGCTGTGATGCTGGATGCCACCGCATGAACATTCTCCACATGCAGACAGTTGGGGATATAATCGATTTGCACATCATCCAAATAGATTGTATTGGAAACCCTCGGAGAGCGGAAGGCCACATACCGGCCGTTGCCGGTGTAACCACTGGTGCGCACCTCGCCATCTTCGAAATCAAGGGTGGACGGGGCAAACGAACCCAGTCCCGTGAAGGTGTTATAGTCGTTCGGGTCGGTCATGATACCCACTTCGATGAAGTACGGAGAAGTGGCTGTGGTCTTCTTTGCCTTGAAGCGAATGAGCAGGCTGTCCATCACCGTGGAATCATCAAAGCGCGGACTGGCCAGATACGAATAATAGGCACTCGTGGAATAGAAATAGACAGAGTTGGGCATTGACTCGCTGTAGGTGGCGTAAAGATACGGATAGGCCGTACTGTTGTTCGTGCCCCGTGTCCAGCAAGGCACCATGGCACCCGTGGCAGCGGCGGTGCTGTCGAAATTCTGGGAATAAGGCACCGTGAACGCATCACATTCCGTTTCACCCACCAACGTCCGCCAATCGCTGTAGTCACCGCTGCCGCAGTCGGAACGCAGACGGATATTGTAAACGGTGTTGGCGGTCAGGTTGGAGAGTACCTGAGGAGAGGTAGCTCCTTGTATCTGTGTCCAGCTGGCATCGCTGGCCGCCTTGTATTCGAAATCCCAAGCACTTTCCGTGCTGCCCGGGCCCCACGTCACAGTGAGACTTTCATGGTCGCGGGCGGAGATGTAGGCGTTGGGCTTGAAACAGGTTGTCACAGTATCACAGGGAGAACCGAAGATGATATTGCCACGGTTGCTACTTGTGGTCTTGGAGGTCGATGCTCCTGTCGGGTTGCTCGGATCGGGATTGCCCGTATCACTATAATAATATATTGTACGAGTCGCACCCGCACTGTGAACGCGGAATGTGTAGGAACTCGAATTCTTGTTGTTGGAGTTGTCATCTATCGTGATCACCAGATTGCTGGTGCCATTATAATGGAACGGCGTTGTGAGATTGAAGGTGTTCCATCCCTGACGGCAGTTCAGCGGTCCTGTATATACCAACTGCTGGTTTGTAATGGGCACGTAATTGGTTGTGGACGAGAAGGTACTCTGCGTGGTATTGCCCAAATAGATGCTCACATTATTCTTGGCAGTCATAGAGGTAGTGTAGGCATAATCAAAGGAGAGGCTGGTGATATCGCGTGCATCACCCATTTCAGAAGAGAGATAAATCTGCTGGGAGAAACTGTACTTATAATTATTGTTAATAGGCAACGAATAGGTGGTTGATGTCCCATTGCCTACAGCAACATCTCCGCCGGCGTAGCAACCCGAGTTGAAGTAACCCGTCTGCATAACCGGATTCCCGGACGTACAGTTGCGGGAAACACGCACATTGTACATGGTCATCGGCGTAAGCCCCGTAAGCATCACATGGTTTCCGGCAACAATCTCCGTATTCCAGTTAATGTTGTCGCTGGAATACTCCACGGTATAGTCGCCATCCCCATACTGGGAGTCCGTCCATGACACCAAAGCCGAAGCGCCATGAATCTGGGAGAACGACAAGTTCATGGGTGCGGAACACAGCGGAGCGGCATCCACCTTCACCTCATCCACGTACATATAGGTGGTAACAGAGGATTCCGGCGCATAGAAGGCAACATATATCGGAGTGGAATAGGCCTCGGTAAGCGGTATGCTGAAGCTGTACCATGTAGTCAGAGTGGGGAACTCATCCGGGTAATGGGATCTCAGACAGGTGAACGTAGTCGGGTCGTCCGGATCTGTCATGATACCCACATCGATGCGGGCGTATGATAGACCCGTGACCGGCATCAGATTATAGCTAATGGCCAGATCGCCGGCAGCGTAGTTGGACAGGTCAAGGGCCTGAGAGGCAGCGTACATGTAATTGGCCGCAGGCTTATAGAAATAGAGAGCTGCCGAACCTTGTGAATGTTGAGAGGTACTCACATTCGGGTACTGCGTGGTGGTCACATAATCGGTCTTTGCAGTCCAGCATATTGGCATAACGCCCGAACCGCTACCCACACCTTCGAAACTCTCATAATACGGCATTGTACTGGTGGGCAAGCACTTGGTATGGAACGTTACCGGCTCCGACCACTCACTCAAATCGTTGTTGTTGCAGTCGGCTTTCACATACACGTCATACACGGTGGCGTCCGACAAGCCCTGCACCGTATAAGGATACTGTGTCACATATTCCGGCGTGCCGCTCGACACCGACTGCCCGTGCGGTACCACTACCACCTGCCAGCTGGTCTCGCCGTTGCGGGCCGTCCAGTCGATGGTGGCGCTGTTGGTCGTGGCAGTCGTCACTTCCACATCCAAAGGCCGCTTACAAGTAGGGATAAGGCTCAACTTAATGTCATCCACGTATGCGTTATAGCTGCTGGTGAACTGCGTCTTGAAGGCGATATAGGAACCGGTGCCCGTATAGGAGGAGAAATCCACTTCGAAATTCTCAAACACATTGGCCGTTGACACTCCCAACGTCTGCACCGGGGTGAAGGTGCTCATATCACTCGGGTTGGTCATCACACCCACTATCATTTTCGCGCTTGCCACACTGCTGGTACGCATCTTGAACGCCATTTGCAACGTGTTGACCGGAACGGTCGGATCAATTGCCGGAAGCGCGATGGAAGAATAGATGTTTGGATATGATGAGTATGTGCTGTTCGTGACAACATAGAAATAGAGCGACTTGCTGCCCGAAGTGCTATAAGAGGTGTTAACATACGGATACGTAGAGGCATTGTACAAGCCGTTGCGCGTCCAACAGTTGATGGCACCGCCACTGCCGGAAGTAAACGTCTCAAAATTTTCCGTATAAGGGAAATGGGATATGTATCCGCAATCGGTACGGAAGGAATACTGCATCCACATACTGCTGTCGGAGGCATTACATACTGCCTTCACATATACATCGTACGTACAGCCACCGTTCAGATTGGTAAGGGATATGCTCGGCGTATAAACAGTGGTAGCCGTTGCCAGCTCATATTCCGGATCGACGATGGTACCCGCAGGTCCATATACCACAAGCCACTCCTGTTCGGTGCCGCCAGCGGTCCAGGAAACGTTAGCGGAAGAAGAGCCCAAAGAAGTCGTTTGGATATTACGCACATGCGCACAAGTGGGAAGCACATGGATGTCTATATCATCAATATACATATAGTTGGCGATGTTTTCCGGGATGCGGAAGGCAATATACTTGCCTTGGCCAGTATAAAGCGACGTATTCACATCCCAGAATTCCCACGTCGAGGTAGCCGTGGGCGAAATGTTCGAGCCCACCTGCACGAAAGTGCTGGGGTCGTTGGGGTCGCTCATCACACCCACCTGGATGAAATAGCTGGCAGAACCTTTGTAAGCCCAGAAACTCACCTCCAGATTGTTCATCTGCACGGCATCGTCCATGCGCGGCGAAATCAAATAGGAATAATACGCCGATGTTCCATAGAAATACACGGAATAGGTGCCGGAATGGTGTTGCGAACTGGACGTGTACGGATAGTGCGTGGAGGTATAGTTGGAAAGGGTTGTCCAGCAGGAGACCATGTTGCCCGATCCGGAACCGGGAGCGGTTTCAAAATTCTCGGTATATGGAATTGTCACCGCAGCGCAAGGCGTGTGTGCACGCACCATCGCCCACGTGCTGTAATCGCCACCACCGCAATCCGAACGCAACCGGATGAAATAATCCATATCGGGCGTCAGATTGGTCAACGTGTAGGGAGCCGTCACCGAGCCGCCCTGTGTCCAGATGGTGCCATCAGTGCTGTACTCCATCTGCCAGGAATTCTCATAGTTACCGGGAGCCCAGTCCACCGTGATGCTTGTCTCCGTAACGTTCGTGACGTAAGCGTTGGGCTTGATACACGTGGCCGTCAAGTCACACTCCGACATAAAACGCACGTTGTTGCGGTTGTAAGTTCTTGTGTTGGCCGCTGGAGGACTTTGAGGATTGGGGTTTGTACTGGCGTTATAATAATACAGTGTCCTGTAGTTCGGGCTCTGTGATTTGTATGCAAACGCATAGGACGTGCTGCCGTTCGAGCTGCCGGAATTGTCATCCACCACCAGCACGAGATTATCGATACCGTTATAGCTGAAAGGTATATCCAACACGAAGGTGTTCCAACCCTGCTGGCAGTTCAAGTTGCCAGTATAAACCCTTTGCAGATTGCTGAAGGATACCCAGTCGCTGGTTCCCGAGAAGGTGCTCTTTGTGGTATGGCCCAAATAGATATCCACGTTGGTCTTGGCCGTGGTGGGAAGAGAATATTTGTATTCAAAAGCTATCTGCTTGATAACCATTGGGGAATTGTGCATTTCATCAGCCAGAAACAGCTGTTGCGACATGGAATAGTTGTAACTGTTGCTCACCGGCATGTATGACGTTGTGGATGTGCCGTCTTCAAACGCTGCCTTGTCAATAGACAAACATTCCGTGTCAAATGTCATATTAGCGGTATCAGCATCGCCTATCAGGCAATTGGAGAAGACACGCACGTCATAGCTGGTTTCCGGCGTGAGACCCGAGAGCATATACATGGTTCCCATCACCGTGAGAGGCGACCAGTTGTTCAAGCCATGCTCGGAATACTCCAAAGTGTAGCTGTCGGCACCCACCTGTGCGGCATGCCAGCTCACCAAGGCGGAAGTTCCTCTTATCTGATCCACCGTCAACTGGGTGGGCGGTGTGCAGAAGGGATCTGTGGTGAAAGTGACCACCGACGACCAGCTGCTGTAGCCTCCGGCCACACACATAGCTCTCACATACACCTCATACGGGGTGTCGTCGTTCAGGTTGGAAATGGTGTGCGGATGAGTATAGGCCTGCTCCGGCGTGGCCGTCGCCACACTCTGTCCCTGCGGCACGCATAGCACCTCCCAAAGAGGTTCCTGTCCACCAGGGATCCAGTCCACCGTCACCGAGGAGGTCGTGATGCTACCCACGGCCACCTGCGTAGGTCTTGAACAGTTTGGAATGGGCTCCAGCACGATGTTATCCACATTACCATAATTGTAGCCGGATATCGGGTGCCGGGCCATGATGCCTATAAACGAGCCTGTTCCTACATAACTGGTGAGCGGAATCTCGTAATGGCCATACGTGGTAAGCGATGTGGAGATCGAGTCCACAGGCACAAACGTGCTTAAATCCGTCGGATTGGACAAGACACCAATCACAAGCTTGAACGTATTGCTGGTAGAATACGACCTTGCATCAAAGGAGAGTTGCAGTGTGTTCAGCGGATAGGCGGTCACGTCAATGCCAGGCAGCACCGCCACCTGGTCGCCGTAGGTTGTGGGTGAGTACGTGTAGAACCGCAGGGAGTTGGTCCCTGAAGCCGCATAACTTACACTGTTGTAATTTATCGGATAGCCAATATAGCTTGTTGTGCCGTTGTTGATATAGTTCCAACAGGTCGGCAGGTTGTTCACATTGGAGGCTGTAGAACCCGGATGCGAGTCGAAATTCTCCATGAAAGGCATGGCTGCGAGGGGCAAACAGGACGTGCGGAACGTGGTGACCGCAGTCCAGTAACTGTACTCGCCATTGCCGCAACTGGCCCGCACATACACATCGTAAGGGGTGTTGGGGGTAAGGCCTGTGAGGGTATGCGTGTTCAGCGTTGGGTACACGGAGGTGCCGTAGGTGATGGCACTGTCGTGCGGCACGCACATTAGCTCCCAGGAGGTCTCCGTGGCCCCGGGAGTCCATGTCACGGTCGCCTGGTCGTATGAAACGGTGCCCACCGCCAAGTTCGTGGGCGTGGGACACGCCGCCTGGGTGGTGAATGTCCTCGGACCCGACCAAGTGCCCGTCTCCGCTGTACAGTGCGACTTCACGCACGCCATATAGGTGGTGGCGGAGGTGAGATTTGTAAGGTTATAGGAGGTGTCGGTAAGGCCCGTGATGACCGTGCTCGTAAGCGTGTCGAAGGTGCTGGCCGGCCCGTATGCCAAGTCAAAGCTCACCGCCGACTGATTGTAGTTTCTCCAATTCAGCGTGGCATTATACGTTCCAAGGTTGACCACCGTAGGGGTAATGCTCGGACAGTTGGAAAGCGTCATGGTCAACCGGATGTTGGGCCGGAAGGAGCAAGTGGTCCCCATAGACGTGCCTGGATGGGCGTACATCGATGGATCCTCATCGTCTTCCTGGTACAAGCAGGAGTTGGCGACACTGGTGTAGTTCCATGTAAGCATATCGGTATATCGATCCGTATGCTTGGCCACCACTACCACCAAGTTTTCCGATCCGCCATAAAAGAACGGGTTGTCCAGCTGGAACGTCTGCCAGCCCGTCTGCCCACCCAACGTTACGTTGCTGTGGTCATAAACCAGCGTCAACTGATTCATGGGCTGCCAGTCCGAAGAGGATGAGTGAGTGGTCCGTGACGTGGTTCCCAAATAGATTCTCAAAGGAGCTGCAATAAAGGATTCCGTGCTCGCAGAATAATAAGAGATAGCGGTGATCATACCCGCGCTACCACCGCCCGCAAAAAACTCGCTGGCCGGATAGATGACCTCATTCCACGAATCTTCATACCAGTTGTTGAATGGGGCGTCGTACGAGGAGGCTGTCCCCGTGCCAATGGTCACAAATGCCTGCGCGGAGACATTCGCCAATCCAAGTCCGACAAACAAAAACAAGGAAAAAAGTACAAGTTTTTTCATAACAGATATATTTGATTACTAATTAATGATTTATCGTTTTATGGAAAAACCTTCCGACAAAAATCGGCAAAGTTTATCAAATGAAAGAAAAAGGGAAAACCGAATATGGGCACTCGAAAATATTAGTGCCCAATCATATAGAATTTCAATCGGTTTTTATACAAAGCGTTCACACTATACTTTTTGGGACCACAAATATACAATTTTTTTTATTTCCAATATCTATGCAACAAAATTTCATCATCCAAGGTTGTGTTTCATTTTTTTGTATTTTTGCGCTCAATTTTCACGATATGAAATACAAGCGAATCCTCCTCAAACTCAGTGGCGAATCCCTCATGGGGGATGACAACTACGGCATCCAGTACGCGCACGTGCATCATTACGCGACGGAAATCAAATCCGCCGTGGACATGGGCGTGCAGGTGGGCGTGGTGATTGGCGGCGGCAACATCTTCCGGGGTGTGCAGGGCGCCTCCAAGGGCTTCGACCGCCGGCAGGGCGACCAGATGGGCATGTTGGCCACCATCATCAACGCGATGGCCATGCAGGCCGCCTTGGAAGAGATGGGTGTCAAAGCCAAAGTGCTCACCGCCTTTGCCATTGAAAGCATCGGGGAGAAAATCTCCTGGCGCACAGCTGTGGAGGCTCTTGACAACGGCTACGTCGTCATCCTCGGTGGCGGCACCGGCAACCCCTTCTTCACCACCGACTCCGGCGCCGCGCTGCGGGCTGTGGAAATCCGCGCCGACCTTCTGCTCAAGGGCACCCGCGTGGACGGCGTCTATACCGCCGACCCGGAAAAAGACCCCTCCGCCACCAAATACACGGAACTCACCTTCGACGAGGCTTATCGTAACAACCTCAAAATCATGGATATGACGGCCTTCACCCTGTGCAAGGAAAACAATATGCCGATATATGTCTATGACGCCAACCAACCCGGCAACCTTGCCAAGGTGCTGAACGGGGAAAACATCGGAACATTATTACATTTTTAATATAAACATCATGGAAGAAGACTCCACAAAAAACATTTCGGCTGAAGAAACGGCGCAAATGCTCAACGTCGCGGACAAGCGGGTGCATTTCAAAGTACACATCACCATCTTCATCGTCATCAACGCTATCATGTGGGCCTTGTGGTTCACCCTGTTCAGCGCCATCGTCACCAGCGAGACCATCCGCGCAGCCATCCTCAAAGTGTTCGTTTGCGTGACGTTGGTATGGCTTTTGCTCGTCATCCTGCACTACTGCATCGCCTACAAATGGAACAAGACATTTGTGGAAAAAGAGTTGAAGAAGATGCGGAACATGCGTGAAAAACAACTCAAGGAAATCGAGAAACTGAAAGCCAAAATCGCCGAAACGAAAGCCAAGAACAGTGAAACAATTAATAATTAATAATTAATATATAATAGTTAATAGTTAATAATCAAAGTTCAACAAATCAACAATTCAACGAATCAACAATTAAACAACAAACATACAATGGATACGCAAACCTGTTTGAAAAACGCTAAAGAAAGCATGAACGCCACGGTGGCTTTCTTTGATAAAGACCTCCAGAAGATACGTGCCGGCAAGGCTTCCCCGCAAATGCTGGACGGCCTGAAGGTGGATTACTATGGCAACCCCACGCCGGTGGATCAGGTGGCCAACATCAACACACCGGATGCCCATCAGATTGTCATCCAACCGTGGGAGCGCAACATGCTGCCCGTGATTGAGAAGGCCATCCTGGCGGCCAACATCGGGCTCACGCCGCAAAACAACGGCGAGTTTATCCGCCTGGTGGTGCCCACACCCACGGAGGAACGCCGCAAAGAGCTGGTGAAGAAGGCCAAACAAGAGGCCGAGCAGACCAAGGTCTCCATCCGCAACATCCGCCGCAACGCCAACGACGAGGCCAAGAAACTCAAAGACGGAGGCTCCCCGGAAGATGAAATCAAAAAACTCGAGGCCGACATCCAGAAAGCTACCGACGAGGCCATCGCCAAAGTCGATAAGATAATGGAAGCCAAGGAGAAAGAAATCATGACCGTATAACAGTCGATAACATCAATTCAATAATTAACCCATAAAATCTAATCCTATGAATATTCCCGAGAATTTGAAGTATTCCAATGACCATGAATGGTTGAGAATGGAAGGTGAATTCGCATACGTGGGCATCACCGCGTTTGCAGCCAACGAGTTAGGCGACATCGTTTTCCTCGACATCCCCACGGAAGGTGAGACGCTGGACAAAGATGAAGTGTTCGGCAGCATCGAAGCCGTCAAGACGGTTTCCGACCTCATGCTCCCCGTCGGTGGCGAAGTGGTGGAGTTCAACACCGCCCTGGAAGCCAACCCCGCGCTCGTCAACAGCGATCCTTACGGCGAAGGCTGGATCGTCAAGATCAAAGTCACCGACCCCGCCGAGGCCGACACTTTGTTGGATGCCGAAGGTTACAAAGCTCTCATCGGCTAACGACATCTTTGTCGCACATCAAAAAAAAGGCCCACCACAATGGGTCTTTTTTTATTTTAATCGTATCTTTGCAGCCCTAATTGTACAAGCCATCAACCTTCTCCTATTTGTATGAACGACAATGCTTTTGCTGAAGATGCCCTGAACATCACAGGTGCCCGGGAAAACAATCTCAGGGACGTTTCCGTCACGATTCCTCAGCAGAAGCTGGTTGTAATCACCGGTCTTAGCGGCAGCGGCAAGTCCTCCTTGGCCTTCGACACCATCTACGCGGAGGGCCAGCGTCGCTACATGGAGACCTTCTCCGCCTACGCACGCCAGTTCATCGGCCATCTGGAGCATCCCGATGTGGACAAGATCACCGGCCTCAACCCGGTCATCTCCATCGAGCAGAAGACCGTCAACAAGAATCCGCGCTCCACAGTAGGCACCATTACCGAGGTGTACGACTTCCTGCGCCTGCTGTACGCGCGCGTGGCGGATGCCTACTCCTACAACACAGGGGAAAAGATGGTCCATTACTCCGAAAAGGAACTCATCGATCTCATCATCTCCCGTTATGACGGCTGCTACATCACCATTCTGGCACCCATTGTCAAGCGCAGGAAAGGCCATTACCGGGAACTCTTCGAAAACCTCCGCAAGCAGGGCTTCACGCGCGTGCGCATCGACGGCTCCATGCGCAAAATCCTGCTCAACATGCAGGTGGACCGCTACAAAATTCACGACATCGAGCTGGCCATCGATACCCTGAACGTGACCTCTTTTTCCAAAACGCGCCTCACCAACAGTGTCCATCTGGCCATGAAATACGGCAAGGGAGCCATCATGGTGATGGACAATGACAAAAACGAGGTGAAGAACTACAGCAAGTTTTTGATGTGCCCCACCACGGGCATCTCCTATCCGGAGCCGGAGCCCAACACCTTCTCGTTCAACTCGCCATACGGGGCGTGCGAACATTGCAGCGGCCTGGGTATCGTGGCCGAGGTGGACCTGGAAAAGATTATCCCCGACCCGTCGAAATCCATCAAAAAAGGCGGTATCGCCGCCATTGGCGAATACAAGAACACCCTGCTGTTCAGAGAGTTGGACGCTTTAGCCGCCAAATACCACTTCTCGCTCTCCGACCCCATCAGCGAATTGTCGGAGCAGAACCTCAACATGGTGCTGTACGGTTCCCCCGAATTGCTGTATGTGAACCGCGAATACTCCGGCCTGGCCCCGGTGAAAAAATCTTTTGAAGGTGTTGTCAACTACATCCATAACCTGAACACGGACAACATCCCCACCTCCCTGCGGAAGTGGATCAATCAGTTCATCAACATGGCCCCGTGCCCGCATTGCCACGGCACCCGGCTGAAAAAAGAGTCCCTGCACTTCCGGCTGGCGGGCAAAAATATCGCGGAGCTGGCGGCCATGGACATTTCGGAGTTGAACGACTGGATCCACGAGCTGCCCAAGCACCTCACCGAATCACAGAAGACCATCGCCACTGAAATCCTGCGGGAGATCTCCTTCCGTCTCCATTTCCTGTGCGACGTGGGCATCCAATACCTCTCCCTCAACCGGTCGTCCGCCTCGCTCTCCGGCGGCGAGGCCCAGCGCATCCGTCTGGCCACCCAGATCAGCTCCCAGCTGGTCAACGTGATGTACATCCTCGACGAGCCCAGCATCGGCCTGCACCAGCGCGACAACCAACTGCTCATCCAGTCGCTGAAGGCCCTGCGCGACCTTGGCAACTCCGTCATCGTGGTGGAACACGACCGCGACATGATGAAAGCCGCCGACTTCATCGTCGATATCGGGCCGAAAGCGGGTGAATACGGCGGGCAGATTGTCGCCCAAGGCTCCTACGCCGACATTCTCAAATCGAACTCCCTGACCGCCGACTATCTGACTGGGCGCAAGCGCATTGAAGTGCCAAAACAGCGGCGCGCGGGAAACGGACATACCTTGACGTTGATTGGCGCGCGGGGCAACAACCTGAAGAATGTCTCGGTAGATTTCCCGTTGGGCAAACTGATTTGCATCACGGGCGTTTCCGGCAGCGGAAAGTCCACCCTGATCAACGAGACACTGTACCCCATCCTCAACCGTTATATCTACAAGTCGGAGCGGAAACCGTTGGAATACAACGACATCCTCGGCTTGGAGCACATCGACAAGATCATCGAAATCAACCAGCAGCCAATCGGGCGCACCCCGCGGTCCAACCCAGTGACCTACGTGGGCGTGTTCGATGACATCCGCAAGCTGTTCTCCGAAATGCCGGAATCGAAAATCCGGGGATATAAGCCAGGACGTTTTTCATTCAACGTGTCAGGCGGTAGATGTGAAACCTGCAAAGGGGCCGGCGTGCAGACCATTGAGATGAACTTCCTGCCCGACGTGTATGTCACCTGCGAGAAATGCAACGGCAAGCGCTACAATGACGAAACGCTGGAAATCCGCTACAAGGGCAAATCCATCAACGATGTGCTGGAGATGGACATTGAGCACGCCATCCAGTTTTTCGAGAATATCCCCAGCATCGTGCAGCCGCTGAAGACCATGGCCGACGTGGGACTTGGTTACCTTCGGCTGGGGCAATCCTCCACCACGCTGTCGGGTGGCGAGGCCCAGCGCGTGAAGTTGGCCTCCGAACTGTCGCGCAAGGAGACGGGGCAGACTGTCTATATCCTGGATGAGCCGACTACAGGATTGCATTTCCAGGACATCGCCATTCTGATGAACGTGCTGAACCAGCTGGTGGACCGCGGAAACACGGTCATCGTCATCGAACACAACATGGATGTCATCAAGATGGCCGACTGGATCATCGACATGGGACCGGAAGGCGGGCGCAACGGTGGCGAGATTTTGGCGGAAGGTACGCCAGAAGATATTGTAAAACAGGGTGTTGGATATACTGCTCCCTTCTTAGCAAAAGAATTGCATCATGATTAAGCGAATGAACCATTTCTTAGACATGGACGAGCCGTTGTACGACCTCGACCAGGCCCGTTATGCCATACTTTCCATGCCGTATGACGGTACCAGCACCTTCGTGAAAGGGGCGGACAAGGGACCGCAAGCCATCTTGGACGCCTCCGACAGCCTGGAGTTGTATGATGTGCAATACGATTGCGAAGCCTGCGAAAACGGCATCTATACAGACCATTCCGAGTATGATTTCTCCTCGCCGGATGCAATGGTGGAATCTGTCTATCAACGGGTGAAACATTTCCTCGGATTGCACAAGTTTCCCATCCTGTTGGGTGGCGAACATTCGGTGTCGGTGGGCAGCATCCGGGCTGTGAGCGAACAATACAATGACCTCAGTGTGTTGCAGATAGACGCACACGCCGACCTGCGCAACGACTATCACGGCTCCATCTACAACCACGCCTGCGTCATGCGTCGCGCGCAAGAGTACGCCCGCGTGGTGCAGGTAGGCATCCGCAGCGTGTGTACGGAAGAGAAACACAATATTGTCCCGGAAAACATATTCTATGCCCACGACATCGTACACCACGAGCATTGGATGGACGAAGCGGTGGCCCGTCTCACGGAGCACGTGTACATCTCTTTCGATTTGGACGGACTGGATCCCTCCATTTTGCCAGCCACTGGCACGCCGCTGCCCGGCGGGTTGCAATGGTACCCCACCCTGCGGTTTCTGGAGAAGGTATTCCAAAGCCGCCGCGTGGTGGGCTTCGATGTGGTGGAGCTGTGCCCGCAGGCCGACAGCAAGGTGTCGGACGTGCTCGCCGCCGAGCTCGTTTATAAGATGATTAACATGGAATGTGCGAATCGGCGGTAGCCGGATGCCTGGCAATGCGATTTTTCCCTATCTTTGCCGCCTTATTCAAAAAATATGGCAACAATTGACAATCAGAGAGGGTTCACCTCCAACCTTGGTGCGATTTTGGCGGCGGCCGGCGGGGCCGTCGGCTTGGGCAATATATGGCGTTTCCCCTACATGGTGGGACAGAACGGCGGCGGGGCGTTCCTGCTGGTCTATGTGTTCTTCGTCATGCTGATCGGGGTGCCGCTGATGATGACCGAGTTCATCATCGGGCGCCGTTCGCAGAGCAACGTGGTGGGCGCCTACCGCAAATTGAGTAACGGCAGCAAAGGTTGGATGATGTTGGGCATCTTCGGCATTGTGGCTGCCTTCCTCATCTACGCCTTTTACAGCGTGGTGGCCGGCTGGACGCTCAACTACATCGTGCTATCCTGCAGCGGCGGCCTTGCCGGCAAAGATCCGGCGGCCATCACCACCCTGTTCGCAGAGTTCACGCAAGGCTCTTTCTGGCCCGTCTTCTACCAGTTGCTGTTCCTGTCGCTGACCGCCACCGTCATCACCATGGGGGTGCAAAAGGGCATTGAGAAGGTGAGCAAGGTGCTGATGCCCGTGCTCTTCCTCCTGCTGCTGCTCATGTGCGTGCGCTCCATCACCCTCGACGGAGCCAGCGAAGGCCTCCGCTTCCTGTTCAAACCCGATTTCAGCAAGCTCAACGGCACCTGCATCCTGTCGGCCTTGGGGCAGTCGTTCTTCTCCCTCAGCATCGGCATGGGTGCCATGGTGACCTACGGGTCGTACATACGCAAGCAGGACAAGCTCTTCCCCACCAGCCTGTGGATTGCCGGCTGCGATTCCGTGGTGGCCGTTCTGGCGGGCATCGTCATCTTCCCGGCGGTGTTCGCCTTCGGGATGAACCCGGCCAGCGGACCCGAGCTCGTCTATATCGTGCTGCCCAACGTGTTCAACAGTATGCCGGCGGGCACGCTCTTCGCCATCATTTTCTTCGTATTGTTAGGCATCGCGGCGCTCACCTCCACCATCTCCCTGTTGGAAATATTGGTGGCCTATGCCGTGGAGGAGCTCCACTGGAAGCGGCTCACCGCCTCCTTCGCCAGCACGCTGCTGGTCTTCATCATCGGTATATTCTGCGCGCTCTCGTTCGGACCGTTGAAAGAGTTCCACATCTTCCACCGCACCATCTTCGAACTCTTCGACCTGCTCACCGCCTCCTACCTGATGCCCATCGGCGCCCTGCTGATGACCATCTTCCTGGGCTGGTTCTTCCCGAAAGCCGAGGTGCGCGACGAGCTGTCCAACGGCGGCACCATCAAGGCCAAGGCGTTCGAGCTGTACTATTTTGTGCTGCGCTATTTGGCCCCGTTGGCCCTCATTATCATCATCATTTCCGGCATTGTAGGATAACCGGGATTATTCGGAAACAGTCGCAAATACAACGATTCTCGTTGCCAACTGACGGAATTTTTGTATTTTTGCCCGCTTTTAATATATGAGAATATGCGCAAATTAGCTCTTCTGGCAGGCTTGCTTGGAATCTGTCTGGCAACCTTCGCCCAAGATACCGTCAAAACCTATTGGAAAAACAACAAGCTGATGTCCATAGGCGTGGAAGCCCAGGGCCTCGAACAGGGCCATTGGGTCTATTATCATATCAATGGCATGAAATGGACCGAGGGCGACTACCGCGACGGGAAGAAAGTGGGCGTGTGGAAAGTGTGGTTCGACAACGGGAAGGTGGCTCAGGAATACAACGCCGAAAACGGGCCCTTCACCAGCTGGTACCAATCCGGCCAAGTGGAATCGAAAGGCCAGTTCGCCAACGGCAAACGCAGCGGCAACTGGACGTTTTACCACACCAACGGCAAACTCTTCAAAGAGGTTACGTATGTGGCCGACAGTGTGGACGGTCCTGTGACAGAATACTTTGACGACGGGGCCAAATATTTTGAAGGCTCCTACAAGATGGGCGAACTGGACGGCTATGCCTGCTGGTGGACCCGCAACGGCCAGAAAGACATGGAGGGCTCGTCAGTGAAAGGTTTGCAACAGGGCGAATGGAAATTCTACCACGAGAACGGCACCCTCGGCAGCCGGGGCAATTTTGAAAAAGGATTGCAACACGGCGAGTGGACCTATTACTATGAAAATGGAAAAGTCTGGAAAAAAGGCAATTATGTAAACGGGAAACGTGAAGGCATCTGGAAAGCCTGGTACGAGGACGGTCGCCTACAGCGCGAAGGTCCCTTTGCCCATGACAAGGAAAACGGCCTTTGGACATCCTATTACCACAACGGTCAAACGCAGGACAAAGGCACGTTCAAAGACGGCGAAATGGACGGCCAATGGCAAGGCTGGTACGATGATGGCAAACAGAAATACATCATCACCTACAAGCAGAACAAATGGAACGGCCCTTACACCTATTTCTGGGAAGAAAACGGCAAAATGTCGCGCAAGGGCATCTATAAGGACAACCTCAAGAATGGTCCCTGGACCGATTACGCGCAAAACGGCAAGGTTGTCGCCAAAGGAAAATATGTCAATGACCTGAAAGAGGGCAAATGGGTGTTTTACAACGTGCAGGAGGTCAAGGTGCGCGAGCAGAATTTCGTTCATGACATCCCCAATGGTACCTTCACCGAATATTATAATAATGGTAAGAAACATTTCCAGGGCCAGTTCAAGAACCATCTGCGCGAAGGCAAATGGTCGTGCTGGAAGCCCGACGGCAAGCTGCACTACAGCGCCCTGTTCTCCAACGGGAACAAGGTGAAGGACATCTTCGTCTCCGACCCCAAATCCAAGCCCTTCTAACATGGGGAAGAAACACATCTCGATTTCGGAATTCATGAATGCGCTTAACCAGAACATGGAGAACATCAACATACGGATATTCCATTTCAACCCCATACAAGTCAACACGTTGGTGCTGTATGACGGCACGGGCGAGGCCATCCTTGTGGATCCGGGCAACTGCCAGTCGTACGAGGATGCCCAGCTGGAGGAGTTCGTCCGTCAGCACAACTTGACCGTCAAGGCCATCGTGAACACGCACCCGCACATCGACCACATCGCCGGCAACAACTGGTGCCACCGCACATTTGATGCGCCCGTATGGTGCCACGAGGCGGGGATGCCCATCTACAACAAGTCGTACGCCTATGCGATGGCGTTCGGGCTCTCGGTCGATGAGATGCCGCAACCGGCCAAATATCTGCACGAGGGCGACGAAGTGCGTTTCGGCAACCAGACACTGCAAGTGCTGTACACGCCGGGCCACTGCGACGGCAGCATCTCCCTCTACGACGCTGCCAACGGATACGTGATCTGCGGCGACCTGCTTTTCGAAGGCAGCGTGGGCCGCAGCGACCTGCCCACCGGCAACGGACGGCTGCTGATCGAGATGATCAAAACCAAAATCCTCACCCTTCCGGACAACACGAACATTTATCCCGGCCACGGCGGACTCACCACGGTCGGCGACGAGAAACTGTATAATCCCTTCTTAGTATAATCGAATATGAAAATCACTGATTCCATCAACACGATACCAAAACTCTCTGAAGACCAGCTGACGAACCTCTCCGACAGCTATCGCTCGCTCTTGCAGAACATCGGGGAAGACCCCAAACGGGAAGGCCTCATCAAGACACCGATGCGGGCCGCCAAGTCCCTGGACTTCCTCACCCACGGCTACCGGCTGGATCCCAAGGCCATCCTGCGAAGTGCCTTGTTCCATGAGGATTACAAACAGATTGTGGTGGTGAAAGACATCGAGATATACTCCCTCTGCGAGCATCATCTGCTGCCCTTTTTCGGGAAAGCGCACATCGGCTACATCCCCAACGGCACCATCGTGGGATTGAGCAAGATACCCCGCGTGGTGGAGTGCTTTGCCCGCCGGCTGCAACTGCAGGAACGCCTCACTACCCAAATCAAGGACTGCCTCCAAGAGGTTTTGAACCCGCTGGGCGTGGCGGTCGTCATCGAGGCCCAGCACCTTTGCATGTCCATGAGGGGCATCCAGAAGCAGAACTCTGTGACCACCACGTCGGAATTTACCGGGGCCTTCCTGAAGAACGAAAACACCCGTCAGGAATTCATGCACCTCATCGGGGCTGACCTGCACTAACGTCCTCTTCTCTTCCACAACCTCGTGCGCAGATGGTACCGCCGGCCGCGCTTGGCCCAATTGTACCGTTCCGCCTGATAACTTATGGACACATCACTCACGTAGGAGATCATATCTTCCTCCTGTTCGTACGGTTCCTTCAAAATACATACCAGCGGCTTGCCCACCCAGTCCGGTGGGATGCAAATGGTCATGGTGTCTTTTTTCGGAGTCAAGATAAGTTTTTTCATCTGTTTTAGAAGAGTTTTGGGATTGTAATTTTTGAGTGTCATTTGTTTGAAAAAATGCATTTTCCGCCTCTTCTCCGTACAAAATGCCCTTTTATCTTACAATCGGTTGCAAAAAATAGAATATCGTTTTTAACATTCTTATATTCAGTATGTTAAAATACAAATATAGAAAATAAACCATTAAAACAAATAAATTTTAGTTTTTGTTAATTTTATTAATAATACATTGATTATCAACAAAATAATATATTATACCAAAAAAATATCCGTTGAGGATTATAGTGTAATGAAAAAATCGTACTTTTGCAGCCTCAAACAAGGGAAAGGATGTCCCAGTAGCTCAGCAGGTAGAGCACATCCCTTTTAAGGATGGGGTCCTGGGTTCGAATCCCAGCTGAGACACCAGATGCACCTCGGACACATCGTCCGGGGTGTTTTTTTATATCCGCAATTCACTGAGATGGATTTCCCAAACCGTTAACAGCAGCACGCCGTCAAAAAAGAAAAAGCCTCGTTTCCAAAGGTTTGCTACATTCGCGAACATCTTGTATCTTTGCACTCTGATTTTGAATCTTGTTCCGATGAAGAAAAAAACTGTTTTGTATAGAATCCTGTTGGTACTTGGTATTTCGCTGGTTAGCTGGCTGTTGTATTATGCCGTTTGGATTCTTATCG
This sequence comes from Bacteroidales bacterium, assembly GCA_017551725.1. GTDB lineage: Bacteria > Bacteroidota > Bacteroidia > Bacteroidales > WCHB1-69 > F23-D06. The sequence goes on from JAFZKY010000014.1 coordinate 123,531, forward strand.
ACGAAGATATCCGGATGGATTTCTCTAAGGGATGGCCCTTCCAGCCGCTAGAACTGTTCCTCGACTATGCCATGTTCTGCCTCTTTTCTTTCATGGCCACCTTCTATTATCTGCGCTCCTACGATCGTGCCGAGCGCGAGCGCGACCGCTACAAGCTGCTGGCGTTGGAGAACCAAATCAACCCGCATTTCGTGTTCAACAACTTCAGCACGCTGGCCGAGCTGATTGAGGTTGACCCGCAAAAGGCTTCGAAATACTTGATGAACCTCTCTAACGTCTATCGATACGCTCTTTCGCATCTTGAACACGATAAGGTGAGCCTTCAAGACGAACTGACATACCTGCGACAATATCTGCAGCTGCTGGGAGAGCGTTTCGGCGACACCATCTGCGTGAATATTACCCCCGAAGTGGCTGATGGACAAGGAAGTGTGCCGCCCGCTGTGTTGCAAATGATAGTGGAGAACGCCATCAAGCACAACGAGCACACCGCCGCGCATCCGTTGAACATCGATATTTTCAGCGACGGACAGAACATCACCGTGCGCAACAACAAACGCCTCGTGCCCGTACCCGAATCCACCCAAATCGGCATCCACAACATCGAGGAACGATACCGTTTGCTTACCCGCAAGAAAGTGAAGATTGAGGATGGGGATGACACCTATTCCATAACCATTCCAGTGATAATCAACGACTGACAAAATGAAACTGCTGATAATTGAAGACGAACAGAACAATGCCGACCGACTGGTGAGGTTGGTGAACGACATCCGCCCCGATGCCGAGATTGTGGCGGTGTTGGCGAGCAATGCAGAAGTGGAGGCTTTCTTCCACCAGGCTGACAATGCTCCCGATGTAATTTTGTCAGACATCCGACTGGGTGACGGGTTGAGTTTTGTGGGGCTGAAGTCCGCCCCACAGTCGGTGCCCGTGATTTTTACCACCGCCTACGACCAATATGCGCTGCAGGCGTTCAAATACAACGGTCTCGACTATCTGCTGAAGCCCATTGATGCAGAGGAACTACGGCAGGCGCTGGATAAGGTGGTCGTGGAACGTACCACCACCACGGAGGACATCCGGCAGCTGCTGGCCTCGGCGGGTAGCATCCGTTACCGTGAGCGTTTTCTCATTTCTTTCCGCGACACCTTTCATGTGGTGCCCGTGAGCGAGATGAGCCACGTGGGTATCAGCGACGGCATCGTTCGCCTTTATACCACAGGAGGTAAGTCGCACCTGTTAAATATGACACTGGATGAGTTGGAGAAGCAACTTGACCCTGAACGGTTTATGCGCGTCAATAGACAGTATATCGTCAGTGCGGCGGCGGTGGAGAAACTGTCAGCCCACTTCCTCGGCAAGATGCGGGTCCATCTCAAAGGCTATCCCGACACGGAGGTCATTGTAAGCCGCGAGAAAGTGTCGGCGGTAAAGCGTTGGCTGGACTTTTGACCGCTACGGTTCACCCGCCATTATTCCCGTTTCACTCATTTCTGAGTTTTTGCTTCGCCAATAAATCCTCACTTTTGCATCCAAATTCATAAAGATGTACAAAATGAAGAGGATGATATGGCTGTTGTTGCCGATGGTGATGTTTTCGTGCGCATCGCGGCAGCAGAACGAGGGCGAGGAGCCTAAACACTACGAGTTGCTTACCATCACGACCGGCGATCACGAGCTGTCCACTGAATATGCCGCTTCGCTGAAAGGACAGCAGGATATTCGCATCATTCCGCGCATAGAGGGCTATCTGCAAGGCATTTACGTGAAGGAGGGCGAGCAAGTGAAGGAGGGACAGTTGCTATTTCGCGTGGATGCAGCGACCTACCGGGCGGCGGTGGAGACGGCGAATGCCAATGTGCAGCAGATGACGGCGGCCTTGGAAAAGGCACAATTGGAGTACGAAGGCAAACAGAAACTCCGTGCAAAGAATGTTATCTCCGACTATGAACTGGCATCATCTAAAAGTGACCTTGCCGTAGCAAAGGCGAATCTCGCAGCAGCACAAGCGGCCCTCACTTCCACACGCAACGACCTCAGCTATACAGAATTGCGTAGCCCTTCGGATGGAATAGTAGGGAGGATTCGTTACCGTAAGGGCGATTTTGTGAGTCCCAACTTGCAGGAAGGCCTTACCATTGTGGCCGACAACCGCCATATCCGTGCTTACTTCTCGATGAGCGAAACAGTTTTGATGGATTACCTGAGTGAACACAAAACGATGGAAGCGGCTGTCAATCAGATGCCTGAAGTGCGACTGCTCCTCCCGAACGGCCAATTTTACGGTCAAACGGGACGGGTGGAGAGCATCAGCGGCATTGTGGACGAGTCAACAGGTGCTGTTTCGGTGTGCGCCCTTTTCGACAACCGCGACGGCATCCTGCTCAGCGGCGGCACGGGCAAAATCGTGATGCCCGCTGTGAGGAAAAACGCTATCGTCATCCCACAGGAGGCCACCTACGAGATTCAGGACAAAGTATATGTGATAAAGGTGGTGGACGGCAAGACGGTATCGACCATCATCAAGGTAGAGCCGCAGAACGATGGCAAGGAGTATGTGGTAGTCAATGGTCTCAAGGAAGGGGATGTGATTATTGCCAAAGGTGCGGGGTTTGTGCAAGAAGGAGAGAGGGTTATAGTTAATAGATAATAGTTAATAGTCGTGAACACCAAGACTTTTATCAATAGACCGCTCCTTTCAATGGTCATCAGCATAATCATTGTGCTGCTGGGCTTGATTTCGTTGCTGTCGTTGCCAGTAGAGCGCTATCCCGACATCGCACCACCAGCCATCTATGTGTGGGCGAGCTATCCAGGCGCGAGTGCCGAAACGGTGCAAAAGAGCGTGGTGATGCCGTTGGAGGAGGCCCTCAACGGTGTGGAAGGAATGACTTATATGACTTCGTCGGCCAGCAACGGCTCGGCCAGCATCACCATCTATTTCGAGCAGGGTGCCAATGCCGATATGGCCGCTGTGAATGTGCAGAACCGCGTCGTGCAGGCACAGGCTCAGCTGCCTGCCGAGGTGTTGCAGACCGGCGTAGCTGTAGAGAAACAGCAACCCGGACAGCTCCGTATCATCGCCCTGGAAAGCCCCAACGGCACCTATGACGAGAACTTCCTGAGCAACTATTTCTACAACAACTTGCGTCCGGCGCTGTTGCGCATCAAGGGCGTGGGCAAGGTGGAGGTGTGGGGTGCGCAATATGCTCTGCGTATCTGGCTCAAGCCCGATGTGATGGCCCGCCACAAGCTGATGCCAAGCGATATATCGGCTGTGTTGGCCGAGCAGAATATTGAGGCCTCTGTCGGTTCGTTGGGCAGCAATTCCGACAACGTGTTCCAGTATGTGTTGCGCTACACGGGGCGTAAGACCGAGGTGTCGGAGTTCGAGAACCTTGTGATTGCCTCGCTGCCCACCGGTGAGGAACTCCTACTAAAGGATGTGGCGGATGTGGAGCTGGGGCAGTCGGATTATGACTACATCAACAGCATCAACGGACATCCGGGTGTGATGGGGTCGGTGAGCCAGATGGCTGGCTCGAACGCCACTAAAATCAACCTCGACATCGACAAACTGCTGAAGGGGGTGGAAAAATCGCTGCCTAAGGATGTGAAAATCGTCACCTTCGACAACACTAATGACTTCCTCTTTGCCTCCATCCGCGAGGTGATTCTGACGCTTATCCTCGCCATCGTGCTGGTGCTGGTGGTGGTGCTGTTTTTCCTGCAAGACTTCCGCGCCACGCTGATTCCCGCCGTTGGCATCATCGTGTCGCTCATCGGGACGTTCGCCTTTATGAAAGTGGCGGGCTTCTCAGTCAACCTGCTGACACTCTTCGCTCTGGTGCTGGTCATCGGCACCGTGGTGGATGACTCCATCGTGGTGGTGGAAGCGGCGAAAGCAAAGTTTGATGAGGGCAGCACCTCTGCCCGCAAAGCATCTGAGGAGGCTATGAATGGTCTCTCGACAACACTGTTTACCACCACGCTGGTCTTTATGGTTATTTTCATTCCCGTAGCGTTTATGGGTGGTACTACTGGCATTTTTTTCAAGCAGTTTGGCTTAACGATGGCCGTCGCCGTGGGTATCTCGCTGCTTAACGCGCTAACGCTGAGTCCTGCATTGTGTGCGTTGATTCTGCGTCCAGAAAAGCCACAAGAAGGGGCCCCGAAATTCTCAATTCTCAATTTAATAAAGGAGGTTTACAATGCCTCCTTCTCCGCGCTGCTGAAGCATTACTGCAACCTTATCGGCCGTTTATTGAAGCGCAAGCGCTGGGTGGCCGTCGGTGTGGGCGTCACCCTGCTGCTGTTCGGCATCCTCTTCAAGGTTGTACCCACAGGATTCATCCCCAACGAAGATATGGGTACGCTCTTCGTTGACCTTACGGCACCTTCGGGCTATACCGCCAACAAAACTTTCGATATGATGAACCGTACCTGCAACAAAATCCGTGAACTACCCGAAGTGCAGGAAGTGGGCGGTGTGGTTGGTGTAGGGGCTGGAAGCAACGGTTCCAATATCTTCATACAATTGAAACCGTGGAAGGAGCGCAAGGGAAGCGAGCATTCATCCACCGTTGTGATGGAACGAATCAACGAGTTGTTGGCCCAAGAAAATGAGGCGCAGTGCTTCGTCTCTGAACCCGGAATGGTAGAAGGTTATGGCGGCAGCGGCGGTTTCGAGTTCTCGGTACAGGGTCGCAATGGGCAGGATGTGAGGACATTGCACGAAGTCACCAACCACTTCATCGAGAAGCTCAGCGAGCGGCCCGAAATCGGCGAGGTCTATTCGAACTACGAGGTCGATTATCCGCAGTACCGCGTCAATGTCGATGTGGCGCGTTGCAAGAAGATGGGTGTCGTACCCTCTACCGTTCTCAACGAGATGGGCGCTTACCTCGGTGGCGACTACATCTCCAACTTCAACAAATACAACAAGGTGTATCAGGTGGATTTGCAGCTCAGACCTTCCGACCGCAATCGTCCCGAGTCGCTTGCAAACCTCTTCGTACGTTCTGAAAGCGGCGAGATGATGCCTATCAACCAGTTTGTCACGCTTACCAAAGAGTATATGCCACAATCGCTCAACAGCTTCAATATGTTCCCCAGTATAGATGTTTCGGGAAGTGTGGCGCAGAGTAGCAGTTCTGGCAGTGCCATCCGTACCATTCAGGAAACTGCTGCCAAAGAACTGCCCGTAGGTTATAGCCTTGAGTTCGGTGGTATCACCCGTGAAGAGAGCCAGACAACAAGTCGTGTCATCTTCATCTTCTTGATATGCATTGTTTTCACCTATCTTGTGATGGTCGCCCTTTACGAAAGTCTCTTTATCCCGCTGGCAGTGATGCTGGCGGTACCATTTGGTTTAGCGGGCAGTTTGCTGTTTGCCAAGTTGTTTGGCGTGGAGAACAACATCTATATGCAAATCGGGATGGTGATGTTGGTGGGGTTGCTGTCGAAGACGGCCATCCTGCTCACCGAATATGCTTCGCAGGCACGGAAGGAAGGGAAGTCACTTGTCCAAGCAGCACTCAGCAGCGCCAAAGTGCGTCTGCGTCCTATACTGATGACCTCGCTCACTATGATTATCGGTATGTTACCCCTGATGTTCGCTTCTGGCGTGGGCGCCAACGGCAGCCGCACCATCGGAGTCTGTGTGGTGGGCGGAATGCTTTTCGGCACCCTTGGCTTGCTGCTGTCCGTGCCAGTATTGTTTGTAGTGTTTCAGAAAATTCAAGAGAAAATAATAGGGGATAGGGATTAGGGGTTAGTAATTAGTGATTAGTGAATTGTAAAAAAATGAGAATAAAGAGTAAATGGGTTTTTATTTTGGCTGCGTTGCTGATGGTTGGCTGTACTGTGCAGAAGCCTATAGTTAAGGAAGCCATCAGACCGAATCTTCTTGAGTCGGAGATTACGCTGGCTGATAGTGTTTCTATGCGCTCGTGGCAGGAGATTTTCAAGGAAGAACCTTTACAAGCATTGATTTCTGAAGCATTGGCGAGCAATGCCGATGTGCGAACAATGCAACTCAATGTGGAGCAGGCCGCCATCCAGATGCGGGTGGCCAAATTGTCTTATCTGCCGTCGTTTGCGTTGTCGCCAACGGCCACTGTCGTCAAAGCCAACGGAACCCCCGTTTCCACCAGCTACGAAATACCGCTCACTATGAGTTGGGAATTGAATCTCGGCGGACAGGTGGAGGCACAGAAAGCAGCGACAAAATACCAATGGATGAACACACAGGAACAACTCAATTATACACGGCTGCAACTCATAGCTTCCGTAGCCAACACCTACTACACCCTGATTATGCTGGATGAGCAGCTGCGACTGTCGGAACAGAGCGTACAACTGCAACGGGAAACTCTGAAAACCATCACTGAAATGAAAGAGGTGGGTATGATGAACGAATTAGCTGTCAATCAGGCCGAAACGGAATTGCAAGCCACTATCGCCTCGGTGAGCGACCTGCGCCTGCAGCGCGAGAAGACCGAGCGGGCACTGAATTTGTTGTTGGGTCGAACGCCTCAAAGTGTTCAACACTCCAGTTATGCGGATGTAAAAGGTATAGATATGGATGCAGATTCACCTGTCAGTTTGGAAGCACTGGCTATGCGCCCGGATGTACGCAGCGCCGAGTATCAGTTGCGGGCTTCTTTCAGCAACACCAAAGTGGCTCGCTCGCAGTTTTACCCATCGCTGAAACTCACCGCCAGCGGTTCGTGGACCAACAATATCGGTGAGATTGTCAATCCAGCCAAACTATTGCTTAATCTGATTGGCGGGCTTACACAGCCGTTGTTTCAGATGGGACAAATCAAGGCTGGATTTGAGATAGCCAAGTCGCAGCAGGAACAGGCTCAAATTGCTTTCGAACAGGCACTGCTACAGGCAGGTAGCGAAGTCGCCAATGCATTGTTGGAATGTCATACAGCCCAGCAAAAGCTGCAAGTCCGCGAGGCACAGGTTGAGTCCAGCCGTAAAGCGATGGAGAACAGCCGTGAGCTGATGCTGTTTTCCTCATCCGTTACCTATCTGGAAGTGCTTACTGCCCAGTCGTCCTGGCTCAATGCCCAGTTGCTGCAAACCGCCGACTGGTTGGAGTTACAACAGGGAAAAATCAATCTATACAAGGCTTTATGCCGATAAACCATATAAATATGCAAACAAGAGTAAACAACAATGTAACTTTATCGCCACTGCAGCCCGACGACCGCAAGCAGTTCATTCTTGACAACCAAAGAGCATTCAAGTATGGTGCCACCGAAGAAATGACGGAGCAGCGAGAGCAAAGCCAAGCTTGCTTGAGCTTTGCCGAGTCGCGACGGAATTCGAGCGAAGCTCAGTTCGGCCTTCGCGACGATCATTATGAAGAGGAGGGGGAAATCATTTCCCGTGCCACCATAGAAGCCTCCATTGACGGTGAAAACGCAGAAGCGTACCGCATTCTCCTCGATGGGGAGAAGGTTGGCGGTGCCGTTATCAGAGTGGAGGGCGAGTGTGGCGAATTGGAGCTGCTGTTTGTCAACCCCGAGGTTCACAGCAAGGGCATCGGTTATTCCGCCTGGTGCCTCATTGAGCAGCTGCACCCTGAAGTGACGGTTTGGGAGACAGTGACTCCCTATTTCGAGAAACGTAATATCCACTTCTACGTCAACCGATGTGGTTTCCATATCGTGGAGTATTTCAACAGCCATCATCCCGACCCAAACGACCCAGACAGTGGTGGTCCGGACAGTGATGGGATGTTCCGTTTTCGGAAATCTATGAACGGAACACCGATCCCGTGTTTCCTAATCGATTGACCATGTTGGCTTTATTCCAAGCTAAGACACCTGAAACAGGCGGTTGCGATGCAACTGTCTGTTTTTTTTGTACTTTTGCGCTTTCTATGGAAAAGTTGCTCGAAATCACGGATCTGGCGCTGGAGATGAAGCGGGATGAGGTATGGAATCCCATTCTTCACGGGATTTCGTTCCACATTGGCCGGGGCGAAACCCTTGGCGTGGTGGGCGAATCGGGCTCCGGCAAGTCGGTGACGGCGCTGTCGGTGATGCGCCTGCTCAACGCCTCCATCGCGCGCTATCCCGACGGGCAGATCCTGTTCCACGACCCCGCCCAGCCCGACACGACGGTCAACCTGTCGCGCTGCACGGAAAAGGAGATGGAGCATATCCGGGGCAACAAGATTGCCATGATTTTCCAAGAGCCGATGACTTCGCTGAATCCCGTCATCAAGTGCGGGCAGCAGATCACGGAACAGATGCTGCTGCATACTCGCATGGACAAGGAGACCGCCCGCAAGCATGTCATCGAACTCTTCAAGGAGGTGATGCTCCCGCGCCCGGAGCAGATTTTCGACTCCTACCCGCACGAGCTTTCCGGCGGGCAGAAGCAGCGCGTGATGATCGCCATGGCCATGAGCTGCCAACCCGACCTGCTGATTGCCGACGAACCCACCACCGCGTTAGACGTGACCGTGCAGAAGGGCATCCTCGAACTCATCCGCAAGCTGCAGGCCAAATACGGCATGAGCGTCCTGTTCATCACCCACGATCTGGGCGTGGTGGCCGAAATCGCCGACCGTGTGCTGGTGATGTACAAGGGAAACATTGTGGAAGAAGGTTCGGTAAGAGATTTGTTTTTACACCCAAAACATCCTTATACACAAGGACTTCTGGCGTGCAGACCCTCCATGCGCGTGCGCCTGCGCCAGCTGCCCACGGTAGATGACTTCATGCAACACAGGCAAGAGGGCATACAGGAGGCCTTCGACAAATTGTGCGTCCCCGCCGAAGAGCGGCAGGCTTTCCATGCGAAACTGTATGCTGAAAAACCGCTGATTTCTGTCCGCAACATCTCCAAACTGTACCCCGTGCGCAAACGGAAGCTGTTTGAAAAACGGCAATATGTGCAAGCCCTGGAGAATATCAATTTTGACGTGTATGAGGGCGAAACCTTGGGACTGGTGGGCGAATCCGGCTGCGGCAAGACCACCTTGGGACGCTGCATGATACGGCTGATCGAGGCCACCGCCGGGGAGGTCCATTACCGCGGCACCAACCTGATGAACCTCAACGGCACCGACATGCGTCGCATGCGCAAAGAGCTGCAAATCATCCTGCAAGACCCTTACTCGTCGCTGAACCAGCGGCTTACGGTTGGCGATGCGCTCATAGAGCCCATGCGGGTACACGGCATCGGCCTCAACGACAAGGAACGGCGCGCCAAGGCCATCGCCCTGCTGGAGCGCGTAAACCTCAACGAGTCGCACTTCTACCGCTATCCGCACGAGTTCTCCGGCGGACAGCGCCAACGCATCTCCATCGCCCGCGCCCTGGCCGTCAACCCACGCTTCATCATCTGCGACGAATCCGTGTCGGCCCTTGACGTGTCGGTGCAGGCCCAGGTACTGAACCTGCTGAACGAGCTGAAGCAGGAATACCATTTCACCTACATCTTCATCTCCCACGACCTCTCCGTGGTGCGCTTCATGTCGGACCGCATCGCCGTGATGCAACAAGGCCGCATCGTGGAGATGGGCGATGCCGATGACATCTGCGACCATCCGCAGACCGATTATACCCGAAAACTGATTGGGGCCATCCCCAAAGGAATAGAACCTTAATAACAACCAAAAATAGCACACATGATTCCCTTTTCCCCACCGCATATCGATGAAAAAATCATAGAAGAAGTGGTTGCCGCCTTGAAGTCGGGGTGGATTACCACGGGGCCGCGCACAAAGGCTTTCGAGCAAAAGCTCGTCGGCTACTGCGGGGTGCCGCGCGTGCTGTGCGTCAGCTCGGCTTCCGCCGGCCTGGAGCTCATGCTCCGCTGGTTCGGCATCGGCCCTGGCGACGAGGTCATCGTGCCCGCGTACACCTACACCGCTACCGCGGAAGTGGTGCTGCACTGCGGAGCCAAACCCGTGATGGTGGATGTGGGCGAAAACTTTCTGATCACCACCGACAATATCCGCAAGGCCATCACCCCGAGCACCAAAGTCATTATCCCTGTGGACATTGCAGGCCTTCCCTGCGACTACGACGACATCAACCGACTGGTGAACGAACCCTCCATGCGGCAACAGTTCCGTCCCGCCAATGAGGTGCAACGCCAGCTGGGGCGCATCCTGGTCATGTCCGATGCCGCCCACTCGTTGGGCGGGTGGTACAAGGGACGACGCACCGGCGCCCTCACCGACATCACCGTGTTCTCCTTCCACGCGGTCAAGAACTTGACCACGGCGGAGGGCGGCGCCATCTGCCTCAACCTGCCCGAGCCTTTTGACGCGGAGGCCCTGTACCGTGAGCTCTGCACCTTCTCGCTGCACGGCCAGTCGAAGGACGCGCTGGCGAAGACCAAACCCGGCAACTGGCGCTACGATGTCACCTACGCGGGCTACAAATGCAACATGACTGACATGGCCGCCGCCATCGGGCTGATCGAAATCGACCGTTACGACAGCCTCATCCTCCAACGACGGCGCCAGATTTTCGAGGCCTACACCCAAGCGTTCAAAGACGACGACCGTTTCCAAATCCCTGAATTTGAAACCCTTGACAAGACCTCATCCTTCCACGTGTATGCCCTGCGCCTGCGCCATGCGGACGAGGCCCGCCGCGATGCGGTCATCCAGCGCATCTTCGACCAGGAGGTGAGTGTCAACGTGCATTTTATCCCTCTCCCGATGCTGACCTGCTATAAAAAACTCGGTTACGATATTCGGAACTACCCTGTTACCTACGATAACTATTCCCGCGAAATAAGCCTGCCCGTCTATTATGACCTTACCGACGAACAGGTGGAACTGGTCATCGAAGCGGTGAAAAAGGCGACGGAAAAATAATGCCCAATTGATAGCACTTTTTTATTATCTTTGCACCTATTAAAAAAAAACTCTAAAAAATTATAACGATATGGATATCACTAAATTAGATCAAATGGTGGACTTGGTGAAGTCCAAACCCAGGAAAAGATTGGTGGCAGCCAATGCCAACGACGAACACACCATCCAGGCTGTCAACGCCGCCGTGGATATGGGCGTGATTGACGCCACCCTGGTGGGCGACACCGCCGCCATCGAACAGGTTTGCAAAACGCTGAACATCGACATCAATAAATTCAAGATCATCCACGAGACGGTTGACACGAAGGCCGCCGCCATGAGCTGCGACCTCATCAACAACGGCGAGGGCGACATCCTGATGAAGGGACTGCTCCCCACCGACAAATACATGCGCGCCATCCTCAACAAGGAGCGTGGCCTCTGTCCGCCCAACGCCACCCTGTCGCATGTGGCCGTGATTGAGAACCCCGCCTACCACAAGCTGCTTATTGTGGGCGACGTGGCCATCATCCCGCTTCCCGACCTGAAGCAAAAGCAGGTAATTCTCCGCAACTTAGTGAACACAGCCAAGGCCATCGGCATCGCGAAGCCCAAAGTGGCCCTGATCTGCGCCACCGAGCAGATGCTGGCCGGTATGCAGGCCTGCGTGGATGCCGCCCTCATCGCCAAGATGGCCGAACGCGGCCAGATTGGTGGCGCTTATGTGGACGGCCCGCTCTCTCTCGACATTGCTATTGACAAGGAGACTGCTGAAATCAAGAAGCTGAAGAGCGATGTGGCCGGAGATGCCGACTGTTTGCTCTTCCCCAACATTGAGAGCGGCAACGTATTCTACAAATGCTGCACCAAGTTCAACCACGCTGAGATCGGTGCCATCCTGATGGGTGCCAAGGTTCCCTGTGTGCTCTCCTCTCGCGGCGACAGCGCCAAAACGAAACTCTACTCCATTTCGTTAGCCGCCCTGCTGGCTAAATAAACCCCTACAACACGCCCAGCCATGCCCGACGCACTCAGCTTCCTCAACTTCCGACTGATCGATATCCTCGACATTCTGATCGTGGCCATCCTCTTGTACGAGTTGTACAAACTCACCAAGGGAACCGCCGCCGTCAAGCTGTTCTGGATCATCGCCCTGTTCTACGTGATCTGGAAGGCGGTGGCCTATCTCCATTTCACCCTGCTGTCGGAACTCTTGGGTGAGGTCATCAACGTGGGCATCCTGGCCATCATCATCCTTTTCGCGCCGGAGATACGCAAATTCCTGCTCTTCATCGGCGACGGGCGTCTCTTGCGCTTTTTCAACGAAAAATTGGGCCGCAAGGAGGATTCCGACACCTACCGCGAAGAAATAGAGGCTGTGCGCGACGCCTGCCACAACATGTCGGCCACCAAGACGGGAGCCCTCATCATCTTCGCCCGCAAGACGCCGTTAGACGAGTTCCTCGAAACGGGCAAAAAGCTGGATGCCCTGCCCAATTCGGAACTTTTGGAGAACATCTTCTTTAAAAACAGTCCGTTGCACGACGGAGCCGTCATCATCAAGGACCATCGCATCGCGGCGGCACGCTGCATCCTGCCGGTGTCCAAGAATCCGAACCTCCCCCAGGAGGTGGGTCTCCGTCACCGCTCTGCCCTCGGCTCCACCGAGCTGACCGACGCCATCGCCGTCATCGTCTCCGAGCAGACGGGGAAAATCTCCATCTGCAAAGAAGGCCAGATGACCCGCGACCTCACGGACTCCTCCCTGCGCCAAATGCTTTTTGAGAATCTCACCAAAGATTAGACAATATTATTTATAAAACAACAACTAAAAAAAGAGACATGAAAAAATTCGTATGCAAAGTTTGCGGTTTCGTCTATGAAGGCGACACGCCCCCCGAAAGATGCCCTCAATGCAAACAACCTGCCGATAAATTCGAAGAAGTCAAGGAAGACGGTGAACTGACCTTCGCCACCGAGCACGTCATCGGCGTGGCCAAGAGCTCCGACGAGGAGATGATCAAGGACCTCAACGCTCATTTCATGGGTGAAGCCACGGAAGTGGGCATGTACTTAGCCATGAGCCGTCAGGCCGACCGTGAAGGCTATCCCGAAGTGGCCGAGGCCTTCAAACGCTACGCCTTCGAGGAGGCCGAGCACTGCGCCAAATTCGCTGAGCTTCTGGGCGATGTGGTCTGGGACACCAAGACCAACCTGGAGAAGCGTATGATGGCTGAAAGCGGTGCCTGCGCCGACAAGATGCGCATTGCCAAACGCGCCAAGGAGATGAATTGGGACGCCATCCACGATACCGTCCACGAGATGGCCAAGGATGAGGCCCGTCACGGCCAGGGATTCCAAGGCCTGTTCAACCGCTATTTCAAAAAATAATCCAAATCAAAATGCTTCAACGGGATGCACCCTCGGCGCATCCCGTTTTTTTAATTCCATACCCCTATGCGATTCCTGTGGCTCACCAGCCAATCCCCCTACATGAACCTGGCCACCGAAGAGTATCTGCTGAAAAATTCGGAGGAGGATATCTTCATGCTGTGGCAAAACGACGACTCCGTCATCATCGGGCGGTACCAGAACGCCCTCGCGGAGATTGACACGGACTACGTGGAGCAACACCACATCACCGTGGCCCGGCGACTGACTGGCGGCGGGGCCGTGTTCCACGACCTCGGCAACCTCAACTTCACCTTCATCCAGAACATCCAGCCCCACGAGAAGGAGATCGACTTCCTGCGCTATCTGCAGCCTATTGTGGATGCTCTCCGCTCGCTGGGGGTGCCGGCCGCCTTCTCGGGTCGCAACGACATCGTCATCGACGGCAAGAAGATCTCGGGCAACGCCATGACCTTCTACGGCAACCGGGCCCTGGAACACGGCACCTTGCTCTTCTCCACCCTGCAGTCCAAGCTGGCGGGCGCACTGAAGGCGGACCCGATGAAGTTCAGCGACAAGGCCGTGAAGTCGGTGCGCAGCCGCGTGACCAACATCTCCGAGCACCTACCCCACCCTATGGATGTGCTCTCCTTCAAAGATTATCTGATGCGGTTCGTCATGCAGCCACACGGCATCAGTGAGCCCGACCGTCTCACACCCGCCGAGGAGGCCGCCATCCGCGAACTGGAACGCACCAAGTTCAGCACGTGGGAGTGGAATTACGGAAAATCCCCGCAATACGCTTTTTCGAAAAAGACGAAAACCAATGGAGGCATCGTCCAAGCCCTGATGGACGTGCAAAACGGCCATATCCGGAGCGTGCGCTTCTTCGGCGACTTCTTCTCCAGCAAAGATCCGGACGAGCTGGCCGCCCTGCTCATCGGGCAGCCGCACGAGCGCGCGGCGATAGCCAATCTGCTGGACACGGTGGCTGTTGGCGACTACCTGAACAACGTCACCGCCGCAGAACTGCTTGATTTACTGACATAAGAGCAAGAAAAAGGCGGAACGCTTTCACATTCCGCCTTGGAGGTCTCTTCCAGATTCGAACTGGAGTCAACGGTTTTGCAGACCGGTACCTAACCACTCGGCCAAGAGACCATTCGTTTGAGGCGGCAAAGATACACTTTTTTTTGATATGCTGCCCTTTAGCATAAAAAATTCAAAAATCGGCTACTGCAAACCTGCTTCCCCTTATTTGTTCGGGTAGGGCACCACGATGTCGTCGCAGTACTCGCAGCGGTAGGAGCGTTTGTCCTTGTCCACCAGATGGAACACATGGTCGAAGTAGTGCTCCACGGAGGTCACGCAGCGCGGGTTCTTGCAGTGGATGATGTTGGTCACCGTCTCCGGCACCTCCAGCTTCACCTTCTTCACCGTCTTGCCGTCCTCGATGATGTTCACCGTGGCGTTCGGGTCGATGAGGCCCAGGAAGTCGTAGTTGATGTCGATGACGTTGTTGATTTTGATGATGTCCTTCTTGCCCATCTTGAGGCTGAAGGCGTTCATGATGAGGGCCACGTTGTAGTCGGCCTTGTCAAGGTGGAGGTAGTTGAACACGGTCATGCCGTAGCCGGCCTTGATGTGGTCGATGACGATTCCTCTTTCTATACTGTTGATTTCTAACATAGTCGTGGGATTTTAATAGATGCCTAAAAGTTTTAATATGAGAGCCATGCGGACATACATGCCGTTTTTGGCCTGGTTGAAATACTGCGCGCGCGGGTCGCTATCGACCTCGGTGCTGATTTCGTTCACGCGGGGCAGCGGGTGCAGAATGTACGTGTCGGGACGCGCGTAAGTCATCTTCTCGGCGTCGAGAATGAAGCGGTCCTTGAGGCGGATGTAGTCTTCCTCATTGAAGAAGCGTTCGCGCTGCACACGGGTCATGTACAGGAAGTCGAGCTGGCCCATGTAGGGTTCCATCTGGTCCACCTCCTCAAAGGGGATGCCCTTCTTGCGCACCACCTCCTCGCGGATGTACTCGGGCACGCGGAGCTCCTCGGGAGAGATGAAAATGAAACGAACACCCTCATAGTTGCTCAGGAACTTGACCAGGGAGTGGACAGTACGCCCGAACTTGAGGTCGCCGCAGAAGCCGTAAGTCTTGTTCTCCACGTTGCCGCGGAGGCGTTCCACGGTGAGGATGTCGGTCAAGGTCTGCGTGGGGTGCTGGTGACCGCCGTCGCCGGCGTTGATGAGCGGCATCTTGATGTAATGGCTGGCCATGCGGGGCGCACCCTCCTTGGGATGGCGCATGGCCGCAATGTCGGCGTAGCACTCGATGGTGCGCAGCGTGTCGGCGATGCTCTCACCCTTCGCAGTGGAGCTGGAGTTGGGCTCCGAGAAGCCGATCACCTTGCCGCCCAAACGCAACATGGCCGCCTCAAAGCTGAAGCGCGTGCGCGTGCTCGGTTCATAAAAAAGAGTTGCCAGAATCTTACCCTCGCAACTCTTGCTGTATTTCTCCGGATTGTCAACGATCTGATGAGCCAAATCGAAAATCTCGCGAAATTCTTCGCGTGTGAAATCCGCAGGGTCTATTAAGCATCTGTTTTTTAACATAATAAATCCTCTCTCTATTTTGTGAATATTAATTGATGACGTTTTGAAAATCCTTCCCGTAAAACCTTTGCAAAAATAGAAAAATAATTTTTTTCAAACCCCAGCCTGTGATTTTTTTTGCAATTTTTGATTTTCAATGCAAATTTGAAAACAATTATCAAAGGCTAACGGCCAACCGGCAGCAACTCCATCCGGTCAAACAGCAGCATATTGGGGACAATGACGCTGCAGGGAACCCCGTTCATGGGAGGATAAATGCCACCATACCAAGAGCCTTTCACCATCAAATTATAGGCAACACTCTCTTTGGTGGCTGCTGATACCTGCATGAAATCAGACACAAAATAATTGTCGGAGGCCATCCGAACAGGTGTCTCCTTACCGGTGTGCACATCCACCTGTACCATATACATAGGCTGGAAATCCGATTCAAACCAATATTCCGACATATTCCGGTCATTGAATTTGCGGATGATGTAAGCATGATTGTATCCAGCAGCGCGTGCTTTCTTGCAAAGCATTTTCTTCAGATTCTGTGTGTTCGCCGTTTGGTGACAGGTCAGGCGCAGCACGCCAGCACCCACCATTGGCCGCAAACGATCCTCTGAAAGATCCAACCTCCGATGTCCGTTGGAAGTCTTAGAGGATAGTGTCGGCGTACGGTCGGAAAGCAGGCTGTAGAGTTCTCCCCGATGAATGATTTCAGTATGCGGAGGAACCTTCACCCCTTCGGCATCCACGTTGTACTGGCCAATAAGCCGCATACCGCCGTAACTTCCGAGGGTGTCCAGCGCATCCACATCACAGGAGGCGGCTATCACCTGCTGCGACAGGCACTTCTCCAATCGGCTGCCTACAAGATTATGTCGGACATGTTCGCCCAGTGGGACACGAAACGCATATATACTCTGACTTGTGTTTTCCGTAAACGCATGGGCGAAAAGTTGAGCCACCGCCTCTCCTTCCACCAACACCGGCCCGTCGTAATATTGTGTGGGTTTGGATGCCTCTGCCATCATTTTCAACCGGTTGCTCAGCAATTGCATCCGATCCTGCCATCCGGCCATATCAGGAAAATCCTCTAAATCACGTACATATACAAGATCCTCATCGGAGAATTCTCCGCCATCGGGTGTCTTGGTTTTCGCAGAAAGGCGGATGCAGATGACCGAAAAAGGCTGCCGGTATTGAATTTTGTCGCTGGAATAGTAGCACACTTCTACCTGATAGGCATTCGCATTCACGTTGGATTCTATTGTGGTGTCCTGAGCGAGCATTGCCGACAGTTCGCAGACCAGTGCCGTCATTTTGTCCTTGTCAACAGGTAAATATTTTTTCTCCGCATCATAAAAACGAGGCTCCTCCCGATAGCCATCGCGAGGACGTTTTATGCGCTCCCAAGAATCAAACGAGCTCATAATCAAATTCTTGTATTCGAGCTCTTTCCACGCCTCCCGATAAGCAGCATCCAACGAACGGCGCAGCAGCATCCTGAAATTGTCGTAATGGCTGTCCGCTGGCAGGCTCACGGGTTTCGTATGCCCGAGGAAATCCGCCGACACCCCTTCATTGTTCAGCATTTTGTCACCCAACAGCACCCGACTGTTGAGCGTCCGGATAGGCGTTTCCTCCATCTGAAGCAGGGTGCCGGCACGGGCTCCCATCTGCAGGCTCCGACCATCCACCCAATAAAACTCCGAGCGGTAAGGCACGGGCATCCCTTTGTCCTGTAATTCCAAGTCTATCTCTTCCACCTCATCGCGTACGGCGCGGAAGAACATATCGGAAGCTGTTTCGACCGCGTGGTCATGGTGGGTTTCGTAGGGCGACAATATAAGACGTTCTTTATATTCAGAATAATTATCCCCTGAAAGAGACGGTTTCTCCATCTTCTCCTGAAAATCCCGAAGCAGGCTGTCGGCCACGTTGTGCCACTCGTTTTCCGATGGCACAAGATTCGGGCTTACGGTCTCCAATTGTTGATCCACATTGAAATATGAGCCATCGGGCCGCCACCCCCGTATCGAAAAGGTGTAATCCGCTGTTTCCTCATTTTCAACCTCATAGCTTCCTTCACTATCCACAAACCACGATCTTTTGCATTCGTAAACCATTTTAGCCTCACTCTCACCATTGGACATATCCCGCACATGGGCTGTAATCTGTCCGAGCAAGGCAGAGCACACCTTCGGATCAAAACTTTCCGGATGTCTCGGCTGGTAGCCAACCCGTTGCACAGGATGAGTGAAGACATCGTCTTCAGATTGGACCATAAAATGTTTCCGAATGCGTAACGTCTGGTATTCTTTACGTGCCGCTTTATAGGCCTTATCCACCGCCGAACGGATGATACTGCAGACGAGTGGTTCATTTTCATCGTACAACGGCAACAAGAGATTGCTTCCTTCATGATAATTGCAGGCCCTATCCAAGTCACCCACAATAATTTTTACGTAAAGCCAACGCCCATATTCCGGGTTCGGGGCAACGGGACTGCCCATATAAGCGGCCAACGTACACGAATATTCCTCTACAACCGAAAGCGACATATAGGTAACTGGAGCGTCGCCTTTGGACAGGTTGGCGAATAAGGTATTCTGTTCTTCCTGTAAAATGGTGCCCATAAAATCCTCTTCCACCTCCGAAGGCTGCGCCCAAACGACATTCGCCATACCGAAGCACAGCAACAGGGTGCAAAACAGAATTTTACGCAAAGTTTTCATCCGAATACAATGCTGTTATCTGAAGATGGTGGCCGCACGGTCCGGGCCCACCGACACGATGCTGATCGGCGTATGGGTCTGCTCCTCAATATAATGGATGTAATCCTTGAATTCGGACGGCAGTTCCTCGTACGTCTTACAACCGCTGATGTCGGTTTTCCAACCCTTGAGGGTGGTGTAAACGGGTTCGATGACAGCGTCGGTGGCGGCGGGCATACGGGTGGTAAGCTCGCCGTTGACACGGTAGGCGGTACATATATTAATAGTATCAAAATCCGACATGACATCCGCCTTGGTGAGGGCGATATCAGTCACGCCGTTGACCATGAGAGCATATTGGAGGGCCACGAGGTCGAGCCAGCCGCAGCGCCGCGGGCGACCAGTGGTGGCACCGAACTCGTTGCCCACGCGGCGCAGTTCCTCGCCCGTGGCGTCGAACAGTTCCGTGGGGAAGGGTCCGCTGCCCACGCGGGTGCAGTAGGCTTTCACAATGCCGATGGTCTTGCCGGCCAGGTGCGGATCAAGGCCAAGGCCCGTGAACGCGCCGGCAGCGATGGTGTTCGACGAGGTCACAAAGGGATACGCCCCGAACTCCAGATCGAGGAGCGTGCCCTGTGCACCCTCCGCCAGCACGGACTTACCCTCTTGCAGATACTCGTGGAGAACGTACTCGCTGTCGATGCAGGTGAAACGGCGCAACGTGGCCAGAGACTGATGCCAACGCTCGTCCAACTCAGGCAGCATTTTACTGTAATCAAAACCGTATTGGTCCAAAATCTCCTTATGCTGGCCTATAAGATGCTGGTATTTAGCCTCAAAGTCCGGCGAGAAGATGTCGCACACGCGCAAGCCCACACGCGCGGTCTTGTCGGTGTAGGTGGGTCCGATGCCCTTCAGGGTGGAACCGATCTTCTGTTTGCCCTTCTTGGATTCGTAGGCGGCATCCAGCAGTTTGTGCGTCGGGAGAATCAGATGGGCTTTCCGGGAAACATAGAGGTTGTCGGTCGGGGTGAGACCCATCTTCACCAACGCCTCGATCTCCTCCTCGAAGATGATCGGGTCGATGACGACGCCGTTGCCGATGATATTGATTTTATCCTTGTGGAAAATTCCGGAAGGGATGATATGCAGAACGTGACGTATGCCATTGAATTCCAGCGAATGACCGGCATTCGGGCCACCCTGGAAGCGAGCCACCACGTCATAATCGGGCGTCACCACATCCACAATCTTGCCTTTTCCCTCGTCGCCCCACTGCAAACCAAGCAGAATATCGATTTTATTCATACTGACCTTGTTTTTATTTACGCTGCAAAAATATAAAAAAGGTTAAGACATGCGGCGATATATCGGTACCTTTTTTGTACTTTTGCGACCTTAATTCATTTTAATTAAAATCGGAATAATGAAAAAAATTGTATCTGTTCTTTTATGTCTTTGTCTGATTGGGTTTTATACCGCAAATGCCCACGACGGCGGGCCGGACACGCCCAAAGACCCGAAGCCGAAGAAAGAGAAAAAGGAGAAGAGCGAAATCCGCACGGGATGGACTTTCGGCATTCTGCCGAGCGTGGCCTACGATGCCGACAAGGGTTTCCAGTACGGCCTGCTGGCCAACGTGTATGATTTCGGCGACGGATCCATCTATCCCGAATATTTCCATTCCCTTTATTTCGAGGCAGCCTATACCACCAAGCGGTCGGGACTGTTCCGTTTCGCCTACGATTCCAAGATGCTCATCCCGAACCACCGGCTGAAAATCGACCTCTCGTACCTGCCCGACGCGCTGTGCGACTTTTACGGGTTCAACGGCTACCAAACGGTGTATAACGGTGGCTGGGGCAAGAAAAAAGCCGACGACTACATCAGCCGCGCCTTCTACAAGTCGCAGCGCGACCTCATCCGTTTCGCGGCGGACATAGACGGCAAAATCGGCGGCGACTGGTACTGGAATGCGGGCATCGGATTCCTCGGCTACAAAATCGGATCGGTTAACATCGACATGATCAACAAGGGCAAGAAGCCCGAGAACATGCTGCCCCATGTAGATGGCCTGTATGAGAAATACACGAAATGGGGCATCATCGCGCCCAATGAGGCCAACGGCGGGTGGCATCCCTACCTGCGCGGCGGCCTTTCCTATGACAGCCGCGACCGTCAGCAGAACACCCAGAAGGGCATCTACGCCGATGTATTCTGGACTTACAATGCCGCTTTCGGCGAGGACAAGGAGTTCAACAATTTGATGTTCAACGCCAGCTTCAAGCATTTTGTTCCAGTATATAAAGACCGCATCACCTTCGCCTACCGTCTCGCCACCCAGCTGACCGTAGCCGGCAACTCGCCGTTCTACCTCAGCAACTATTACAACAACCTGTTCATCCAGCGTGTGTTGTACGAAGGACTCGGCGGCGGCAACACGCTCCGAGGCATCTTGCGCAACCGCGTCACCGCACCCGGCTACGCTTTCGCCAATGTGGAGTTCCGCTTCAAAATCTGCAAATTCGACATCGGCAAGGAGCATTTCTTCATCGGTGTGAACCCCTTCTTCGACGCCGGCATGATCCTCCAACGCTATCGCATGGATGAAAACAGCATCCGCGAGGCCATCGCACAAAACGATCCTGAATTCAACATCGATGAGCTGGAAAAATATCTGCTCTTCGGCAAGGACGCACAAGTCTATCGCCCGCACATGTCTGCTGGTCTGGGCCTCAAGCTGATGATGAACGACAATTTCGTCCTCTCCGTGGATTGGGCAGTACCCTTCGACAAGCGCGACAACACGGGCATGGCCAATTTGTACGTCAAAATGGGCTACATGTTCTAACCATATTATTTCCAACTGGTTTTCAGGTTTCCTTTTATGAAAGTCTATCGGAATCATTCGTTAAAGGATCACAACACCTTCGGCATGGACGTGCGGTGCGC
Organism: Bacteroidales bacterium; assembly: GCA_017551725.1. Taxonomy (GTDB): domain Bacteria; phylum Bacteroidota; class Bacteroidia; order Bacteroidales; family WCHB1-69; genus F23-D06. Next base: position 145,044 of record JAFZKY010000014.1, read on the forward strand.
ACAGTTCGTCGTCATGGAACATCCCGACGAGAGGGAGGCGATGTCTGCGGCGCACCTCTTTGAGGCCCCGTTCTACATCCTCGGCGGCGGCAGCAACATCCTCTTCACCCGACCGTATGAAGGGACCATCATCCACCCCGACTTCAAGGGCATCGAAGTGATGGAAGACTCTGAGCGTCATCAACTTATCCGCGTGGCTACCGGCGAAGAGTGGGACAATGTGATTGACTACTGCGTCCGCCACAATCTATACGGACTGGAAAACCTTGTGGGCATACCCGGACGTGCAGGCAGCGCACCCGTGCAGAACATCGGGGCGTATGGCGTGGAGGTCAAGGACTGCATCGACCGCGTGGAAGGCTTCCTCACCGACACCCTGCAACCCTTCGCCCTGTCGGCAGAGCAATGCCAATTCGGTTATCGGGATTCCATCTTCAAGCACGAATTGAAGGGAAAAAGCCTCATCACCCATGTGTGGTTCCGGCTTTCAAAAGAGGAGCATTACACCTTGACGTACAAGGCATTGGCAAATGAAATCACCGTGCAGGATCTCTCGTTGGAAACCGTCACGCAATGCATCCTGCGCATACGCAACAGCAAACTTCCCGACATCCGCAAAATTGGCTGCGCGGGCAGCTTCTTCAAAAACCCCGTCGTGCCGGAAAACCAATACCACGACTTGCTCACCCGCTTCCCGGATCTTGTTTCCTACCCTGCCGCCGACGGGATGGTGAAACTGGCTGCCGGCCAGCTGATTGAGAAGGCCGGATGGAAAGGCAAGCGCATCGGCGATGCCGGTGTTTACCCGTTGCAGGCCCTGGTGATTGTGAACTACGGCGGTGCCTCCCCCGAGGAGATATGCCAAGTGTTCCAGCAGGTGATTCTGGATGTGGAAGAACTGTTTAACATTCGTCTAACCCCTGAAGTTAACATCTTGTGATGAAAAATTTTATCCGACTGGTTCTGCTTATGGCCGTCCTGATTCCCCTCTGCTGCGGGTGCGACTGGTTTAACAAGCCTAAATTTGACGAGGCATTGCTGGCGGGCTATTGGTTAGAGGGAACTGTACACGAATATTACAACGCTAACGGCACGGGCTACACGTGGGACACCGCCGACGATGTCACGGAGGAAGAGGCCCAGCCTTTCACCTGGACGCTGGACGGTGCCACGCTGACACAAAACCATAAGATGACTATGGGCGGCATCGTGCCCAAGACCTATACCGTCACCAAACTGACCTCCTCCATACTCATGTATCACGACGATTTTGGAACTTACCACTCTCTCATCAAGCAGTAAAACCATGCGTAAAGGCATTAAAATCACACTCATAACCCTCGCTTCGCTCCTCGGTCTCCTGGTGGCGGGCGTCGGTATTGTGCTGCTGATGGTCTTCACGCCCGCCCGCCTGACGAAAATCGTCAACCAGGAAGCCCCCAACTGGCTTACCTGCGACTTCCATCTGGAAAGAGCCGAGCTCACGTTCTTCAAATCGTTTCCCAAACTAGGCATCGACATCCAGGACGTCACCCTCATCAACCGGATGTTCGGCGCACCCACCGACACGCTTCTGCATGTGGATCATTGCGTGGCATCCCTCAACGTTCGCAAACTGATGCGCGACAAACACGTTGAAGTCAACGAGTTCCTGGTCAAAAACGGGCAGCTGAACATCTTCACCAACAAATTGGGCCAATCCAACCTCAACATTCTCAAACCTTTTGCCAAAGACACCACGGACACCGCCTCCTATTCCTTTCATCTGCAAAAGGTAGAAACCCGGAATGTGCATCTTCGCTACATCAACATAGCCTCCGGCCTTGTGACCGACGTGGATAACGTGAACCTGACGGCCAACGGGACTTGGAACGAGCCGACCGCCGAAGGAAACATAAAGCTCCTCACCGACCAACTCGTTTTCAAGACATTACACGATAAAAAAATTGTAGCCAAATACAACAAGCTGGACGGCGCGTTCAAAGGTTCCCTGAACGATATGGACAAATTAAAGGGAACGCTGGATCTCGCGTTGGACAAAGCCACCTTCCATGCGGACACCAATGCTTATCTGGACAACCGAGACCTCAAACTGCACTCCGACCTGCAAGCCATCTGGTCGGAACAAACGCTTCAACTGGAAAACACCCAGCTTGCGCTGGATCAATACAAGCTGAATTTGGATGGTACAATCCATCGCGACACAGCCGCCAACGACCTCGCCCTGAATCTCCATTATGAAACCGGCAACTGGCCCCTGCACGACGTGCTGGAGGAAATTCCCCGTGCAATCATCGGCAATGCTTTAGACGACATGACCTTGGACGGCCTCGTACACCTGACGGGACAAGTCAAGGGGCACCTCAACGAGCGACAGAAACCCGTCATCACCACGGATGTCAACCTGGTTAACGGATCCTTTGCCAAGAAAGATTTCCCCCTTGATTTTCAAAAGATTAACTCCACTTTCCATCTTGACCTCAACCCCAATGACAAGACATCGGTGCAGGTCAAAAAGCTGAACGCATACACGGGACGCAACTACCTGACCGCCACGGGCACGATTCAGGATCTGCTGGGAGAAATGCTCTTCGACCTGGCGCTGACGGGCGATTTGCACATTGAGGATTTCCGGAATATGCTTCCGGAAAAAATCGCGCACAGCTCCGGCAAGGCCAAAGCCGCCGTCAACGTCAAATGCAACTACGACCAGATTGCGCGCTTAGCCATTGATCAGTGGACGGCGGACGGCACCTTCGACTTCACGCAACTGAATATGCCCTACGGAGATTCGCTGCTCATTGCATCCCCCGCCCTGAACCTGAAATTCTCCTTCCCCGTCAAACAGAAACCCTACAAAATCGGGGAGTGGATCCACACCCAGATTCAAGCGCCCAAACTCCAGGTGCATCAGGTCGGGTCCATGGACATCGCGGCCAAGGACGCCCATTTTGACGGCTTTCTGAACAACCTGACAGACAGCTCGCTGCCTCTGAAATTAGGAGCCAAATTCCAGATGGAGACGGTCAACGTGAAAACAGATTCGCTGGTGGCCGACCTTACCCAGCCGTCGGGCACCTTCGTCATGCCCGACCAAAACCAGATGAAGCTCGACTATTCCGGCAGCGCGGTCTCTGCCGACCTGGGTTCCGGCCTGCTGATGAAGAGCGGAGCCCTCACCCTGAACGCCGCCACCCATTACAACCCCAAGGGCAGCAATGCTTTGATGCAGTGGAATCCCACCGCCAAACTTTCTCTCCAAAACGGGATGGTGACTGTGCCAACGCTGGAATACCCGCTGGAACTCCCGAAGCTGGTGGCCGACATCAACCCCAAGCAATGCAACATCTCCAAGGGCAACGGGAAAATCGGCAACTCCGACTTCTCGCTCAGCGGCAAGATTACCCAGATTGACGATTATTTCAACGGCAAGGGTCTGATAAACGGCACGTTGGAGTTTACCTCCGACTACATTGACCTGAACCAGATTATGGACATGTTCAGCGGCCTGGGCGTCTCCGACTCCGTGATGGCCGAAAAGCCGGAGGATTCGCAAAAAGATCCCTTCATGGTGCCATACGGAATGAACATCCGCATGAACACCCACATCAAGAAGGCCCTTTACGAGGACACCTATTTCCGCAACATCGGCGGGTTCCTCGATTTGAAGGATGGCACGCTCGTGCTGGAGGAGATGGCCGTCACGCATGACGCTGCCCGTATGCAGCTTACCGCCATGTACCAGTCGCCGCGCAAGAACCATCTCTTCCTCGGACTGGACTTCCACTTGTTGGACATCAAGATTGACCAACTCATCGCTCTGATTCCCGAAGTGGACACCATCCTGCCGATGCTGAAGGCGTTTGCCGGCAACGCCGAGTTCCATTTCGCCATCGAAACCAACCTGAAATCCAACTACGACCTCAAATATTCGACCTTGCGCGGTGCCGCCGCCATCAACGGGCAAAACCTGGTGGTCTTGGACCAGGAGACCTTTAACAACATTGCAAAGAAGCTGAAATTCAAGAAGAACACACCGAACCGCATCGACAGCCTGTCGGCGGAGATGACCATCTTCAAGAACGAAATTGACGTATATCCTTTCCTGGTTTCCCTTGACAAGTACCAGGCCATTCTCTCCGGACGGCACAATCTGAATATGGACTACCAGTACAACATCTCGCTGATAAAACCCATCCGGCTCGGCTTGGACATCATCGGCACCGACAAGCGGCGCTTCAAATTAGGGAAGGCTAAATACGCCACCTTGTTCCGTCCCGAGCGGCAGAATGTGGTGGAACAGAACGTCATGCAGCTGAAAACCCGCATCCACGAAGCCCTCAAAGCCAACGTGAAACCGCAGTCCGTCGAATAATTTTCCGCCAGCATCACGATGCTGAATATATTATTTTGCTTTCTCCAAAAAAAAGTGTACCTTTGCCCTCGCAAAAAAAGGATATCCTTATGTTTGATTTCTCCAAGATCCGCACCATCGACGATTTCCCGACACCCGGAATCAAATTTTATGACATCACCACGTTATTAAACGACGGGGAGGCTTATCGCAGTGCCATTGACGACATGCTGGCGGTGGCCAAAAACATCCGTCCCGATGTCGTCGTGGCGTTGGAAACGCGCGGTTTTTTCTTCGGTCCCACGCTGGCGTACCTGCTGGGCATTCCGTTTGTGCCCATCCGCAAGAAGGGCAAGCTGCCCGCCGCCACTTATTCCGAGAGTTACAATCTGGAATACGGCACCGATAGCATCGAAATCCATCAGGATGCCATAGCGGAGGGCAAACGCATCCTGCTCCTTGACGACGTGCTGGCCACGGGAGGCACCATGAGTGCCGCCATACGTCTGGTGCAGAATTTCAACCCCGCTTCCATCGACGTGATGTTCCTCATCGAACTCAATGCCTTGGAGGGAAGAAAGAAACTTGAGAATGTTAAGATACACAGTTTATTACAATTATAACATAAAACATAACAATCAACAAATTTAACACAATGAAGAACATAGATTGGAAAAGTCTGTCATTCGGTTATGTGAAAACCGACTACAATGTACGCTGTTATTTCAGAGACGGCAAATGGGGTGAACTGGAAGTCATGTCCGACGAATACATCCCCATGCACATGGCAGCCTCCTGCCTGCACTACGGTCAGGAAGCGTTTGAAGGCATGAAGGCTTTCAGAGGCAAAGACGGCAAGGTCCGCCTGTTCCGTTGGGAAGAGAACTGGAAACGTCTGAACAGCTCCGCCGACACCATCATGCTGGCTCCCATCCCGAGAGAGCTCTTCTTCGCCGCTTTGGAGAAGGTCATCAAGCTGAATGCCGAGTACATTCCGCCTTACGGAACGGAAGGTTCTCTGTACATCCGTCCGCTGCTGATCGGCACAGGTGCCACCATCGGTGTGAAACCTGCTGACGAGTACCTGTTCGTGGTGTTCGTGATGCCGGTCGGTCCCTATTTCAAAGAGGGTTTCAAGCCGACCAACATGCAGATTGCCAAGGATTACGACCGTGCTGCCCCGCTGGGTACCGGTCATGTGAAGGTGGGTGGCAACTATGCCGCTTCCCTCCGCGCCGGCGAAAGAGCACACCATGAGGGCTTCAGCGCCTCCATCTTCGCCGATGCCAAGACCAAGACCTTCATCGACGAGGCTGGTCCCGCCAACTTCTTCGGCATCAAGGACGGCAAGTATGTGACCCCGGATTCCGGTTCTATCCTGCCTTCCATCACCAACATGAGCTTGCGCCAGATTGCCGAGGACCTCGGCCTTGTGGTGGAACGCCGTCATGTCAGACTGGACGAGATCGGCACTTTCGAAGAGGCTGGTGCTTGCGGTACCGCCGCCGTCATCTCCCCCATCCACATGATCCAGGATCGTGAGACGGGCGAAGAGTATGTCATCGCAAAAGATGGCAAGCCCGGTCCGTGGAGCATCAAGATGCGCGAAATCCTGATGGGCATCCAATACGGTGAACTTCCCGACACGCACAACTGGTGCACCATCGTGGAGTGCTAATACACACTTATGATATTAAGCAAAACGGGACGCGATGCGTCCCGTTTTTGTTTTTACACCAAAAAAGAACGCCGGCAATCAATACAGATACCGGCGTTCTTTATTCTAAAATTCTCCTATCACTTTACAATCGTGATTTCCTGCATCAGGTTCTGGGCGTTGGCCATCTTGTCGATGATGAAGAGTAGATAGCGCATGTCCATGCAGATGGTGCGCTGCACATCGTTCTCGAAGGCGATGTCACCGCTCATGGCCTCCCAGTTGCCGTCGAAGGCCAGGCCGATGAGGTTTCCGTTGGCATCAATGACCGGACTGCCAGAGTTGCCGCCCGTGATGTCGTTGGTGGTGATAAAGTTGACCACCAAGTTGCCGTTCTCGTCCGCATAGCGGCCATAGTCGTGGTTCTCCCACAAGCGGATGAGGTCTTTAGGTACGTCAAACTCCCAGTCGCCGGGTTTGTACTTGGCCATCACACCGTCCAATGTGGTGAAGTAGTTGTAGGTGATAGCATCCGCCGGCTGGCAGTCCTGCACGTTGCCGTAGGTGAGGCGCATAGTGAAGTTGGCATCCGGATAGAAATTGCGGTCCTTCTGCATCTCCATCAAGCCCTGCATATACAAACGGTTGGCGCGTTCGCAGTTCACCTCGTCCGCCTCTTCGCTCAACTTCCAATACGATTGCAGAATATCATACATCAATGCGTAAATGGGATCTTTTGAGAGCGATTTCGGCTTCTCAATCCACGCATTCAGCTTGTCAGGATCCACCAAAACGGATTTGGCGAAGGCATTATCTACAAATGCCGTGAAGTCACCGCCCGACTTGTCGCCCACCTTCTTGATCATAGCCGGCAATTGATCGTGGTTTACATCCTTGTAAAAAAGATTCAACAACGCGATGGTCACGTCGCGGTCCAAGGCTTTGTTGTAATCCTTGAAGAAATCCTGGACGTTCGGTTTCAATGTTTGCGCATACGCGATGATTTTGTCTTTCGGAGCGGCTTTTGTCTCAATAGCGTTGTTCAACGCTCTGAATTTCAAGGCAAACGTCACCGCCTCGCCACCACGCCAGCCTGCCTCACGATGATAGATGAGCGCTTTGGTGTAGTTTTTCTGATGTTTCCAATATTTGTCAAATTCATCGAAAACATTGATGTATTTCTTTATCCGGTCTTGGCTACGGTAGGTCCAGTTGCGGAAATCCTGCTCCTGCGTGACACGCTTGTCATACACCTTGTTCTGCTGAAGCTGTTTTACCTGACCGATGTAATATTTCCAGTAGTTGCTTACACTGGCCTGCTTGGAGGCGTATTGGATGAAGACAGCAGGGTCGGCATCCATGTGCTTGCGGTACTGTTCCAGCTTGGTGGTGCGGCAGTCCACGATGGCAGGACCTTCCAACTCGATGATATTCTTCACGGCCTTGGAATAGGAGTAGCGGTCAGTGGAGCCGGGATAGCCGAGAATCATGGTGTAGTCGCCGGGCTGTACACCCTTCAGGGAAATCGGAAGATAGTGCTTCGACTTCATGGGCACATTGTCCTTGCTGTACGCGGCGGGCGAGCCGTCGGGGGCCGTATAGACACGGAATATGCAGAAGTCGCCCTTGTGGCGCGGCCACGTCCAGTTGTCGGTGTCGGCGCCGTATTTGCCGATGCCCCAAGGCGGACAGGCCACGAGGCGCACATCCTTATATACATCGTACTCGAACAGGATGTACTGGTTGCCATGGTAGAAGGGGACAATTTCCACCTTCACATCCCGTCTGCCCGTGCGCTCGGCAGCGAGCATATTGCCGTTCTCCTCAATTTTCTTGGCACGTTCCGATTCCGACATGTTGTCAGTAACGCCCTTCAACACAGCCTCTGTAACGTCTTCTATATAGGAAAGAAACGACACGGTAAGACCATCGTTGGGCAATTCTTCGCTTTTGCTGCGAGCCCAGAAGCCGTCCTGCAGGTAGTCGTGTTCCACGGAGGCGTGCGCTTGCACGTAGGAGAGACCGCAGTGGTGGTTGGTAAGCAACAAGCCCTCGGGCGAGATCAGCTCGCCGGTACAGCCGCCGCCGAATTGCACGATGGCGTCCTTGAGGCTGGGCTGGTTGAAGCTAAAGATCTGCTCGGCGGTAAGCTTGCACCCAAGCCGCTGCATATCAGCCAGATTCTGGCCGTTGATGGAATACGGGAGCCACATGCCCTCGTCGGCACGGGCACCCAACACAAGCATCATCAGAGCGATGCATAAAAGGTTGATTCTATGTTTCATCTTGTCTTTAATTTGAAAGTGCAAAGGTAGGAAAAATTTGGCAATCCCTGCCAAGAACCCCATGGATCCATTTTCGGACAAAAAAAACTCTCCCCTTTCGGAGAGAGTTTCGTATAGGTAAGAGCATGGAACACTACTCTTGCTCGGCCACAACGTGAAGCTTGAGGCTCACCTTGTTGAAATCCTTGTGCAAGTTGACAAGTGCAGTGTAGTCACCAAGTTCTTTGATATGCTCATCGTGCATGATGATTTTTCTGCGGTCGATGTCAATGTCGTGCTGCTCTTTCAGTGCGTTGGCCACGGCGATGGACGTGACGGAACCGAAGATGGTGCCCTTTTCGGAAGCCTTGGTCGGAATCGTGACCTCAAGACCCTCAATCTTACCGGCGAGGAATTCGGCCTCTTTTCTGATCTTCTCGGCTTTGAAAGCGCGCTGTTTCAGCGTCTCCGCCAGCATTTTCTTCTTCGCGGGAGTGGCGAGCTCGGCCATTCCGTTCGGAATGAGATAATTGCGTGCATAACCGTCTTTAACCTTTACGAGGTCATCGGCATAGCCTAAATTCTGTACGTCTTGTTTTAATATAATTTCCATGTCAATTCCTCCTATTAGTTAGATTTTAAATTGTCGGTTACGAACGGCAGAAGGGCCAAGTGACGGGCTCTCTTGACAGCCTGGGCCACTTTCTTCTGATATTTCAGGGAAGTACCAGTGAGACGGCGGGGCAGAATCTTGCCTTGCTCGTTCACGAACTTCTTGAGAAACTCGCCATCCTTGTAGTCAATGTACTTGATACCGCTCTTTTTGAAACGGCAGTATTTTTTCTTCTTAATATCAACTGCTACGGGAGCAATGTATTTGATGTCGGATTGTTGTGCCATAATTATTCTGCTTGTTCTGTTTGATTAGACTCGTTGTTAACTTCCTGAGGCTGTTCGGCGACGGGAGCTTCCTCCTTCACCTCTTCCTTCACTTCCTCGGCAGCGGCTGCCTTGGCATTGCGGTTCGCACGTCTCTTCTCCGCGTAAGCGATGGCGTACTTATCCATGCTCACGGTGAGGAAACGCATGATGCGCTCGTCACGACGATATTGCAGTTCCAATGCCTCTACGACGGCGCCGTCTTCTGCCTTGAATTCGAAAAGATGGTAGAATCCGGAGGATTTCTTCTGGATGGGATACTCCAATTTGCGGAGGCCCCAGTTCTCCTGATGGACGATCTCAGCACCGCTGTCGGTGAGGACCTTCTCAAACTTTTGTACCGTTTCCTTCATCTGATCTTCAGACAAAACGGGCGTCATAATGAAAACGGTTTCATACTGATTTGCCATAATTTGTTAAAGTTTGTTTGTTAAAAAATGTGTTTAAAATTTTGGGCGGCAAAAGTACAAAAATTTTCTTATCTTCCAACAGGTTAGGAAGATTTATTTTCAACAGGCACAAAAAGCCGAATCCATCCCGCCGGCAGGCGCACCCGCCAGCGGGATTTCAAACGGGACCCGAGCGTCAACACCGGGCTCAATCGGCAAAATAGAGGCACAATTCCACGCACCCCAGCACGCAGGGAACATACAGTTCCAACGTTGACATGCAGGCGAGCGAGCAGAGGAACCAGCAGTCGCGGCGGGCAAACCACGCCTTCCGGTCCGCCACCGCGCCCGCGTGACGGATCTCCACCTTGCCGATACGCGACAAGGCATCCTGCGAACACTCCGTGCATGGCGACTCCGCATACCGCGCCGTGATGCCAGGATGGTCGGCTTCCAGCTGAGCCTGCGCGTTCAAGAGCAACTGCCGGAAATTCTCGAAAAAGTCGGCATCCAACTGCGTCACACGCTGAAACTCCTGGAAATCGCCCGACTCGCACACCGCCAGAAAACGCGTGTGATCAGCATTATAGGCTTGGTCGCAAGCCCTCCAGAAAACGGCGGCAAGCTGCTCAACATCTTGATAGTAAGGACTGAAATCCACGCTGTCGCCAGCCATCTCCTCGGGGAATGTGGCGGTGGTTCCGTTTTTGACATCATCTTTGCTGCAACTGATGACGATAATGGCTGTGGCCACAGCCAGACAGGCAATGCCTGCTATACTTAAAAGGATTCTTTTTTTCATAATAAACCTGTTTTATACATTAATAATAAATTGTAACGCGGTTCTGTCCCGCATCGGAAAACACATCATTACCGACGAAAGGATGTCACGTGCCCCGCGGAAAGAACCATACCGCGAGGTTGGATCACACAACGCCTCACAGTGCTTCGCTGGCATGGACTCCGTTATTCTCCCACTGAACAGAAATGGATAATCTCCCCCGCTCCGGCACCTGCCTCCCCACCACCGGCGCACGTCATAGCGGCAGGGAGCAGTGCCTAAGCATCTTGAAGCCGTCCGCTCTACCTCCCCCGCAGACCCCTCTCACCATATCGAACAAACGGTTTTTCATCTTTATAAAAATTGTTCAAGTGTTAATTTTTATAATAAAATCAACACTGCAAATATACATCAAAAACCTCTTTTTGCAAGAGGTTTAATAAAATAATTAACAATTTTTATTTTTTTACAATTAAATAATTAACATCCAACAGATTACGCTTCGGCATCAGTACTCGTTTATCCGCTGGTCAATCTCTTTTATCTGGTCGCGGAGCAGGATTGCCGTGTCGAAATCCAAATCCTTGACGGCTTTCTCCATCTCTTTTCGGAGTTTTTTCTTCTTTTGCTCCAACTGTTCGATGTTGAGCAGGCGGATGTCAGGCTCGGCGGCCAGGAGTCGCGGGGCCTCCACGGATTTGTATTCCTTGACCCGTTTGTCGCCCGACTGCGTGACGGCATCATTGATATTGCCGGCCAGATAGACCTCTTCGGATTTGATGACCCCTTTGGGCGTGATGTGATGGGCCTCGTTGTAGGCCATCTGCTTGGCCCGGCGGCGCGCCGTCTCATCCATCGTGGCCTGCATCGACTTGGTGATTTTGTTGGCGTAGAAGATGACGCGCCCGTTCACGTGGCGCGCCGCACGGCCCGCCGTCTGCGTGAGCGAACGCTCGTTGCGCAGGAAACCCTCCTTGTCGGCATCCATGATGGCCACCAACGAAACCTCCGGCAAATCAAGGCCTTCGCGCAGCAGGTTTACCCCCACCAGCACGTCGATGGCCCCGAAGCGCAGGTCTTTGAGGATCTCCACGCGGTCCAAGGTCTCCACGTCCGAATGTATGTAGCAGGATTTTATCCCGATGTTGATCAAGTACGTGTTCAGCTCCTCGGCCATACGCTTGGTCAGCGTGGTCACCAGCACCCGCTCGCCCTTGTCCACCGTGTCCTCAATCTCGTTCAGCAGGTCGTCCACCTGGTTGGTGGCGGGACGCACCTCAATGAGCGGGTCCAGCAAACCCGTGGGCCGCACCACCTGCTCCACCACCACGCCGCCGGAACGCTGCAACTCGAAATCGGCCGGGGTGGCACTCATGAAGATGGTCTGTCCGATAAGGCTTTCAAACTCCGCGAATTTCAACGGGCGGTTGTCCAACGCCGCCGGCAGACGGAAACCATAGTCCACCAGATTGATCTTCCGCGAACGGTCGCCCCCGTACATGGCCCCGATCTGCGGCACCGTGACGTGACTTTCATCAATTACCAGCACAAAATCATCCGGAAAAAAGTCCAAAATGCAGAATGGACGCTCGCCGGGCTTGCGCTTGTCGAAATAGCGCGAGTAGTTCTCGATTCCAGAACAATAGCCCAGCTCCTTCATCATCTCCACATCGTAATTCACGCGGTCGTCCAAACGTTTGGCTTCCAAATGCTTGCCGATGGATTTCAAATAAGCGATCTGCTCGCCGAGGTCCAGTTTGATGTTGTCGATGGCCTCGTTCATCGACTGCTGCGTGGTGACGAAGATGCTGGCGGGATAGATGGTGACTTTATCCACTTTGCTGATTATGCCGCCAGTGGCTGCCTCCAACTCGGAGATGGACTCGATTTCGTCGTCGAAGAAGACGATACGGTAGGCACAGTCGCTGTACGGCGGATAGATGTCCACCGTGTCGCCCTTCACGCGGAACTGCGACGGCTGCAACTCCAACTCCGTGCGGGAATAGAGGCTGTTGACGAAGGTCAGCAGCAGCTTGTTGCGGTCGATGAGCATCCCCGTATGAATATGGATGACGTTCTTGGCAAAATCGTCCGGATTGCCGATGCCGTAGATGCAGGACACAGAGGCGACGACAATCACATCGCGCCGGCCCGACAACAGCGAAGCCGTCGTGTGCAAGCGCAGTTTCTCGATCTCATCATTGATGGCCAAATCCTTCTCAATGTAGGTGTTGGTCGTCGGGATGTAGGCCTCCGGCTGGTAATAGTCGTAGTAGGAAACGTAGTATTCCACGGCATTTTCGGGGAAAAACTGCTTGAACTCGCTGTACAGCTGCGCGGCCAAGGTCTTGTTATGGCTGAGCACCAGGGCGGGACGATTCACCTGCTGGAGAACGTTGGCGATGGTAAACGTCTTGCCGGAGCCGGTCACGCCCAAGAGCGTCTGCGCCTGATCGCCACGGTTGAGGCCGTCCACCAGCTGCCGGATGGCGGTGGGCTGGTCGCCGGAGGGTTTATATGAGGAGCTGAGTTTGAAATCCATGTTGATATAAAAAGGCGGCAAAAGTACGATTAAATTCCCGAATTTGAAGGCTGTTTGTTTTGCAGAAAATGATGTATCTTTGCAATTTCAAAAAAATGAATAAAATAAAGCGCAAAATATTGGACAACGGCCTGCGCGTGCTGGTTCACGAAGACCACACCACGCCGCTGGCAACCTGCAACATCGTTTATAATGTAGGTTCCCGCGACGAGCATCCCGACCACACCGGGCTGGCCCATCTGATGGAGCATTTCATGTTCACCGGCTCCGTGCACGTGCCAAACTACGACGAGGCCCTGCAAAAAGTCGGGGCCATCAACAACGCCTATACCTCGCAAGACATCACCCACTATTATATTGTGCTCCCTGCCAACAACATAGAAACGGCACTTTGGATCGAGTCGGACCGTATGCTTGAGCTCGCCTTCCGGCAGCAGTCGCTGGACATCCAAAAGCAGGTGGTGATTGAAGAATTTAAAGAGAATTACCTCAACCGGCCCTACGGCGACCTGATGATGCTGTTCAACCGGATGGCCTACCAGTGGCATCCCTACCAGTGGCTGCCCATCGGAAAGAAAACCGAGCATATCGCCGAGGTGGATATGGCGATCATCAAGGATTTCTACTACCGGTTCTATCGTCCGAACAACGCCGTGCTGGTGGTGGCGGGCAATGTGCGTTATGAGGAGGTCATCCCGCTGGTGGAGAAATGGTTTGGCGATATCCCGACGGGCAATGTGCCGAAAAAGGACTACCCTAAGGAGTTACCGCAAAAGGAGTTGCAATTCCAGGAGGTAAAACGTCCTGTGCCCTCGGACATCCTGATGAAGGGTTGGCACATGTGCGACCGTATGCATCCCGATTACTACGCCTGGGACTTGCTGTCGGACATGTTCGGCACGGGGCAGTCGTCGTATCTGTATCAACATCTGGTGACGGACAAAAAGCTCTTCACCGACATCTCCGCCTCCATCATGGGCACCACGGACGAGGGCTTGTTTCTCATCAGCGGACGGCCTGTGGAGGGCGTTTCCATTGAGGACGCAGATGCAGCCTTGTGTGAGTATCTTTATGGTTTTAAAGCAGATAACAACTTCTCCCACGATTTGCAGAAAGTACAGAACCGCGCCGAGGCCGTGCTGTTGCACAACGACATCAAGATTGACGACCGCGCCTCCAACATGGCTGTGGGCGAAACCATCTCCCACGTGGAGTACTTTCTCGACGAGCGTCAGCACTATTTTGATGTCACGGAAGAGCAGATGCAACGCCTTATCTCGGAGATGCTGACGGAAAATCAGAGTAACACCCTGTATTACAAAGCGATAAATAGTTAGCAATTGTTCCCGAAGACGTTTTTAGAAGAACGTATTCCCTATCCACTTTTTTTGTACATTTGCACGCTTTTTAGCGATTTTCATCAAAACATCTAATAATCAATAAACTAATAATTTATGGCAGAAAAAAAATTTATGACTTGCGATGGTAACCAGGCTGCGGCCCATGTTGCCTACATGTTCAGCGAAGTCGCCGCTATCTATCCTATCACGCCCTCTTCCCCGATGGCTGAGTACATCGACGAGTGGAGCGC
>JAFZKY010000015.1 GCA_017551725.1 Bacteroidales bacterium
GGCGGAACCCCCAACCTCAAATCCACGCTTCAACAATACAACAACAAATTTAACAATAAATAGTTAAAATTATTTGATTATCAATATTTTATAATAAAATCATTATCTTTGCAGCGTATTTTTAAACAACATTGTATGGATACAATTATCGATAAAATGGACAAAGGAGAAATCATAATGTACCAACCGGATGACAATATCCGATTGGAGGTTCGATTGCTTTATGACAATGTATGGTTGAATTTAAATCAGATGTCAAGCCTTTTTAACAGAGACAAATCTGTGGTTTCCAGGCATATCAAACACATCTATGAAGAAGGAGAATTACAACAAAATACAACTGTTGCAAAATTTGCAACAGTTCAGCGAGAAGGTGGGAAACTGACGAATAGAGATATTGATTATTACAACTTAGATGTGATCATATCTGTAGGATATCGTGTCAGAAGTATTCAAGGAACCCGATTCCGTCAATGGGCTAACGTAGTCTTGAAAAACTATCTGTTGAATGGTTTCGTCATCAATCAGCGATTCCAGCAATTGGAAGCGACAGTGGCGGAACAGGGTGCCCAATTGGCTGAACACGATAAACAAATCAACTTCTTCGTGCGCACCGCCCTGCCGCCCGTGCAGGGTGTCTTTTTTGACGGACAGATCTTCGACGCGTACACCTTCGCCTCAGATCTGATCCGCACAGCACGGAAGCGAATCATCCTTATTGACAACTATGTAGATGACTCCGTGTTGAAGATGCTCACCAAGCGGGGCGAAGGTGTCAGCGCCACCATCATTACCAAGCGCATTACCGATGCGCTGGCAGTGGATATAGAGCGTCACAACCAACAATATCCGCCCGTAGATGTCCGAACCTCCGATCGGTTCCACGACCGTTTCCTCATTCTTGACGACACTGTCTATCACCTCGGCGCCTCGCTCAAGGACCTCGGTAAGAAACTTTTCGCGTTCAACAGGATGGAGGTGGGTGCGGAATGGTTGTTGGGGGTTGGCCGTTAGCTGTTTGTCAAGGGCAATTAGTGGTTAACATTGATCTTCGGTCTAAGATTCCGCTCAACGCTATGCGTTTCGGAATGGTGCGATGCAAAACAACATGTCCGATGTTCTTGGAGATTCCGCTCAACGCTTCGCATTTCGCGGAATGGTGTGACGCAAGCGGGGGCAAAAAAGGGATGGGCGGCGGCAGAAAGGAGCTGCCATACAGATACCCCCACCCGCCGCCGCCCATTCCCCCTCTCTTATGCGGCGACCCCCACCATTCCGCGGCGCACGCAGTGCGCTGCGGAACCCCCACCATATCAAGGCACGCAGTGCGCTGGCGGAACCTCCACCATGCCACCAGCGACGACAGAAGCTGGCGGAACCTCCACCACATCAAGGCACGCAATGAACAGTGGCCCTCACCATTCCGCCAGCGACGACAGGAGCTGGCGGAACCTCCAACCTCAACTCAACAATTCAACACAACACGCCAATATCCCTTACGGGGTAACTCTCAACTCGCGAATCACCTCCGCCCAGTCGGTGGCGGGATCGAAGCCGAATTTGTCGTCGATGCCCACGTTGAAATAGAGCTTGTCGTCGAAACAAGACAACGGGGTGTTGCCCACCTCTGGGTTCCGATTGGCATAGTTGAAATGAATCCCGTCCGCCTCGAATCTCCTCATATAGGACTCCAACTTGTCGGGATAGCAGCCCGACCACAAGATCAGACAGACATCAGGACGCTCGGAAAGCATCCGCAACGCCTCCTTGGCCTGCGGGAAGTACTCGTACGTCTCTTCGTTTTCATAACAGGCCTTCAGTATGGTGTCGTGTATATCGACCAAAACATAGATCTTCTCCCAGTTCTTGGCCATCTTCTTCCCAAAAGCGGTGGCAAAAGCGGTTTTTATACTCATAGATGTTAACCTCTTGCCAACGGCCATTGGCGGTTAGCCACTGGCCGTTGGCATTTAGCTTCAACTATTAACTCTTAACTAATTACAGTTGCGGTCCAAACGGAATCAGCGCTTTGCCCTGCTCGGTGTCGCTGAAGTTCTCGAAGTTCTTGATGAAGGAGGCAGCCAGCGTGCGTGCGTTCTCGGCGTATGCGGCCTTGTCGCTCCAGCTGTTCTCAGGGTTTAGGATACTGTCGTCCACACCTGTGACGTGCTTCGGGATGCGCAGGTTGAAGGGCTTCACCAGTTCGGTCTCGCAGTTCAACAGTTCACCGTTGAGGATAGCAGTGATGATGGCACGGGTGGCCTTCAGGGAGATGCGCTCCCCTACTCCGTAGCCGCCGCCGGTCCAGCCGGTATTCACCAAGTATGCCGTGGCGTTGTGCTGGTCAAGTTTCTTGGCCAACTCCTCGGCGTATTTAGTCGGGTGCAGCAACAGGAAAGCTGCGCCGAAGCAGGAGGAGAAGGTGGGTTGCGGGGTGACAATGCCGCGCTCGGTGCCGGCCAACTTGGCGGTGTAACCACTGAGATAATAGTACATCGTCTGCTCGCGGTTAAGGACGGCCACCGGAGGCAGCACGCCAAAGGCATCGGCAGAGAGGAAGATGATCTTGCTCGGGTGCGTGCCGCGCGACACGGGCTTCACGATGTTGTCGATATGGTAGATGGGATAAGAGACGCGGGTGTTCTCAGTCTTGGCGGCGGAATCGAAATCAATGTTGCCCTCTGCGTCCACTACAAGGTTCTCCAACAAGGCATCGCGCTTGATGGCATGGTAGATGTCGGGTTCCTTGGCCTCGCTGAGGTTGATGCACTTGGCGTAGCAGCAGCCCTCGAAGTTGAAGACGCCGTTGTCGTCCCAGCCGTGCTCGTCATCGCCGATGAGGGCGCGGTTCGGGTCAGTGGAGAGCGTGGTCTTGCCGGTGCCGGAGAGGCCGAAGAAGATGGCCGTGTCGCCATCCTTGCCCTGGTTGGCGGAGCAGTGCATAGCAGCCATACCGTTGAGGGGCAGGAAATAGTTCATCACGGAGAAGATGCCCTTCTTCATCTCGCCGCCGTACCAGGTGCCGCCGATGAGGGCCATACGTTCGGTGAGGTTGAAGGCCACATAGACCTCGCTGTGCAAGCCCATCTCCTTCCAGTCGGGGTTGGTGGTCTTGCCGGCGTTCAGCACCACGAAGTCAGGAGTGAAGTCCTTGAGCTCCTCCTCGCTCGGGCGAATGAACATGTTTTTCACGAAATGGGCCTGCCAGGCCACCTCGGAGACGAAGCGCACCTTCATGCGGGAGTCCTCGTTGGCGCCGCAGTAGCCGTCCATCACATACACCTTCTTGCCTGTGAGTTGTTTCTGGGTGATCTTCTTGAGATGCTCCCAGGTCTTGGCATCGATGGGCTTGTTGTCAGAGCCCTTCTTGTTGGGGTCGGCCCACCAGACGTTGTTTTTGGTGTTCTCGTCGAGGACGATGTACTTGTCTTTCGGGGAGCGGCCGGTGAAGATGCCAGTATCGACGGAGAGGGCGCCGGACTTGGTCAGGTAAGCTTTCTCATAGCCGGTGAGGGAGGGGTCGGTCTCGTGCTGGTAGAGCTCGTCGTAAGAGAGGTTGTGGTAGATTTCAACGGGATTCTCCACGCCGAGGTCTTTCAATTGTTCTTTGAGGTCTTTCATAAGAGGTATGTTTTTTGTTATTAATAAGATGCATTAAGGGGCTGCAAAAATACAAAAAATAGCCGTCAAAGAAAGCAATATTTCACATTAAAAACAAAAACATGATGCTGCTATTTGGAGAAAAAAAAAGCCAAATGCCTTCGCATTTGACCTTTCGTGGCGGGAACGGGAATTGAACTCGTGACCTCCGGGTTATGAATCCGACGCTCTAACCGACTGAGCTACCCCGCCTTGTTTTGAGCGTGCAAAAATACATTTTTTTTCATTCCATCCGACCACTCACCCCCATTTTTCATATCACCCATTATATCAAATAGATAATGTTTAAAAAACAATGCTTTATGCATAACTGTGCATGCCGCCAAGAAGCATATTCACACCAAAATAGGTGATCAACACCGACAAGAAAGCCAACAAGACGTAGAGATGGAAGAGCATCGGACGCTTGTCATCCCATCGCAAATAGAGGGGTATGGCATAGACAACGGCGGTGATGAGCGCCCACACCTCCTTGGGGTCCCACGACCAGTAGTTGCCCCATGTGATGTTGGCCCACACGGAGCCGATGATGATGCCGGCGACGAGGAAAAAGAGAGATGGATAGAGCATGGTCAGCGACGCGTCGCGAAGGCGCAACACCGACGCGCGCCACTCTTTGCGGAAGGCGCGGTTCAGCAGGGCCGCCACGGAGTTGACCCACGCGAATGCCAGCAGCGCGTATGCGAACATGATGACGGCCACGTGAATGAGTAGCAGCGGCGATTTGAGCACGGGCATGGTGTGCGACACGGGAGGGCGAACCCCCTCCATCATGGCGGCCAACAGCACAAAGCCCATGATCAGCAGTCCGCCGTGCAACACAATCGGCGAGCGACGGCCGCCCAACAGCGAGAAAACCGCCACGCACAACGCCAGAAAGAGCATGGTCTCATACCCGCCCGTCAGTGGAATGTATCCTGACAAAATCCAACGGAGCACGAAGAGCACCAACAGATACACACTGGCGAACAGCAGGATGCACTCACTGACGCGACGCACCCATACGGAGCCTCTCTCCACACCTGCAACGGCATAGCCTAAGAAAAGCAGCCCCAGCAAGATGGTGCAGATAGCCATGGGACGGCCCGGCGTGATGATATTGTAAACCTTCTCCATTTTGAATTTGGCATCGGAAGGCAAAACATCACCCGCATGTTTCTTTTGGAAAACACGATGTTTCTCAAAAACCGTGTTTAGCATGTCCATGTCGTTTTGCACGATAAGTTCCTGACACAGACTGAGATGTTTTTTTATATACAGATATTCCTCTTCCGACAGGTTGTCAATGGGCAGCTTGTCGGTGTGCGAATACCAAGAGATTGCATCGCTTTCGTCCTTCAGCGGGAAAACTTTCAACAACGTGCCGTTGAGCAGGGACACTATTTGCATGTATTGCTTGTTGGCAGCGGAGAACTGCGAACGTCTCGGATCGTTCATCTTCATGCTGTCGAGCATCATGCCGATAGTGTTTTCGCCATAATCGTTGAGGAAATCATCCAACGAGGCGCGTTTGCCTTCGAGTCCCATCATGTTGCGAACCTCTTCGCCCTTAATCTTGAATATGGGCTCCTTTTTCCAATCGTCGAAATAAAAGAGCCATCCAGCGAGCACCTGCTCGGCGGTGTAGCCTTTATAGGAGGTGCTACCGCAGAGCTTATAGGTGAAATCGCGGGCAAAGGATTGCACAGGACAGATGCGGTTTTGGTACAGGATGTACGTGTCGCCCATCTTGGCGGCGGTCTCTTTGGGCAAAGTGCGAGGCCCGTCATTTTTGGCCTGTGCCATGGAAACAGTGCCACAGAGCAGGATCAGCAACACTGAGGCCCTGACCGCCGTGCGACGCCACAGGGTGCGAAAACGACTTTCAGGATCGCAAAACATGACGATGAAGGAGAGCAGCAACAGGGCGAAGCCAATGTATATCACAGTGATTCCCCATGGGTCGTGGGAGACCAACAGTTCGATGCTGCCGTCCTTGGTGTAGTCAGACATATAGAACCGATAATTTTTATGATTGCCGATATGGTTCATGGAAATCACGACGGGATCGGACAATTCCGAGATGTGAACTTTGGCTACAAAGTCCATAGGGGCCATTGTGCCGGGATAAGTCTGCACCTCGAAAGTGTCCAGCGTCACCGTGAAGGGAAGGTCAAGTTGGCCGCCCCTGTCGCCGGCATACTGGGCCACTGGTTGATGCGGCCGCAAGTGCAGTGTGCCGGATTCACCCGTGAAGTTGGTCAAGAGGGCGCCGATGAAAATTAACAGCACGGAAGCCCACTGCATCCATCCCCACAGCCGCATCTGCCTGCGCTCCATGAGCACCAACGCGGTCACGCCGGCTATCGCAAGCATCCACAGGATGACAGTCGCGGGATGATGATAGATGGCCGCAATGGCAGATTCGGAGCCGTGGGTTCTTTCGTACACGGTGCCGACGGCCATCACGACCACGAGCGCTGCCACAAGCACGGCGGTGGCTATTTTCAGGATTTTCACGGGAAATTTCATAATTCAGGTTTCAAGAAGGTTTTAAACAAAAGGATCAAATGGCATTGATGAAAGCAACCATGGCATCACGATCGGATTTGGAAAGATTACGGAAACGATCGACTGTCCATCTCGCGTCACTTTGGCTGCTGCCATGCCACATGATGGCTTCGATGACGTTGCGGCCACGCTGGATGGTGCTGTCAGCCAAGTTGCGGGCGGCGGGCACGGCCAAACCACGATGCCAGACCATAAAGTTCACATAGTCGCTTTTGCTCATCTCCACTTTTTTAGGAAAAAAAGCATGTTCACTAACTAAAAAAGGGTATTCTTCCACAACAACGTCAATGCGATTCGGAATCCTTGGCACGGCTTGTGGTGACCAGATAGACACCGGCTGCGATGAGCACGAGGGCCACAGGTTTGTTCCAAGTGAAGATATCCTGTCCCGCGGCGATGGCCACCACAGAGGTGACGACGGGCTGCAGATTGCTGTACATGCTCACGGTGGTGGGTCGCAGATAGCGCAAGCCCACGGGCAGCAGAAAATAGGCCACCACCGTCGAGAATATCATCACCGTGAAGAAGTTAAGCCATGCCGACACGGGCACAGGGCCTTGCAGCATCGGCGACTCCGACACAACAGGGATGCCGATCGGAAGGCAGATCACAGCACCGATGAGGAACATCCACTTCATCAGCGTCACGGGGCTGTATTTCTTGGAGATGGTGCGCGTGACAAGCAGATACGATGCGTAGAAGAGGATGTTGACGAAGCAGAGCAACAGTCCCATCGGGGTGGCGTTGGCATCGATTTTCCAGGAAAAGAGCACGATCATGAGGGCACCTGCGATGCCCACGAAGACACCCACGCTTTTGCGCACGGAGATGGGCTCGCGCAGGAATAGCGCGGCCATGAGCATCACCATCAAGGGGCTGGTGGCAGACACGAGGGAGACATAGCAGGGCGAGGTGTAGCGAAACGCCAGCGAGAAGGCAATCAGCGTGCCGGCCAGCACTACACCGCCCAGAAGGATGGCCCACACATCGCGTCTCTCCACGCGCTCACGGGGAAAAAACGGTGAAATCAACCAAAAAACCGCCGCCCCGAAAAGCATCCGGGCGGCGGTGAAGGCATGTGGGGATATATACTCGGGGACGACGGCCTCAGAGCAGTTGGGGTTAATGCCAAAGATGACATACACGGCCAAGACTGCCAGATGCCCGACCCATTTCCGACTTTTCGTCTCCAAGGAACCTTAGTTTTTCAGCGCGGCGATTTCCTTGATGGCGTTGATGCAGGTGTCGATCTCCTCCTCGGTATTGAAAGCGCCGACGCTCAAGCGAACGGTGCCGTCAACAGGCAGGGTGCCGATACGCTCGTGTACCAGCGGAGCGCACTGCAGGCCGGTGCGGCATGCGATGTCGTAATCGACGTCGAGCATGGTGCCCACGTCCATAGCCTCGAAACCACGCACGTTGAGGGAGAGCACCGGGTTCTGGTTCTCCACGGAGGTGGCGCAATAGACGGTGACGCCTTCCACGTTGCGCACGCCATCGACGAGGCGCTTCCAGAGCTTCATCTCCTGGTCGTGGATATTCTGGATGCCCTTCTCCTCAATCCATTTCACACCGCGATAGAGGCCGGCGATGCCGAGCATGTTCATGGTGCCAGCTTCAAGACGATAGGGATACTCGTCCAAGTGGGTGCGGACAGCGGAGCGCACGCCGGTGCCGCCGTAGCGGGTTTGGCGCACCTCGACACCCTCGGCCACGTAGGAGCCGCCGATACCGGTGGGTCCCATCAGGCACTTGTGGCCCGTGAAGGCGTAGGCATCCACGCCGTATTCGAGCATGTTCATCTCCACGGCACCTGCGCCCTGGCTGCCGTCCACCACAAAGATCAGGCCATTCTCCTTGCAGACCTTGCCGATCTCCTTGATAGGTTGCACCGTGCCAATGACGTTGGAGCACTGGGTGCAAACCACCATCTTGGTGTTGGATTTGATGGCTTTCTTGAAATCGTCGGGATGGACATAGCCTGCCTCGTCGAAAGGCAGATAGGTCACCTCAATGAGTCCTTGCTGCTCCAAGCAGTAGAGGGGACGCAGCACAGAGTTGTGCTCCAGCATGGTGGTGATGACATGCATGCCTTTTTGGGCGAGACCTTGTATCAGGATATTCAGCGAATCCGTGGCGTTGTAGCTGAAGGTGAGGCGGCGTTCATCGACCTTGGTGCCGCCGTTGAACAATTGCGAGAGCAGACGACGGGTGTCGGTCAACAACTCGCCGGTCTCGATACCGGCATCGTAGCCGGCACGGCCGGGGCTGACCCCGTGCTCCCGATAGAAACTGTCCATGAAATCATACACCTCTTTGGGCTTTGGATAAGAAGTTGCGGAATTGTCTAAATATATCATAATCTGGCTTTTTAAAAACGGGTGCAAAGATACATTTTTTTTGTACTTTTGCGCGCTCAAAAAAAACAGGTATTTCTAAACCCACATACAAATGAAAAAGATATTAGTCATTGGTGCCTGCGGACAGATTGGTTCCGAGCTGACACCCGCTTTGCGCAAAGAATACGGCACGGACAACGTCGTTGCTGCCGACATGGTTTATCCTTTGAAGGGCGACCTCGCCGATGCGGGACCCTCCTGCAAGATTGACGCCACCAACGCCCAGGAGATCGCCGATGCCGTGAAGAAATACAACATCGACGCGATTTACAACCTCGCCGCCATCCTCTCCGCCAAGGCGGAGGCCAACCCCATGCTGGGCTGGAACGTCGGCGTGGGTGCCTTGATCAACTGTCTGGAAGTCTCCCGCGAATTCGGCTGCGCCCTCTTCACCCCGAGCTCCATTGGCGCCTTCGGCCCCGACACCCCGCACGACATGACCCCGCAAGACACCATCCAGCGTCCCAAGACCATCTACGGTGTCACCAAGGTCACCGGCGAGCTGCTGAGCGACTACTACTTCAAACGTTTTGGCGTCGATACCCGATCCGTTCGCTTCCCCGGCCTCATCTCCAATGTCACGCTCCCGGGCGGCGGCACCACCGACTATGCCGTCGAGATCTACTACGCTGCCGTTAAGGGCGAGAAGTTCACCTGCCCCATCGCGAAGGGCACCTTTATGGACATGATGTACATGCCCGACGCACTCAAGGCCGCCATCGACCTCATGGAAGCCGACCCTGCCAAGCTCGTACACCGCAACTCCTTCAACATCACCGCCATGAGTTTCGAACCCGAAATGATCTACGCGGAAATCAAAAAGCACATCCCCGATTTCCAGATGGAATATCAATACGACGAGCTGCGCCAGACCATCGCCGACTCCTGGCCCAACCAGATGGACGACCACTGCGCCCGCGAGGAATGGGGCTTCAAGCCGCAATACGATCTGGCCTCCATGACAACGGACATGCTCGATGTTCTCAGCAAGAAGTTGAAATAATTCACTTTCATTGTAATATATATGCAAGGTCTGCCACACGGCAGGCCTTTGTTTTTTCTCAAAAACATCATCATGGCGAACGTCCAATAAAAAGTGTATTTTTGCACCCTTAAACTCAACTCAATGGAAGTAACCAGACTTTTCGACATGTTGGAGCGCAATGTGGTGGAATTTCCCCATGAAGACGCGCTTTGCGGCAAGGACAACGGCACGTGGGTCAAGTATAGCTCGCAAGATTATCTGGACTATGTCAACAACATCTCATACGGTTTCATGCAACTCGGCATCAAGAAGGGCGACTGCATCGCCACCATCACACCGAACCGGCCGGAATGGAACTTCCTTGACATGGCCATCATGCAACTTGGCGCCATCCACGTGGCCATCTACCCCACCATCAGCGAAAGCGACTACGATTATATCCTGCACCATGCCGACGTAAAGCTCATCTTTGTCTCCGGTTGGGAACTGTTGCGCAAAATCACCAATATCATCGCCAACATTCCCGGGCTGGTGGACAAGGTTTACACTTTCAGAAACTTACGCGGATACAGGCACCTGAACGAGGTCGTGGAGCTCGGGCGCGTCAATCCGGCCCCGCAATATCTCAAGGAAATCAAGGCCAGCATCTCTCCCGACGATGTGGTCTCCATTGTCTATACCTCAGGCACCACGGGCAACCCCAAGGGGGTGATGCTCACCCACCGCAATTTCCTCACCAACGTCGAGGGCATCCTGCCCATCATCCCCACGCCCAACGACTACAACCGTGTGCTCAGCTATCTGCCGCTCTGCCACGTGTATGAGCGCATGATGAACTATTCGTGGCAATATCTCGGCATTCCCGTCTATTATGCCGAAAACTTAGCCAAGATCGCCGACAACATGCAGGAGGTCAACCCTTCCATTTTCACCACTGTGCCACGATTGTTGGAGAAGATATACGACAAGATTCTCGCCAAGGGGCGCAAGCTCACCGGCATCAAGCACAAACTCTTTTTCTGGGCCAACGACATCGCTTTGGAGTATGATTTCAACAAGAAGAAATCTTACTACCGCAAGCTCAACCGCGCCCGCAAGTTGGTGCTCAACCAGTGGAAGGCCGTCACCGGCACGAACCTGCGGGTCATCGTGACGGGCGGCGCCGCCATCCAGCCCCGCATTTCCCGCATCTTTTGGGCCTTGGGTGTGCCCGTGCTCGAAGGCTACGGCACTTCGGAGACATCTCCTGTGATTTCCGTGAGCAACTTCTTCAAAAACGGTCTCGAATTTAGCACGGCGGGTCCCGTGCTCCCCGGCACGCAGGTAAAGATCGCCGAGGACGGCGAAATCCTCGCCAAGGGCAACCATGTGATGAAGGGCTACTACAAGGCCGAGGACCTCACCGCCGAGGCCATCGACAAGGACGGGTGGCTCCACACCGGCGACTTGGGCAAGCTCTCGCCCGAGGGCCGTCTCAGCATCACCGGCCGCAAGAAGGAGATGTTCAAAACCGCCTTCGGCAAGTATGTGGTCCCGACCATCATCGAGAACAAGTTCGCCGAGGACTCCCTCATCGACAACATCATGGTGGTGGGCGAGAACAAGCAGTACGCCGCCGCCCTCATCGTGCCCAACTTCCCCGACCTGCGCGCCTGGTGCGTCAACAAAGGGATTGAATACACCACCAACGAAGAGATGATCAAGCATCCGGAGGTGGTAAAGAAATACAAGAAGATTGTGGATCACTTCAACCAGTTCCTCGGCGACACCGAGAAGGTGAAGCGATACATCCTCATCGGATACGAGTGGTCGGTCGCCACGGGCGAGCTCACCCCCACCCTCAAGCTGAAGCGCAACATGCTGATGAAGAAATACGAGGAGCAGATCGAGCAGCTGTTCAGCTAAGTTCGGAAAGATTTACTTTGAATCAAAAAGCTATACCGACAGCAAATGCATCAAGACAGCCGGAGATAATCTTTGGCTCTGTATTCGTAATTTGTGTACATTTGCAGTCTGATTTTCTAATCTAACATATATTGATTATGCAACCTACCGACAACAAAGGCAAAGTTTTATTGTTCAATACTTTATCGAAAAGAAAAGAACTCCTCACCCCCATCGTGCCCGATCACGTGGGCCTCTATGTCTGCGGCCCCACCGTCTATGGCGAACCCCAT
The DNA here is from genome assembly GCA_017551725.1 of Bacteroidales bacterium. Lineage (GTDB taxonomy): Bacteria > Bacteroidota > Bacteroidia > Bacteroidales > WCHB1-69 > F23-D06. The sequence goes on from JAFZKY010000015.1 coordinate 11,772, forward strand.
CTGGGCCACGCCCGCCCGGCCGTGACCTTCGATCTCGTGTTCCGCTACCTCACCCATATCGGCTACAAGGTGCGCTACGTGCGCAACATCACCGACGTGGGACATCTAGAACACGATGCCGACGAGGGCGAGGACAAGATCGCCAAGAAGGCCCGCCTCGAGCAACTCGAGCCTATGGAGGTCGCCCAATACTACATGGACAGCTACCACAAGGCGATGGATGCCCTCAACGTGAAGGGCCCATCCATCGAGCCACGCGCCTCCGGCCACATCATGGAACAGATCGATATGGTGCAGAGAATCCTTGACAAAGGCTACGCCTACGTCTCCGAAGGCTCCGTCTATTTCGACGTGGAGAAGTTCGACCGCGACTTCGGCTACGGCAAGCTCTCGGGCCGCGTGCTCTCCGAGCTCATCGCCAACACCCGCGAGCTGGACGGCCAGAGCGAAAAGCACAATCCCGCCGACTTCGCCCTCTGGAAAAAGGCCGCCCCTGAGCACATCATGCGCTGGAGATCCCCCTGGAGCGACGGCTTCCCCGGCTGGCACATCGAATGTACCGCCATGAGCACCAAATATCTGGGTGAGCAGTTCGACATCCACGGCGGCGGCATGGACCTGCTCTTCCCGCATCACGAGTCAGAGGTGTGCCAAAGCACCGTGGCCAACGGCAAAAGCTCCGTCAAATATTGGATGCACAACAACATGATCACCATCAACGGCCAGAAGATGGGCAAATCGTTAGGCAACTTCATAACCCTCAACGAGTTCTTCACCGGCTCACACAAGATGCTCACCCAGGCCTACTCCCCGATGACTATTCGTTTCTTCGTGCTGCAGGCCCACTATCGTGGCACGGTCGATTTCAGCAACGAGGCTTTGCAGTCCGCCGAAAAAGGCATGGAGAAGCTCTACCTCACCGAAAAACATCTCGACAAGCTCAAGGCATCCGACACCTCCACCGAAAACATCGAGGCGTGGGTGCAGAGGTGCTACGACGCCATGAACGACGACTTCAACAGCCCGAAGCTCATCGCGGAGTTGTTTGACGCCGCACGAATCGTCAACGCCGTGCGCGATGGACACGGCACGCTCACCCAAGCCGACATCGACTTGCTGAAAAATACCTTCCGCACCTTCTTCTTCGACATCCTGGGCATGAAGCCCGAGTCCGTCATCGTGGACGGCAAGGACGGCTCCGACACACTCGACAAAGTGATGCAGTTGGTGCTCTCCATCCGCAAGGAGGCCAAAGACAGCAAGAACTGGGCCTTGTCCGACAAAATCCGCGACGACCTCAAGGCCGCCGGTATCAATGTCAAGGACACCAAGGACGGCGCCGAGTGGTCGGTGGAATAGCACGCTAACATAAAACAAATTCAAAAACCCAATCCAAAGTTCAAAGTATTTCATCAATACCTTGAACTTTGTTTTTTCTCAATCCGACATGAAACGTCATTCTCCATTCTGCTATCTCCTGACGGCAATTCTCATCATCCTCACGCTCAGCGTTCATGGTCAGGGCATCGTGGCGCATCGCGGCTTCTGGAAGGCCGACGGTGCACAGCAGAACAGCCTTGTCGCCTTCACCGCAGCGCACGATGCAAACGTTTGCGCCGGCGTGGAGTGCGACGCCCGCCTGACTGCCGACAGTGTGCTCGTCATCATCCACGACCGCAAAATCGGCAACGAATATGTCGATCAGATCCCCTACAGCCGCGTGGCACGATACCGACTGCCAAACGGGGAATCCATCCCCACGGCGGAAGAGTATCTGCAACAGGCCGCCCAGTATTGCGGTGAGAACTTCAAGCTCTTTTTCGAAATCAAACCCGCACGCTCCGATGGTGAGCGGCAGACATACGTCGCAAAGTGTACAGAATTGGTGCGCCGTTACAAAATGGAGGGCCGGTTAGAGTTCATCTCCTTCGATTTAGAAATGTGCAAGATGCTGGCGGAACGCTGTCCCGACATTCCCGTCGCCTACCTCGAAGGCGACAAGACCCCCGAGGAGCTGCACGCATGGGGCATCGACGGCATCGACTACCGATACGGCATTCTGTTCCTACATCCCGACTGGATTCAGCAGGCGCACAACCTCGGCATGAGTGTCAACACCTGGACTGTGGACGACAAGGCAACCGCACAGGTGCTCTCATTGCTTGGCGTTGACCTGATCACGACCAACGAGCCGAGGCGCATGCCGGCATGGCTTCATGATGAGCCGATGTTCACCTTTGTCTCCTTCAACATCCGGCAAAGCGGATTTGCTGCATACGATGGGGAGAACGCCTGGCCCTACCGCAAGGAGGCCGTGGCCAAGATGCTGCTCGAACTGGCCCCCGACGCTTTCGGCGTGCAGGAGATGCTGCCCGACCAGCGCGACTTCCTGCGTCAGAACCTAAAAGGTTACCGCATGCTGGGCGTGGGCCGCGATGATGGCGACCAAGAGGGGGAAAACATGGCCATTTTATACAACAAGAAGAGATTCAAACTCCTGCAAGGGAAAACCTACTGGCTGAGCGAAACTCCCGACACCGTCTCTTTCGGCTGGGACGCCGCCTGCCGCCGCACCGTCACCAAAGCCGTCCTGCAAGACAAAAAGACGAAGGTTGTCATCCACTACTACAACACGCACCTCGACCATGTGGGCACCGTCGCGCGAAGCGAGTCCGTCAAGCTGCTCTGCAGGCTGATGGACGAAGATCTCGGGAAAGGCATCCCCGTCCTGCTCGGGGGCGACATGAACTCCTCCATGGCCGACACCATCTTCGCTCCCCTACTCCGCAAGGGCATGTTGCCAGTCCGCGACCTCACCCCCCAAACCGACCAGGAGCCCTCCTTCAACGGCTATGGCATTCAAGGCAATGCTTTTGCCAACAACCGAGGCGAACATGTCATTGACCAGTTTTTTGCCAAAAACATCTACGCCATCCAATTCAAAACCTTAGTTGAATATTATGGAGTCCCCTATATATCAGACCATTATCCTATCTGGATCCAGTTTTCAGTTTCTCGGTCCCCCTCTAACGTCATTCTTCCCAGCAAAAAATAAAAAATCTCACGAAATAATATTTTTACTTCGCAATAATACAAAGAATTCATCGTTTCACAAAACATAATCACCGACCTATGCAGAGACTACTTTATACATTTGTTTTCTTATTATGCATTTTATTTTTCGCGGGTTGTAAAGACACGGACCTTACGCCGGCGTATTTGTATATCACTGAAGAAGATCTTAACAACTGTGTGGATGTCAGCACCTTCAACGCCGACCACAACCTCAATTTCGACAGCGAGCAATTGGCGGATTTGCAAAAGCACAATTTCACACACGTCAATGTTTATGTGAACAACAAGAACCTCGGGTGTTGGCAGCTGCCCTGCAAAGTGCCAGTGTTGCACACCGCCGGCATCGACTCTTCCACTGTGGTTTTGCTGCCTGCCTTCCGGAGGACCGGCATGGGGCGCACCATCAACGGTTATCCCTTCTTCAATGTCCTGCAGCAAAAACTCCCCCTCCAGCCCAATCAGACCCTCAATGTGTCCGACAATCCACCCGTGTACAAATACAACCCTTACGCACGCTTCCCCTACTTCGAGACCTTCTCCAACAGTTCCTCCTTCTACCCCACCGACACCACGCTCAGCACCCACGTTTTCATACCCACCATCATTGATGGACGGAGTGCGGGCGAGATTGTCCTCACCGGCTCCAAAGACAAGTTTGATGTCACCTCCACCGACATCACCTTGCCCGCCTATAACTACTACATTTTCTTAGAGGTCACATACAAGACCGAAAACAACATCGACATTGGAGTCAAGCTCTCCACAGCATCCAATCCCAACTACGTCCACCAGATCGGCGGCATCTATGCGTCTGGCGGGGAATGGAAGACCATCTATTTCGACCTCTCGAATGTCATCCACAGCTACAATTACTACGGCTCCTCTGTCACCGTGGCCAACATTGTTCTCGCCGGCAACGGGAATCCCGAACTTTCCGACACCCATTTTCAAATCGACAACATCAAAGTCATCTATCAGCCCGCCGCATAGGCCACGACACCAAACCAACAAGCAGATAAAATACAAGGCATTGAATTTGATAAATACATTTGCATGAACAAAAGGAGACTCCTGTTTTCATACATTTTCTTCGATGTACTGGCGGCCATCATATCGTGGATATGCCTTTATGTCTATCGGAAAATTGTGGGAGAGTCTTTGTCGTTCAGCAGTATCGGTGCCGCCATGATGGCCGACCCCACCTTTTTCTGGGGACTTCTGCTCTGTCCGGCCTACTGGGTGCTCCTGCACGCCTTTATCGGCTATTACAACAAAGTATACCGCAAGTCGCGCATGGACGAGCTGGTCACCACTTTCAGCATCACGCTCTTCGGTGTCCTGATCTTCTTCTTCTTTTTCATTCTCGACGACATCGTGACCTCACCGAGGGACTACATCAAGTACATGTTATTCCTCTTTGCGGTTCAATTCATCACCACCTATATACCGCGTGTTTGCATCACGACGCGCATCAACCGTCGCATTCACAACGGGCAAATCGGATTCAACACCTTGATTGTCGGCAGCGACGAGAAGGCACTGCAAATTTATGACACCGTCATGCAGCAGAAGCCCTCCACCGGCAATTTCCTCATCGGGTATGTCAAAGTGGACGACAACGCCGAGGACTGTCTTACGGAGCATCTTGTCTGCTTGGGCACCCTTGAGCGGCTGCCCGACATCATCGAGCAGAACCATATCGAAGAGCTGATCGTCACCCTGCACAACGGGCAGCGCAAGCACATCGAGACGCTCATCGCCCTGGCGCGCGACCACGGCAACCTCACCCTGCGTGTCACCCCGCAGCAACAAGACGTCCTGCTCGGCACCGTCAAGACCAGTTCCGTGATGTATGAGCCCCTCATTGCCATCACACCGGAATATCTGCCAACTTGGCAACGGTTTATCAAGCGAGGCTTTGACATCCTGTTTTCGTTCATCGCGCTCATCTTGCTTTTGCCGCTTTACATTGTCTTGGCCATCGGGGTGAAACGCTCCTCCCCAGGCCCTGTATTTTACAAGCAGGAACGCATTGGATACAAAGGCAAGCCGTTCAACATCATCAAATTCCGTTCTATGAGGGACAATGCCGAGGAATCCGGCCCCATGCTCTCCTCCAAGGATGACACACGGATCACCCCGTTCGGCAAGTTCATGCGGCAATATCGCCTTGACGAGACACCGCAATTTTTCAACGTCCTCATCGGCGACATGTCGTTGGTCGGTCCCCGCCCTGAGCGGCAATACTACATCGACCAGATTTCCGAGCGCGTGCCCTACTACAAGCTCCTGCTCGGCATCCGCCCCGGCATCACCTCGTGGGGGCAGGTCAAGTTCGGCTATGCAGAAAATGTGGACGAGATGATCGAACGACTCCGATGGGACCTGCTCTATATCGAGAACATGTCCATCCAAATGGACATCAAGATCTTGATTTACACGGTGATGATTGTGTTAAAAAAAGAAGGGAAATAATCATAGGGCCAACGCAAGCGTTGGCCCTATGAATTTACTTTTTTTGTATTTTTGCCACTTCATGCAAAATCTGGTTTTGTCATTTAACAATCTCAAAATATGGAAGAAAAAGAATCTACCCAAGTCAATCAAGAGAGCTTTCACCAGCCGGAAGACATCAAGCTTCCCGACAACGCGTATCGTGAGCTCAAGGAGGGCGAAACCTACAAGCCCATTCTGTTAGGCGACAAGAAATACCCCGAGCTGAATGCCTGGACCATCACATGGGGTATCATCATGGCCATCATCTTCTCTGCCGCGACCGCCTATTCCGGGCTTCGCTTCGGCCAGGTCTTCGAGGCCGCCATCCCCATCGCCATCATCGCCGTGGGCATCTCCACATTGGCCAAACGCAAGAGTCCTCTTTCGGAAAACGTGCTCATCCAGTCCATCGGCGCCAGTTCCGGCGTCATCGTGGCCGGTGCCATCTTCACGTTGCCCGCCATTTACATCATCAAGGAGACCAACCCCGCGATCGGAGCCGACATCCAGGTCAACTTCTGGCAGATGTTCTTAGCCTCGCTCTTCGGCGGCTTTTTGGGCATTCTCTTCCTGATCCCCTTCCGCAAGTACTTCGTCTCGGAGATGCACGGCAAGTACCCGTTCCCGGAGGCCACGGCCACGACCGAGATCATCGTCTCTGGCGCCAAAGGCGGCAACCAAGCCAAGCTGTTGCTTATCAGCGGCCTCATCGGCGGCTTGTATGACTTTCTGATGACGACTTTCCATTTCTGGGCCGACACCATCTCCACCCGCATGTGCGGTTGGGGCGAGCAACTGGCCATGAACCATAAGTTCGTCTTCAAGATGAGCGCCGAGTCCATCCTGCTGGGCACGGGCTACCTGATCGGCCTTAAATATGCAGCGGTCATCTGCGCCGGCTCCGCCCTCTCTTGGTGGGTCATCGTGCCCCTCTTAGGACAATACGGCAGCGCCGACATCGCGGGCGTCACCACCGCCATGAGCACTCTCGACCCCGACTTCATCTTCGCCAACTACGTCCGCTACATCGGCATTGGTGGCATCGCCATGGCCGGTCTTTTAGGCGTGGCAAAGTCCGCAGGCGTCATCAAAAAATCCCTCGGTGTGGCCTTCAAAGCCGGCAAGCAGGCTGGCGCCGACAGCACCGTACTGCGCACGCAACGCGACATTCCCATGAAGATCATCCTGTTCGGCTTCCTCGGCGTCATCGTCCTGATGGCCATCTTCTTCATCACTGGCGGCATGCAGATGAGTCCGCTGCAAGTCATCGTGGGCATACTCGTGGTCTTCCTCTTCGCGTTCCTGTTCACGACGGTCGCCGCGACGGCCATCGCTACCGTGGGCACCAACCCCGTGTCGGGCATGACCATGATGACCCTCATCCTCTCCTCGTTCATCCTTTCTGCCGTGGGCCTCAAAGGTGGCTCCGGCATCCTGATCGCCTTGGTGGTCGGCGGCATCGTCTGCTCCGCACTCTCCATGGCCGGAGGCTTCATCACCGACCTAAAAATCGGTTACTGGATCGGCACCTCGCCCTTCAAGCAAGAGGCCTTCAAGTTCGTCGGAACGCTGGTTTCCGCCCTCACGGTAGGCGCGGTCATCATGCTGCTGTCCAAAACCTACGGCTACACGGGCGAAGAAGCCTTGGTGGCACCGCAGGCCAACGCCATGGCCGCCATTATTGAGCCGCTCATGTTCGGCGGACAGACCCCGTGGCTGCTCTACATCATCGGCGCCATCTTAGCCATCCTGCTCGACGTGCTCGGCGTACCCGCATTGGCATTCTCATTGGGTATGTTCATTCCCTTGCAACTCAACCTGCCTCTCTTGGTGGGCGGTTTCTTAGCCTGGTTCATCAAGTCCCGCAGCAAAGACGAGACTGTCAACAAACTGCGTGGCGAAAAGGGCACCTTGCTCGCTTCCGGTCTGCTCGCCGGCGGCGCCATCATGGGCGTGGTCAGCGCTATCCTCAAATACTGCGGTGTTGAGCCGACCTTCATGGCCAACTATATCGGAACACCCATGTTCAACATCCTCTCCATCGTCATGTTTGCGGCCTTGTGCGCCTACCTCGTCATCCACTCCCTCCACGTGAAGGTCGAAGAATAACCACCCTATGAACCTTCGCACTTCATCTCAAAACGAATAGACAATTAAACAATTAACAATTAAACAACACAACACATGCATATAGCAGTCGCAGGAAACATCGGTTCGGGTAAAACCACCCTGACCGGCATGCTGGCCAAACATTATGGCTGGGACGCCCTCTACGAGAGCGTGGAAAACAACCCCTATTTAGCCAGCTTCTACCAGGACATGCAGCGCTGGTCCTTCAACATCCAAGTCTATTTTCTCAACAGTCGCTTCCGCCAGGTGCTTGACATCCGCAAGCGCAAAAAAGATGTGATCCAAGATCGCACCATCTACGAGGATGCCTACATCTTCGCGCCGAACTTGCACGAAATGGACCTGATGGCCACGCGCGATTTCGAGAACTATACCTCACTGTTTGAACTGATGACGCAGTTCCTCCAGGCACCCGACCTGCTGATTTATCTCAAGGCCGACGTTTCCACTTTGGTGACGCAAATCCACAAGCGCGGCCGCGCCTACGAGGACTCCATCCGTCTCTCCTATTTGGAAAATCTGAATGAAAAATATGAGAAATGGATCTCCAATTACAAGGAGGGCAAATTGCTCATCGTGGATGTCAACACTATCAAATTTGCCGAAAAGCCTGAGGATTTTGGCGAAATCATCAACAAAATCGACGCCGAGTTGTTCGGCCTGTTTTAGATGGGCACGCGTTTCTTCGGCATCATTCCGGCGCGTTACGCCTCGACACGCTTTCCCGGCAAGCCGTTGGCCCTGCTCAATGGCTTGCCGATGATACAACACGTGTGCGAACACGTGGCTGCATCGTCCCTGGACGGCTATGCCGTGGCTACCGACGACGAGCGCATTGCACAATGCGTCCGCTCTTTCGGTGGGAATGTTGTGATGACCTCGCCATCCCACCCCTCCGGCACCGACCGCTGCGGTGAGGCCGCACGGCTGTTGAAACTCACCGACGACGATGTCGTTGTCAACATCCAGGGCGACGAGCCCTTCATCAGCATCGGCGAAATCTCCCTGCTGACATCGCTTTTCAAAGATCCCCAAGTCCAGATTGCCACCCTCGTGAAACCTATCGAGGAGGAGGCACTCATCCAAGACCCCAACAAGGTCAAGGTGGTGACGACAACATCTGGCAAAGCACTATATTTCAGCCGACTGCCAATCCCATTTGTACGCGACGAACAGTGCAAAAAACCGACTTATCTCCAACATCTCGGCATTTACGCCTATCGCAACAAAACCCTGCAGAAACTCATACAACTCTCTCCCTCAGCACTCGAATCAAGCGAGAAACTTGAGCAACTGCGCTGGCTTGAAAACGGCTTCGACATCTATACCGGCACCTGCCACTACGAGGGCATCGGCATCGACACCCCTGAAGACCTGCAGCGCGTGCAGGCCATGCTCAACACCCATAAAAACAACCTTTAAAACGCCTTTTCACTATGATTCCCTATATCATCAAAGCACTCCGCAAAAGCGAATCCGTCTGCGTCAACGACCTGGGCACCTTCACACTGCACTACGTGCCCGCCAGCATCCAGGGGAAAACCATTCTCGCACCTCACAACGAGATCACGCTCGATACCCACATCGAGCATGACGAGTATGCCTTCACCAATTTGGTGTGTTTTGAAAAGAAATGTCTCATCACGCAGGCCAACCAAGACATCACACAATGGGTCGAGGAGTTGAAACGCGCACTGGAAAACAACAAAAGTGTCGCATTCGAGCATTTCGGGACCTTTTCTCTCAACGACAAGGGCAAAATTTCCTTTATCTGCGACTATATTCCCGACCTGAACGAGGAGTTCGAAGGAATGGAGGACCTGCACTTGGGAGAAAACAAGAACAAGGAGAATCAGGATGAAAAGATTAGGGATGAGGAGGTTTTGACAACAGCAGCCATTCCCGTAGTGAAACCAGAACCGGAAGTTGTTCCCGAACCCGAGACTATTCCTGAACCGGAACCCGAAGTTATACCAGAACCGGAGGTCACGCCAGAACCGGAAGTTGTTCCCGAACCCGAGATTATTTCCGAACCTGAACCCGAAGTTATACCAGAACCAGTGGTTACTTCAGAGCCGGAAGTTGTCCCTGAACCCGAGACTATTCCTGAACCGGAACCCGAAGTCATACCAGAACCGGAGGTCACGCCAGAACTGGAAGTTGTCCCCGAGCCTATAGAGGAAGAAGAGCCTGTGATTTATAGAAGCGGTGTAATGGACGGCGAAGAGGAGAAAAGTGAAGAGGAGATTGAAGAAGATCAAAGCGAAAAGGAGACATACACAAAGGATGAGGATGAGAAGGAAGAA
>JAFZKY010000016.1 GCA_017551725.1 Bacteroidales bacterium
AAAAAAGAAAGAAAAAACACCCTTATTCCCCATTTAAATCCGTTTTGTTATGAAAAGAACAATGAATTTCAGAAGGAGAATAGTCGTGCTTCTCTCCTTTGCATTTTGCTACATCGGGTGCGTTGCCCAAGTGAACACATCGAAAGTGTCATCGCATTTGGTGGCGATGGAGACTCGTTTTTCCGAAAAAGGACAATCCGAGTCCGGTGTGGAAAAGACACCGATGGTTAACGCTTTGGTAACGCTTGCCCGTCCATGCGACGCAGCAGCGTTTTTTGTTGCCCATGGCTGTCGCCTCATCGACAATGTGGGCCGTATCTTCATCGTGGACATCCCGCTCAAGAACGTCGCCGAGCTGTCGAACAACGACACCATCGAGCGCATCGAGGCCGAGCGGATGCCCCATCCCGTGATGGACGTGACCCCGCAACAGGTCAACGCCACCGGCATCTACACGGGCGACAACCTGCCACAGGCTTTCACAGGCGCGGGCGTGGCGGCCGGTGTCTTCGACAGCTACTACGACTTCACGCACCCCGCATTCCAGGACGCGAACGGCGACCTGCGCGTGCAATACTACTACGATTTCCACTGGCCGAACAGCGACGGTACGTTAGGCCATGCGTTGGAAACAGCTGCGGAAATCGAAGCTTTAGAACATTCACAGAACACTCGCAACGGCATCCACGGCACCCATGTGATGGGCATCATGGCAGGCTCTTCCGTGAACGGGCAATACCAAGGCATGGCGCCCGAAGCGGATATCTACGCGGTGGATTTCAACTCCGACCGCGAGGAGTTCGAGAGCGCGGATGGTCCCACCTCCGCAACCGCAGTGTTGGGGTTCAAGAAAATATTCGACCGGGCGGAACAGGACCACAAGCCCTGCGTCATCAACTTCAGCAGTTGCGAGACAATGATACTCACTTCGCAGCGAATCTTGGAGGGTGAAGCGTTGCAGGCATTGGTCGGACCAGGGCGCATCATCGTTTCTGCAGCCGGTAACGACGGCACCCGTGCGTGCTATTTGGAAAAGGGGCCCTCCGATTACCAAGCCGGAACGGGCATCAAAAACGGCATCGCCAGCGGACAGATCATCGAAATGGATCTCGTGACTCCCGTCAACCAGTTTGTGCGTTTCGATTTCCTTGGCATACAACTGACTGGCGGCGGCATTGAGGGTACCATCAAGTTCAACACCGACAGCATCAGCCAAGTGAATAGTGCCTCCTTCACCACCACGGTGAGCATGGGCGAGGTGCAGTTGGATGTAGCGGTTAGTTCTTATCAGGACCCGCGCGGCACGGTTTATCATATCCACGGCACATTGCCGCATTTGACCTATCTGGTGCTTTGCGGCGCGACAGTGCTGCTCACAGGCAACGGTCCCGCCTGGATATATACTGACATCGGCTATAACTCCCTCACCAACATCAACGGTGTGCCGCAGTACTGCTTCGCGCAGCCGGGTCACTCCGTCTCGTGGCCGGCCAACCTCCCCAGAATCATCGCCGTCGGAGCCACCGGTTACAAAAACACTTTCACGAACATTGCCGGGCAGACCAACGACGACATGCTCATGTTCGCCCCCGACCAGCCTGGCCATATTGCACAGTTTTCCTCCTGCGGTCCCACCTTCGACGAGCGCATTAAGCCCGATGTGGTGGCGCCCGGACTGAACATCAACGCCGCTTACAACAGCTTCTATGGTGATTATGAGGGGATTAAGAAGAATTTGGTGAGTACGGTACAGTATAACGACAAGACCTACCACTATTTGGCCGAATCGGGAACCTCAATGGCATCGCCTGTAGTGGCGGGCATCATTGCATTGTGGCTGCAGGCCAAGCCTGATCTGACCCCCGAGGAAGCGTTGGCAGCGATCCAACAAACCTCCACGCACCCCGACAATACGATGGCGTATCCCAACAACACCTACGGCCACGGCCAGATCGACGCCTATCAGGGACTGCTGTATGTATTGGATCTGCCGTCGCGCATTCCCGATTTGAGTTTGAACCAGCCGCAAGGCGTGACATTCCGCCTAGAGAACCGAATGTTGTATGTCGATTTCGGCGACGCACACCCGAAGCGAATCACTATCAATGTCTATGCGTTGGACGGTCGTCTTTTGCTGACACGCAACGGCCGCGACCGCATCAACCTGTCCACTTTGAAGGACGGTGTGTATGCCGTGCAGGTCATCACCGACCAGCGGCAGACCACGGGATCCACGCTGATACGGTTACCGTAATTTCTTTTGCAAATGTATTCCTACACTGCCTGATACCCGCCGTTCTTCTTCGACCCCACGTATGCTGTCATCCTCGTATGAAAAAGGTATTGGTATTTCTGGTTTTAACCTTTGTTTTTCAGTCCTGTGCGATCGTGCGTACGCCCGGTTTCAACAGCGGTTATAAACGATTGACGGCTGAGGAGCAGAAGCGGGTGTGCTTCGTGAGTTCGGTTGAGGAAATCCCTGACCACAATGACGGTAGAATCATGGCCGTGACAGCCGAGCAACTGTCGGCGGTGTTAAAGAAAAGTGATACTACGCTGCTTTACTTGTGGTCTCCGCACTGTTCGAGCAGCAGCTGCGTCTCTTTGATAGCTGTTCAAGATTACTGCGACCAAGCCAATTTGCCCGTGTATGTTTTAACCGAGTACTACACCGATGCGTTTACGCAGAATGAGTTTTTGTCACGTCCGATGCTGAGTGTCAACGAGTTTCATTACAAATCCAGCTACTGCAATTCATATATGAAACGGTTTCTGTCGGAATTGATACCCGATGACAAACGCGAGAACGATTCGAATCATCGGTTTCTGTTGTTTTCAAAAGGAAGTTTTGTGAAATCGTATGAAAGTATCGAAAAAAATCCTACTAACTGCAACATTTTTTGAATTTTTACGTCATATAACTGTTGTAATTTTGAACCGTTGTTGTCTCTGAAGGATGTCCAGCGGACTTCGCATCTTTGGCGGGAACGGCGTGAAAAGATAAACAAAGAGAAGTCCACGTTATGATTATGAACCACATATTGAAGAAAACTATTATCGCTGTTGCGATTCTGATGACAATAATCCCTATGATGGCACAAACCACGTTGACTTTCGTGGGAAAGGATGCCAACGGACAGCAGGTTCCGTTGGACAGCGTGCGGATAACCAATCTTACTCGTGGTTGGACGGAGGTGCTCGATGCCTCTGACCTCACGTTGACGATGACCAATTCAGGAGTCGAACAGCATGATTTACAACCTGTTTTGTCGCAAAATGTGCCCAATCCTTTCAACGGTGTCACAGAGTTTTCGGTGCAGTTGAAGAAATCGGGGAGAGTCAACATCGCCGTTTTCACCTTGACGGGCGAAAAAGTGACAAATCTCAGCCGAAATCTGGATGCCGGATGCCATACGTTCCGGATTCAGCTTTCCAAGTCGCAAATCTATCTGTTGAACGTACAGACGGGGAAAGAAAACAGTTCGATCAAGATGGTGAACACGGGGAATGCGGGTGTTGACAGAATTCATTATGTGGGAAACGGGGATTTGAAGACAGGCACGTTGAAATCATGGAGAGGCAGCACCGATGAACTGTTTGTTCCGGGCGACACCTTGTCGTTCGTTGGATTTTCCACGATTGCGAGTGCGCCCAGCACCAGTTTGACGGTCACAAAACCGATACTCTCATCTCAGACCATCGAACTTCAATTTACTGCAGCGGAAACATTTGCTTGTGGGACCTCTCTTGTGTTTGATTATGACGGCAATGCGTATAATACTGTTCAAATCGGTGCCCAATGTTGGTTGAAAGAGAATGTGCGTGCTACCCACTATGCTGATGGAACCTCTATCCCGGTTGCGACAACCAGCAGTACTACAAATGCCTACTGCTGTTATCCGAACAACGATGCCTCTACAGTGCCGACATACGGCCTTCTATACAATTGGCCTGCCGTGATGCAAATGGATTTCAATAGCGGGGAATCCGACATTCAGGGAGTTTGTCCCGATGGCTGGCACGTGCCTTGTGAACAGGAATGGTACACGCTGTTATATTACATGATGGGGCAGAGTGCTTTGCAATGTGACAACCAACCTGACAACATCGGCAAGGCATTGGCCTCTACTACGGGTTGGCAATCCTGTGGCGGTAACTGCACGGTGGGGAATGACCTTTCTGCGAATAATGCATCTGGCTTTTCGGCTATGCCGGCTGGCGTTTATGAAGGGTATTACGATGATGAAAGCTTTGGCTACGAAGCGTTCTTTTGGTCTTCTTCGCAGTCTTTGTACAATAATATGGCGGAAATAGAATATTTGATGTATGACAGGGCGTCACTTTCTCATTGGGATTATGGTTGTCAAAATTTCTTGTCGGTTCGGTGCCTTCGAAACGAGACAGACAGCGTCCATTCCGGCGGCCAACCCTGCCCACAACATCCTACAGTGACGGACTATGACGGGAATGTCTATAATACGGTTCAAATCGGCACCCAATGTTGGATGAAAGAGAATCTGAAGACCACCCATTATGCTGACGGCACCTATATTCCAACCACCGACACCTTTAGTAATAGTATTGCCTATCGTTATTTTCCCGAAGGAGACAGCAGCAATGTCAGCACTTACGGTTGTCTGTATAACTGGGCGGCGGTTATGAATGGGAATTCTTCATCCACTGCTGTTCCGAGCAATGTGCAAGGTATTTGCCCCACAGGATGGCACGTCCCCTCTGCTGCGGAATGGATTGTCATGCAAGATTATGTGGGTTTGCAGAACGATTGTCAATGCGGACACAGGAGTGATTTGATAGCCAAAGCGTTATCCTCCACCACAGGGTGGGAGAGTAGTACCATATATTGTTCACCAGGGTATTTGCCGATGTACAACAATGCCACTGGTTTCAGTGCTTTACCAGCAGGCTATTATTATGGTGGCGGATACTCCATTTTGGGATCGGAAGCGTGGTTTTGGAGCACCACTGATGCTGGAGAAAACTGTGCTGCTCATAGGAATATTCAACATGATTTCGCCAACTTTCAAGAAGCGGGTATATCAAACTATGTAGGCTTGTCTGTCCGTTGCCTGAAAGATTAAGTTTTTCACAATAACACAACACATTACACGTTAGATAAATATCTTAATTCAACAAATTTCATCATCAAGATTCCTAAAAAATGAAAAGGTATTGATTTTAACCCTCTGTGCCATTATGGTTTCAGGGTGCGCTACGGGCAGTTTCGTTTCCAGCAGTCCGAAGCCTAAGAAGGAGATCTCCGCCACGACCATCCAGTGCTACTATTCTCAGGATAAGCCGAACAAGGAGTACGGGGTGATCGGTCACGTGGAAGCGAGCGGCTTTATTTTCACCTCCAACAAACAGCTGGTGTATGCCTTGCAAAAGCAGGCGCGTAAGCAGCAAGCCGATGCCATCATCAACGTCAAGTTCTCTTACATTCCCGCCCTGCTCATCGGAATCCCATACGCAGAAGGCGACCTGATTCGGTATAAGTGACCGCAAAGCCTTAATGCGTTTCGTTTACCTGTAGAGGCGATGTGCACATCATCTCTACCATTGTAACGATTTGAGAATTACGACAAATACCTTGGGAATCGATGAAAAGTTTTCCATAAGCAGCCTCGAAGAGGCAAAACGCACGCAGTGCAATTAGCCCCATACAAGCGAAGCGCAGTGTGGGGCGGCGAGGACGCAACTTTAGAAAAAAAAATCCCACTCACTGCAACCTTTTCAAAATTCTGCATCCTAAATATCAGAGAATAAACTATTTTTGCATTTTCAAAATCAAACACTAGAGAAATGAAAAAATTAGCAGTTATTACCCTTTGTCTGCTCCTCGTGCAAGGCGTGAGCGCGCAGAAGTTCGTTGTGCCGACAATCCCCGGCGACATCGAAAAATCCGAATATGCCCAGTACACGCAGGACGCGATGAACTGCATCGACTGGCTGAAAACCCATTCGCCGAATGAGGCGCAACGCAAGGCGGTCTCCTCATACGCCTTTTGGTGGCTTTCAGGCACGCCTGACGTGAGTATGTCGCTCTATGTCGATGTGCTGTTTGAGAATAGTGACCTGCTACTGCTTCTCCTCGGTGGCTGGGCGGAATATGCAATCCAAAACAATGACGAAGACCAAGTCAACGGCTGTGTTGCGGGTGTGGAAACGGCCATCAACTATTACGTAAAGTACAAGGACCAGCTTCCAAAGGACAAAGTCGCGGAGAAATTTCTTAAGCTGAAGAAGAAGGG
>JAFZKY010000017.1 GCA_017551725.1 Bacteroidales bacterium
GCATTGTCATGTGGATTGAGGGGTGGTGAATTGCGGGTGAAGGGGAGATGGATGAGGGAGGCTCGCGTTGCGCGGCGGCAAGCTCACATCTCCGTGGCACGCGCCTGCCGCGCCGCGCGGGTGCCGTGGGCGCGCACCGTCTCTCCCCTAGATTACGCTGCGCTCATCCGGGGTTAATGAGATGTGGTGTCTCCGACACCGGTGCGTGCTTCGTGGCACGCGCCGTCTTTTCTAGAGGGTGTCATCCCTGGTTACAAGGCTGCATTCCCAACAACCAGAAATTCGCAGAATGAGTCGGTTGTTTCTCCGAAATGGCGCTTTCAAAATTAACTATTAAATGTTAAATTATTCAAGCTTATTTGTATTTGTTTGATAGTTAGTGATGAAAATTTTCATAAAACCATTGAATAATGCGATTTTTGAATATATCTTTGCGGTGATAAATTAATTTAAATTTAACACTTAAAGCAATGACTAATATTATTGATGTAGAAAGCAAGATTATCACCCTGCGGGACCAGCAGGTGATATTGGCAAATCATGTGGCGGATCTTTATGGCGTTGAAACACGTGAGATCAATCAAGCTATAAAAAACAATCCTGAAAAGTTTCCAGAGGGATATGTGATTGAGCTGACAAAACACGAGAAAGAGGAGGTTGTCAAAATTTTTGATAACCTTGGCAGGTTGTTGTATTCTCCCTCTAATCCCAAGGCTTTCACCGAGAAGGGCCTCTATATGCTGGCCACAATCCTGAAGAGCCCGAAGGCAGTGGAGACGACCATCGCGATTGTGGAGGCCTACGCGAAGCTGAAGGAGCTGTCGCGGGTGATGGTGGCGCTACCGCAGGTGGAGGAGAGCGAGGCGGGCAAGCAGGAGCAGAACCGGTTGCTGCACCGGGGCGGCCAGCTCATCGATGACCTTCTGTCGGATCTACTGCCCGGGCAAAGTCGGGAGACATCCTTCGAGCTGAACCTTGTGATGTTCAAGTTCCGACATTCCGTGAAGCGGGAGAATGATGCCGAGGTCCGGGAACTGAGGGAGGAGATTGCGAGGCTGAAACAGCGATTGGACGACTGATGCCAGATGCCCGCGCGTACCTTGCGCGGCGGCAAATCCATTGCTCCGTGGCACGCGCCTGCCGCGCCGCGCGGGGGTACATGAGGCGCGCCACGTCCCCGGATTACGCTGCGCTCATCCGGGGTTAATAAGATATGGTGTCTCCAACACCGGTGATTTCGCGGCGGGCACGCGTGTGCCATCTGTCAGTCCACCGTGATTTCATCCAAGAACATCCACGACTGATGGCCTGCGCTGATGTGCCAGTCGGGCAGCTTGCCGTAGCTGGTGGCCTTCACTTTCAGATAACGGCCTTTCCCATTTCCGCTGACGACAAACTCGTGCAGCTTGGCATCTTCCGACTTCTCGGAGCCGATGCCGTCGGTGTGGCCGAACAGCGTGTAGTGCTCGCCATCGTCCGAAATGTAAATTTCCGCTTTGGAGGGGAAGAAAATCCAGGCGCGCACGTCTTCCAGACAGCTGATGGTCACATGGCGGACATCCTTTTCTTGGAGCAGGTCGATGACGGCTTCGAAATCCCCTTGGAAACCTTGCCAACTACCCACACGCCAGTTGGCATTGCCGCGGATGCCGTCGATGAGGCCGTCGTCACCGCCCGCAAAGTAATGCGGGGCAGGCTCTGTGATGTAGGATAGCTTTTTGTCTTTGTTGAAAAAGACGTAATGGGCCTCGGCAACGGGGCTGGCCCCGAGGTCTTTATGGTAGGCTATCGCCTTGAGGGTCATCTCTTTGTCCACGGAGATGGGCTTGTCGTAGCGTGTGCCGTGCGTGGGTGCGGGCGTGCTGCCGTCGGTCGTGTAGTAGATGTCGGTCTCGGCCCATGTGTCCACATCATAGCTTTTCAGCTGGAGGTTGTTGGGACGGTAGTTGAGGATTTCCACCTGCGTGGGCTCGCTGAAACTCCGCTTGTCCGTGGAGAAGTAGGGCACGGGTGGGGCGGGGATTTTGGTTGCGTAGCCGTCGCGGGCACCCATGAAACGGTTGGTGGGCAGAGAACCCATAGTGAAGACAATTTCGCCGCCGTTTTTGATGTCGTCGAATCCGAAACGCATGTACGGATTGATGATTGATTTACCGTTGATGGTGATGTTGGCTACGTTGTCGCCTTTGCCTTCCCGCCGTATAACCAGGCTTTTACCATTTTCCAATGTGATGGTCGCGCGGTCGAAGAGCGGGTAGCCTAACGAATAGCTGTTGCTGCCCGGGCAGACGGGGTAGAATCCGAGGGTGCTGAACACGTACCACGCCGACATCTGGCCGCAGTCCTCGTTGCCGCAGAGGCCGTCGGGCTTGGAGGTGTAGAGCTCCGTCATGATCTTGCGGACCATGTCGCAGGTCTTGTCGTAACGCAGCACCTCGTTGTAGAGGTAGGCGGCATGGTGGCTGGGCTCGTTGCCGTGCGCGTACTGCCCGATGATGCCCGTGATGTCCGACTGGTCGCGGCCGGTCATCTTGGAGTCGGAGTGGAAAAGGCGGTCCAGGAACTTCTCGGTGCGCTCTCTGCCGCCCATTTCGTAGATGTAGCCCGACAGGTCGTGCGGCACGTAGGTGGAGTACTGCCAGCTGTTGGCCTCGGTGTAGAAGTTGTTGACCTCCGTGGGGTCGAACGGGGTGACGAAGCCGCCGTTGATCTTGCCGTGCATGAACCCGTTGGGATCCAGGATGTTGCGGTAGGATAGGGCGCGCCGTTCGAACTCGTTGGCCACCTCCGTGTTGCGTATCTTTGTGGCGAATTGTGCGATGCACCAGTCGTCGTAGGCGTACTCCAAGGTCTTCGACACGGATTCGTTGTCGGCGTCGCCGGGCATGTAGCCGTAGCGGGCATACTCGGGCCGTCCGAGCTTGTTGAGGGTGGCGCTGTGGACCATCGCCTGCAGCATCTCTTTTTCATCGTAGGGGTGGATGCCCTTGACGTAGGCGTCCAGGATGACGGGCACGGAGTGGTAGCCGATCATGCACCAGGTCTCGTGGGCCGAGAGTTCCCATACGGGCAGCATCCCGCCCTGGCGGTATTGCTGCATGAACGTGTAGAGGAAATCCTCCGTGCGCTTCCGATCGATGATGTTGAGCAGCGGGTGCAGGGCACGGTAGGTGTCCCACAGCGAGAATACCGTGTACATCTGGTGTTTGCCGTCGCCGTTATGGATTTCGCCGTCCATGCCGCGGTAGCGGCCGTCCAAATCCGAGTAGAGGTAAGGGGATGTGAAACAATGATATAAGGCTGTATAAAATGTTTTAAGATACTCTTCGTTGGCGGATTCCACCTTGATTTTGCCCAGTTCGCGGTTCCATGTGGAAACGGCATTTTTCCGCACCTGGTCGAAGGTCTGGTTCGCAAGCTCCTTCTGGTTGTTCATGGCCCCTTGGATGTCCACGGCGGAGATGGCCACGTTGAGGGTCACAGTGCGCACGTTGTCGTCGAAGTAGAGGATGGCCTTGCAGTTCTCGCCGCGCACGTCGTGGTCGCCCGCGGGCTGGTCGTTGTAGAAGTATTCGACTCGTTGCACAGGGGTGGAGGGCAGGATGGAGAAGGCGCAGTACTGGTCGGGGTTCCAGGCCTCGGAGCGGCGGAAGCCGTAGAACTCATTGCCTTGGTGGGTGATGCCGGAGGCCAGCACTTTGTCGCGGTGCGTGAGGTCGATGACGATGCCCTTGGCTCCTTTCTTGGGGAAGGTGTAGCGGTGTACGGCCACATATTTGCCGGCGGTGAGTTCCACCTGCACGCCGTTGTCCAGCAACACGCGGTAGTAGCCGGGCGAGGCCTGCTCGTTCTTGTGGCTGAAGGTGGCGGAATACTCGCTGTTGTGGATGGAGGGTTTCCCCGCAAACGGCATGATGAGGATGTCGCCGTAGTCGCTGCAGCCGGTGCCGCTGAGGTGCGTGTGCGAGAAACCGTAGATGCGGCTGTCGCTGTAGTGGTAGCCGGAGCAGCCGTCCCACCCGTCGAGGCGCGTGTCGGGGCTGACCTGCACGGCCCCGAAGGGGACGATGGCGCCGGGGAAGGTGTGCCCGTGGCCGTCGGTGCCCACAAAGGGGTTCACATATTGCGATTGCGCCCACGCGTGCGCGGTGGCGAGGACAAGCAGGAACAGGATGATCTTTTTCATTTTCGAGTTTTTTTTGAACCAAAAAAGGATAAAAAAAAGCACCCCGAACGAATTAGGTTTGGAGTGCTTTCAGTGTCCCCTCAGGGACTCGAACCCTGGACCCATTGATTAAGAGTCAATTGCTCTACCAACTGAGCTAAGGAGACTTGTTTTTTCTCTTTGCTTTTGCGGCGGCAAAGATACATTTTTTTTATACATTTGCAAAAAAAATTTTTTTATGAAAATATATACGAAAACAGGGGATGCCGGAATGACTTCATTGTCCGATGGATCAAGAGTTTATAAGAATTGTGACCTACTGGATGCATACGGAACCGTGGATGAGCTGAATGCTTTCATCGGGCTGCTGATTTCGAAAGAGTCCGTCCCTTTTTTGGGAGAAATACAGCAAAAGTTGTTTGTCGTGGGTGGAATGTTGGCCACGCCGCTGCCATTGTGGGAAAAATATTGGAAGCAGGTGGACCTGGACGCTTTTGTGGCGGACATTGAGCATGAAATCGATGCCATGACAGCCCAGCTGCCGCCGTGGAAGGGTTTCATCCTGCCCCAGGGCAACGAGGTGATCGCGACCGCACACGTGTGCCGCACGGTATGCCGCCGCGCTGAACGGAAAGTGGTCGCCCTGATGGCCTCCGAAGAGGCCTATAATAAGGTGCAAAAAGTGCTGAATCGACTGTCCGATTATTTCTTTATTTTGGCAAGATTTTTCCATGTAAAATACGAAATTTCTGAAACGTATTATGTATCAATGAAATAAAATTTTCGATTTTTGAGGGGTTTTACTATAATTATTATACTTTTGCACCCCTAAAAATTCATATAAATTTTATTTGTAAGAGTTATGTATTGGACACTGGAATTAGCAATGAAATTGGAAGACGCTCCATGGCCGGCTACAAAGGAAGAATTGTTGGATTATGCGATTCGTTCCGGTGCACCTATGGAGGTGATTGAGAATTTGCAGGAGATTGACGATGAGGGTGAATCGTATGATTCCATCATCGATCTGTGGCCTGATTATCCCACGAAAGAGGATTTTTTCTTCAACGAGGACGAATACTAGAATTGGTGGGACAGGCTACTGGAAATGCGAATCTGATAAACGAAGCGTGCTAATATGGCACGCTTTTTTTGTTTCAACAAGATGTGATTTCCGCTGTTTTTTTGTACCTTTGCAACTCGTAAGACGGAAGGCCGTTTTACCATATTTTATTTAATATTGTAAAGATGAAGAAGACAATTTTGGTTACGGGTGGCGCAGGGTTCATCGGCACCCATACGGTGGTGGAACTGCGCAAGGCCGGGTATGAGGCGGTGGTACTGGACAATCTCAGCAACAGCAGCCCCAAATCCCTTGAGCGGGTGGCGGAACTGACGGGCGGGGATGCGATCCCCTTTTGCCGCGCCGACATTCGCGACCGGAATGCCCTGGAAGCGTTGTTCTCCCAATATGAATTTGATGCCTGCATCCATTTTGCGGGGCTGAAGGCCGTGGGCGAGTCCGTGGCCAAGCCTTGGGAATATTACGAAAACAATATCGCGGGCACGCTTGTGCTGCTGGATGTGATGCGCGCACACGGGTGCAAGAACATCATCTTCTCCAGCTCTGCAACGGTTTATGGCGACCCGCTGCAGATACCCATCACGGAGGAGTGCCCCAAAGGCCTGTGTACCAACCCGTATGGCTGGACTAAGAGCATGTTGGAGCAGATCCTGACCGACATGCAGACCGCCGACCCCGAGTGGAACGTGGTGCTGCTGCGCTACTTCAACCCGATCGGGGCGCACCCGTCGGGCAGGATAGGGGAGAACCCCAACGGCATCCCCAACAACCTGATGCCCTACATCACCCAGGTGGCCATCGGCAAGCGCGAGTGTCTGGGAGTGTTTGGCGACGACTACGACACGCCCGATGGCACCGGCGTGCGCGACTATATCCACGTGGTCGATCTGGCGGAAGGTCATGTTAAGGCACTGGAGGCTATCGATCGTCATTGCGGACTGGCCGTGTACAACCTCGGCACGGGCCACGGCTATTCGGTGCTGGAGGTGGTGCATGCCTTCGAGGAGGCCAATCAGGTGAAGATTCCCTACGTCATCAAGCCGCGGCGGGCGGGCGACATTGCCCAATGCTACTCCGATCCGTCGAAGGCGGAACACGAGCTGGGCTGGAAAGCCCGATACGGCATCCTTGAGATGTGTCGCGACAGCTGGAATTGGCAAAAAAAGAATCCCGACGGATACGGGGAGTAGTTTTTAGGATAAATTTGAAATAAAACGCTAAATAATAGGATATTATGTACGAGTTTAATGCTGTAGAGACGAGAAGCCGGTTGGTGGAATGGATCCGCAACTGGTTTGAACAGAACGGGCCGGGCTGCAATGCCGTTGTTGGCTTGTCGGGCGGCAAGGATTCCACCATCATGTGCGCCCTCTGCGTGGAGGCTCTCGGACGGGAGCGCGTCATCGGCGTGGGTATGCCGGATGCGGGCCAAGATTTGCACGGTGCTGATGCCATCGCCCGCCATTTCGGTGTCCGCTTCATAGAGGCCAACATCGGCGGCATGACCGCTGCCTTGAAGCAGATGTTTGCCGACGGACGGGCACGGCAGGAGGAGCCCTGGTGGTTCGACATGTCCGTGCAGGCCGAGCAGAACATGCCCCCGCGCCTGCGCATGGTGACGCTCTACGCCATCAGCCAGTCGAACAACGGACGTGTGATGGGCACGTGCAACCTCAGCGAGAACTACATCGGCTACCTGACCAAGTTCGGCGACGGGGCCTCCGACGTGGAACCGCTGGCCAACCTCACCGTCACGGAACTGCTCCAGATCGGCGACCTCATGGGCATCCCTTACCAGTGGGTCCACAAGGTGCCCACCGACGACCTGCCGCACTCCACGTCCGATGAGGAGAAATTCGGCTTCACTTACGCCATCCTCGACCGGTATATCCGCGGTATTGAGGATCCGGAGCCTGCCGTCAAGGAGAAAATAGACCGGATGCACCGAAACAATCTCTTCAAATTGAAATTGGTGGACACGTTCCCCGTTTTTTAACAAAAAGTGATTTTCCGGGATTGCAAAAACGGAAAAATAGGTTATTTTTGCGCAAAATTTAATGCTTATGAAACAGTATAGATTCCTTTTCATAGTGCTTTTGGCTACGCTTACTTTAATCTCTTGTAAGTCAATGGAAAAGGCTGACACGCCTGAGGAGGTGACCAAGGCTTTTATTACAGCGTTCACCACGGCTGATTTCAATAATATGTACAAATACACACGTTCCAACAACAAGGAGATCATCCAGCAGTTGGAGAAAACCACGGATGATGCGCAGCGGGAGCGGATGAAGAACGTGAAGGTGGAGTTCCAGAAGGTGACCTGCAAGATGGAGAGCGACTCGCTGGCGGAGTGCAACTGTCAATACACAAAGGACGGCGCCCCGCGCAACGTGGACTGCTGCCTTTGCAAAGAAGAAGGCAAATGGGTCGTGGACCTCATCGCACACGTGAAAAACCAATAATACTTTTAACCTTTAAAACTAACGTTCATGAACTTTATAGAAGAATTGAAATGGCGCGGCATGTTGCACGACATCATGCCCGGAACGGAAGAATTATTACAGAAAGAAACCTGCTCCGCCTACCTCGGCATTGACCCGACGGCGGACTCCTTGCATATTGGCCATCTGGTAGGACTGATGCTCCTCTCGCACTTGCAGCGCAGCGGACATCGGCCCATCGCCCTGCTGGGCGGTGCCACGGGTATGATTGGCGACCCCTCAGGGAAATCCCAAGAGCGTAACCTTCTTGATGAGGAAACATTGCGCCATAACCAGGAGTGCATCCGCAAGCAGATCAGCAAGTTCCTGAAATTTGACACCGGCGAGCCCAACAGCGCCATCCTGGTGAATAACTACGACTGGATGAGCAAGTTTTCCTTCCTTGAATTTATCCGTGACATCGGCAAGCATATCACCGTCAACTACATGATGGCCAAGGATTCTGTCAAGAAACGCTTCAACGGCGAGGGCGACGGCATGTCGTTCACAGAGTTCTCCTATCAGCTGGTACAGGGCTACGATTTCTTCTATCTCTACCAGAACTACGGCTGCAAGCTGCAGATGGGTGGCTCTGACCAGTGGGGCAACATCACCACCGGCACGGAACTTATCCGTCGCAAACTCAATGGCGAGGCCTACGCGCTGACTTGTCCGCTCATCACCAAGGCCGATGGCGGGAAATTCGGCAAAACCGAGAAGGGCAACATCTGGCTCGACCCCGTGAGAACGTCGCCGTATGCCTTCTACCAGTTCTGGCTGAATTGCTCTGATGAGGACAGCAAGCGTTATATCCGTATCTTCACCTATTACACCAAAGAGGAAGTGGAGGCGATGGAGCGTGAACATGAGGCTGCCCCGCACCTGCGTGTGCTGCAGAAAGCTTTGGCCAAGGACCTGACCGTGCGCGTACACTCGCAGGAGGACTACGACGCTGCGGTGAAGGCCTCCGAAATCCTGTTCGGGAAAGGCACCACGGAAGATCTGGCCAGCCTTTCCGAGACGATGTTCCTCTCCGTGTTTGACGGCGTGCCCCAGTTCGACGTTCCTGCCTCCGTGCTGGAAAACGGCTGTGGCGTGGTCGATTTCCTGGCCGAGCACACCAAGATTTTCGCCTCCAAAGGCGAAGCCCGGCGTATGCTCAAAGACAACGGCGTTTCCATCAACAAGGCCAAAGTCAAGGAGGATGCTGTTGTGACAAAGGATAACCTTCTGAACCAACGCTACATATTAGTCCAGAAGGGCAAGAAAAACTATTACATCGTCAAAATCTCCTAACACCATCCGTCTCCATTATTAATTATTAATTGTTAATTGTTAATTGTTAATTGTTCACTGTTAATTGATCATTGTCATGGGCTGGGGTAGTATCATATTCATCATCATCGTCGGCATCTTGCTGATGATATTAGATTTCCTGGTGATTCCGGGTGGTGTGGTGGCCATTGTGGGCGTGCTCTGCATGGTAGGCGGCGTTGTGGCGGCATTCGTGCAATACGGCTCATTGGCCGGATTCCTGTGCCTGCTCTTCACAGCGGTGGCGGTGGTGGGTTCTTTTGTGATGATGATGCGCACCAAGACTTGGCGCAAGCTGCAGCTTAACACGCAGATTGACGGCAAGATGAATGAGGTGGACCCCGCCAAGGTGCAGGTCGGCATGACGGGTCGGGCCATCTCGCGCATCGCCCCGATGGGAACGGGCGAGTTTGAAGACGAGGTGGTGGAGGTTACGTCGCAGCAGGATTTTATAGATGTGGACACGGAGATTGAAGTCACGAAAATTGAGGCAAGTAAAATATATGTAAAACCAAAATTGTAATGTAATGACACAGACTATTTTCATCATCATCGGCGTACTTGCGCTGCTGATTCTTTTTTTCTGGATGGTGCCGTTGCGCTTGTGGTTCATCGCCATCCTGAATGGCGTACATGTCTCACTGGTGCAGCTCATCCTGATGCGCTGGCGTCGTGTTCCGCCTGATATGATTGTCAACTCCATGATCACGGCCACCAAGGCCGGCATCAAGCTGAACCGCGACCAGCTGGAAGCACACTTCCTGGCCGGCGGTCATGTGAAGCCGGTGGTTAGCTCGCTTATCTCCGCCGACAAGGCCAACATCCCGTTGGACTTCAAGGCGGCCACGGCCATCGACCTGGCCGGTCGTAATGTGCTGGAGGCTATCCAGACATCCGTGAATCCCAAGGTCATCAACACGCCGCCGGTGGCCGCCGTGGCCAAGGACGGTATCCAGCTGATTGCCAAGGCCCGCGTGACCGTGCGTACCAACATCCGCCAGCTGGTGGGTGGTGCCGGTGAGGAGACCATCATCGCCCGTGTGGGCGAGGGTATCGTGTCCGCCATCGGCTCCGCCGAGACGCACAAGATGGTGCTTGAAAATCCGGACTCCATCTCCAAGCTTGTGCTTTCCAAGGGCTTGGACTCCGGCACGGCTTTCGAGATTCTCTCCATCGACATCGCTGATGTGGATGTGGGTAAGAATATCGGGGCCATGCTGCAGATGGATCAGGCCAACGCTGACAAGAACATCGCGCAGGCCAAGGCTGAGGAGCGCCGCGCCATGGCTGTGGCTCAGGAGCAGGAGATGAAGGCCAAGGCTCAGGAGGCCCGCGCCAAGGTTATCTTGGCGGAGGCGGAAGTGCCACTGGCCCTCGCCGACGCGTTCCGCAACGGCAATCTTGGCGTAATGGATTATTACAAACTTGAAAATATCAAGGCCGACACCCAGATGCGCGAAGGCATCAGCAAGGTGGGCCAGACAAATCAACCCAAACCCAACAACAAATAAAATGAAGAAATTATTATCCATAACACTGATTTTTATCATGTCGATAGCATCTGTTTTCGCACAGGAGAAAGCCGCCAAGAAAGGCGAACCAAAGGCCGAGCCAAAGTCCGAGATTCTGGAAACCCAACCCTACATAGAACTTCCGGCCCCCCAACAGAAGGGCGGTATGCCTTTGTATGAGGCCCTGCTGAAACGGCAGACCAACCGTACTTTTGCCGATAAACCACTTAGCCTCCAACAGATTTCGGATTTGCTGTGGTGTGCCAACGGCGTGAACCGTGGCGACGGCAAGCGCACGGCTCCGTCCGCACGCAACGCCCGCGAGATTGAGATTCTCCTCTTCTGCGACAGGGGCGTCTATTTGTATATCCCTGAAAAACATGGTCTTCGGATGTTGTTTGAGGAAGACATGCGGAATCGGGTGAGCGCTCGCAGCGAGATGCCAGAGAAGGCTCCCGTATGCCTGCTGTTTGCCGCGAACCATGAGAAGATGGAGGGCTTTGACGAGGAGGGCATCCGCTTCTATGGATGTACCGATGCCGGCTACGTCAGCCAGAACGTCTATCTGTATTGTGCCGCCAACAAGCTCAACACCGTGGTGATGGGCGCCATCGACCGCGATGCGCTGCGCGAAGTCCTTCCCTTCCCTGGCGATCCTGTCCTGGCTCAGCCCATAGGATATCCTGCTGAAAAATAAGACGATGCGCACGATACGAGTATTGACCTGTATAACCATAGTTTTGGGCATAGCCATCGGCGGCTATGCCCAAAATGTTGGCAAAAAGCCTGTCCGCTATACCTATACGATGGTGCGCCTCGACTCCACGTGGGATGCCAAGACGGATGCCAAGCTGGCCCGCTATGTGGCCCGCCAGAAGGCAAAGCTCGACAAGCAGATGGGCGTGGTGATCGGGCAGTGTGCTGTGACGATGAACTCCGCCGCCCCGCAAAGCCCGCTCTCCAATTTCCTGACCGACCTGCTGTTGGAGAAGAGCCCCGAATATATCAAGTCTGAGGCGTTCCCGTGCTGCGACATCGCGATGCTCAATTTCGGCGGCATCCGTTCCCAGCTTTCCGCCGGCGATATTCATGTGGGCGACATCTATGCCCTTTCTCCGTTTGATAACTATCTTGTTTTCATCGAAGTGAAAGGGTCTGAATTGCGAAAGGCGTTGGAACGCTTCAAACCCTTGACGCAGAATGCTCCTTTGGCCGGTGCGCAGATGACATTCCAGGGCGACAAGCCTGTCCAAATCAAGGTTGCAGGAGAACCGCTCCGTGACGATCGTATCTATAAGCTGGTGACGCTGAACTTTATCTCCGAGGGCGGTGACAACATCCTCCGCGATGTGCAGTATGAGAAGGTTCTTTACACGCCTGTCGTGTTCCGCAACTTCCTGATTCGGGAAATAAAGAAAATGTCCAAGCCTGTCACGGCCTCCGAGGATGACCGGGTGATTTTGAAATAACCTAATAATCTGTTTTTTATGATAACATTTGTTGTAGCAATTGTCTTGTTGGTTCTCGGCTATCTTTTGTATGGCCGTTTGATGGAGCGTGTTTTCGGAGCGGATCCGAAGCGCGAAACCCCAGCCCAATACATGGCCGACGGTGTGGACTATGTGCCTATGAAGCCGTGGCGTGTTTTTCTGATACAGTTTCTGAACATTGCCGGCGTGGGGCCCATTTGCGGGGCCATCATGGGGGCGCAGTTCGGAACGGCCTCTTTCCTGTGGATTGTCTTCGGAAGCATCTTCGCCGGCGCGGTCCACGACTACCTGGCCGGCATGATGTCGCTGCGCGACAAGGGATGCAGTCTGCCGGAAATCCACGGCAAGTACCTGGGCACGGGCATCAAGCAGTTTATGCGCGGTTTCATGGTGCTGCTGATGATTCTGGTGGGCGTGGTGTTTGTGAACACACCGGCCATCCTGCTGACGACGCATTTCACCCCGAATTGGAGTGTCTATATCTGGGTGGTCATCATTCTGGGTTACTATCTCATTGCCACATTGTTGCCCATCGACAAGCTGATAGGGCGCATCTATCCCATCTTCGGTTTCCTGCTGATGGGCATGGCGGTGGCCATCGTGGTGGCTTTCATCCTGTACAAGCCTGCCATTCCGGAGGTTTGGGAGGGCTTGCAGAACGCTCATCCCGATGCGGCGCACAATCCCATCTTTCCCATGATGTTCATCTCCATCGCCTGCGGGGCCATCTCCGGCTTCCACGCCACACAGTCGCCGCTTATGGCGCGTTGCATGACGAACGAGAAGCAGGGCCGGCCGATATTCTACGGCGCGATGATCACGGAGGGCGTGGTGGCTCTGATCTGGGCTGCCGCCGCCGCTTATTTCTTCGGGCCTGACAGTCCGGTGGACACCGCCGGCAAGGGCGGTCCCGCCATGGTGGGCGTCATTGCGGAGACGTGGTTCATCCCCGTCATCGCCACGATAACCATCTTGGGTGTCATCAGCGCGGCGGTCACTTCCGGCGACACGGCTTTGCGTTCTGCACGATTGATTGTCAGCGACTTCCTGCATATAGATCAAAAGCCGGTGCGCAACCGTCTGATGGTGGCAGTGCCCATTTTCGTGGTGACGGCCATCGCGTTGGTGTACAGTCTGGCCGACAAGCAGGGCTTTGACGTGATCTGGCGTTATTTTGCGTGGGCCAACCAGTTGCTGGCCACTTTCACGTTGTGGGCGATCACCGTGTATCTGCGGCGCAACAAGAAGGGGTTTTGGTATTTGATTACGTTGCTGCCCGGGCTTTTCATGACGATGGTGACGGGTTGTTTCCTCTTTGTGGCGGAAAAGGAGGGCTTTGGCACTTTGATTCCGCGTCCGGCAGGCTATGCCATCGGGGTGGCCATCACCGTGGCCGTGTTGGTGTTGTTCTGCCTGAAGGAGAAATCCCCGGGAAAACAGGAAATATCCGGCGAAAATTAGTTTTTCGCAGCTGGGAAACCGCTGTTTACTGAGCAGTCGTTTTATTAGTGAAAAATGCCGTTTTCTGGAATGGTGTTTTTCACTTTTTTTATGTTAAAAGTATCTGTAATGTGCCAAAAAAACGCTATTTTTGCGCCGTTTTTGTAAAAGCATAAGTTGCAAAAAAAAACATTGAATTTTATAAAAAACACAACATTTTATTCATTAATCAAAACATCAACAAAATGAAAAAGCTTTTTACTTTGTTATTTGTGCTCTTCGCTTTTGTGGCGGTAAATGCACAGAACTACATCCTTCAGGAAGGTTTTGAGGGCGCCACCTGTCCTCCGACCGGCTGGACAATTGTGTATGCGGACGATAGTGCGGCTCTCAACACCATGACGCACTCCACAACACAGGCTTATGAAGGAAGCCAATCCTTCCGTTTTTCATCTTATTCCTCAACCACGGATTATACACAGTATCTGATTACCCCGGAACTCACCCTTACGGATAGTGTGTATGTGGCTTTCTTCTATCGCAAGCACAGTGCATCGTATAACGAGCCTTTCCAGGTCGGTTTTTCCAGCACGACGAATGCGGTATCCGCATTCACGTGGATGGACACCACGACGGATGCCACCAATACGGACTGGACATTCTTTACTGTGAAAGTGCCCTCAACAGTGAAATATGTGGCCATCAAATATGAGGGTAACTATGCCTACTACCTTTACATTGATAATTTCTTCGTTGCAACTCAGATGCCGTCTGAACTCTTTGCCACTAATGTTGTCCTTAGCCCTTCGATCGTTCCTACGGGTGTTGACGCCAACGGTACTTTCGACATTAGTGCGATGAATATAAATGATTCGATTACGGTTGCCGTTGCCAACCCCTTCTCTGTGTCATTGGATGGGACGCAGTATCAGAATACAGTCACAATCCCGGCACCTACGGCTATCTCGGCAACATACAATGTTTATGTGCGGTTCAACTCTGCTACGCCGGGCGTTTTTACGGATAGTATTCTGGTTTCCTCCGGCTCTGTTTCCGCCATGGTTCCGGTCACTGGTGAAGCTGTCGTCTGCTCCGCTATCGACACTCTGCCGTTTACCTACGACTTCAACACAGGTGTCTATCCTCCTGTTTGTTGGACCTCTGATGATGCATCTAACTTCACGCGTGTTTCATACGATACCATTGGTGTCAACTATGGCCTTGCTTTCTTGGATGAAGCCATGGTGGTTACTCCTGAAATCAATACCAACACTCCTATGATGTTGAGCTTTGATTATTCCACGTATCTTGGAGCATACGCTACCAGCAAATTCAGTGTCGGATATTCCACCACTACCAATGATGAAACTGCATTCACATGGTTGGAAACGATTTCTGTTAGCGATGATGGCGATTTTACATATAACCAAATTATTCCTGCCAATACAAAGTATGTTGCCGTAAAAATGACGGAGATGGGTTCCTATGTCTATATTATTTTCTCGTATGATAACTATCTCTTCATTGACAATTTCTCTTTGACCGCTATTACTAGCCCCGTTATGATGGTCGCTCCTTCCAGTCTTGATTTCGGTTCTCTGGTGCTTGGCAGCAGTAAAGATATGACTGTTAATGTGGCTGCTGCATTGCTTACCGGTGACATTGCGGTTACAGCTCCTGCAAGCTATTCTGTTTCCAACGACGGAAGTACGTATGCTGACACCGCCACATTGCCTGCCGCTGGCGGCACGCTCTATGTACGCTATGCACCTATCAGCGCAGGTACTCATACGGGCAGTGTAACTTTGACAAATGGTTCTCTGACAGAGACTGTCTCCGTTACTGGAAACGCGACGGATTGTTCCTCTCCTATGAGCTTGCCGTTCACGGAAGATTTCGAGGATGCTCTGTCGGCCTGCTGGCTGAACATCGATGCCGATGGCGATGGCTTTGTATGGAATTCTACTATCGAAGATGGAGTCAACGCTTCAGCTAACACGGGTGATGGATGCTATTATTCAGAATCTTACGTCAGTGGCTCCGGTGCCCTCAATAACGACAACTGGCTGATTACGCCGGCAATTGCCATTCCTACCGAGGGTGCTAACTTGACATGGTATGTTGCCGCACAAGACCCCTCTTATCCCGCAGAATATTATGAGGTGAAGGTTTCCACTTCCACGCTTATTAATTCCTTTACAACGATATTCTCTGAAACGCTCTCTACGGACGAGTGGCTGCGGAGATCTGTCAACCTGACAGGAATGGAAGGTCAGAATGTTTATATTGCCTTCAGACATACGAATGGAAACGACCAGTTCTGGATGAAGATTGATGATATTACCGTTACGGCTGGTCTTTCTGGTGTGGAGAACCGCGAGAGCCTTGCTACCATCTATCCGAATCCTGCTAACAACGTCCTGAACATCAATGCCAATTCTAACATTAGCATGGTGGAAGTGTTCAACGTGATGGGCCAGATGGTTGCCTCTTTCAATGCCAACGATGTGAACACCCAGATCAACACCAGCAATTTTGCCAATGGTGTTTATACGGTGAGAATCCACACTGAAAATGGCGTGTCCAACCAGAAGTTCACGGTTGCCCGCTAATTTCAGGTAATTGCCAAATGTGAAAAATCCCGGAGCGAAAGCCCCGGGATTTTTTTTAGTACACTTTTCTGTCCTTGGGTGCCTTGAGGGTGAATATGTCTTTGCCAGCGCTCTTCAGCACAAACAGTCCCTTGCGGAAGGCGTATTTGTCGGAATCCCCGTCGTATTTGATGGCTGCCACCGCAGGATACACGGTGTAGTTGGCGAAGGGGTGGAATGCCGTTTTGAAATGCTCCATCTGTTCCAGGAAATAGTCCACATCCTCCACTTTGCAGGTGGTCTTCACCTCCACTACCACGGCCACGGTGGTGTTGCACAATATCACGTCCACTTCCATGGAACCATCTGGGAACTCGCCTTTACGAGCCTCCTGGTAAACCTGCGTGATGCCAATGCCAAGGTCCTTGAACAGTTTCAGACAGGCTGGTTTCGCCAGCGCCTCAATCAGTTTCCTCCAGTTGGAGGTGTACATTTTGCTGAGCTGTTTCACATGTTTGGACAGTTCTTCGATTTCCCGTTCCGTTTTCCGCTGTTGTCGATCGGTCTCTTTCATCCGTCGATCCGTTTCTTTCATCCGTAGGCCAGTCTCTTTCATCTGCTTTGTGGTTTCCCGTACGGAGGCTAACACTTCTTTCCAATCAATGTTGGCAATGTCTGTTGTTGTATTTTCCATCGTTATATATTTTATTGTTTGTTAATTCGCCGCAAAAATAACAAATAATTTAATATAACCACCTTTGTTTTTGAAAATATTTTTAAAAAAGCAAATATTTACAAATAATAGTTAAATTTTATAGATTGGAATGAAAAAGAGAACAAGCTAGGTGTGAATGTTTGTGACAACATCCACATATTTATAATGTAACAAGGAAAAAAGGATAATGCTATAGCATGATTCCGATTCCGGCCAGCAGGGAGAAGACAAACGACGACATCACCAGCATGGGCAGATATTTGTCCAACGCGCTGCCATGATTCCGCCACACGCCCGCCACATGCGTGATGAACAACGGCAAGGTGAGCAGGTAAAGGAGATTCCACGGTGAAGCGTAGGTGAGCAGCGTGAAGGCCACTATGCACACCCACCCGCCCGCGATGAGCACGGTTTGGTAAATCTTGGCGTTACGCTCCCCGATTTTCAACGGGATGGTGACGCGCGTGTCGGCGTCCGATTCCATGTCGCGGATATTGTTGGTGTTGAGCACGCCCACGCTGAAACAGCCGATGCACACAGCCGGCAGCACTACGGTCCAGGTGTCAAAGGTGCCGGCGGCCACGAAATAGCCGCCCATCACGGACACTAGTCCGAAGAAGATGAAGACGAACACATCGCCCAGTCCGCGGTAGCCGTAGGGCCGCTTGCCCAGTGTGTAGTGCATGGCCGCCCACATGGCGCACGCGCCGAGTGCGGCAAGCACCAGCCCCTTGGCGCAAAACAGCGTGCCGAAAGCGGCGATGATCATGGCCGCACCAAAGAAGAGGCACAGGAACACGAATACGGCGATGAGCGTCTTGAACTGCTTCACGCTGATGTTGCCCTCGGCCAAGCTGTAGAGCGGTCCCTCGCGCTGCTCGCCGTCGGTGCCGCTCAGATAGTCGCCCAGTTCGTTGGAGAGGTTCGACAAAATCTGCAGGCAAACGGTGGTGAGCAGAATCAGGATGATGACCAACGGCGACACGTTATGGCCGGCGCAGGCCAGGAATATGCCCAGCACCACGCCCGCCAAGGACAGGGGCAGGGTGCGCAGGCGCATGGAATGGATGATGGGACGGATTTTCATGTTGGAAAAAAATTGTAGAGACGCAATGCATTGCGTCTCTACAGGTTGTGTATTCTTGATTATCAAAATGTTATAATGTGGGTCCGAACGGGATCAGGGCGCGGCCCTGTTCGGTGTCGCTGAAATTCTCGAAGTTCTTGATGAACGAGGCAGCCAAGGTCTTCGCGTTTTCGGCATAGGCGGCCTTGTCGGCCCAGCTGTTCTCGGGGTTCAGGATGCTGTCGTCCACGCCGTTCACATGCTTGGGAATGTATAGGTTGAACGGCTTCACGAGTTCGGTCTCGCAGTTGAGCAGCTCGCCGTTGAGGATGGCGGTGATGATGGCGCGCGTGGCCTTGAGGCTGATGCGCTCGCCCACGCCGTAGCCGCCGCCCGTCCAGCCGGTGTTCACTAGGTAGGCCGTGGCATTGTGCTGGTCGAGTTTCTTGGCCAGTTCCTCGGCGTATTTGGTGGGGTGCAGCAGCAGGAACGCCGCGCCGAAGCAGGATGAGAAGGTGGGTTGCGGGGTCACGATGCCGCGCTCGGTGCCGGCCAGCTTGGCGGTGTAGCCGCTGAGGTAGTAGTACATCGTCTGCTCGCGGTTGAGGACGGCCACTGGGGGCAGCACGCCGAACGCGTCAGCCGACAGGAAGATGATCTTGCTGGGGTGTGTGCCGCGCGAGACGGGCTTCACGATGTTCTGGATGTGGTAGATAGGGTAGGAGACGCGTGTGTTCTCGGTCTTGGCGGCGGAGTCGAAGTCGATGTTGCCCTCAGCGTCCACCACAAGGTTCTCGAGCAGGGCGTCGCGTTTGATAGCGTGGAAGATATCAGGCTCCTTGGCCTCGCTGAGGTTGATGCACTTGGCGTAGCAGCCGCCC
>JAFZKY010000018.1 GCA_017551725.1 Bacteroidales bacterium
AGTTAATAGTGGCTATGAGCGTTGAACGATGAGCTATGAACCTTGAATTTTCTTAACTCCATAGTCCAACAATTCAACAAATAAACAATTCAACAAAACTTCGTTTCCCAACTTTCTCCCTTCCCACTTTCAACTTTACGAACCTTATAAACTACTGACTAATCACTATTCACTGATCACTGATCACTGATCACTGACCCCTGTCCCCTTTTATACACATTTTGCTGTTTGAAAAACGGGCCGGGCCGTGCGTTTGCGCCATGTGAAAACCTGTATCTTTGCGCAATTTGTAATTATTGTATTATTATGTATAATATTGCCCTCATCGCCGGCGGGGATTCCGGCGAATATGAAATCTCCCTGAAAACGGCTGACAACATCTACAACCAGCTGGACAGGTCGTTGTTCAACCCCTATCTGATCCACTTCAAAGGCGCCGATTGGCACTACCGAGATGCGAACGGCGTGGTGTACCCGGTGGACAAGAACGACTTCTCGATCACGGTGGACGGAGAGCGCATCCGCTTCGATGCGGCCTTCATCGCCATCCACGGCACCCCCGGCGAGAACGGCCGCCTGCAGGCCTATTTCGAGTTGGTGGGGCAACCCTATACGGGCTGCGGAGTGTTCTGTTCGGCGTTGACATTCAACAAGTACTATTGCAATCTGGCGGTGGCGGGCTTCGGCGTGCCCATCTCGCCGTCGTTGCATTTTTACAACACCGACCCTATTGATTATGAGCAGATTGAGTCCGTCTGCGGCTACCCCTGCTTTGTCAAGGCGTGCAACTCCGGCTCCAGCGTGGGTGTCACCAAGGTCCACAGCCGGAGCGAGGTGGACCAGGCCTTTGCCGAGGCGTTCAAGTACGACAACCAGCTGATGGTGGAGAAGTTCGTGCGCGGACGCGAGTTCACCTGCGGCGTGACCTCCGTCTATGGCGGCGTCAAGGTGCTCGCCGTCACCGAGGTGGTGGCCAGCAATGAGTTCTACGACTACAACGCCAAATACACCGCCGTGGGCCACAAACTCATCACCCCGGCGGACATCCCGGCGGAGATGACGCAGAAACTGAGCGATTACGCCGTCCAGATTTTCCACAACCTGGACTGCCACGGCGTGGTCCGCATCGACTTCATCATCTCGGAAGACGACGGCGTGCCCTATTTCCTGGAGGTGAACACCATCCCCGGACAGACCGCCTTGAGCATCGTGCCGGGACAGGTGGAATACAATAAATTGGATATTAAGGAGTTTTATACGAAGATGGTGTTGGAAGCATTTGAACTTAGAAAAATGCATTTGGAAATGGGGAGAAAATGATTGACAATTAATAATTAACAGTTAATAATAAATAATTTGAGAAAGATATTTTGTATCGGCTGTCTGCTTGTGATGGCAGGGCTGGTTTCCAATCAAGTGGTGGCGCAATACACGGAGGCCGACATGCGCGCGTATGTGGAGCAGTATAAACAGGTGGCTATGGAGAAGATGCGCGAGTACCGCATCCCGGCCAGCATCACGTTGGCACAGGGCATCTTCGAGAGCGCCTGTGGGAAAAGCCGGCTGGCCGTGGAGGGTAACAACCACTTCGGCATCAAGTGCCATGAGGACTGGGTCGGCGACACTATCCTCATCGATGACGATGAACTTCAGGAATGTTTCCGCAAATACGAGGATGTGGCTGGTTCCTACAACGATCACTCGAAATTCCTGACCACTCGCAAGCGTTATGCCAACCTCTTCCAGCTCGACATTCTGGATTATCGGGCATGGGCCCGCACGCTCAAGGCCGACGGCTATGCCACCAATCCCCAGTACGCCGACCGTCTCATCAGCCTGATCGAGCGTTTCAACATTGCTCGGTTGGACACGCTGGTCGAGAAAGGGGAGGCCGGACTGGTGGCCGCCAACGATGTGCTTGAAACTGGAGGCAAACCCTCGGGCGGCAATCGTACTGAACCTGTCGCCCCGCCCACGAAGCCCATCCCGCCGGTGAAGCCTGCCGCGCCGGGCACTCCCGGCACGGTGCCGCCCGTCAAGGCCACGACCAAGGTGTTCACCGCCATCGGCAGCGAATATCCTTCCGGCACCAGCCCTTTCAGCTACCGCAAGGTCTTTGAGAACAACCACACCTATTTCATTATCGCCCAGAAAGATGACACGTATGAGAAGATTGCCGGCGACGTGCAGGTGGCGGCGGTGAGCCTGCGGAAGTTCAACGACGTGCTGGACCCCAACAACCAGCCGGTGGAGAATGAAATCGTCTATATCGAGGCCAAGGCGAAGACGCACAACAACAAGGTTCACATCGTGCAGGCTGGCGAGACGCTGCGCTACATCGCCCAGCGCTATGGTGTGCAGCTGCACTACATTTTCAAATACAATTCGCTGGATGAGAACTCCATTATTCATCCCGGCGACCAGATATTGTTAAAACATTAAACCCTTCCGATTATGAAACGAATTTTGTTTTTGAGCATCCTCCTGTTTGGCATTGCCGCCGGTTATGCCCAATACACGTTGGAAGACCAGATCTATGATTATATCGATGAGTATAAGGATTTGGCCATGAGGGAGATGGAACAATACAAGGTGCCCGCAAGCATCACGCTGGCGCAGGCTATCTATGCCTCCAAATGCGGCACCAACCGCATCGCCAAGGAGGCCAACAACCATTTCGGCATCATGTGCCACACGAAGGAGTGGACTGGCCCCACCTTTTACGAGACGGAGAACCACAGCAGCGACTACTGCTTCCGGAAATATGCTTCGGTGGAGGAGTCTTATCGCGACCATTCGTTGTTCCTGTCGCAGCGCAGCCGTTACATCAAGCTCTTCTACCTGCCCATCACCGACTACAAATCGTGGGCGCACGGGCTGAAGGAGGCCGGCTATTCCGGCAATCCGCGCTACGCCGACACGCTGATCTCGATCATTGAGAAATACTATCTGATGCACTACGACCGCAAGGTGGCCCAACGCATGGGCGACACGGCGGCGCTGGCATCTGCTACTACCCCCAAAACCAGTCCCATTACGTCTAACAGCGCCTCACAAGCACCGGTTACAAAGCCTGTGGAGAAAACGGAAACCAAGCCTGTTCAGACGGAACCGGTGGCCGCCACGCCTGTGAAACCGGTGGAAACCCAGCCGGCGAAGCCTGTGCAAACCGAACCTGCCAAGACCACCCCGGAAAAGCCAGTGGCCACAAAGACGGAACCCGTCACCAAACCTAAGGCCGACACGATGGAGGTGAACGGCATCCAGGTGATTGTCAACAAGTCGGAAAAACCCAAACAGCCCAAGATGGACACCATCGTTCATTCAGTGCCCGAGCCGGAAAAGGTGCAGGGCAAGAATGTGTTCGTCCTCAACCCGTATGCCGTGCCCTATAAGTCGGCGTATTATCCGTACACGAGCCGTCCCGTGTATGAGAACAACAAGACCAAGTTCCTCATCGCCCGCAAAGGAGATACATACAAGTCGTTGGCCACCTCCATGCAGTTGTCGGAGAAGAACCTCCGTTTGTACAACGATGTTTATGATGATTCGGAACCCATTGAGGATGAGGTTATCTATTTGGAGATGAAAAGCACCAAGTCGCCCGAAGAGTACCACACGCTGCAGAAGGGCGACACGTATCGTTATATCGCGCAGAAATACGGTGTGCAATTGAAGATCATCATCAAGCGCAACAGCGGGGCCATCAGCAGTTACGGCATCGGCGATCGTATCTGCATCGGATGCAAATAATTTTTCATAAGTGTTTACAGAATAAGCAAATGCCAAACTCGTTTTATCATTTCAATCCCAAAACGCTCTCGTTTGAGAAGGTGAAGGTGAGCTTCAAGCACATCTTCAAGCGGTTGGTTTGGGTGTTCATCAGCGGGGTGGCGTTTGCGTTGGTGTTCGTGTGGATTGCTTTCTATGTGATTGATTCGCCCAAGGTGAAAATATTGGAACGGGAAAACAACGAATTGCGCAGCGAGGTGGAGTACCTGTCGCAGCGTATCGACATTATGTCGGATGTGCTGCTGGATATCGAGGACCGCGACGACAACGTGTATCGTACGGTGTTCGAGGCCGACCCGGTGCCGGCTTCCGAGCGTTATCCTCTGTTACTGGCCGACCCGCGTTTCGACAGTCTGTCCCGTTCGGAGGCGTTTGCCGAGTTGAAGGAAGCCAACATGAAGGCCGACCAGCTGGTGGTGCGGCTGGCGGCGCAGTCGCGTTCCTTGGCGGAGTTGGAACAGATTGCCGGCAAGAAGGCCGACATGCTGAAATCCATTCCGGCCATCCGTCCGTTGAAGAACATGCACACCATCACGTCGGGCTTCGGGCGGCGTTATCACCCTATCTTGAAGACGTTGCGCGCCCATACGGGGGTGGACATCACCGCGCCCAAGGGCACGCCCGTGTATGCGACCGCCGACGGCACCGTGTCGGGCGAGAATCCCGGCAGCGGCTACGGCATCGCAGTGCTCATCAACCACGGCTTCTCCTATCAGACGCTGTATGCCCATCTTTCAAAAAAGGTGGTGAAACCCGGACAGAAGGTGAAGCGCGGACAGCTGATCGGCTATGTGGGCTCCACTGGCATGTCGTCGGGCTCCCATCTCCACTATGAGGTGATTAAAAACGGCACACCGGTGAATCCCGTCTATTATTTCAACGCCGATATCACTCCCGAAGAATACAACTCCATTTTGGAATCCTCCAAGAAGGTGAACCAGGCACTGTCGTAGTGAATTAATAATTTACAATTAATAAATAGTTGATGATGAGGAGATTTTGGTTTTGTCTGGTTTTAATGGTGGTGGTGATGGCCAGTTGCAGACCGAAGTATGATCATTCGGACAAGAAAATTTTTCATTATAACGAATCCAACGGCATCGCTTCGCTTGACCCGGCATATTCCTCAGGACAGGCCACGCTTTGGCCCTGCAACCAGCTCTATAACGGCCTTGTCGATATGGATGACTCTTTGCGCATTGTACCCTCTATCGCCAAACGTTGGACCATTTCTCCCGATGGGCTTATCTACACATTCCATTTGCGCGATGATGTGACGTTTCACAATACGAAAGAGTATCCGTTTGAGAAACCCCGCAAGGTGACGGCTCAGGATTTTGTGTATAGTTTTTCCCGTATTCTGGACCCTGACGTGGCCTCTCCCGGCGCGTGGATATTCCAGAAAGTGAAACGCGACAAGGATGGCAAACCTTCGTTCAAGGCTTTGAATGACACTACGTTCCAGATAGAGCTGTCGGAGGCGTTCCCGCCGTTTCTTGGCATTCTGACGATGAAATATTGCTCCGTGGTCCCGAAGGAGGTGGTGGAGCATTACGGCAAGGATTTTCGCAAGCATCCGGTGGGCACGGGTCCCTTTCAATTTCAACTCTGGCAGGAGGGCGTGAAACTGGTGCTGCGCAAGAATCCCGACTACTTCGAGCGCGACGAGCAGGGCAACCGACTGCCGTATATTGACGCGGTGGCCATTTCGTTCATCGTGGACAAACAGTCGGTGTTTATGGAATTCATGAAGGGCTCATTGGACTTTATGTCGGGTGTGGAAGCCTGCTACAAGGATGCGTTGCTCACGAAAGACGGGCAGCTCAATCCCGACTACAAGGATAAAATCAAAATGCTGACGGGTCCGTACCTCAACACGGAGTATTTGGGCTTTATGCTGAAGCCTGGCGACAAGGCTAATCCATTGCTGGACAAGCGTGTGCGGCAGGCCATCAACTATGGTTTCGACCGCGAGAAGATGATGAAATACCTGCGCAACAACGTGGGTTATCCCGGCACGGGCGGTTTTGTGCCTCGGGGTATGCCCTCGCACGATCCTGCGCGCACGGGTGGCTACACCTACAATCCGGCCAAGGCGGCGCAGTTGCTGGCGGAGGCCGGCTATCCCGGCGGCAAGGGCCTCCCGCCCATCTCGGTGGCCGTGTCCGCCTCCTACGCCGATCTGGTGCAGTATATGCAGCACGAACTGTCGCAGCTGGGCATTGACCTGCGCTTGGATGTGATGCAGGGCGCGCAGCAGCGCGAGATGATGCGCAGCTACCAGCTGCCGTTCTTCCGCGGCTCCTGGATTTGCGACTATCCCGATGCAGAGAACTACATGGCCCTGTTCTATTCCAAGAATCTGCAGCCTGCCGGTTCCAACTACACGCACTACGTGAACCACACCTTTGACAAGCTGTACGAGGCCTCGCAGCGTTGCGCCGACGAGGACAAACGCAACGAATACTATACCCGGATGGACGCGCTGCTCATGGCCGACGCTCCTGTGGTGGTGCTCTACTACGACAAGGTAATCCGCTTCACGCAGGCCAACATTACCGGTCTCGGCACCAATCCCGTGAACATGCTGGATTTGCGGCGGGTACGGATAGAGTAGGGTATGCTATTTTACCACACGATTTTCGTTGTTGGCAATAAAGGCTTTCCAATCGTTGAACTTCTTTCCGCCGCCCACGACCACACGGTGCTGGAGATGGTGGCACACGGCGGCGGCGAGGGCGTCGGTGGCGTCCAAGTATTCAACCGCATCCTTCAACGGGTACATGTGGCACAGCATGGCGGCCACTTGCTCCTTGGCGGCATTGCCGTTGCCCGTGATGGACTGCTTTATCTTGCGGGGCTCGTACTCATAGACCTCCATGCCCGCGTGCAAACAGGCGGCAATAACGATGCCTTGCGCACGCCCCAACTTCAGCATCGACTGCACATTCTTGCCGTAAAACGGAGCCTCAATGGCCAAGATATCAGGCTTGTACTGCTCGATGAGGGCGTTCATTTTCTCGTAAATGAATTTCAACTTGGCATAATGGTCGGTCAGCTTTTTCATCTGAATCACGCTGATGACCTCCACCTCCGATTGGTTGAGATGCGTGTTCAACAGCGCATAGCCCATCACATTCGTGCCGGGGTCGATGCCTAAAATCCTGTGCTGGACAATCGTTTCTTCCATTTTTTATTCAAAAACGAGATATTTGTCGCGATAATTGATCACCGCTTTGTGGAACACAAAAAAATCATTTCCCAAAATCATCTGGATAGGCTTGCGCCGGAGTTTTCTGTATGCTGTGTTGATATAGGTAAAATCCAAAAGCGCCATATTCTGATAGCAAGGCAGATGAAAGCGTCCGAGGTGGAAGTCGGGCACATTGGCGATACGGACGGTGAAATCATCGCCGCCGATGCCGGCCGTCACGCCATCGTGCGGAGCCGTAGGCATCTGTGGCAGAAGCGATTGCGCAAACGCCGCATCCAAGCAACTGTGCGAAGCTCCGGTGTCCAGCACAATGCGGACGGGCTGTCCGGCCACCGACCCGCGAACAAGCGTGTGGAAATCACCCGACTCCAACTCCACAACATTCAGTTTTGTTTTATACATAATTGAAAAGCAAAATCTTCATCCTAAAACATATCTCTCTTTTCCAACAACGGCTAAAGCCAATGTTTTTTGATGAAAAAGAGGACCAGAAAGACCAATATCACCACGCAGATGCCAATCACAATCCAGAAGGCGAACGGCGACGCGGCGAACGGCAGCGCCACATTCATGCCATAGAGGCCGCTGATGAAGGTCAACGGGAGCACGATGGTGGAGATAATGGTGAGCATACGCATGATCTCGTTGGTCTTGTTGGTCTGCAACGAATCGAACGTGCTGGAGAGACCATCCACCAACTCGCCGTAGTCGTCAATCATATCCCACATCTTCTGGTAGAAGTCGAGGATGTTGCCCCAGTACTCTTCCATGTCATCGGCAAAGCCCTTGATGTCGCCCGACTCGAACTTGTTGAACAGTCGCAGCTGCGGGCGGAACATGGTGTTCATCTGGATGATGTTCTTGCGGAAACGGGAAATCTGCTCAATGATCTTTTCCGACTTGGTGCTGAAAAGCTCCCTGTTGATGAAGTCCAACTCCGTGCCCATACGTTCCACTAAAAGGAAGGACTCCTTCATCATGCGGTACAGAATATGGTAGAGCACCGCGTCGCTGGTACCGCTGATGTCGTCCTCATCCTCCGGCTCCGGATTCACTTTTGTGTAATTGAACAGATCCTGCACCACATAGTGAGAATTGCCAACGGTAATCAGATAATCCTGTCCCCAGAAGATTTTTGTCTCCTCGGTGCGGACCAACTGCGTACGCTTGTCCATCAACGGAAAATGCAACACAAGGAAATAATAGTCGTCGTACTCGTCGATTTTAGGGCGCTGAACGAAACTGGAACAGTCGTCAATATCCAAAGGGTGAAAATGGAAGTTGTCACGCAGGAAGTCCAAGTCTTCCACAGTTGGATTTGTTATATGGTGCCATTTAAAAGTACCGAAATTGATGGTATCAACCATTTTACAACCTCCTTTCTACTTTTGGATTAACAACTAAAATATTACATCTTGGTGCGGAATTTCAAAACGCGGCAAAAGTACAAAAAAATGTAAAAAAAGCGGGAGTGTGTGAAAAAAATTAACCTTCTTCAATGGTTTTTGCAATCTTTTCGATATTGAGGCTGCGGGCGGAGGCATCAATGATATCCTTGTAGATGCCACCCTTCTTATAGACCTCATCCGGGTTTCCCGACTGCTCCACATGACCGTCTTTCAATGCGTAAACCACATCAGAATCAATAATTTGTGATATGCTGTGGGAGATAATGATGACCGTGCGGTTCTGCTTGATGGCATCGATGCTGTTCTTGATCTGCTCGGTGGCGATGGCATCTAAGCTGGCCGTGGGCTCGTCGAGGAAGATGATGGGCGGATTCTTGAGGAACATGCGGGCGATGGCCACGCGCTGCTGCTGGCCGCCGGAAAGGTCGGCGGCGTTGTGCGCGAACTGCTTCGGCAACTCCATGACCTGCTCGTACAGGTGCGCCTTTTTCGCAGCTTCCACCACTTCCTCGTGCGTGGCGGAAGGATTGCCGTACAGGATGTTCTCCTCAATGGTGCCGTCGAAGATGTGGTTCTTTTGCAATACCAGTCCGATATTCTCGCGCAGATATTGTGTGTCGTAGTCGCGCAGATCCACGCCGTCGAGCGTG
This sequence comes from Bacteroidales bacterium, assembly GCA_017551725.1. Taxonomy (GTDB): domain Bacteria; phylum Bacteroidota; class Bacteroidia; order Bacteroidales; family WCHB1-69; genus F23-D06. Next base: position 9,066 of record JAFZKY010000018.1, read on the forward strand.
ATAGTGCCCACCTGCGGCTCATAGAACTTGTCGAGCAGGTTGACGATGGTGCTCTTGCCCGCGCCCGACAAGCCCACCAGGGCCGTGATCTTGCCCGGCTCTATGCTCATGTTGATGTCGAACAACGCCTGCGTGCCGTTCGGGTAAGTGAAGTCCACATTCTTCAACTCGAACTTGCCGTGAATCCGTTCGGGACGATAGTCGCCCGACGGCTCTATCTCCTTCTCGCAGTTGAGGATGCCGAAGAATCCCTCCGCATAGATCAGCGCATCGTTCACGTCGTCGAAAATGCGCTGCAGCTGCGTGATGGGCGCGATGACGTTGCTGAACAGCATCACGTGGTACATGATTTTGCCGATGGTCATGCCCGGATAGCCACGCAGCACCAGATAGGCGGTGAGGATGATGACCAACACGGTACCGATCTGCTTGACAAAACTCTTCAACCCGTTGTAGTAGAAGGCCACCTTGCGGGTTTTCATCTGATTCTCCGTCACTTGGTTTTGGATATCCAGCTGTTTCTGGCCTTCAATCTGCTCCCTGTTGAAACTCTTGATGACGTTGATGGAATCGATGATGTTCTTGATTCCCTGGCTTTTGGTCTCCAGATGGGATCGCATCTCGCGGCGCCATCCTTTTAAGCGGCGGGCCTGCCGATAGGTGATCCAGAAATAGACGGGCACGATGCCGAGGGCCACCAAGCCCACATAGACGTTGGCGGCGAACATCAGGATGAGGGCGAGCAAGGCGCTGGTGAAGAGCGGCAGCAGGTCGATGAAGAAGTTCTGCACCGTGCGTGACAACGAGCTGACACCCTGATCGATACGCGCCTGGAGTTTACCCGTGGCGTTGTCGCCCGAGTTGAAGAACGCCATCCGGAAGGTGAGTACCTTCACGATGACGCTCTGCGCCAAGTCGCGACTGACATAGATGCGCATCCGCTCGCCGTAGTAGTTCTGCGCAAACGTGACCAACGCGGAGAGCACTTCCTTGCCCAACAACACAACGCAGATGATGGTCATGATCCGCGCCGCCTGGCTCCAGCTGAAGTCGGTGCCGATAAGCGCGTTGATGGCATCCACCGTGCGGTCGAGCACGATGGCGTTGACCTGCGCCATCAAAGAACCGACCAAAGTCAGTATCAATGTAATAAAAACCAGCCACTTATAAGGCTTTACAAATGGCCGGAGGTTTTTGAATAGTTGTATCAGATTCATATTTGTCAGTTGTATTCAAAAAAACATGTTTCATTTGGTAGCCCTGTACACGGAGGCGATGCCATAGGAGTATGTGGTAAACCGTGGCACGCGGAAACCCGTTTCTGTCAGCTTGGCCGTCATTTTTTCACCCCATATAAAGTTCTTCACACTTTTGTTCAAATAGGTATAGGCTGTTTTGTCTTTGCTTAAAAAGCGGCCCACAGCGGGCAGTATATGAGAGAAATAGAGGTCGTAAAGCCACGCCACCATCTTGTTGCGGGGGTATGAGAACTCCAGCACCATCAGCTGGCCGCCGGGCTTGAGCACACGGCGCATCTCGTCAAGGCCCAGCTCCAAGTCGGAGAAGTTGCGTACCCCGAAGGCGCAGGTCACGGCATCAAAGCTGTTGTCTTCGTATGGGAGTTGCAACGCACTGCCCTCCCGGAAGGTGATGCGGTCCGACATGCGCTGGCGTTCCACCTTTTCCCTGCCGATGCGCATCATCTCCAAGGAGAGGTCGATGCCCACCACCCGCGACGCCTTCCCCTGACGTATCAGCTCTATCGCCAGGTCGGCGGTGCCTACGGCCACATCCAGCACTGTCGTGCAGGGCGACATTCCCTTGACGGCACGCCGTCGCCACCGGCGGTCCACATTCAGTGACAGAATATGGTTAAGCCGGTCGTAAGTGCCCGCAATGCGGTCGAAAAGTTTGCCTATATGCTGTTTTTCCTCCATTATTTATCCAAACTATCCAAAAGTATCGTGACGGGACCGTCGTTGACGAAGTCCACCTTCATATCCGCGCCGAAGCGTCCCGTTGCCACGGGGATGCCGTATTCGCTTTGGAGCAAGTGGTTGAAATAGTCGTACAGGGGTTCGGCCACCTCGGGACGGGCAGCGTGTACAAAGCTGGGCCTGTTGCCCTTGCGTGCGTCGCCATACAGGGTGAACTGCGAGATACTCAGCACCGCACCGTCCACATCTTTCAGTGCCAGGTTCATTTTCCCCTCGGCATCGTTGAAAACCCGCATACCGGCCACCTTTTTGGCCAGATACTCGGCATCCGCCCGCGTGTCATCATGGGTGATGCCCACCAGCAGAAGGAAGCCCGTACCAATATGGCCCGTAACCTCTCCATCAATGCGGACCTCCGCCCTGCTGCACCGTTGAACAACTATTCTCATAATCCGTTTATAATAAAGGTGCAAAAGTACAAAAAAAGAAAAAATACGCTATTTTTGCGCCAAATTTTGATTTACATGAGAAGAATCCTAATCCTGGTGGCGTTCTTCGCCCTCATCGGCGTCGCCATCGGGTATCTTGCCCGGCGCACCGCCTTCATATTCGGATGCAAGCCCGTATGGTTCTACATAGGATACACCCTGGCGCTTGTCGGGGCGTTCGTGTTCACCTTCGGAGGCGCCTCCGCGTGGAGTTGTAATCCCGTGTGCCATATTCTGTTCTGCATCTTCAGCACCCTGCTGGGCGTGCTCCTGTATCTGATCATCGTCATGGTCGTGGTGGACATTGTGCAACTGTTTGCGCACTTCCCGGCCAAGGTGTTCGGACTTGTCGTGGGAGGGCTTACGCTGATCCTCTGCGTTGGCGGCATTATCAATGCCTTCACGCCGCGCCTTACGCCCGCGACCGTGGAGCTATCCGGATTACGACAACCTGTGCGCGCGGTGCAGCTCACCGACACACATCTGGGCCATTTCCGGGGCCGGCGGCATGTTCGGCGGCTGGTGGACATGGTGAACGCCGCCAACCCTGACATCATCTTTTTCACGGGCGACTGTTTCGAAAGTCCATACAACCTTAACGCCGAAACCGTGGAGCCGCTGCGGCAACTGAAAGCCCCAGTCTATTTTGTGTCAGGCAATCACGACGGCTATGTAAGCATTGATTCCGTGAAAAGCCTGCTTCGTCAAGTGGGTGTGCGAGTGCTGGAAACGGAAGTGGTGGAGGATTGCGGCCTGCAGATTGTGGGGTTGGACTACATGCGTGCCGACGAACATGACGGCAATTCCATGCACGCGCCCGTGGGCGATGCCACCATAGAATCCGTAAGCCGGGAGTTGATCCACAAGGGCGATTTGCCCCTTGTGGTGCTGCACCACAACCCTTGCGGCGGGGAGTATCTGGAGAAGGCCGAAGTCGATCTCTATCTGGCGGGGCACACGCACGGCGGACAGCTGTACCCGCTCATCTGGGTAAATGACAAGGTTTTCCGATTCAACCGAGGCCTGTACCAATTGGGCAACATGCAGATTTACACCTCCTGCGGCAGTGGCACCTTCGGCCCTCCCATGCGCATAGGCACGCGCAGCGAAGTCACGGTGCTGGAACTGAGACCTGGAGAGTAGGCGATTTTCACCCTGTTTCACTTCACAACAAGAAAATAAGTTGTTATTTTAATTTAGTGTTACATTTTTTATATCTTTGCAGCGTTGTTTTAGCACGGTTCGACCGTACAGCGTCAGAGCCCTTGGGTAGTAGATAGCACTAAAAGACAAACAGGAAACCCTATGGAGTGTAAGCGTAGCGCGTAGGCGGAAGGCACAAAGGTTAAAACTTTAGCGGAGTTCGCTCCCGCTTCCATAAAAGTTTTCTGGATTTCACAACGGCGGTTCTTGATTCATCTCTTTTCCCTCCAAACGATTTAACTTCTCTTGCATTTGCCGAAGCTTTTCCTCAAGCTGCGCAATTTTATCCTCGCTTGAGGTATCATTCTCCCTCCGCACGGAATGCTTCAGCTTGAACATGGCCAGATTCAGTTCTAAGGACGTTTCGCTGCTCTGTTTGGGCAGGATGTCGCCCATGATCTCCTCCACCAGCTGCCCGCCGCGCCGCAGCAGCGTCTGTTGCATCGTCTTGTCATCTTCCTGTTGCGGAATCTCCACAATTACCCGCGAGAGCTCTTTTAGTTTGGCGTATGCCTCCACGATGGCGATGGTGGTCTCCACCGCCTTCGGACTCTTCAGAATCGTGGCCAACATATAGAGGCCCTTCTCGGTGAAGGCTTTGGGAAGTTGCGGTGAAAAGCGGAGTTTTGAGAGGTGGTGGAAATTTTCCACCACCTCTGATTTTTCATTCGAATCAAGCTCGAAAATATATCCAACTGGGAATTTTCCAGGGTTGTTTTTTACAGCCTTGTTAATGTCTCTGGTCTCCACGCCGTACAGTTCGGCGACATCCGAGTCCAATATCACCTGCTGGCCCGGAGAGTGATGATCTTACTTTCTACTTCTACAATGTTTGTCATAATAGTTTTGTTTATTATTAATGATTTGCAAAATTAACAAACTATAAGATTACATTATAGTATTATTGTAAATTTTTTCAATATTGAAAATCAATATAGTATAAAATATCATTGCAAAAATAACATTTAATAGTTAACTTTGCAATATGATTTTCGAAGTAAGATCGGTGTTTGAGAGGAAATGAAAAGCAGCAAGGTTTGTATTTGCCCTCCGGCAAAACCACGTCTTTCCAGCGGATGTTAAAGCCGAGTCGTTCTTTGCGATGGAAACAGTTAATCCGTCTCTTACTTCCACACCGCGAAGCAGTAGAAACCGTAGCGCGTGTCCATCTCGGCAGGGACGAAAAAACGGAGGAATTGGACACCCTCCGGGGCAATATAGCTATCCAACGTGAAGATATTAGTGTCGGTCGTGAACTGGAAAGTGCGCACTTTCAGTTGTTGCACCAGCATCGACTCAGCCACGCGGTCGCTGCGCCAGCGGCAGTAGGCAGCGGCCTGCTCGGGCGACACGCCCAAGACCGGCCGATTGCGGAATTGGGGATGATTAGCATAGACTACTGCAATGGAGTCCGGCATCAGCGCACGCGCCGCTGAAACGTCTAAAATGGAAGAATTATACTGCTCCGACTCCTTCCCGTAAGTCTTTTCCAACCACCATTGGTACTCCAGCCAGTCCACATTCCGTACGTACGATTTGTCGCACAACGTGTTGCCAGCAAACGCTGTCAGGTTTACAAGCTCGGCGAATTTCTGCTGTTTTTTCGGGGTAAGCTGTTGCGCGGAAATCGTGCTGAAGCACATCACGCTCAGCAAAACAAAAAGTATCTGTCTAAATTTCATAGGTAAATGATTTATAGGTTTCTATATTAGAAACGAATAAATCATAGTAATCCTTGGGTGTGCCTGGAATATTATTCCTCGCGATCCTTGAGATCCGTGGTTAAAGAAATCACTGATTCAGTACCTTGTAAATCTCCGCCATCTTCTCCTCTTCCGACAAGGCCACATCGATCCAGTGGATGTCGAAACTCAACCGCTCCATGCGGCGGAACCAAGTCATCTGGCGCTTGGAGAACTGATGGATGGCCGTGTTGAGGGAAGTGAACATCTCCTCATAGCTGATTTCGCCCAGGAGATAGAGCGTCACGTACTTGTACTCCAACCCATAACGGATGAGAATCTCGGAGGGCACGCCCTCGTCTAACAGGGCTTTCACCTCTTCCACCATGCCCTCTTCCAAGCGAGCCTTGAGCCGCTGGGTAATGCGCGTGCGGATAAGGTCACGGTCGCCACGGAGGCCGAAGATGACCGACGGCACAGGATCCGAGAGTATCTGGCTGTCTTCCTGCCACTTGAAACGATAGCCCTGCAGCACCGCCTCGATATAGAGGCCGCTGCCGCCGCAAATCACCACCTGCCGGCCGCGGCTCTGGATATCCCGGATGGCCTTGAACGCCTCCTGCTGGTAGCGATAGACGTTGTACTTCACGCCTGGCTCCTCAATGTCAATGAGATGGTACGGCACCGGCTGACCATTGTATTGATACTCTGAGATGTCCTTGCCCGTGCCGATGTCCATGCGGCGATAGACCTGCCGCGAATCGGCGCTCACAATCTCGCCGCCCAACTCGGCAGCCAGGCGCACCGCAATGTGCGTCTTGCCTGTAGCCGTGGGACCTAAAACCGTTATTATGGGGCGCTCTTCGTTCATCATTTCACAGGTTGTAGTTTGGGTTCGTCAAAGATTTCCAAGTCGAAGATGCGCTCGCCGTCGATTTTGAGGCGCATCATGGTGAGGCGGGTGTGGAAACCGTAGCGTCCCGCCGCCCCAGGATTGAGAAACAGGAGGTTGTGCTGTTTGTCGTTCATCACCTTGAGAATATGCGAATGACCGGCCACCAGAATGGTGGGCTTGGCCTCGCGGATCAGTTCCAGCGCTCTCGGATCGTATTTGCCAGGATAGCCCACAATGTGGCGGATGGCCACGGTGTGCTGTTCACACTGGAAGACCTGGTTTTCAGGAATCTCCCGGCGGATGTCCCAATCGTCGCAGTTGCCATACACGGCGCGCACGGTGGGCGCAATGGAAGCTAGCTCATCAAGGATGAAGTCGTCCACGATGTCGCCTGCGTGCCAGATCTCATCGCAGTCTTTGAAAAACTCAAAGGCGTCGGGGTGCAGATAGCCGTGCGTGTCGGAAAGCAGTCCTATCTTCTTCATTCTTTCACGGGATTGCGTTGTTTCACCACCTCAAAAAGCGTGATACCAGTGGCCACAGAGACATTGAGCGAGCGGATGGAGCCCACCATCGGGATGGTGATGGTGTCGTTGCAATGGCGCAGGTAGTCCCACGCAATGCCCTCGTATTCGTTGCCCATGATGAGGCAAACCGGCCCCGTCATATCTTTGTTGTAGAGCGCGTGGTTGGCCTTCTCGGTCACGCCCACCACCTCTATGCCGGAGTCCTTAAGATACTGGATGACCTCCACGAGGTTGGAGTGGCGGCAGACGGGTATCTTGTTGAGCGCGCCGGCGGAGCTCTTCACCGCGTCCTCGTTGAGCTGCGCGCCGCCGTTGAGGGGCAGGATGATGGCATCCACGCCCGCACACTCGGCCGAGCGGGCAATCGCGCCCACGTTGCGCACGTCGGTAATCTTGTCGAGGAGCAGCAAGAACGGGACTCTACCCTCTTCAAAGATGGTGGGCACAATGTCGAAGATGCTGCTGTACTCGATGGCGGAGAGGAAGGCCACCACGCCCTGGTGGTTGTTGCGCGTGAGGCGGTTCAGTTTCTCAAGGGGCACATACTGGAACGGGATCTTGTGCTGGCGCACCTCGTAGAAGAGCTGCTTGAAGAGCTCGCCCTGGAGCCCTTTCTGGAAGAGCACCTTGTCGATGGTCTTGCCGCTCTCCATCGCCTCGAAGATGGGGCGCATGCCGTAGATAAGGGCGGTGTTATCTTGGGATTGCTTGGGGTACATTGATGATGAGGTTGGGTGAAATTTTGAAAGTGCAAAGATAGAAAATAAAAACATTGCTGATTGCCTCATGCCCAACAAAATGTGTTGTATTTTTCCCATCTGAAGCAGTAGTCAAGAATTCCTTGACAACTGATTTTTTCATCAACTCACCCTCTTTGAAAATTTTTAATCAACAAATTGATTATCAACTACTTTCAACAATTAATTGTTAAAAATGACAAATACAAAAACCATCATGCGGGCCAATGGCCCGCATGACTTGATAGTAGAAGCGATCGTACGATGGGAAATAATCCTTTCGATTAAAGGCGCAACATTTTCTTATGGAAGTCCTTTTCCGCACGCCGCGCTTACTCCTTCACGAACTTCACCGTGTTCACGCGCTTGTCGCCCGTGATGCGCACGAAATAGACACCTGCCGACAACGACGAGACATTGACCGTGGTGTTGGCGTCCACATGCTCAACCAATCTCACCTGCTGGCCCTTCATGTTGTAAATAGCCATATAAGATCCTTCGGCATTGTTGATGCAGAGAGTTTCCACCACAGGATTCGGATAAACGGAAACGGTGTTCGACCATTCGGCCACACCTACGCCATCCGTAAAATAGCCGAACTCGGTCCAGCCGCCCGACACGTTTTTGTCGAACTTGGCATAGCCGAAAGTGTTCGGGGTGCCGGAGAATTTCAAGGCGGCGTACCCGGTATTCATGCCCTCTCCCGAATAGGTGTCCAGCGTGACCAGATTGCTGGTCCAGACCGCAGAGCCATTGCACGCGCTCCACACATCGTCCAGGGAGGCATATTCCGCCACCGTGTACATCTGGTCGGCGTTGGGCACGGCCACGAATCCCGACAGGGGTTCCAGCTGTACCTCACTAGGGTCGAAATTCGGAATGGAGATCTGGTTCACCCCATTGACCGTCAGCACACCATTGACGGGTGTGATTTGGACTGTGGTATAATTTTGGCCAAAGGCGCCGAAAAGGCACACAAGGCAAAATGCCACTGTTGTAAAAATGTTTTTCATATTGCGATGTTTTTATTCTTTATTATAAACGCAGCAAAAGTGAAAATAACTACAAAAAGTCAACCGATTAATTTTTCGGCATTCGCACATAATGCGGCATCTCTATCGGAATCTCCATGGAAAGTTCGATGTAGCCGGCAAACTCGCCGTCCTGAAACCAGGGCGACTGATAGATGAGCTTCTTGACGCCGTTTTTCTCGATGGTATAAGCATTAACATTGTGATTCTGGAGCATCTCCGCCAGCTTGGTGCGCGCGGGCTCGGGGTGGCAGTCGAGGAGGTTGTGGCCGATAATCTGCTGTCCGTGGCTGAGCACGTTCACGGCCATCTCATTCATTTCCAAAATCTTTCCGTCCTTGTCGCACACGGTGACGGAATAGGGCACTTCGTTGAAATATTCGAGCATAGTGGTGTGTATTTTTTTGCAAAAGTACGAAAAAGTTGGATGGCCCGCCCGCTGACAAAAGCAGATGTTTGACACTATAATATTTCCCCGAAATATTGTATCTTTGTACCCTGAAAAAGAAATCATCAACTATTTATGAATGAGTTTGTTAGGGGTTTGAAAACGGGATTTCCCATCTGCTTGGGCTACATTCCCGTGTCGTTCACCTTCGGGTTGATTGCCGTCAAGATGGGCTTCAACCCGCTGGAGGCCACCATCATATCCCTCACCAACATGGCCTCGGCGGGGCAGTTTGCCGGCATCCGCCTCATCGAGGGAGGCGCCCCCTACATCGAGCTCGTCATCACCACCTTCGTCATCAACCTGCGCTACATGCTGATGTCGCTGTCGCTGTCGCAGAAGGTGGCCTCCGACATGCCCTTCTACAAGCGGGCCATCATGGCCTTCTGCATCACCGACGAGGTGTTCGCCCTGGCGGCCATGGAGAAGGAGGATGTGAAGTTCCCGTTCTTCGGGGGACTGATGATCACCCCCATCTTCGGGTGGACGCTGGGCACCTGCCTGGGAGCCGTGGCTTCGAGCCTGCTGTCGCCCATGCTGCAAGGTTGTTTCGGCATCGCGCTCTACTGCATGTTCATCGCCATCATCATCCCGCCGGCGCGCACGGGGCGCAAGGTGGCCATCGCCATCATCCTTTCGGCCTTGCTGTCGTGCCTCTTCACCTACGTGCCCGGACTGGACGTGCTTGGCAAGAGCGGTGGCGGCGGCTGGGCCATCATCATCTCGGCTATCGTGGGCGCCGCCGTGTGCGCATCCATCAAGGAGGTGAAACGTTTCCGGAGAAGACAACATCAGGAAGGAGGTACCCATGTGTAGTATGCAGAACGTGGCCATCGCGATGGTCATCATGGCCCTCACCACATACCTCATCCGTGTCATCCCCATTGGGTTCGTGCGCCGGAAATTAGACAACGAATGGTTTCAGGATTTCCTCTACTACATTCCCTTCTGTGTCCTCTCGGCCATGACCTTCCCGGGTGTCATCTACTCCACCACACCCACGGGAGCCACCTCGCCGCACTACGCCTCCGCCATCATCGCCACGGTGGTGGCCATCGTGATGTCGTGGAAAAACCGCGGTCTTGTGCGCGTGGCCCTGGTGGCCGTATTGGTGGCCCTCATGGTGGAACTGCTGCTGCCCGTCGTTTTCTAACCGATTAACATACAACATCCAATACTATTTTTCAAATATCTGATAAAAACACAACCGATGAAATCCAATCTGAAAGACCAAATCATAGCCTACACGTTTCTGGTGATCGGCAGCCTGCTGTTTGCCGTGGGCGATGTGATGTTCGTGAACCCGTACCTGCTCGCCCCGGGCGGCACCTACGGTCTGGCCAACGTGCTTAACACGGTGTGGCCGTGGAGGATCAGCTTCTACGCCATCTGCATGGACATTCCGCTGCTGCTGATCGGCACGTGGATTCTCGGACCGCGGTTCGGCATCAAGACGGTGGTTTCCACCATCCTCATTTTCGCCTTCACCTGGCTCATCGAGACCCTGTGGGGCTACAACCCGGTCATTCACGAAGGCATCGTGGAGCAGGCGGTGGGCATCCACAACGCCGTGCAGATTCCGCACAGCACCCTGTTCTTCATCCCGGACTACTTCCTCAACACGGTGGTGGCCGGCGTCATTTACGGCGTCGCCATCGGGCTGATTTTCAAGTCGGGAGCCACTTCCGGCGGAAGCGACATCATCTCCATGATCCTGCACAAATACACGAAGATCTCGCTCGGCACCCTGGTGCTCATCGTGGATTCCTGCATCACGCTCACCACGCTCATCGCCTTCAAGCAAATTCGTCTTCCCATCTATTCCATCATCCTCATCGCTATTGAGAGCAAGGTCATCGACCTCATCGTGGATGGCCTCAAGTCGTACAAGACGGCCTTTATCGTCACGGACAAGACCGACGAGGTGCGCGACTTCATCCTGCACGATATGAAGCGCGGCGGCACGATCTTCACCGGTCTCGGCATGTACCAGGGCACGGAGCGCAAGATGATATACGTCACGCTGGACCGCACCGACCTCATCAAGCTCAAGGCCAACCTTCGTCGCTTGGACCCGAAAGCCTTTGTGAATGTGATTGAGAGTTCGGAAATTATGGGATTAGGGTTCAAGGCCTTGCCGGAAGAATAGCATGGGAAGAAATCGGGGTACATACACATCGGGGACGGTATTCGCCATCATATCCTCGGCGGTGTTCGGGCTGATTCCGCTGTTTTCCGTGCCGTTGATGAACGCCGGCGTGCGTGTCACCTCGGTGGTGTTCTACCGTTTTCTCATCTCTGCCATCGCCATGAGTATTGTCATGACCGTGCGCCGCACCAACCTCCGTCTGACGGGCAAAGAATTCCTGACGTTGGTGTTCCTGTCCGTCTTCTACGCTATCACCGCGCTCTTTCTTACCTGGTCGTACCAATACATCCCTACCGGCATCGCCACCACCATCCATTTCCTGTATCCCGTCATGGTGGCCATCATCATGTATGTGGTTTTCAAGGAGAAAACAAGCAAAACCACTCTGTTGGCGATTCTGATGGCTCTTGGGGGCGTGGCGCTGTTGTCGCTGTCGGGCAGCGGTGCGAATTCGCTCCAATGGCAGGGCATTGCCATCGTGCTGGTCACCGTGTTCGCCTACGCGACCTATCTTGCCGCCATCCACAAGTCGGCCGTCAAAGAGATGGACGGCCTGAAAATAACCTTTTATCTGGTCACCATCTGCACGGTCATCTTCGCTATCAACTGCTGGGCGGTGGAGGGCGGTTTCTCGCCCATTCCGGACGGGCGTTCCTGGGTGAACCTGCTGTTGTTGTCGTTGTTGCCCACCTTGGTTTCCAACCTCACGCTCATCCAGGCCATCAAGCGGATAGGATCCACCGTCACGGCGGCCTTCGGCTGTCTGGAGCCGCTCACCGCCGTTCTCATCGGTATCTTCGTCATGCACGAGCGCTGCACCGTCGGCCAGATCATCGGGATGGTAGTCGTTATCGCCGCCGTCACCATCGTGATTTTAAAACCATCTTCCCAAACCGACGCATAGAAGAAAACGGCAGGGAATATGCAACTTTTTTATTCGTTTTGTTTTTGAAAAATAATTAATTTGAAAAAAACGCTGACATTTAAATTATTCTTTTTATTTTTGCAGTTTGAATTTATAGAAAAAATACATTCTGTATGAATCACCGATTTCTACTTTACACTTGCCTTACAGGACTGCTGCTGTTCTGTTTCTCCTGCAAGCGTACGGCATACGATTTCTCCCGGATGAACGGAATTGACGCCGAAGGCTCCTGGGGCATCCCCTTGGTGAATGCCGACATGTCGATTGGCGACATCCTCAGCATGGCCGATGACGTGTCCTTTATCCAGACCGGCAACGACGGAACATTGGAAATCACCTATCAATTGGAGAAAGATTCGCTGATTTCCTCCGAACAGCTTCTGGGTATCATGAAAGACAAGGTCATCTCGGAATCGAAGACCCTGACGGTTTCCGGAAGTGCATTTCCGCACCTGCCGCAGATGACGTTCACGCTATACAACGACACCACCACGCTGGAATTTCCCGCCGATGAGGCTGTTCTGGAATATGCCCGCATCAAGTCCGGCCTGCTGACCCTGCATCTCTCCCACGACATCCCCATCAACTTCACGGTGGAGGTGTCCTCGCCTCAGATCAAAGATGCCGCCAACCAGGATTTTCATGCCACATACAACATCAACGCTTATGAAGACAACCAGGTGGACTTGGACTTGTCTGGATACACGCTGATCCCCAACGCCGTCAACAAGGCGGACATCTACCTGCATCTGACGGCCGTATCCTCGGGCGCGACCGTTCCGAACAACCCCGTCATCCATTACTCCGTGCTGGCAAGGCAAATGGTGCTTGAAGAGCTGCGGGGGCGTATAAAAGCCTTTGACATGGACCTGGACGAGAGCCTGGACTTCGACCTGAGCTTCCTGTCGAGCCAGCTGGGCGGTTCCATCACGCTGTACGATCCTCAGGTAGTGTGTCTCGTGCAAAACTCCTTCCCCATCGGGGCGGACCTCACCGTCCGCGACGCATCCCTTTCCGGGAATGGCGTTCCGACCACATCTTTGCTGTCCTCCTCACCTGCCACCATCCACATGCCGGCCAACACACACAATTTTGAGGCTGTGCCCCTTCCCCTAACTTCCTCGCTGTTTCTCAACACCAACATGAGCAGCCTGCACTTCGCCGGCACTGCAGTGCTTAACCCTAATGGGATGAACACGCCGGTGCTCACCGTCACGGAACATCAAACCATAAACCTGAAAATCGCCATCACCCTGCCATTGAAAGTGAAACTCGACAAGATCACCTTCCATGACACCTTGGATTTCGGCGGGGCCGACATTCCGGACATCAACGGAATTTCCAACATCGTATTCCGTTTCCGCATAGAAAACCAACTGCCTATCGGCTTTGATATGCAGGCCTATTTCTACGACAGCCAAGCGCATCGTGTGCGCGACTCCCTGTTCACCACGCCGATGGTCATCAACGGGTGCTACGCCGGGGTTCCTGTCCCCTCGGAAGCATACATTGCCAAGGAGGATGTGGCACAGATACAGCGGATGCTCTCCTGTGACAAAATCATCCTCAAGGCGGGTGTCAACACGGACGACCACCAGGTAGCCATCCGCAGCGACCAATCCCTCAAGGTGCGTCTTTCCGCCAAATTCGACGTGGATTTGGGCACATTAGCCGACCAATACATGCAGCCATGACCATGAAAAGAAGATCCACGACCTTTTTCATCGCCATACTTATGGCCATGCTGACGGCCTCCGCCCAGGAGACGCCGTTAACGCATTTCATGTACCTGAATCCCTACCAGCTTCGCACAGACCCTTCTGCCGAGCTGCTCTATAACGGCTATGTTTCCGTGCCGGCCATCGGCAATTTGGGAATCGGCTTGTACAATTCTTCCATCCGATATAAAAACCTCTTCGAAACGGATGATGAGGGTTATCCCATTTCCCTGACTGCCAATAAATTCGTCAACAGTCTCAGACCTAAGAACAACTATCTGCATTTGGATTTCGACGAGGCCCTTCTGGGATTCGGATTCCGTTTTTCTAAAAAATTCTTTTTCACGTTCGACTACCGGCTCCGGGGCAATGTCAACCTGACCTACTCCAAAGACCTTTTCGGTTTCCCGCTGATGGGCAACCTTAACTATCTGGGCGATGATAATCCCGCCAAACTGTCATTGGGCATTAACAGCACTGTTTATCAGGAAATCAGTTTTGGTCTCCGGCATCAGCTGACGCCGAAGATCTCCTGGGGTGCGCACGCCAAACTCCTGTTCGGGGCTTTCAATGTCAATACCCGCAGGCTGAATGCCACCATCACCACCAATGAGGATGATTACAGCATGTTTCTGCAGTACGAAGCGGATGCCCGCTTGGCCTCCGCCATCCCCCTTCAGCTGAATTTGAACAATGGCAACTATGAGGTCACGATGGCCGATTTGGAGTGGTCGTTGCTGGGCAACGCCTTCAAGAACGTGGGCGCCGGTATTGACTTGGGATTTCGTTACAAACTCACGAAAAGGATCACGCTTGCCGCCTCCGTCTTGGATCTTGGCTTCATCCATTGGAAGACCTCCACCCAAAGGATCAGCAGTGCCATGGCCGACGGAGGCCATTACTATCAGGATGGCGGCTTCCTCTTCTCAGGCCTCACCGAAGATGATATTGTCCAGCTTACATCGGATGACGGCAGGGCAGCCTTTTTGGACTCCCTGGCCGACTATTTCCCTCTGAACTCGGAAGCCATCTCCGGCTACAGCACATTTATCAGCCCTAAAATCTTGATACAAGGTGAATTTGATATAAACAAATCCAACCGTCTCATCCTGTTAGCCCAGGGCACAATCGTAAACCACAACTTCCGGCCTGCCCTGACGGTGGCTTACAACGGCCATTTCTTCAATGTCTTCGATGTATGCCTTTCCTACACCCTTGCCAGAAAATCCCTCGGCAACTTAGGGGTCGGGCTTGGCTTTGATGTCGGTCCTGTCAACGTGTTCTTCACGGCCCACAATATCATCCCGGCCATTGACTGGACCCGCTGGTCGAAGATCACCGCCTCGGCGGGGGTTGTCGTCAACTGGGGACACATCCGAAAATATTGGGATGAGCGGAAAGAGCAGAAGAACAAGTAAGGATTCCCGTTTTTTTGTTACTTTTGCATGGCAATATCAACGGCCTCCAGCCTGTTGTGCTGAAGGCTCAAAACTATTGGAAAATGCAAGGTAAAGTCATCATCGTATCAGCACCTTCCGGTGCCGGGAAGACATCCATTGTGCGGCATCTCCTACAGGCTGTCCCCGAACTCCAGTTCTCCATTTCCGCCACCACGCGTGCCAAGCGCGACTACGAAATTGACGGAAAGGACTATTATTTCATCACCCCGGACGAATTCAAAAGCCGTTTAGGCAACGATGAGTTTTTGGAATGGCAGGAGGTGTATGAGAACCAATTTTACGGCTCCCTGAAAAGCGAGGTGGAACGCATCTGGCAAAACGGCCAGACGGTCATCTTCGACGTGGACGTGTTAGGCGGTCTCAACATCAAGAAATTCTTCGGCGGACAGGCTTTGGCCATCTTCATCGAACCGCCCTCCATCGAAGAGCTGGCCAACCGGCTGCACAAACGGGGCACGGAGTCTCCCGAATCGTTCCAAAAACGGTTGGACAAAGCCGAATATGAGCTCTCCTTCTCCTCCCAATTCGATAAAATAATACTGAACGATGTGCTGGAGCAGGCGCAACAGGAAACCATCCAGCTGGTCAAGGACTTTTTAAACGAATAGCGTATGGAAAACCTGAACTACCAACAGATATGTGAAGAGGTGGTGACCTTGGCCCGCCACGTGGGGCTGTGGCTGTGCAGCGAACGGCAGAGCCTCACCAGCGTCAAGATGAAGGCGAAAGGCGTTCACGACTATGTGACACAGTTCGACAAAGAGTCGGAGAAGACCATTGTGGCCAAGCTCAAGGAGCTGGTGCCGGAGGCGGGTTTCATCGCCGAGGAGGACACGGAGCGCGGCTTGGAAGATCAGTACAACTGGATTGTGGACCCTCTGGACGGCACCACGAACTTCATCCACGGCCTGCCGCCCACGGCCATCAGCATCGCCCTGAAAGAGTATGATGAGATCGTCATCGGCGTGGTGTATGAGATCTGGCGCGACGAATGTTTTTACGCCTATAAAGACGGAAAAGCCTATCTGAACGGCTATCCCATCCACGTGAGCCACTGCTCCAAGCTGGACGCTTCGCTGCTGGCCACCGGGTTTCCCTATTCGGACTTCTCCATTCTGGATCCCTTCATGCGCTACATGCGGTGGTCGATGCAGCACACCCATGGCCTGCGCCGGCTGGGCTCCGCCGCCACCGACCTCGTCTATGTGGCGTGCGGGCGCTGCGACGGCTACTTCGAGTACGGCATGAAACCCTACGACGTGGCGGCGGGCGCATTCATCATCCAGCAGGCCGGCGGCTTGGTCTCCGACTTCTCCGGCGGCAACAACTGGCTCTTCGGCGGCGAGATCATCGCCTCCGGGCCCGACCTGTTCCCAGAATTCCAACAATCCATCAAACACTTCCTAATCGACAATCCCGAATGAGCCGCATCGCCATCATCGGTGCCGGAGCCTCCGGCCTATTCCTGACCCGGAAGCTGTCAGAACATGCCGACTGTCCGGTATATGTTTTCGAGCGGTGCCGCAGTGTGGGCACCAAGCTGCGCGCGTCCGGCGGGGGCAAAGCCAACATCTTCAACGAGCATATCGACCCGGAGGGGTACAACCATCCCGAATTTGCGCGGCAACTGCTGCGGCAAGCCTCGCCCGAACAGCTCCGCCAGGAGTTTGAACAGATGGGCCTGACCATGATTGCCGACGAGGAGGGACGCGTCTATCCAAGCAGCCAATTTTCGCAAACCGTCGTGGATCTTCTGTGGGAACCCGAACGGAAAAACTGCCACGCCATCCTTGAACATGAGGTGAAACGTCTGGAAAACAGGGACGGCAAATGGCACATTGACGACTTTCCGGAGACCTTCGACCACGTGGTCCTCGCTTCCGGGACACCGGCCAACATGATAGCCAAAAACCGCAAGAACTACAACGGATTCCTCGACAATCTCGGCTTCGCAACACATCCCTACGAACCCTCCTTAGTCGGATTTACGCTCGCCGACTATCCGAAATCCCTGGCCGGCTGCCGCACGCAGGTCATTGCCGACCTGTGGCAGGGCGACCGGCTCATCCACCGCGAGGCCGGCGAGGTTACCTTCAAGGAGGATGGCATCTCCGGCATCGTGATTCTGAACCTGTCGGCATACTATAACCGCCTTTCCTCCAAGGAGAACTGTTTCCTGCAACTCAACCTCATCTACCACGACCCACAATTCAATACAGAAGCGCATCTGCAGCGTTTCCACACGCTGAAAGGAGTGCTGCACCCCAAACTCAACGCCCTTTACGAGCAGAAGCCCTTCGATGTCACGCGCTTACGGTTCGCCATCACCGGCACCTACGCCCTTGATTTCGCCCAGGTGTGCCACGGCGGCATCGACCTGCAGGAGGTGAACGCCGATTTTTCCCTGAAACGATTTCCGGGTCTTTTTGCCACGGGCGAAATACTGGACATGGACGGCATCTGCGGCGGGTATAATCTGTTTTTCGCCTTCGCCTCCGCCCTCATCGTATATCAAACCATTATCCCTAAACCTTAACGCATGTTCACCACCTATTCGGCATCCGCCGGTGCCGGCAAGACCACCAGCTTGGTGGCCGACTTTCTCACCCTCTGTTTCCGCAGCGACAGCAAACACATCGGTCAGGCGGATAGGGAGTTGCATCTGGACCTGTTTCAGAAGATTCTGGGCATCACGTTCACCAACAATGCCGCCGGGGAGATGAAAGACCGCATCGTCCGCACACTGACCGCCTTCGCCTTTGAATCGGTGGATAAACTCTCCGGGAGCGAAAAAGCCATTTATAATCTGGTGGTTAAGAAGCTCTTCGGCAACAACCCACCCGACACAGCGACGTTGGAACCGTTCATGCAACGGGAATCCAAGGAACTGCTCCGGCGCATCTTGTACGACTACGCACGCTTCACCATCTCCACCATCGACAGCTTTTTCCAACGAGTCATCCGTTCCTCCGCCATCAGCCTCAAACTCAGCCTCACCTACTCTGTCCTGATTGAGATGGACGAGTTCTACATTGAAGCCATCGACCAACTGCTGAACGAACTCTCCGCCGACTCCAATCTGGCCAAGCGCATCGTCACCCTGTTGGACAACAGCATGGAGGAGACCGGAAACCTGAACATTGACAAGGAGTTGCGCGCTGCCTTGGACATTCTGTACGCCAATGCGGAAAAAAACTACCAATATATCCAGATTCTCCGCAACACGGACGCCGACACCATTCGCGAAAACAACAAGAGGATACGGGAATGGCTCCGGAGAACGCCCGACGAGCTGCGCGAGCGCATCCGCCCAACGGCCCAGGAAGGCAGCAGCTGGATGGCACGCCTTTCGGGACTGAGCCTGAACAGTCCCACTTTCGGGCATTGGTTTGAGGATGTTTTAAACGACCCTGTCACCTATTATCAGGAAAGCCTTGAAAAATTCCAGAATAAAAAGACAGGCGGCTATCTCAAAAAAACAAAGCTCACCAGCGAAGAAACCGCCCTTCTGGACGAGGTGATCCCGCACATAGAAGATTGTTTCAACAAAATACACGACATTTTAAAAGAGCCTGTCTGTCAATATCGGGATTATAAAATCCAAATCAAAAATGCCGACAAGCTCACCCTCCTGACGGATTTGCAGAAAAAGATGGAGGAAATCAAGCAGCAGAACAATTTCTTTATCCTCAATGAATCCAACACACTGATATACGAAACGATACAAAACCGGGGCTACGAGTATCTGTTCGACCGCATCCGTTTCGACAACTTCTTCATTGACGAGTTTCAGGACACCTCGCAGATGCAGTGGGACGATTTGAAACCCATCATCATCAACAACGCCATCGCCAACGGACGCGACGTGTCGCTGTTCGGGGATGTGAAGCAGGCCATCTACAGGTTCCGCAACGGCGACGCCGACCTCTTCTACAAGCTCACCGACCTCAACCGCCTCCAAGCCGACCCCGATCTGCGTTTAGTCACGAAAGAGACCTACCGCACCGAACCGCTCCAGAAGAATTTCCGTTCCCTTGCCTCAGTGGTTACGTTCAACAATCTTTTCTTCAAATACTATTCCGATGCCAAAGGGTTGAACAAATACTACGCCACCGGATTGGAGCAGGATGTCGTCAAAGAAGATTCCGGCTTGGTGCAAGTGTATATCGGGACCTCCGATGACGAGAAAAAGAACCGTCGTTCCTGTTTCCAGCCCGGCGAGGAATTCGTGAAAGCCATTAAAGAGGACAAAGACATCACCCTGACCGATGCGCAGGTGCTCTTTGCCGTCAAGGACGCGCTGATGCGCGGGTACGACGAGGGTGACATTGCCGTGCTCTATTCCGGCAACGACAGCTGCACCCACATGAGCAACCTCATGCTGAAGCAGGGCTGGCACGTCATCACTGAAAAAGCCCTGACGCTCAACACGTCGGCTGAGGTGAACCTCATCATACAAACCCTCCGCCACCTGATTCGTCCGAAAGACCGGCTGGCACAGGCCACCATCCTCCACTTCCTCGCCCAAATCAACCATCGGGAAAACAGCATGGAGGAGCTTCTGTTCGCCTTGCACGCCGGCACCAGTTTCCAGGAGCTGATGGAACAGAAATTCAGTCTGAACATTCCGCGTGAAAAGTGGCAATCACTGCCATTCTGGATTCTTGTCCGGGAAATCATCCGTTTCTACGGGTTGGAGAAAAAACAGAGCCCTTTCGTTGTCAGTTTTGAGAACACTATACTCAATTATCTGCAAACCCACACCGGCGAGATCACCGCTTTCTTGAGTTGGTGGCAGATGATCAACGACACCAAGAGCAAACCCGCCTTGAAGCTCACCGGCAAGCATAACGCCATCACCGTCACCACCATCCACAAATCCAAAGGTCTGGAATATCCGGTCGTCATTCTGCCCTTCACCTCCTCACCCAACCGACTGCAGCCTATCTGGACCAAAACCTCGGAAACAGATGTCGCGTATATCGAATTGAGTGAAAAAGCCTGCATGGGTTCTTCTTACGAGCAGCGGTATTTGGACGAAAGTGTGAGTCGGGGCATGGACACGCTGAACCTGCTGTATGTGGCCCACACCCGCGCCAGCGAGATGCTGTATATTGTCACCAAGCGCAGCAAGACGGGCGGAGGCGGTTACGGCGAATATCTTTTATCCTTCTGCAACAATGAAGAAAATCCGGCTGGCGGTCTGCTGTTCGCGCAGGACACAGAAGATAACCAGTTTTACTACTTCGGCGACCGTGTATGGAAGAAGAAAAACAAGAAAGAAACGGATAAAAAGGGCCAAGAGAATATTGTCCCTGAGGTTGTCCTCTCTGATTTTTCCATTGACACGCTCCGTTTCGAGAGTTCGGAGACGCTTGCAGAAGACGACCCGAAGGTAGAAGGTACTTTCGTACACGATTTCCTTTCCCGTCTGGAAACGTTCCCCATCACAATGGCGGAGGTTGACAGTCTCATCGCGGAAGTGGAATCCGGGCGGAAAGAGCGTCTGCGCACCGCATTGCAGCACATTCTGGAAGACGACACCCTGCGCCCCTGTTTCGCCCCCGGCGCGGACGTGCGCAACGAAATCACCATCCTGGACACGCACGGCAATCAGCACCGTCCCGACCGCGTGGTGTTCCTGCCCGACAGAGTAATGGTCATCGACTACAAGACGGGCCAGCCGCACGAGCAGTACCAGCAGCAAATAGACGGATACTGCGCCTTGCTGCGCGAGATGGGGTATCCGAAAGTGGAAGGGAAATTGCTGTATATATAATAGTTGTATCCGGATTATTCGACCGCCTCTTTCAGACGTTCGGCGTTTTCGGCCACCTGCAACGCCTGCAGCACCTCCTCAATATCGCCGTTCATGAAATTGGCGAGATTGTACATGGTGTAGTTGATGCGGTGGTCGGTGACGCGGTTCTGCGGATAGTTGTAGGTGCGGATCTTGGCGGAACGGTCGCCGGTGGAGACCATCGTCTTACGTTTGGAGGCGATTTCGTCCAGATATTTCTTGTATTCCATTTCAAAAAGACGGGTACGCAGCACGCGCATGGCCTTTTCGAGATTCTTGATTTGGGATTTCTCATCCTGGATGGAAACCACGATGCCCGTGGGGATGTGGGTGAGGCGCACGGCGGAGTAGGTCGTGTTGACGCACTGGCCGCCGGGGCCGGAGGCGCAGAACGTCTCCTTCTTGATGTCGCTTTGTTTCAGGTCCACATCGAACTCGTCGGCCTCGGGCAGCACCACCACCGAGGCGGCGGATGTGTGCACGCGGCCCTGCGATTCCGTCTGCGGCACGCGCTGCACGCGGTGCACGCCGGACTCGTACTTCATGATGCCATAGACACCCTCGCCGTTCACGGCAAAGTCGATCTCCTTGTAGCCGCCCACCGTGCCTTCCGTCATGGAAAGGACCTCTATTTTCCAGCCTTTCTTGTCGCAATAATGCTGATACATACGGAAAAGGTCGCCGGCGAAGATGCTGGCCTCGTCGCCGCCGGTGCCGGCGCGGATCTCCATCTGGGCGTTCTTGCTGTCCTGCGGGTCGGAGGGCAGCAGCAGGAAGCGGATGTCTTCCTCCAGCTGGTCCTTCTCAGCCTGGAACGTGTCCAGCTCCAGCTTGGCCATCTCGCGGAACTCCTCGTCCTTCTCGTTGGCCAGAATATCCTTGGCGTTGGCGATGTTGCCAATCACATCTTTGTATTTCTTATAGGCATCCACCACCGCTTGCAAGTCCTTGTAGTCCTTGCTCATCTTGATAAACTTCTTCATATCCGTCATGGCGTCGGGCTTGGTGATATCCTCGCCGATCTGCAGCCAACGTTGGTAGATAAGTTCCAATTTTCCCAGTAAATCGTTCATAAAAAATCCTTTCTAAATTCGGCGGCAAAGATACAATTATATTTCCGTTTTTAATACTATCTTTGCAGCCACAAAAACAGACGGTGGTTTTTGCAAAAGTCATGCCAACCGTCGAACATGGTTCACCACGAAAAATAGCAACAATGAACGCACGAGTAAGCATCATCATGGGCAGCACGTCGGATCTTCCGGTCATGGAGGCTGCCTTCAAATTTCTGGAAAGCAACGAGATTCCTTTCGAGGTGCTGGCCCTCTCGGCGCACCGCACGCCCGATGAGGTGGCCGAATATGCCAAGAAGGCGCACACGCGGGGCGTGGAGGTCATCATTGCGGGTGCCGGCATGGCCGCGCACCTGCCGGGTGTGATCGCCGCCATGACTCCCCTGCCGGTCATCGGCGTGCCCATCAAGTCGTCGCTGGAGGGGGTGGACGCCGCCCTCGCCATGCTGCAGATGCCGCCGGGCATACCTGTGGCCACCGTGGCTATCAACGGGGCGCAGAACGCCGCCATCCTCGCCATGCAAATTCTCGCCGCCGGCGACCCCGCCATGCGCGAGAAAGTGATCCGCCACAAGGAAAACCTCAAGCAGAAAATCGTCAAGGCCAACGCCGACCTCGCCGCCATCGACACCTATCGTTTCAAGACAAACTGAGCCTTTTTTTTCTGTGGAAATAAAAAAATTGCAACTACTTGATTTAATTCAAAAAAAGTGTATTTTTGCACTCCAATTTTTTAGGCAACAAAAATAAAAGATAAAATGAAAAAAGGTATCCATCCAAAAGAGTATAGAACGGTCGTATTTAAGGACATGTCAAACGATTACGCTTTCTTGACCAAGTCTACCGTTGCTACAAAAGACACGATTCAGTGGGAAGACGGAAATGAATATCCGCTGGTAAAATTAGAAATTTCTAACACATCTCACCCCTTCTTCACGGGTAAGATGAAGCTGGTTGACACCGCAGGCCGTGTGGATAAATTCCGCAACAAGTATGCCCGTCACCTTGACACAAACAAGAACAAATAATATCCATAATATTTTTGTACTTTTGCTGACCTTTTTTGCTTGTCAAAAGAGGTCAGTTTTTTTATTCTAACACAATATAGATGAAAGACATATCCCTGATTGAAGAATTTATGGGCAACGAGGCGAACTTCATCCCGCTCTTCTCCCTCGACGACGAAATCAAGCTCCGTCAGGAGGACATCCCCGATGAGATAGCCCTGCTGCCTCTCCGCAATACCCTCCTCTTCCCCGGCATGGTCATCCCCATCAACGTGGGGCGCACCAAGTCCATCCGGCTGGCACAGGACTACTCCCGCACCGCCGAGCCCATCGGCGTGGTGGCCCAGCGCACCAACGAGGTGGAGGAGCCCACCCTCGACGACCTTTACCGTGTGGGCACGATGGCACACATTCTCAAATACATCACCATGCCCGACGGCGGCGTCACCATCATCGTGCAGGGCGTGCGCCGCTTCATCATCCAAGACCTCACCCAGACCGAGCCCTACTTCAAATGCTCCGCCATCCCCTTCAACTCCAACGACTTCGACAAGCGGATCACCGAGCAGCGCAACTTCAAGGCCCTGATCTCTACCATCAAGGACACGGCCACCCGCATGATGAAGCTGTCGCCCAACCTCCCTCGCGAGGCCTCCTTCGCCCTCAAGAACATCGAAAGCCACGTCTTCCTGCTCAACTTCCTGGCCTCCAACCTTTCTGTTTCCGTGGATGAAAAACAGCAGATTCTGGAAAACGACGACATCGTGGACAGCGCCAAGCAGATTCTCAAGCTGCTGCACCGCGACCTCCAGCTCATCGAGCTGAAGAACCACATCCAGGACAAATCCCGGCAGGAACTTGACAAACAGCAGCGCGAATATTTCCTCAACCAGCAGATGAAGACCATCCAGGAGGAGCTGGGCGGGTCGCCGTCAGAGAAAGACTATGCCGCCCTGAAGGAACGCGCCGCCAAGAAGAAATGGAACAAGGAGACCGCCGACCTTTTCAACCGCGAACTGGAGAAACTGCAGCGCACCAACTCCATGGCACCCGATTACTCCGTGCAGCTCAACTACTTGGAGTTGCTGGTGGATCTGCCCTGGAACGAATACAGCAAGGATAACTTCGACCTGGCCAAGGCCCGCAAAATCCTCGACAGGGATCACTACGGGTTGGACAAGGTGAAGGAACGCATCATCGAATATCTGGCTGTGCTGAAGTTGAAGGGCGACATGAAATCGCCGATCCTCTGTCTGGCCGGGCCTCCGGGCGTGGGCAAGACCTCGTTGGGCAAGTCCATCGCCGCCGCCCTCGGGCGCAAGTACGTGCGCGTGTCGCTGGGCGGTCTGCACGACGAATCGGAGGTGCGCGGGCACCGCAAGACCTACATCGGGGCCATGCCGGGCCGTATCATCCAGAACATGCGAAAGGCCGGCTTCGCCAACCCTGTGTTCGTGCTGGACGAAATCGACAAGATCACCGGCATGAACGTGCAGGGCGACCCTTCCGCCGCACTGCTGGAGGTGATGGATCCCGAGCAGAACAACGCCTTCTACGACAACTACTTGGAAACCTCCTTCGACCTGTCGAGGGTGCTGTTCATCGCCACCGCCAACGACATCGGCAATGTGCATCCGGCCCTCCGCGACCGTATGGAGATCATCGAAATACCCGGATACTTGGCCGAGGAAAAGCTCCAGATCGCCAAGCATCATCTCATCCCCAAGCAACTCAAGGAGAACGGGTTGGACAAGAAGCAGCTCCAGATTCCCGACCAGACCGTGGAGCACATCATCAGCGAATACACGCGGGAGTCGGGCGTGCGCACGCTGGAGCGCACCATCGCGAAGATCATCCGCAAGCGTGCCGCCCAGCTGGTACAGGACGGAGCCATTGACAAGAAAGTGAACCCCACTGACCTCAAGGAGATGCTCGGTTCGCCCATCTTCCAGCTGGAGAAAGCCTTCGACAACACCGTGCCCGGCGTGGCCACCGGCCTGGCCTGGACCGCTGTGGGTGGCGAGATCCTTTTCGTGGAGGCGCTGACCTCCCCGGGCAAGGGCGAGCTCACCATGACCGGCAACCTCGGCGACGTGATGAAAGAGTCGGCCACCATCGCATACGAGTTCCTCAAGGCCCATGCCCGCGAGTTCCGCATCGACCCAGCCGTTTTCGAACGGCTGAAGGTTCACGTGCACGTGCCCGAGGGTGCCACCCCGAAAGACGGGCCCTCCGCCGGCATCACCATCCTCACCGCCCTCATCTCCGCCTTCACCGGCAAGACGCTTCGCGACAAGATTGCCATGACCGGCGAGATCACCCTGCGGGGAAAATTATTGCCCGTGGGCGGCATCAAGGAGAAGATACTCGCCGCCAAGCGCAGCGGCATCTACGACATCGTCATGTCGGAGGAGAACCGCAAGGACATCGAAGACATCAAGGAAAACTTCATAGAAGGAATGCGTTTCCACTACTTCTCCTCCATGAAGGATGCCGTAGCATATAATTTTGGAAAATAAACGATTATGGACGACCACTTCCAATCGGCATTGACGGAGCGGGCCGGCATTGAGCAGCCCGAGCAGGTGAACCCGCATCTGGTGCGGCGGAAACGGCGCGTGCTGTCGGTGGACGACTACGTGGAGGGCATCCTCCGCGGTGAGCGCGTCATCCTCAGCCAGGCCATCACCATGATCGAGAGCGCCAACCCCGACCATCTTGCCATGGCGCAGGCCATCATCGAACGGTGTCTCCCGCACTCCGGCAACTCGTTGCGCATCGGCATCACGGGCGTGCCGGGCGTGGGCAAGAGCACCTTCATCGAATCTTTCGGTAAGATGCTCACCGGCATGGGCCACAAGCTGGCCGTGCTGGCCATCGATCCCTCCAGCGAGCGCACCAAGGGCAGCATCCTGGGCGACAAGACCCGTATGGAGTCTCTCTCAGTGGACCCTGACGCTTTCATCCGCCCATCGCCGTCGGGCAGCACCTTAGGCGGCGTAGCCCGCAAGACTCGCGAGACCATCATCTTATGCGAAGCCGCCGGCTTTGATGTCATCCTGGTGGAGACCGTGGGCGTGGGCCAGTCGGAAACTGTGGTCAAGTCCATGGTCGATTTCTTCCTGTTGCTCATGCTGGCGGGAGCCGGCGACGAGCTGCAGGGCATCAAGCGCGGCATCATGGAGATGGCCGACGGCCTCATCATCAACAAGGCCGACGGCGACAACAAGGCCAAGGCCGTGGGTGCGCAGGCGCAATACCGCGCAGCACTGAAACTGTTTCCCAAGAACGAAAGCCAATGGGATGTGCCCGTGGAGGTATGCTCCGCCCTCGAAGGCTTCGCCATCGACAAGGTGTGGAACATGATACAGCAATACGAGGCGCTGACCAAGCAGAACGGCTATTTCGAGAAAAACCGCACCGAGCAGAACGTCAACATCTTCTACAACTGGATCAACTTCACTTTGCAGAACGATTTCTACACCGACACCGACAAGGCCCGTGAAATCGAGCGCCTGCTGCCGCTC
Organism: Bacteroidales bacterium; assembly: GCA_017551725.1. Lineage (GTDB taxonomy): Bacteria > Bacteroidota > Bacteroidia > Bacteroidales > WCHB1-69 > F23-D06. The sequence continues at coordinate 35,673 of JAFZKY010000018.1, forward strand.
ATCCGCGAAAAGCGCATCTCACCCTACATGGCGGCCACAGAGGTGATCCGGGGATAAATACACACTTACTTCATACAAGCAAAATAAAAAAAAAAACACTGCAGGATTTGCAGTGTTTTTTTTTCGCTAAACCAGATTTGGTGAAACGGGATGTCTTACGCTTAATTGGATTAAAGCGTGCCCTTGCATTCAACACCGGTTTTCGGATCATCAGAAGCGAGCACCGTGTAGTCAGCACATTTTTTACCATTGTCAAGCTCCATCGTGTTGGTGGTGATCACAACACCGTCAACATTAGGTTTTGCATTCGCATTTCTTGTTGCAAGAGGTGGAGAGAGCAGCAATCAATAATCCAGCTGCGCAGATGCATAATACTTTCTTCATTTTTTAAAATTTTAATGGGTTAGTAAATGTCATTTTTTCCGGATGCAAAAGTATAAAAAAAATAGATTACGGAATATGTCTTTGTTTTTTTTAACGCAATGGAAGAAACATACTGTATAAATACCCGATTTTTCGACTGAAAAGCGTATCTTTGCACCTCTAAATATTCACAGTTATGTTGACCAAACTCGGCAAGGAAGTCATGATTTTTGATGGTGCTTTCGGCACCGAACTCGAAAAGCGCGGCATTATGACCAAGATGCCCGAACTGTTGAACATCACACACAAAGACCAGATTGCGGACATCCACCGCAACTATATAGAGGCCGGCTGTGATTTCATCACCACCAACACTTTCGGGGCCAACCGCATCAAAATGCCGGATGAGGACCGGAAATTGGTAATTGAGAGTGCCATCGAATTAGCCAAACGCCATCGCACCACCCAATACGTGATGTGCGATATCGGGCCGCTGGGCAAGATGCTCTACCCCATGGGCGAGCTCTCTTTTGACGAGGCTTATGAGGCATTTAAGGAGATTGTCGTCATTGCCCGCGACCTGGTGGACGGCTTCATCCTGGAGACCTTCACCGACCTGTACGAGCTGAAATGCGCCCTGTTGGCCGTGAAGGAGAATTGCGACAAGCCGGTGTTCACCACCATGACCTTTGATACCACGGGCCACACGCTCACAGGCACGTCACCGCGCATCATGGCCGAGTTGATGTCCAACATGGGGGCTGATGCCATCGGGGTCAACTGTTCCCTTGGGCCCAAGGATTTGCGCCCGATTGTGGAGGAATTGCTGGCCTATTGTGACAAGCCTATCCTGGTGCAACCCAACAGGGGTATTCCCACACTGGTGAACGGGAGGGCTTCCTACAGTCTGTCGGCAGAAGCTTTCGCCCTCACCATGCGCACCTTCTGCGAGCAGGGCGTGGCCGTGATGGGAGGCTGCTGCGGCACCAATCCCGACTTTATCCGGGCTATCGCTGTCAACAAAGGCAAGCTGGTGACTCCGAGGCAGGTGGCGCGTCCCACGGCCGTGACCTCTGCCACGCGGCACGTAACGCTCGACCGTGTGCGCGTATGTGGCGAGCGCATCAACCCCACTGGCAAGAAAAAACTCAAAGAGGCTATACTCAATGGCGATTTCGACTATATCTTCAAAGAGGCTATCAAGCAGGAAGAGGCTGGGGCCCAGATTCTTGACGTAAACCTTGGCGTGCCCAAGACCGATGATGTCACGAACATGAAAAATGTGGTCATCCGGCTGAATGAAATCACCAACTTGCCTCTTCAAATTGACTCATCCAACCCGAAAGCCATTGAGGCCGGTTGCCGCTATTACAATGGCGTGCCGCTCATCAACTCGGTGAATGGCAATGCCGACAGCATGGAAGCGGTGTTCCCCATCGCCCGCAAATACGGTGCGGTGGTGCTGGGGCTTACCATGGACGACAACGGCATACCGCAGACGGCGGAGGAGCGTTTTGCCATCGGCGAGCGCATCCTCAAGGGAGCTGCCGCGCATGGCATCGCCCCACACCGTATGATGATGGACACCCTCACGTTGACTTGCAGTGCCCAGCAACCATTAGTGAAGGAGACGCTCCGCGCCCTGCGCATGGTGACCGACCGATTGGGGCTTGCTACCGCATTGGGTGTGTCCAATGTCAGCTTCGGGATGCCCAATCGGGAATCCATCAACAGCACTTTTTTGGCGATGGCCCTTGAAAACGGCCTCACCATGCCTATCATCAATCCATGCAATGCCTTGATGACCAACACGGTATTGGCATTCAATGCGCTGCGTGGCACCACGGAAGATTTGGATGAATATGTCAACCATGCGGTGGCGAGCGACGCGCCCAAGCCCGTGGCGGATGCCGCCATGACCCTCGGCGAGGCTGTGCGTCGCGGACTGAAGGAGGACAGCATCGCACTCACCCAAGAGGCCCTCGGCACACAAGATCCCATGACCGTCATCAACAGCATACTCATACCTACGCTCAATGAAGTGGGCATTGATTTCGAACGCCAGAAGATATTCCTGCCGCAACTTATCGCCTCCGCCGAGGCTTGCAAGGAGGCCTTCGACGTGATCAAATCCCAATTCTCGCAAGGCGACACGCAAAAGGGGTTGGTGGTGCTGGCCACCGTGAAAGGTGATGTACACGACATCGGCAAAAACATCGTAAAGGTTATTTTCGAGTCTTACGGCTACAAGGTTCTCGACCTGGGCAAAGACACCGACAAAGAGGTGATACTTGACGCCTACAACCACCATCATCCGCTCATCATCGGCCTCAGTGCCCTGATGACCACCACGGTGATTTCGATGGAGGAGACCATCCACTTCCTGAAGGAAAACGGAGTGAAATGTCCGATTTTTGTGGGTGGCGCTGTCCTCAACCCGCAGCTCGCCGACCAGATCCACGCCGATTATTACACCAAAGATGCTTTGGAGTTTGTGGAAACGGTAGGAAGACTGTAAATATTTTAGATTGAAAAAACGCTATTTGTACATTTATAATAATCATTTTTGCTATGAAGAAATTCCTTCTATTCTGCCTTTCAGCATTGGGTGTGCTGACATCCTGCAACCGCGAGGTGATCAAGCCCGGCCCGCCGGGTGGCGGTGAAAACATCCTGATGTACGGTCCTCCTCCTGTGGAATACAAGAACGCGCCCCAAGTGGATGACAATCAGCAGCTGCAAGACAAAAAGCAATCCGACATCAAAAAAGACGACCCAAATGAAGCTCCTTCAGACAATTAAAGAAAAGAGACAGCAACTGATTCGATTTCTCTTCGGCTCATTCTCCGCCACCGCCCTGATGTTCGCCTTTCAGGCGTGTTACGGAATGCCCAAACAATTGCCCCCTGATGAGGCAAACATATTGATTACAGGTACCATAACGGATATGGAAACAGGCGAACCCATTGAGGGTTTGTCGATAACCATCCCTGAATTGGAAGTCGATGGCACCACCGACAGCACCGGAACTTTCTACTTGAGCGCGGATTATGGCGAGGTTGACAAAGAAGTAACAATCCAGATCAACGACATCGACAGCACAAAAAACGGTCTTTACGAGGATCTGGACACCGTATTTTCGTACGACGAACTGTTAGAGCCTTTTGAATTGCAAGTACGTCAGCATCGTGTCAAAAAATAAGCGGAATCCTTTCAAACGGTTTTTATTCCGAGTCTTTCGGAAAAATGAAACGGCCATTCATGAACTCAACTACCTGTTCTGGGAGTGTACGTGGCGCTGCAATCTGTCGTGCCGGCATTGCGGCAGCGACTGCAAGGCCGAGTCGTGCGTCCAGGACATGCCCTTTGACGATTTCCTGAACGCCATCAAGCCCTTGGAAAAACGCTATCCACGCAACACCACCATCATCGCCATCACGGGCGGCGAACCATTGTTGCGTCGCGACCTGGCCGACTGCGGACGTGCGTTGCGCAAGCACGGTTTCCTTTGGGGCATTGTCACCAACGGTATGCTGTACGATGAGGCACGCCACAAAGAGCTGGTGGCAGCCGGCATGAACTCCGTCACCGTCAGTCTGGATGGGCTTGAGACCACCCACAATTGGCTGCGACAGCATCCCGAGAGTTTCCAACGGGCCTTGCGGGCGCTGAAACTCATTGCCAGCACCCCACAGCTCAACTACGACGTGGTGACCTGCGTGCATCAGCGCAATTTGCCGGAACTGCCCGAGCTGAAGGAAACTCTCATCGCCAACGGTATCCGCCATTGGCGGCTGTTCACCATTGCCCCCATCGGACGCGCCGCCCACGACAACGAGCTGCAACTCACCCGCGCGCAGGTGGAATCCATCTTCCAATTCATCGCCGACACGCGCCGCGAGGGCCGCATCGACCTCAAATTCAGCTGCGAGGCCTACACCGGCCAATACGAGGAGTGCGTCCGCGACAGCTACTTCTTCTGCCGCGCCGGCATCAACATCGGCTCCGTGCTGATAAACGGCGACATCTCCGCATGTCCCAATATCAACCGCTCGTTTGTGCAAGGCAACATCTACCAGGATAATCTTATGGATGTGTGGGACAACCGTTTCCAAGTCATGCGCGAGCGAAACTGGATGAAATGCGGTCCCTGTTCCCGTTGCAAGGATTACAAACAATGTCTCGGCGGGGCCATGCATCTGAGGGAAGGCAAAGACCAAAACATTATGCGTTGCTATAAATTTCAATAGCCGAATTATTCGTATCTTTGCAGCCTCATTATTATGTATTTCGGAAAAACATTTTAGCATGAAAAAAATACTTATCACCGGCGGCGCCGGCTTCATTGGTTCCCATGTCGTAAGACTTTTTGTCAATAAATATCCTGATTACGACATCTTTAATTTGGACAATCTCACCTACGCCGGAAACCTGGAGAATCTGGCAGATGTGGAGGGCAAAGCCAACTACCATTTCATCAAGGGCGACATTGCCGACCAGGATTTCATCATGAAACTGTTCCAGGAGTACCAGTTTGATGGCGTTATCCATCTGGCTGCGGAGTCGCACGTGGACCGCTCCATCACCGATCCGATGACTTTCGTGCACACCAATGTGCTGGGTACCGTGCATCTGCTGAATGCCGCACGCACCATCTGGAACGGCAACTGGGAGGGCAAGAAGTACTACCAGATTTCCACCGATGAGGTTTACGGGGCGTTGGGCGCCACGGGGGCGTTCCAGGAGACTACGCCGTATAATCCGCACAGTCCATACTCCGCCGCCAAGGCCAGCGCCGACCATTTCGTGCGCGCCTATCATGACACCTACGGGATGCCTACCGTCATCAGCAACTGCTCCAACAACTACGGTCCGTATCAGTTTCCAGAGAAGCTTATTCCATTGTTTATCAACAATATAAAACACAATAAGCCGCTGCCCGTCTATGGTCAGGGCATTAACGTGCGCGACTGGCTCTACGTGGAGGACCACGCCGACGCCATCGACCTCATCTTCCATAAGGCCGCTCCAGGCAGCACTTACAATATCGGTGGCAACAACGAGTGGCGCAACATCGACCTCATCAAGAAGCTGATTGAAATCATGGACCGAAAGTTGGGCCGTCCGGAAGGCACCTCTTTGGCCTTGATCACCTACGTCACCGACCGTGCCGGCCACGACCTGCGCTATGCCATCGACCCCACGAAGATCAAGAACGAACTGGGCTGGCAGCCGAAAGTGAAATTTGACGAGGGCTTTGAGAAAACCGTGGACTGGTATCTTGCAAACGAAGAGTGGTTCAACCACGTCACCTCGGGCGCCTACGTGGACTACTACAAGAAGATGTACGAGGGACGATAGTCGCTAAAAAATGTCAATGCAGCCTAAGGTATGGTTTTCAGCTCGCTGACCTTCCTGTTCCTATTTCTCCCCATTGTCATCTGCCTGTTGGCGCTTTGCCGTCGGGTACCTTATCAGAATACGCTCCTGCTCGTTGCCAGCATCCTTTTTTATGCTTGGGGCGGAGTCAGTTATACACTTATTTTAATTGGTTCTATCCTGGTGAACTACGTATTCGGCCTGCTCATTGCCCGCCGCGAGCGACATCGAAAGTGGTGGCTCACCCTTGCCATCATACTGGATTTGTCAGCACTGGCCTTCTTCAAATACGCCAACTTCATCGTGGACAACTTCAACATTCTGGGCGGCCTTTTCGGCATCTCGCCAGTCACTTTGCGGAACATTGTGTTGCCCATCGGCATCTCGTTCTACACTTTCCAGGGCATCTCCTACCTGGTGGATGTGTATCGGAAACAGGTACAGGCGCAAACCAACATCATCAAGTTGGGCACCTACATTGCCCTGTTCCCGCAGCTCATCGCCGGACCCATCATACGGTATCATCTGATTGAACCGCAACTCTCAAACAGGGACTTCAACTTTGGAAACCTATACGAAGGCATCCGTCGCTTCTGCATTGGATTAGCACGAAAGGTGTTTATCGCCAACCAATTAGCCATTATCGCCGATGACATCTTCGCCCGCGCGCCGGAAACCATGCCCTGGTGGACCGTATGGATCGGCGCGCTCTGCTACACGTTGCAAATCTACCACGACTTCGCCGGCTATTCCGACATGGCCATCGGGTTGGGCCGGATGTTCGGTTTTTCTTTCCCTGAAAACTTCAACTTCCCGTATCTTGCCACCTCCATCCGCGAGTTTTGGCGGCGTTGGCACATCACCCTCTCGGCCTGGTTCAAGGACTATCTTTATATCCCGTTGGGTGGAAACCGCAAGGGTGAAACGCGTACGTTTCTTAATCTCTACATCGTATTCTTCCTCACTGGCCTGTGGCATGGTGCCAGCTGGACTTTCGTCGTCTGGGGCCTTCTGCACGGCTCGTTCATGGTGCTGGAACGCATCGGCTTCGACCGAGTGTTGAACAAGGCTTTCAAGCCTATCCAAAATCTTTACACGCTGGTAGTGGTCGTCATCGCCTGGGTTTTCTTCCGCGCCGACGGTATCACCTACGCCCTGCACTATGTGCGGCAGATGTTCGCCTTTACGTCCAATGAAGGCGGCATCTTTATGGCACAATACCTCCAGCCATCGTTCATCCTGTTCGCCGTTGTGGGCATTGCCGCATGCACGCCGCTGTTTTCCCGTGGTTATGAAGCCCTTCAAACAGCCATTGCGAAAGGCAACCGCACTCTTTGGCATCTGCAGCATATCGGCACCATTGCCGCTATCGTTATCATGCTCCTGGTGGTGAGCAGTTTTCTGGTCGCGGGCAGTTACAATCCCTTCATCTATTTCCGATTCTAACCATGAAAGAGCGCCAGAACCCTTATATTATCCTCACCGTCATCTTGTTCGTGTGTATGCTGGCCTTCCCTGCCGTCCATTTGTTGTGTCATCGCAACCAAGCGACCGACAGCCAACGGGAGAACAGGACCTTGGCTTCACTTCCTGCATTGAATTTGGCACACCTGGATAAATACCCTGCCCAGTTTGACAGTTATTTTAACGATCATTTTCCTTTCCGGGATCAATTTTTAGACGCTTATTTCCTTTATTCCCTGTTCAATGGTCAATCACCCACTCCCTCCGTTGTGATCGGCAAAGAGGATTTCCTTTTTTGTGGCAAGGAAGAAAAAGAACTTTTTGAAGGAAAATTGGAATTTACGGAAGAGCAGATGAAACGTATTGCGGATGAATTGGCTCAGCGTTACGACACACTCAAGCAAATGGGAATCCGTTTTTACGTATTTCTTGCTCCCACTTCGTATGAGATTCATCCGGAATACTTGCCATCCTATTTGCAAGGGGCTCCTGAAACGGCCACCGAGAAGTTCTGCCGGGTGATGCGCCAGCGTGCGCCTCAAGTGCCGCTCACATATCTTAAGTCCACACTTCTCCACCATAAGGGAGATACGCTGCTTTATCGCAAAAACGACAACCATTGGAATTTGCTTGGAGCAGAATTCGGTGCGGAAAAAATCATGGAAACGTTGTCGAAAGATAATCCGATGCTGCCCTCGTCCATCTGCCAGGATTTCGTCCTTACCCCATACGTCCATGAAGGGGGCAATCTCTACACCTGGGTGTCCATACGGGGTGATTCGCCTAAATACCTGCAAGACAGGGAATATTACACAGTTTATACTGACACCGCGTTTTTTATAGTCACCGAAGATACCGTACAGGATTACACCCCTACCGAAGGATTTGCTTATCCATACGAATACGAAAAACAATTCCGTACCAATCGCACCGACCAACCGAAAATCCTGTTTGTCCGCGACTCCTATTGCAACAACATCATCCCCTTTGTCACGCCCTATTTCCGCGAATCGCTTTTCATCTTCGATGCCTGGCAATATGGCGCCAACTGGGACATCATCCGGCAGGAGAAGCCAGACATTGTGGTGCTGATGATTTACGAACCACATATTCGAAACATTTTCAAGACGTTAGAATTTTCATGCAACTGAAACTCTCGAACATACGGATTCCCGTCGGCAGTAAAGACGGATTAAAGGCTACGGTATGCCGGCAGTTTGGCATACGGATGGAGGACATGCAAGATTTTCGTGTCGTGCGGCAGGCCATCGATGCTCGCAAACGGAATAATGTGGTCTTCGACTACCAGGTGATGGTCACGCTGCCCGAACAATACCAACGCCTTGTGGATCAGGCGGGTGTGTCAGTATGGCAGCCGCCCGTGGAGGTGGTCTATCCCCGTTGGCGCGGCACACACAGACCTGTCGTGGTCGGATTCGGGCCCTCGGGCATGTTTGCGGCCCTCTATCTGGCGCGTTGTCAGGCACGGCCTATCATCCTCGAACGCGGCGAAAGAATCGAAGAACGCAAGCTGTCGGTGGCGGCTTTCCTGAACCATCGTACGCTGAATATCCGTTCCAATGTGCAATTCGGCGAGGGTGGGGCCGGTACCTTCTCCGACGGCAAGCTCAATACCAACGTGCACAGCGAATACAATACCTTCATCCTCAATGAGTTTTACAAACATGGAGCCAACGAGGATGTTACCTATATGCAGAATCCGCACGTGGGTACCGATTATCTGGAGAAAGTGGTCCGCAATATCCGGCTGGAAATTGAATCTCTGGGTGGGGAGTTCCACTTCAACACTACGTTTGTGGATTTCCGTCAGGAGGGCAGCCTGTTGCACCTGCAATGCGACCCTGACATCGCCCTCGTCACCGAGCATCTGCTGTTGGGGCTGGGACATTCGGCGCGTGACACGATACGTCAGTTGCACGCCCACGGACTGCTGATGGAGCCTAAACCCTTCTCCATGGGTGTGCGCATCGAGCATCTGCAGCGCAACATCAATCGTATGCAGTACGGTGCCGCCGCCAGACTGTTGCCGCCGGCCTCCTACAAGGGCGTGGTACACCTGAAAGAGCGGAGCGTATATACCTTCTGCATGTGTCCCGGCGGCACCGTGATGGCCTCTGCCAGCGAGCCCAACAGCATCGTCACCAACGGCATGAGCGAGCGCAGTCGCGACAAGGCCAACGCCAACAGCGCTCTGCTGGTCAATGTGACTCCTGAGGACTACTTTCACAATAGTCCGTTGGACGGGCTGGCCTACCAGGAAAAATACGAGCGGATGGCCTTCGAGGTGGCGGGCGACTACCGCGCACCGGGCAACCTTGTGGGAGAGTTTTTGCAAAACAGGATCGCCCGACAGCATCGGAGTGTCACGCCCTCCTATCCGCATGGCATCGTCTATTGCGACTTTAACCGCTGTATGCCCGACTATGTGGTTGAGTCCCTTCGGGAATCCATACCCTTGATGGATAGAAAGATGCGGGGCTTTGCCGACCCTGATGCGGTGATGACCGGCGTGGAGACACGGTCCTCGTCGCCCGTGCGCATCCTGCGCGGCAACGACCGACAATGCGTCGTCAAGGGCATCTACCCGATGGGCGAGGGGGCTGGCTATGCGGGTGGCATCATGAGCGCCGCCATCGACGGGTTAAAAACGGCGATGGCTACGATGAACAATCCTTTCTGATTTTCAGTAATGGTGGAAAAACAAAGAAGGTCGCAACATTGCGACCTTCTTCTTTGCAGGGGATGAGAGAATCGAACTCCCATCTGCGGTTTTGGAGACCGTCATTCTACCATTAAACTAATCCCCTGTAAAAGAAAGGGCATTATTGCAATGCCCTTTCCCGATTGTTTGTCAAATCGATTCCTTTAGTCAAGGATTTCAGTCACCTGGCCGGCACCGACTGTACGACCACCTTCGCGGATAGCGAAACGGAGGTTCATGTTCAGAGCGATTTCGGAGAGCAATTGAACATCGATTTCGACGTTATCACCAGGCATACACATTTCAACGCCAGCAGGCAGTGTGATAGCACCAGTGACATCCGTTGTACGGAAGTAGAATTGCGGACGATAGTTGTTGCCAAACGGAGTGTGACGACCGCCTTCTTCTTTCTTCAAAACGTAAACCTCAGCTTTGAATTTGGTATGAGGAGTGATTGATCCAGGTTTTGCAAGAACCATACCTCTCTTAATCTCTTTCTTGTCAACACCACGAAGAAGAAGACCTACGTTATCACCAGCTTCACCTTCGTCGAGGATCTTACGGAACATCTCAACACCTGTACAAACGGTTTTACGTTTTTCAGCGCCAAGACCAATCATTTCGAGCTCGTCACCTGTGTGAACGATACCTGTCTCGATACGACCTGTAGCAACAGTACCACGACCAGTGATCGAGAATACGTCCTCAACAGGCATCATGAAGGGTTTATCAACGTCGCGGGTAGGCTGAGGAATGTATGTATCAACAGCATCCATAAGTTCCATTACTTTCTCTTCCCACTTAGCCTCGCCGTTAAGAGCGCCGAGAGCTGAGCCACGGATGATAGGAGTATTGTCGCCATCGTAATCGTAAGAAGAAAGGAGTTCACGAAGTTCCATTTCAACGAGGTCGAGGAGCTCGGGGTCGTCAACCAT
>JAFZKY010000019.1 GCA_017551725.1 Bacteroidales bacterium
ATGGCCATCAGGCACGCTGCCGCCGGAGGCAACACCTACATGTATTTTGTCAGGAAGCCGGTACTGACCCCCTTCCTTGGCGTGCCACACGCTGCTGAGATTCCTTACTTGTTCGACACCTGCTTTGAGGATCCGATGGGAAGCGGAGAGATGGTAGGGGTCGACGAGTGCGAGTTCCGCCATGTCGTAAAGGAGATGTGGACCAACTTCGCGCGGACGGGCAACCCCTCCACCGACAAATACGAGTGGAAGAAGTTCTCGGGCGACGACCGCCAGACTATGGTCTTCGACGATGCCATCGGCATGAAGAAGGATATTTTTGGAAGGCGTGAAGACCTGATGATGCCTTGGGCAGAGCGTCTTGGTAACGGTTCGTCAAAGAGAGTCTGCTAACAATAACTTTAACCTATCACAAACAATAAAAATCTAATAAAAATGAAAAAAAATCTCAATTGGGTGCTCGCCGCCATCCTCATTTGCGGCACAAGTGTATTCACCTCATGTGAAAAGCCTAACACGGAACTTCCCAACAAGGTACAAGGCAAGTGGATTGTCGCCGACCTGGACGGCGAGGCATGCCCCACCTCCTTGAAGTCGGTTGTCACCTTTGAGTCGGCTACCAAGGGATATTACAGCATTTCCGAAAACATTACGATGACGTGGGAAGACAAGACGCCGGTCGAAGTCACCTTCCACGAAAATGGTTTTACCGCCATTGAGGAAGACGGCATCTACACTAGTGTGCTGACGGCCACCGTTAACTCCATCACCGACAACGAAATGCGTTTGACCACCGAATGGACCCTTACCGGAGGCACCGAGGTTCTTCTGCACGAGTTTTATAACGAGCGTTGGGTGCGGGTGACTGACAACTTTGAGCAAGCTGTCGTTGGCACCTGGGAGGCACAGGTCCAGAACGGGGATAATCCGCAAACCTGGCGCTGGGAGTTCAAAGCCGACGGTAATTATGTCTTTTCCCTGAAGAATGGCGACAATCCCATGCAGGTCTTTGAAGACTATATGTCAGACTACTTCGTTGACGGCTCGCTTCTTTGCACCCGCTGGAAAAACACCGCCGAGAGTGACGAAGAGCGCGACTGGTGGGAAATCGAGAGCATTCAGGACGGCACGATGAAGTGGACGGCCCTGCGTATGGACGAAGACCTCACCACCCACACCGAGACCCTGGTGCTGAACAAGATTCAATAATATGCATTTATTGTAAGTAGGTGGGCAAAGGCCCACCTACTTGATATAGATGTACAGATGTTTCCGCCTCTCACATGAAAATACTATATATCTGTAACAATATTTCCCTTCCCGGCAACGGTATCTGCACATCGGCCCAGAACTTTTGCGCCGCCCTCAGAGAAGCTGGGGTGGATGTCCGTGTGCTTGCCGGAGAAAACAAGGACCCTGACGGCATCCAGCCGGACTATCGGTTAAAGAGATTCCATTTCCCCATTTTCCAGCCCATCATTGATGCCAACGGATTCAGCTATGCCGCCCTAGACAAAAAAGTGATTCGTGAGGCCGTTGAATGGGCCGATATCATCCACTGCGAGGAACCGCTGTTCTTGCAGCGCAGCGCCATAAAGATGGCCGAGAAGATGGGCAAGTCCATCGTGGGCACCTTTCACCTGTATACCCAGAACCTCTTGTCGGAGATTCCCCTGGCCAATTCGGCCCTCATGAACAAAATCCTTATATGGGCCTGGAAAACGCGCCACTACAACCACATGAGCGACATCCAGTGCCCCACGGAGGTGGTGAAGGCACATTTGGAAAGAAACGGCTTCAAAGCCCGCCTGCACGTGATCTCCAACGGCATCAATATCCCCAGGGAGCCCGTAGTGGCCAAGCCATATCAGGGAGGTCCGTTCCGTATTATCCTGGTTGGTCGTTTCGCCTCCATCAAAAGGCCCGGGATGCTGTTGGAGGCCATGAAATATTCCAGCCATGCCCGGGAAATCCAGATCACCTTTGCCGGTACCGGCGTGCTCGAGAAAAAGCTGCGTCGATACTCCGACAAACTGGTGAAGGAAGGTGTTCTCCAGTACATGCCGGAAATCGTTTTTCTGGACAAGGCCAGCCTTAAGGAACTGGCCCGCAACTCCTACCTGGTAGTACATGTCGCCTCCATGGAGGTAGAAGGCCTGGGCTGCGCCGAGGCCATCCGGGAAGGAACCGTTCCGGTAATCGCGCAGGACAACAAGTATATCGGCACCGCCGGATTCGCCTTGGATGACAGGAGCCTGTTCCCGTACGACGACACCCGTGAACTGGCCCGTAGGATTGACTGGTGGATTGAGCATCCCGAGGAGCGCAACCGCATGGCCCAGGTGTATGCCGACACGGCCAGAAACTGGTCCATCGAGAATTCCACCCGCAAACTGATAGAGATGTATGAAAAAACAAAATAGCAAAGAAACACTTAGTAATGATTAAGTCTAACAATTAATAAACTTCAAAATGAAAAGCATTAAAACATGGGTGTTAGCCCTCACCCTTATCCTGGGCACAGCAATGATTTTTAGTTCATGCGAAAAAACAACGCTCCCCAAAAGTTACGACCTCGTAGCGGATGAGTACAAGGAAGTAATCCTTGACGATATGATATGGATTAATCTTGCGAACACCCCTCAAGACCAAGGCGAGACGTTCACCATCGAAAGTCCCAAGCCTGGCGCGCAACTTACCATCCATTACTATCGTCCCGATAGTGTCGGTCAGGAAGTGACACCCGTTGTGTACTATTGTCATGGAGGCGGCTACCAGATGGGCAGCGCCACGATGTACGGCAATGTCTTCCGCGAGATGGCCAACAGGCTCGGAGCAACGGTGTTTTCTGTGGAATATACGCTGGCTA
>JAFZKY010000020.1 GCA_017551725.1 Bacteroidales bacterium
GGTTACGACGACCGGCCACTTCCACCACACAAATACGGCATCCGCCGGGTTTGTTGTGCACGCCCAGATTGTTCAGCTCAAAATGACAAAGGGTAGGAATATCGATACCCAGTTTCTGAGCTGCTTTCAGAATAGTTGTACCTTTCGGCACTTCAACTTCTCTATTATCTATTGTTAATTTTACTGTATCCATTGATTATGTGCTTTTTATATTATGTTAATTGCGTTAAACTTACATTTTTCATAGCAAGTGCCGCATTTGATACAAGCCTTCTGGTCGATTTCGTGCGGATTCTTCACTGTGCCGGAGATGGCGTTCACCGGGCAATTTCTTGCGCAGGCGGTACAACCCTTACACTTGTCAGGATCAATAACATACTGTTTCAGAGCCTTGCACTGACCGGCGGGACATTTCTTATCCACAACGTGGGCAACATACTCATCCCAGAAGTTGTCGATGGTTGACAATACCGGGTTGGGTGAAGTCTGACCCAGACCGCAGAGGGCAGTGTCTTTAATCACGTGAGCGAGGTTACGCAACTCGTCCAGGTCTTCCATGGTACCATTACCCTTGGTAATCTTGTCGAGAATTTCGCACATTCTCTTGTTACCGATACGGCAGGGAGAGCACTTACCGCAAGACTCTTCAACGGTGAAGTCGAGGTAGAACTTGGCAACAGAAACCATACAAGAGGTTTCGTCCATTACGATCATACCACCCGAGCCCATCATAGAACCGGCAGCAATGAGGTTTTCATAATCAATAGGAGTATCAAGGAACTTCTCGGTCAAGCAACCGCCTGAAGGACCACCGGTCTGAACGGCTTTGAATTTCTTGCCGCCCTTGATACCGCCACCGATTTCGTAGATGACCTCACGCAAGGTGATACCCATCGGGACTTCGATCAAACCGACGTTGTTGATTTGGCCAGCCAATGCGAACACTTTCGTACCTTTGGATTTCTCTGTTCCGATGGAGGAGAACCATTCCCAACCCTTGTTGATGATAACCGGGATGTTGGCGTAGGTTTCCACGTTGTTCACGTTGGACGGTTTCTTGAGGTAACCTTCAACGGCCGGGAATGGCGGTTTGAAGGTGGGCTCGCCACGGAGACCTTCCATGGAGTGGATCAAAGCGGTTTCCTCACCGCAGACGAATGCACCTGCACCGTAGCGGAGGATGATGTCGAAATCGAAATCGGTACCGAAGATGTTCTTGCCGAGCAGACCATATTCGCGGGCCTGGTTGATGGCCACCTGCAGACGGTGGATAGCCAGCGGGTACTCAGCACGGATATAGACCAGACCGATGGTGGCTCCGATACAGAAACCGCCGATGGCCATAGCCTCGATGATGGAGTGCGGGTCGCCTTCCAAGATGGAACGATCCATGAATGCACCCGGGTCGCCTTCGTCGGCGTTGCAGATGATGTATTTCTGGTCAGCAGCGTTCTTGGAGCAGAGTTCCCATTTCAAACCGGTGGGGAAACCAGCGCCGCCACGGCCACGCAAACCGGATTTTTTGATGAGGTCGATGGTGGCTTTGGGGTCGTTCTGTTCCAGAACGGAAGCCAATGCCTTGTAACCGTCGCGTGCGATGTATTCGTCGATGTTCTCAGGATCGATGAAACCGCAGTTACGCAGAGCGATACGCATCTGTTTCTTGTAGAAACCCATGTGCTTGGAGTCGGAAATGTGCTTCTGATCCTCGGGGTTTTCATACAGCAGGCGCTGCACTTTTCTACCCTTGATGATGTGCTCGTCGATGATCTCGCGGCAGTCTTCGGGTTTCACCTGTGTGTAGAACGTGTTGTCGGGCAGGATCTTGACGATGGGGCCCTTTTCACAGAAACCGAAACAGCCGGTGGTGACAACTTGCACGTCGTCGCTCAGATTCTTTTCAGCCAAAAGGTTGATAAAGTTTTCTTTGATTTTCGGGCTTTCGGAAGCGGTACATCCTGTACCACCGCAAAGCAGAATGTGATATTTGTAATTTGCCATTGGAGACCTCCTTATTAATTGTTATCGATTTTTTCGTAGTTGACGGGGATGACACCTTCGAGGATTTCATCTGCCATGATGTATTTGGTGACCAGTTCCTGACCCTTCTTGGAGTCAACATGGCCGAAAACGATGGGATCCTGACCCGGTTTCTTGACTTCCACCGTGGGCTCGGCATAGCAGTAGCCCATGCAGCCGGTCTGGGAAACCACAGCCTTGATGTTCTGCTTCTTGCATTCGTCAATGATGGCTTCCATCGTTTGCTTAGCACCGGAAGCGATACCGCAGGTGGCCATAGCAACCTTGATTTGGACCAAGTTTTCTACGTTGTCGCCTTCTTCGCGCAACTCAATTTTGGATTGGAGCTCTTCTCTCTTTTTCTTGAGATCAGCCAATGATTTAATTTTTTCCATGTAATTGGGTTTTAGTTGTTGAATTATAGGATATTACATACAAATTTATGCACCTCCGGAACCAGAAAAAAGGGCACACGGATTGCGGGGGCAAATGTAACATATTTTCCTTAATTTTCACCTGCCCGAAACGAATATTTTTCGTGTTTTTTTCATCCCTAAAAAAGGGGATTTTTCCAGAAAAAAAAAGAGGGCCGAAACCCTCATTTTTAGTCAAACAACGTCCTGTTGAATTTCCGTTCCAGCCTTACTTCGTCGAAGATGCGGGTGATGACTTCCTTGGTGTAGAGCGGGAAGTCGGCCTTCATCATCCAGTCGTAATAGGCGGGTTCTTTTAGGAAAACCTCCTTGACAGGCGTGTTTTTGTATTTGCCGAAGTTGAAGACGGCCTCGTCCTTGCTGTTGAAGACGATATGGCCCGCCATGTCCACGTTGCGGTTTTCGCGGGTGAACTGGCTCAACGCCTTTACGTCGTTGCGGATGGGCTTGGAGATCTTTTTCGTCCTGGGGTCCGTGTATTCCGTGTCGGCATACCGTTCCAACTGCGCCTTGAACACCTCCAGCGTGGCTTGTGTGTCGGCGTTGGCGCTGTGGGCGTTGTTGAGGTCTTTGTCGCAGTAGAACTTGTAGGCGGCCACTAAGTTGCGCGGCTCCATCTTGTGGAAAATGTTCTGCACATCGATGAGGTCGCGGTCCAGAAGGTCGAATTTCTTGCCGCAACGCAGGAACTCCTCCACTAACAGCGGCACGTCGAACTTGTTGGAGTTGTAGCCGGCCAGATCCGCATCGCCGATGAAGGCCAGCAGGTCGTCGGCCAGCTCCGGGAAGGAGGGCTTGTCATAGACATCCTCGTCGTAGATGCCGTGAATGGCGCTGCACTCTTCCGGGATGGGAACGGTAATCTGCTCAACGGTGCCGTCAGGCTTTTTCACAAGATTGACGGGCCGGATGCGCTGCGTGCGCTCGATTTCGGTGCCGTCGGGCATGACTTTGATAAGGGATATTTCTACAATGTGGTCTTTGCCGACGTTCAGGCCGGTGGTTTCAAGGTCGAAGAAAACCAAAGGACGGGAGAGATTGAGTTTCATTATTTCTTTACGATTTTTTCGGTGGTGATGATTTGGTTGTTTTGTAAAATACGGACAAAATAGAGGCCGTCGGCATAGTCGCCCAGACGGATACTGCTGGAATGGACGGGGCCGGCCTGCAGCAGTTTTCCGTAGATGTCATATACTTGATAGGCAAGATTTTCCAGTTGGTCGTAGTTTTCAATGTGCAGGATGTCGTGTGTGGGGTTGGGATAGAGCCGTATTTCGGGCTGCGTGTGTGGGGTGATGTCGGAGTGGTCGAAGCTTTTGCCGACGACGGGGCGGATCATCGGGGCGCCCGCGTAGTAGGAGGGCACCCAGTCGTTGGCGATTTTGTAGAAGAAGTGTCCGCTGGCGTCGTTGTTCTGGTCGAAGCCGAGGTTGAGCTGCACGTTGTGGCTTTGGTGGAAGCCCACATAGAAGGTTCCCTCGATGGCAATCGGATGCTCGGGGTAGTAGCTGGCGAAATCCAGGAAGTCCTCCGCGTGGCCGGGCAGCTGCGCGGGAAGCTCGTAGAGCACTTCGCCGGGCTCACCGTTGTTGTCGGCCCAGACCATAAGGGTGAAATAGTCGATGTTCTCGTCGTTCAGGGCGCTGTTGAACCACATCCGCACCGACTGCAGCGAGTCGGGCTGGGCCAGCGTGAACTGCACGGCCAGATACGATTCGGGGTGTGTCATCGTGGAGTAGAGGCAGTAGCCCGCCTCGGCGGTGCCGTCGTCGTAGGCATAATAATTGTGGAACTTCTGCTCGAAAATGCAGGTGTCATTGGACTTGCAGTCGTCGTTGGAACCCACCAGGCTGAACACGTGCGTGATGCGGAAGGTTGCGCTGTCCTGCCCGTCATACGTGTACGCGAAGTTGATGGCAGGGTCGGCATGGTAGGAATAGTGGTGAAGGCCGTTGTTGTAGTAGGGCTCCGCGTTCGCATTGTACGTGTCGGTGGCGTAAACAAAGCTGTTGGGTTCTTTCACGACGGAATAGGTGTAGTATGTGTTTTTCGCCGTGGAGGAAAGATTGCTGAGGTCGTTGTGGAAGGCGGTGGCCATGTCCGACGGGCGGTATTGGTTCCAAGGCATAGCTTGGTATAAGTTCAATGCGCTGGTGGTGGGCGATACAAAAGCCACGTCGCTGGGGTAGAGGTCGTCAGCGCTGCGCCCGATGTCGAGCTGCACGTAGTCGATGTGCCATTGGTCGCAGTTGCTGGCCCGGCCCACGATGTTGCCGCTGCTCCAGGAGTCCAGATCCAGAGAGGCGTAGTTGCGGAAGCGGAACTGGAAATTGTTGCGCAGGTATTGCTCGTCGTCGATGGGGATCATCACCTGTTTGAAATAATCCAAGGGGTTTTCAGATATCCAGGAATCCAGCGTGCAGCCGTGGGTGGACCACACCTCGTTCCACACATATTCCGGTCCGAACAGGGAATCGGAGGGTATCATAATGACTTCTCCGGGAAATGCGGCGTTTTCAAAGATGTAGTAGGTGCCGGGGATGAAGGGGTTGGGCAGACTGTCGCCGGCCTGGAAGTACATGCCCTCGCCGATGGTGAAGTCGCCGTAGGCAAAGCCGGTGAATATCTGGTTGCCGGTGGCGTAACCGAATTCCAGGATGAGCTCGTCGTCGTATTCCGGCGCGTCGCCCACACGCTTCCATTCCACGGGCGGGTTCTGTCGGCAGCCTCCGCCGGGTTGGTAGTAGAAGCTGAAATAGAGGGCATCGCTGAGGCGCATAGGCCGGTGCTGGGTGAAGTTGCTGTCCAGCCGGATGGGGGCGGAGGTGAGGGTGTCGGCGGGGAATGCGGTACGCTCGGCGTGTGCGTAAATCCGTCCGTTCTCGTCCAAGGCATCCAGCGTGGCCACTCCGATGGAGGGCGGATAGATGGGGTAGGAGTTGTTTACAAAAGCTTGCCTGTCAGTCCAATAGTTTGGATTTGGATAGCCGACGCCGGTAGAGAAATCCTCGATAAAGGGCAGTTTCACGGGCGTTGTAACGTCACGGGTGGGCTGGCTCTTGGCGGCGGCCTTCGCGATGACGGCATTGCGTGTCACGCCCGTGAGCATTTCCTGGGCACGAAGAGTGGCCGACATGGCGGTCAGCAGGCAGAATATGAGGATAATGGTTTTGGAAACGAATTTCATGGGATGTGGTTAGTTGGTTGTTTCTTCGGTGGATGCCTCCGAGTCGGGCAGGTATCCGATGTTCTTCCCCACGACAAGGGTAATCTTTTCGCCCATCTTGATGTCGGTGCCGGCCGCAATGGCATGCCCCTTGTACAGGACTTCCAGCACGGCGTTTTCATACGGGCTGGGTTTCTCGATGACGTTGGCCAGCACGAGGCCTTGCGCCTCCAGCATGATCTGGGCCTGGCGGAGCGACACGTCGTGCAGCTCGGGCATCTTGATGGTGGGCGGCACGTCGGTGGCCACGGTCAAATAGACTTTGCGGCCCCGTTTCACTTTCTCGCCGGCGGCGGGGTCCTGTTTCAGCACGGTGCCGGGCGCCTTGCCGTCCTCGTAGAGATGTTCGTTGACGATGAACACAAAGCCTTCGGACCTGCCGCGTTGCGTGAGCGATTCCGCGCTCTGGCCCACGAAGCTCGGCATCTCGAACTCCCTGCCGTGGCGGGTGAAGAGCCTGAGCAGCAGGACCACAACGGCCATCAGCACCAAGGTGAGCACGATGGCGGCCAGCAGATGAAAGCCAAACTTGTCAGAGCGGATTCTTTTCATATATAAAAAGTCGTAACGGTATTAACTTGAAAAAATCGGTAATATTGTAATCCGCTGCAAAAATACAAAAAAAGGGTACAGGGTACAGGAAATAGGGTACAGTTTTAGCGTTTCCCGAGAGAAGCAACGCAGAAATCGCCGGAAACAACGCCACTTATTGGTTGTCGTGGTGCGGTTGGACGGTCAGCTTGAGGTTGCTCTTCATTTCGTAAGCCGATAAAATCCTGTTCAGGGTGTCGTACAGTCCGTTATCCGCTCCGTCAATGTCTTCCACGGTGATGCGGTAGCCTCTGGAGCCATCTAAGAAACAGGTGGCATTGTCGCTGAATCTGCCGTTGTTGTCCGTGGTGTCGGCGAAGTTGATGTCGGGAATGGCGACCCGCAGGCCTTCCACCGGAAGGCCGCTCTCCTCATCGGTGACGGTTCCCTGAACGGAAATCTCACTGTAGTAATCATGTGATGGCATCCCGTAGCAGGCCTGGAAGGTGAACATCAGGGCCGTGGCCGAGAACGATCCGAAAAGGAATCGCAGCACTTGCTGCTTTTTTTCTTTGATTTTTTGCACGATTTTCATAACAGCGGCAAAGATACAAAAAAAGTGGAACAAAAACAATTAATAATTAACAGTTAATAATTAATGGTTATAAAGCAATGCGGGAAAAGCAATCCCTTGTCCCTGCCCACTATTCACTATTAACTATTCACTGATTACTGATCACTGATTACTGACCCCTGTCCCCTGTCCCCTGTCCCCTGGTCACTGCTCACCTCTGCCCGTATCGCGTTTTCCACCCTGTATTCGCCGATGCGGGTGCGGCGCAGGGCGGTGAGATGCCCGCCGCTTTGCAAGGCCATGCCGAAGTCGCGGGCCACGGAGCGGATGTAGGTGCCCTTGGAGCAGACGATGCGGAAGTCCACATCGGGCAGTTCGAAGCGGGTGATCTCAAACTCGTGGATGGTGATTTCCTTGGCGGTGATGTCGGCCTCCTCGCCCTTGCGGGCCAGCTCGTACGCCCGCCGTCCAGCCAGCCGTATGGCGGAGTACATCGGCGGCACCTGCTGCAGCGCGCCCGTCAGCGAGCGGGCGGCTTCGGCGGCCATCTCCGGCGTGATGTGCTCGTAAGGGTACTCCGCATCGATGGGGTGCTCCAGGTCGAAGCTTGGCGTGGTGGCCCCCAGCCGGATGGTGCCCGTGTATTCCTTGATGCCCTCCTGGATGCGGTCGATCTGCTTGGTCATCTTGCCCACACACACGATGAGCAGGCCCGTGGCCAACGGGTCCAACGTGCCCGCGTGGCCCACCTTGACCTTGTGGCCCGCCTGCCGCTGGACAATGCGGCGCACCTTGTCCACGATGTCGAAGGAGGTGCAGCTGTAAGGCTTGTCGAAGAGGAGCACGTCCGCCTCCGGATTCACGGCGAACTCCGGCAGCGAGAAGGTGGCGCTATGGATGAATTTCTTTTTTATCATGCTCCAAAACAGATGGCGATGATGCCGACGATGGCGCAGTAGAGGGCGAACCAGATGAGCTTGCCTTTCTTCACGATGTTGATCATCCACTTGCAGGCAATGCAGCCGGTGACGAAGGCGGCGATGAAGCCGATGAGGAGCGTGCCGGCGGATATGCCGCTCATGGCGGCGCTGAAGCCCTCTTGGCAGATGTCAACCGTGTCGAGCAAGGCTTCGCCCAGCACCGGCGGGATGACCATCAGGAAGGAGAACTGGGCCAGCTGTTCCTTGCGGTTGCCCAGGAGCAGGCCCGTGGCGATGGTGGTGCCCGAACGCGACAGCCCCGGCATCACGGCGACGGCCTGGCCGATGCCGATGATGAAGGCATGCCACCCCGAGATGCGCTCGCGCTGGCGAGGTTTGGCGAAATAGGAGAAAGTGAGCAGCAAGGCCGTGACCAACAGCATGATGCCCACAATCAGCAGGCCGGAGCCGAAGATCTCCTCCACCTTGTCTTTGAAGAGGAAACCCACGATGGCCACCGGTATCATGGAGATGAGGATGTTGATGGCATATTTCGTGCCGTCGTTCAGCCCCGAGTAGGATTTCCAGGACTGCTTGGTGAAGAGGTCGCGGAAAATCCACACGATCTCTTTCCAGAGGATTACCAGGGTGCTGAGCACCGTGGCCACGTGCAAGGTCACGATCATGGCCAGGCTCGACTCGCCCGAAAGCCCGAACAGGTGGGAGAGGATGGCGAGGTGGCCGCTGCTGCTGACCGGCAGGAACTCGGTCAGCCCTTGGATGATGCCGAGTATGAGTGCTTCTAACGCGTTCATGTTCGGGAAACGCTATGCCTCGGGTTCGCTGGTCTCTTCTTTCTTGGCTCTCGGATGCCACATGATGGCGACCACCTCCGTGGCGAGGCCGATGAACATGAGGATGGGGGCCACCACGATGCGGCGGGTGTTGAAGATCTCGCCGTCGAAGGTGTTCGGGTCGGAGACGGCACCGCCCCTCAGGCATAAGAGGCCGATGATGAACAGCAAGATGCCGGCAGCCATGATGATATAGTTCGTTTTCCGGAACAACGGGGCTTTCTTACCGTTGGAAGGATTGTTTTGGGCACGTTTGTTTTGAATTGCCATGATGTTGTGTTTTATACAATTATATATGGATTACAGATAAAGTCGTTCGTCGTTGATGCGGATGTAGCGGTTGACCGAGATGATGGAGATGAGGATGGTGAACAGGATGCTGAACAGCAGGATGCCGCCGAGGATGATGGCGACATAGTGCATCTGGGAGAAATCGATGAACTCGGGGATGGACTTGTTGCCGAAGTAGAGCAGGGTGCCGATGAGCAGGATGGCGATGATGCCGCCCCAGATGCCCTGGAGGAAACCCTTGCGCACGAAGGGCTTGCGCACGAACTTGGGCGTGGCGCCCACCAGCAGCATACTCTTGATGTTGAACCGCTTGGCGAAGATGTTCAGCCGGATGCAGTTGGCAATCAGCAGCATGGTGATGAACATGAAGACGGCGCTGACCGCCAGGATGATCCATTGTATCTTCCGGAAGTTGTTGCTCACCGACTTGACGATGAAGTCGGGATAATCCACATCCTGTACAATCTCGTTGCGCTTGAGCTCCTTGGAGATCTTGTTCAGCGAGTCGGAGTTGGCATAGGCCGGCATCACGCTGATGATGATGGAGGCGTTGAGCGGGTTCTCGATGATGTCGGTGTAGTTGCTGCCGATGATCTTGATGGCGTTCTTGGTGTTCTCCTCCTTGGACGACACACGCGAGGAGGCGATGTAGGGTTTGAGCTTGATCTTCTGCTCCAGCGATACGATGTCGGCCTCCTTTACATCGGAGTAGAAAAGCACTTCCATCTCGATTTTCTGCGACAGGTTGTGCAGGTATCGGGTGGAGAAAAAGGCGAAAAACGCCAGGCTGCCGATGAAAAACATGGTGAGGGCGATACTGAATATCGAGCCGAAAGCCGAAAGCCGCAGCCGCGCTTTGGTGATTCTGTCTATGGAATCCGGATAATTTGCCATCCTGAAATTTTTTTTTGAGGCTGCAAAAGTACGAAAAAATATCACGTGCGAAAAAATATTACTTTTGCCCCCGTTTCCGATTATGAAACTTTTACTGCGTCTGTTTAAATATTTGCGGGGCTACAAGGGGCATATCGTCCTTGTCCTGGTGGCGAATTTCCTTTACGCCATCTTCTCGATTTTCACCCTGTCGATGATCGTCCCCTTCCTGAACGTGCTGTTCCGGCAGGGCACTTCGGTGACGGTGAAGCCCTCCTTTGCCTTCACCACGCAGTATGCCGTGGATACCTTCTATTATTACATGGGACAGGTGGTGGCGAACCACGGGCCCTCTTCCGCGCTGCTCTTCATCGCCGCCGTCATGGTGGTGCTCTCCCTCCTGTCGAACCTGAGCCGCTATATGGGCATGTACGTGTGGGCCACCATCCGCGCCGGCCTCATGCGCGACATGCGGTCCGATTTTTACGGGCGGCTGTTGCAACTGCCCCTCTCTTTCTTCACCGAGCAGCGGCGCGGCGACATCATCAGCCGTATCGGGGCCGACGTGTATGAGGTGGAATGGTCGATTTTCTTCACCCTGCAGTCGCTTTGCCGCGACCCCTTCCTGATTGTGCTCTTCCTGATTGTGCTCTTCTCCATCAGCGCCCGCCTCACGCTCATCGCGCTCGTCATCCTGCCCGTGGTGGGCTATGTGCTCGCCCTCATCGGGAAGAACATCAAAAAGCACTCCCTGAAATCGCAGCAGATACTCGGGAAGATGAGTTCCCTCTTCGAGGAGACCATCGGCGGCCTTCGCGTGCTGAAGGCATACAACGCCCAGCAGACCGCCAGCCGTCGCTTCCACGACCAGAACTTCCAGTTTTATAGGCTGAATAAGCGGATATTCCGCATCAACGAGCTGGGCTCCCCGCTGATCGAGTTCTTATGCATCCTCACGCTCCTGCTCATCACCTTGGTGGGCATGGTGGCGTTGCCCACGCCCGCTTTCGCCGACGGCACGATGTTCATGCTCTATTTCGTGGTCTTCGCCCGCATTATCCCGCCGGCCAAGTCGCTGGTTTCCACAATCTATACCATGCAGAAGGGGCTTTCCGCCGCCAGCCGCGTGTATGAGGTGATGGATGCCGATGAAAAGATTGTGGAGTGCGAGAATCCGGTGGCTGTTTCCTATTTGAGTGATAAAATAGAATATAAGGATATCTCCTTCTCGTACCGCGAGGTGCCTGATGCGGAAGCGTGCGACGTGCTCCATCATGTGGATCTCACCCTGCGGCGCGGCTCCACCGTGGCGCTGGTGGGTCCCTCGGGCAGCGGCAAATCCACCATCGCCGACCTGATGCCGAGGTTCTACGACGTGGTTTTCGGACAGATTCTGCTGGACGGCGTGCCCTTGAACCAGTACCGCATCAGCGACCTCCGCGCCCTGTTCGGCATCGTCAACCAGGATGTGATTCTCTTCCACGACACTGTTTACAACAATATTGTCTTCGGGATGGAGAATGTGACAGAGGAGCAGGTGTATGCGGCGGCCAAGGTGGCCCAGGCCCACGACTTCATCATGGAGTTGGAGGAGGGCTACCAGACGGTGATCGGCGACCGGGGAATGCGGCTTTCCGGCGGCCAGCGGCAGCGCATTAGCATCGCGCGCGCCATCCTCCGCAATCCCGACGTGCTCATCCTCGACGAGGCCACCTCCGCCCTGGACAACGAGTCCGAACACCTCTTCCAGGAGGCCGTGCTGCCCCTGCTGAAGAGCAAGACAACGCTGATTATCGCCCATAGGCTCAGCACTATCCGCTTTGCCGACGAGATCATCTTCCTAAAGGAAGGCCGCATCCTCGAGCGCGGCACCCACGACGAACTGATGGCCCGCGAAGGGGTGTATTTCCGCTTCTATACAGTGCAAGCGTGAGGGACGATGGCAATGAACAATTAACAATTAATAATTAATAATTAATAGTGAATAGTGAATAGTGGCTATGAGTGTTGGACGATGAGCTATGACTATGAACCTTGAATTTTCTTAACTTCTTAACTCCTTAGTCCAACAATTCAACAAATAAACAATTCAACAAAACTTCGTTCCCCAACTTTCTCTTTTCTCACTTTTCCCTCTTTATTACCTTCCAAACCTTCCTCTCTCTGGACAATTGCTAAAAGTTCGAGTAAAGGCACGAGATGTCGTCATGGATGGGTGTTAGCAGCAGACAAAGCACCAGTGCCGCAATAAGCAAAACGGATATTATCCTAACGATTTTCTTTTTCCAACACATAATCTTTGATTTTCAAATACAATAGATAAGCCCCGTAGCTGGAGTGATGCTGCCAGTCATTGAAAACGCCTGGAACATCCGACAGGTCAGACGCATCCACATAGTGGCATCCGTTTTTATCCAATAGGTGCCGAATTTGAAGGTAAACGTTTTCGAAATGAGGGATTTTTTTTGGATTCAATTCGGAAAACGCCTTCCTGTTGTAGGGCCCGATGACAAACGTGACATCCACATGGCGTTGGCGGCACAGATCTATCATGGTCTGCAATTCATCGTAGCGGTAGCGTGCAATTGTATCCACTTGGAAATGATACGTGCGCAAATGGCTTGTGTCCGACATGTTGTACGTGAAGTTGTACTTGCTGCTGTCAATCCGGCCCCAATGAGAGTTGATTTCCAGATTCTTTGAATTTGGGAAATGGTGCAAAGTGCTTTGAAAATGCGATGGATTAAGGGCAAACCGCAAATCCTGATCGTATTTTCTTTTCATGCAACGGAGCGCATACTCCAACCAATCCTCTGTCCATGTCGAAATAGACTTGCTCTTGTTGGCCCGCAAAGCAGCATCCACTCCCGCGTTATACGGATGATTGGATTTTTGGTAAACAGCGTAAGAAACATAGCGGTGAAAATAGTTGCGGTTGTTTTGGCTGAACTGGGCTGTCCAGTAAATGGGATTTAGGAAATAGAGGATCTTCACATTCTCCACATTGGGATTGCCTTGAATGAGCGGGAAATAGGTACATGCTGTACGGCCCGCCCCTGCGATGACAGAAAAACGGGGTGTAAGATTCGTGTCGGCATTGAGAAAATCATAGTAGTTGCCGTTTTTCAATGTGTTCGTTTCTGATGTCCCCAGCACTAAATACCCGTTTTTTTGCTTGATGCTGTTCAAGAATATGTCGATGTATAGAGTATTGTTGTAGCGAAGGTCTTGGTGCCGGATGGTGTAGATCTGTTGTTCTGTGGTTTTTGCCTGAAACGGAGGTATGCACCATGCCGCCAACATCCAGAATCCGAATGTTAATAGCGAAACGGCGCCAATCCAGGCCAATATCTTCAAACAATATATCCTGTTCATCCGATCAGCAATTTAATCATAACCAATAATTTATCCATAGGGTAGTTGAAGAGAATCCATCCCACGGTCACAAAGACGAATGTCAGAACAGTGCCCGCCAGGCGGTTGGTCCGTGTGGGTTTCGGTGGCCATTGGGTGTCGAAAATCTTGTACATGGAAAGTCCCACACCGTGCCAAAGTCCCCAAAGCACGAAGTTGAGGGTGCTGCCATGCCAAAGGCCGCACACGAGAAACGTGAGCAGATAGGCGATGACGGATACCACCGTGCGGTATTCCCGTATCGGAAAACGGTTCAGCAACGCAATCAGCGGCTTGAACACGTATGTTTTCAAGAAAGAGGAGAACGTGATGTGCCAGCGTCTCCAGAACTCCGCAATGTTGGAAGAAAGGTAGGGGTTGTTGAAATTCTCCGGTGTACGCACGCCCATCATATACGCCAGGCCGATGGCGGTGTCGCAGTAGCCGGAAAAGTCGATGTATATGTAGAAGGAATAGAGAATTGCGGAGGACAGTACGGCTCCCCAGGGTCCCATATACGGCAGAAGTGTTTGGTAGTTGGTGGCGTATGGCAGCAGCAGGGGTACTACAAGCAGTGTTTTCACCGTGCCCATGAAGATGCGGCCCACGCCCGCCATCAGCATCCTGGCATGGAGGCGCACGCGAGTGTGCGACAGCCAGTAATGGAAATTGTTGAATGTGTCGATGGGCCCGGCGGTGAACGTAGGGAAGAAGAAAAGATAGTTGATGTATGTCAGGAGGTTATGGCTTCGGAGTGTCTGTCTTCGACATTCCACCAGCCAGTGCACCATACGGAAGAGGATGTAGGACAGGCCTATCTTTTCCACCGACAGGAAGTGCTTGTCCATGACATCCGTCCACCAGGAGCCCAGCCACGACTGTACGAGTGGGTACTGCCGGATGGCAAAAAGAGCCAGCAGTAGAATAAGGGCGGTCGCCAGCAGCCATTTCCGTTGGTTTTTTTGCAACAGCCATCCGGCACCAAATACGATCAAGGAAAGCAGGAAAAGCAGCAACAGTGATTTGTAGGAAACTATTTGTGCAAGAATCAGTATGTTACCCGCCAAAAGTAGCACATTGTCCAGCCAATCCCGCTTGAGAAGCCGTCTGCATGCGGTGAAAATGCCTACAAACAGCAGGATTAGTATTATATTGTGAAAACCTTGGAACATTGTGTGCTGTATTTAGGCTTAAGACTAATTTTCATCCTGAATGATTCCATCCCCACAAATACAAGTAATTAAATACAATGATGTTCCTAAAGGGACCTCAAATCCACCTTGCAATTTGATAAAATTCTTTGCTCGCAAATATATACTTTGGTTCGTTGGCAACGTAGTGGCAGATGTCAGTGTAATGGATTTCTTTACACCATACGTATAAGTATTAAAATTTGGAATGTTATACACCACAGTAGAAGTATCGCATATTAATTGATATACCTTTACGTAATCAATATCGTAATAATAGGGTAGTCTCGTACGATTATTAATTATATCGCCAAAATTGTCAGAATTGGCAACATTTGTTATCATAATATTAAGAGGCAATAAGTTATATGCATGAAAAATACTGTTGTCTGATGCTTTCCGTATAAACATATTATCAAAATATATGCTAACAGCCTGATAGTTCCATTCTGCTGAATAGGTATGAAAAGCTCCGTCATTCACAGGGAAATCATATATTGTATCACCAGATGTGCGCATGCTCCAACCAGGATGAAATGAACTATCCACGATATTTGGCCCTATGGTTTCATACGTGTAATAGGATTGATGGTTTAAATCGCTGTAATGTACATTACAAGTGTGATTATTATTAACTCCTCTAACTTCACAAACATCAATTTCACTATATTGTGTCATCGGATTAAACCAATGTTTGACTGGATATAGCCAAAAACAGGGACTCATTCCTTTTGCTCCAAATTGTCTATTAACAATAGGAAACTTGCTTTTTATCTCGAAAAAACCATATTTGAACGCTTTTTTTGAATATAAACACCCTGATGAGTAAAACTTATTATAGTATGTCGGGGAAATAGTATCTTCCCACATAAGACAAGTAGAGGTATCTCTTTTTGTAATTAGGGATACTATTCCATTAGAAACAACATGATTGTCTTGATTTGTTGAAATTACTGATCCTGATGCACAATTTCCCCAATCTGGCGAAAAATCCCATTTGGCTGTGTTTATAGAATCACCGTTAAAATTTTCTTCCCAAACCAACTCCCAATTAGGATCATTTGACGGATGGGAAAATCTATATTGGGCGTGTATATCTGTGAAAAAACACACAACACAAAGTAATGTGAATAATTTGTATGGTTTCATTTCTTGGGGTTATTACTTTGTTAATATCATTTGTTTTGCATCGCTAATCACACCATCACCCATTAATAGATATGTATAAATGCCTGATGTCAATGTGTTGGCAAGAAAGGGTATATCCACCATTCCTCGACCATTCACTGAAATGCATTTGACTTGTACACCTCTCATGTCATATATGCAAAGTTGAGCTTTCGCCACGTTGTGTGGTATATAACAATGTATTGTAGTTTTCTCATTGAATGGATTCGGGGCGTTCTGATAAAGTATTAATTCATCCGTGAAATCATTTTGTCTGTCAGTGTTATATTGTTCAAATTGATTTTTTGTTCCCCCATTTCTCCTATTATTTCCTTTAAGTTCTTCAAGATAATTATTTAGATGGTCAATTTCTTTTTGTTGTGCTTTTACTGCTTCTATCAAAAAAGGAATCAGTTCATCGTAATCTACAGCCAAGATACCTCGTACACTATCCACAATTTCAGGTAAAATGTTTTTTACCTCTTGAGCAATAACACCGTATTCTTTTTTTGCATCAGCGGAAGTGTTTTCGTAATACATATAAGAATAACCATTGATTTTATTCAGTACATCTATCGGGTCTTGCAAAAGTTCTATATTATGTTTAAAATACTGTCTGATGATTTAAGATAATCTTTCGCTAAAAGCTTATTGTATCCAGTAATAGAATGCCAAAATGTAATAGTAGAATTTGTTGTCCCATTATAACCACCAATTTCTAGCGAACCACTATTATATGGCTTAAATGTAAAACTATTTGATGACGCGTAGATTTCAAATTTACAAGTCGGAGTTGAGGTGCCGATTCCAATATTTCCTGTAGAGGAAACATACAATTGAGCATTAGCACTATGCGCAAACAGGAGCATTAATAAAGCCAATGAATTTAAAGAAATGATTTTTTTCATAATGAAGCGTTTTGTTTTTTTTATTATTATAGTTGAAAATGAAAATATGTCATTTTGTCCCCGTGAAAAAGCATGCGTTTTCACACGGCAAACATAAAACTTTATCACATAGAAATTCCAATGATAAAAGTTGCAAGGGCCAAAATATGACGAAATGACCGTTTTTTGGGGTATAAATGGTGGAATAAATTGGGGAATAAAACAGGAGAAAATCAATCGTAATCGATTTAAAATGTTCGTTTTACAAATTAATTGTGTTTTCGTTTTTTAATACGACCCCGAATTTCGTCATATTTTAGGAAAAGGGCGGTGTGATTGGGGAATAAAAGCGTATTTTTGCCACCAAAAGAACCAGAAAAATGAACAAAAGGAAAACAATCGGCAGTATAATCAGTGTCGTCATCCAGCTCGTCTTCTGTGCGGTGGTGTTTTTTTTATTCAGGACCTTCAGTGTGCTTCGGCCCGTCGCCGCTCCCCAGTTCTACAAAGAATATGTCTGCGCCGCCATCGTACTGGTATCAACATACGTGCAAGCCCTGGTTTTGTATCCGCGGCTTTATGTCAAAGGCCGGATTTGGACATACATCTTGGTTTCCTTTATGACTTTGCTGTTGACCGTGGTGGCCGAGATGGGTCTGATATACCCCCAGTTTCAGGCTATATGTCGCATGAAAGCTTTTGTTTATGATGCCAATATCTATTTATGCTTTTGTTCGGCCTTTGTTTTCGGCAGGGATTTGTGTTTCGCGGGCTGCGCATTCATGATTTGCGAATTCCGCCACGATCTCCAGCTCTCGAAGGGTGCTGAAAAAAGCCTGCTGACAAACTGTCGGCAGATTTCGGTGCAGGGTGAGAAATCATCTAATCTGTATGTCCAAGTTGATAAAATCGCCTATGGAAAGCAAGCCGGGAATTACACGGCCGTTTATCTTTTCGACGGGAACCGTTATTTTCGGTATGGGTCGCTTTCCAGCCTGTATGAGCTGCTTGGGGAGGATCTGGCCGTTCGCCTATCCCGAGGCTGCTTTGCCATGTACCATGCCATCACCCATTACAATGAACAGTGTGTGGAGGTTATGGGGAAGGATTCCCGTAAGGAGGTTATCCCCATCTCCAGTCGTTACAGGGAAAGCGCGCTGCAGGCGCTGCAGACGCACGTCCTACCCGGAACGGCCGGCGAGAAACCGGTCACGAATCACCAGAACAGCAAGATGTACAAGCGGATATACCGATTTATCGTCAAGCACCCCGGCTATTCTATGTCGGAGATTCAGGCCCGAATCCCGGCATCGTCGAATTCCATCTACCGGTATCTGGGTTTGCTGAAGCGTGACGGTGTCATACGCCGTGTAGGCTCCAAAAAAGCCGGCGGGTACTATGCCGTTTAAGGACACTGCCGGTGGGCGATGAGCGATTAATAATTAATAA
>JAFZKY010000021.1 GCA_017551725.1 Bacteroidales bacterium
GGATTGTTACGCCGTTAATGCTTATCTACGTCTATTTATACCAACGCGATATTTTTTTCCTCGTGCTTGGCACACTTATTTGCTCTGATATTAGTTGGGTGATGTGGCTTAGAGATTATTTAAAGAAAGAAAACGATGATTTCGCCAAGGAAATCGATGAGTTGCTGAAGGAGGAGTAGAGACGTGTGCACACCGTCTCTACAGCGGCAATTCCATTTGTCTGTGTGTGTTTATAATTTATGTACATTTGCCACCAGAATAAAAACACCAAAGAATGAATCCCGCATTTCATACCTTAGATATCATCATTTTTGCCGCGTATCTGTTAGTGATCGTCGGCTTGGGCATCTGGATTTCCCATCGGAAGAAGAACAAGGACAAAACGGCGGAAGATTACTTTCTCGCGGGCAAGTCGCTGCCGTGGTGGACGATTGGCGCGTCGCTGATTGCCGCCAACATTTCGGCGGAGCAGTTCATCGGCATGTCGGGGTCGGGATTTGCGGGCGGCTTTGCGGTGGCCTCCTACGAGTTCATGGCCGCCCTCACGCTCATCATCGTGGCCAAGTTTTTCATGCCCGTGTTCGTGAAGCAGGGCATCTACACCATCCCGCAGTTCGTGGAGCAACGCTATTCGCGGAACCTCAAGACCATTCTGGCCGTCTTCTGGCTGGGACTGTTCATCTTCGTGAACCTCACCTCCGTGCTTTTCCTCGGCGCCAAGGCCATCGACACCATCATCGGCACGGGCGACGGGTCGCTCATACTCCCCGCCATCTTCGGGCTGGGTCTCATCGCAGCATTGTACTCCATCACTGGCGGACTATCCTCCGTGGCGTGGACCGACATCCTGCAAGTCTTTCTGCTTGTGACAGGTGGAATCATCACCACGGTGGTCGCGTTGCATTATGTGAGCCCCGACGGCACCATCGGCCAGGGCATCCGCCATCTCTCGGACGCGGCTGGCGACCGGCTGCATTTGATTTTGCCCAAAGACAATCCTGAATACCACAACCTGCCTGGCATTGTGATGCTCATCGGTGGCTTGTGGGTCGCGAACCTCTACTATTGGGGCTTCAACCAATATATTATCCAGCGCGCGTTTGCCGCCAAGTCGCTGCAGGAGGCGCAGAAAGGATTGGCCTTCGCCGCATTCCTCAAGTTGCTCATCCCCTTTATCGTGGTCATCCCGGGCATCATCGCCTACGTGATGTACACCGAAGGCAGTTTCGGCGCGGTGGAGGCGCTCACCAAAGCCAACGGCGCTCTCAACAACGACAATGCCTACCCGTGGCTCATCAGCACATTCATCCCAACGGGACTTAAAGGGTTGGTACTCGCAGCATTGGCGGCCGCTATCGTCTCCTCGTTGGCATCCATGCTCAATTCCGCTTCCACCATATTTACCATGGACATCTTCAAACCCTATTTTGCCCCGAAAGTGCAAGCAAAAACCGGAAAAGAAGTTCATTTGGTACGGGTTGGACAGATTTCAGCGGGACTGTTTCTCATTATTGCCTGTCTGATTGCCCCGATGTTGGGCAGCGTGGGCCAGATGTTCCAGTATATCCAAGAGTACACCGGTTTGGTAAGTCCGGGCATACTGGCGCTGTTCCTGTTGGGGCTTTTTTGGAAGAAGACCACCAACAAGGGCGCCATCGCGGGCGTGGTGCTTTCAATCCCGATTGCTTTGGCTCTCAAGCTCATGCCCATCGAGATGCCCTTCCTTGACCAGATGTTCTACACCTGCCTGCTCACCATGGCCATCATCGTGATGGTGAGCCTCTCTACGTGTGAAGGCGAGGATGATCCAAAGGGTATCGCGCTGACTGGCAATATGTTCAAGACGACCAAAGACTTCCACATCGCCGCGTATGCTATCTGCCTGCTGCTGGTGGTGATCTATGCAGTGTTCTGGTAAGTTTTCAGTTTTCGTGTTTTAAAGAAATGAGTATCTTTGCCCATTAATATCCGAACGTTATGTTGTTGTCCAAAGAAATCGCTGTCTATATCAATCTGGCCGCCTGCCGGCTGAAGCAATACACCGCTGCCATGCTGAAACAGAATAACATGGGGCTTACTCCGGAGCAGTTTCTGCTGGTGGACGTCCTCTGGAATCAGGGGCCGATGTCGCAGCAGAGCTTGGCCAACAACATGCAGAAGGACAAGAACTCCGTCACCAAGCTGGTGGATGCGTTGGAGAAAAAGTCCTTTATTGCCCGGCGGAAAAATCCCAACGACAAGCGTTCCAACATCATCGTGCTCACGCCGAAGGGCGAGCAGATGAAGCAGGAGGCCAAGCAGTTCGGTATTTCCATGCTGGACAAAGTCCTTACCGGCATCAGCGAGGAGGAATTGCGCAACTTTCTGGTTACCTTGGACAAGCTGTCGGAGAACATGTCGCAACCGCTTGCGGAGGAGGGTATTTAGTCCTGTGTAAAGTCTCGGTTTGCTTGTTGTGAATTGCTTTCAAAGATTGCGCAAACCGAGAGCAGTCAAGCTTGCTTGAACTGCCGAGCAAGACACGTTTTACCTCGGGTGTCAATTCCGGTGGGTATCCGTGTTCATCCGTATAATTCACCACCAGTTCATCCACATACGGGCGGTAGGGTTCCATGATGTCATCGGCCAGACAATAGGCGTTGTAGCGGTTGTGATGATGGATGCCCAGCGTGGGAAGCAACCCCGAAGCCACTAACGAACGGGCTATCACTGCCCGCAAGATGGCATAGCCGTAGTTGAGCAGGTTGTTGGGCGCAACGCCATCCCGGTAAAGTGACAGTAAATGGAAAGCCCAGTGACGATACTTGGGGCGATGAATTAAAAAGTATAGAACAACAATCGGGGCTGGTTTTCTAACCTCAAAAAAATATTTTGTATGGAGGAAGTTGTCATTTCAACATCGAGAACCGAAAGAGGATTCAGTGCCAGCTGTGAGCTTCTGCCCGGGTGGGTGGTGGCCTATACCGGCAATTTTTCAGGTTTTGTGGAATATGTAAAGGAGAGTGTTGATTTTTATGTGGAGTGCGCCCGAAATGATGGAGAGGAATATCCTGCTGTGTTCGATGGAGACTATAAATTGTTGTTCAAGATGAACATTCAGAGCTTGTTATACTGCTACGACAAAATCCTGACCCGTGCGGCACTATCGCGTCTTACGGGTATTAACGAGCGGCAACTCGGACATTATATTTGTGGCAGGAGCAAGCCGCGCAGTGCTCAAAGCGGCAAAATCGTTCGCGCTTTGCACTCGCTTGGCCAGGAACTGCAATCTGTTTGCGTTTGATTTTCAACAACCGAAGTGCCTGAAGGCACATGTTGTCTCAATCGGCCGGAATTGTCTCGGCCCATTAGAACAACGCGCTCACCTTCTCGATGATAGTGTCGGAGGGTAGGTCCGGCGTGAGGACGAGGTCGGGCTCCTTGAACACGAAACCCTTGCTCATGGCAGTGAGTGAGCCGCCGCCGGTGCAGTTGAGCATGATGTACTCTTCTTTTTTCACCACCCCTTCCTTGACAGCCTGGGCCAGTGCGCTCACGGCCACGCAGGCGGCGGGCAGGAGGTCGTAGCCCTCCAGGTTCCGGAACTGCATCATCCAGTACATGATGTCGTTGTTGTCGGCCAGGAAGGCATCGCCGTGGCTGTCGTTCAGCGTGTCGAAGAGGCCGCCGGCGAGACTGTAGGGCGGCTTGCGGTTGGAGAGCACCTTGGCGAGGATGATCTCGGCCTGTCGGCGTCCATCCTCGGCGGGCAGGTCGGGCAGGGCGCGGGAATGGGCTTTCCAAGCGTCGTAAATCAGGGTGAAGGGTTTGTTCTGGGCCACATACACACGCATGTTGTTCTCGCCGAAACGACCGTCGGCGGCCAGCCGGCAGGCGTTCTCCCAGGCGGCGATGGCGCCCGTGCCGGAACCTACGGCCTGGAAATAGGCGTCGGGGATGCGTCCCATCTTCTCCACACAGCTGAGGACCGTGGTGCCCATGCCGTCGCGGCGCGCCACGTTCTTGGCTCCGCCTTCCAGGAAATAACGATGGTCTTCCGCCAGCTTCTCGCCCAGCGTGATGGCATCATAGTAGTCGTAGCCATGGGGCACGGCGATGAGCTTCACGCATTTGTGCAGGGGCTTGCTGAACCAGAGGTCGTGGAGGTTGTCCACAGGCACGCAAATCACGATGGGAATGCGGTTGTCGGAGCACACCTGCGCGAAGGCGCGGGCCGTGTTGCCGGCCGACTGCACCACCAGTATGCGGTTCTCGTTACGGGGAATGCGGGCCAGCACCGAGAAGGCTTCCGTCTCCTTGAAGGAGCAGGTGCGCATCTTGGCCCCGATCTTCGGACACCAGCCGGAGAAAGTGATGTAGAGGTTGTCCAGCCCCAGATGCTTGGCCAGCCCTTTGGACTTGTAGGAGACAGGGGCGCAGGAATTTTTCAGCGTGCGGTTGATGGGCATCCAGTCGGCGTAGCGGTAGATGCCGTCCAGTTCCTCACGGGGGGTGAACTGGGTGTTCGCATATACGGCGCGTATCAGTGAAGGTGTTTTGCCTTCGGGGTCGCCTAATGTCCAACCCTTGTCTTCAAAAACACGTCCGGTTTCTACATTTGTAAGCTGGTATTTGGTGGGTTTGAATCGCATAATGGTGTTTTTTAAGGTGATAAAATGTTTTGATTATTGATTTTTTTCTGAAACAGGTGAGGATTGTGCGTCGAGAATCTCGGCGATGTCGCGCACAGGCCGGTCGGCGTAGCGGCTGAAGGTGGCCATGCACAGCGGACAGGCGGTGGCGATGGCGTCGGCGCGACTGGTGTAGAGGTTCTCTAAGGCGGCACGCGTCATCTCCTCGCGTTGTGCGAAGCTGAGGGTGAGGGAGCCCAACGACCCGCCGCAGCAGATGCTCTCCGCGCGGTTCTTCTCGGCTTCCGCAATGCCCGCCGACTTGCCGATGAGCTTCCTCGGCTCGTCGTAGATGCCGCATCCGCGTCCCAACTCGCAGGGGTCATGGAACACGTAGCAGAGGTCGCTCTTTTCCAGATGCAGTTTTTCCTGTTGTAATAATTCGTTGAAATATTGGCTGTAATGCACCACACGGATACCCTTGAGCTGGTATTCCTCTTTGAACATCTTGTAGCAGATGGGACAGCTCACCAGCAGGGTGTCGGCGCCGCTGCCCAATATGATTTCCTCGTTTTTGTGTACGATTTCCTTGGCCGCCTCGAAACGTCCGGCTGTCAGCATGGGCCGTCCGCAGCAGAGGCCGCCTTCACGGTCCATCCACACGTAGTCCACGTCCGCTTTCTTGAGGATGGACTCCACGCTCTGTCCAATGGCGGGGGTGAGTTGGCTCATGCAACCGCTGAAATAGAGCACCTTGGCGCCGGAAGAGGCTTCCACCATAGGTTGTACGTCGATGTTCGAGTAGTCGGGCGACAGGTTGTAGTGTCGGCGCGAGCGCTCTATGATGCGCAATTGAGGGCCTTCCACCTGCACTTGGCACACGGTGTGGCATTTGCCGCAGAGGAGGCATTTGTCGGAAATCTCCTCAATGCGTTTTTCGTTGCCTCTCCGCATCTGGCGGGTGAGATAGACGGTGCAGTCTTTAAGGTTGCCTCGGTTGACGCTCATCGGGCAGGCATCGATGCAGACGCCGCAGTTGGGACAGCTATATACCTGCAGTTTGGCGAACCCTTTGCGCGAATCGCGAATTTTGATTCCGGCGTTGCGCAGCGGTATCAGCATCATCTCCGCGGGGATGTGCATGTAGCGCGTGAAGGGCAGCACGCACATGAAGACGCAGAGGGCGATGGAGTAGGCCCACCACGTGGGGAGCATGTTGAGGTCGTTGCCGAGGAACTGCCGGAACAGCCAGTTGGCGGGAATCGTCAGGAAGGAGCCGCCGCTGATGTGGGCGGTGAAACTCTCGGCCAGCAGACGCAACGGGAAGATGGCCCACAACGCATACAGACCGATCTGGTTCAGCAGGGAGGGACGTGCCGTGCGCCTCATGCCGAAGAAACGGGAGTGTACCCGCTTGATCATGGCCAGCACGATGCCGCTGAGCACAACCAGCAGGAAGAAATCCATGAGGAACATGAGCAAGGCACCCTGTATCGTCACATCCCCGACTTCCGCCACAAAATAGTTGAAGAAAATGGGGTAGTAAAACATGTGGATGCGCTCGGGCACGAAAAGGAATACTTCGAGATGGCCGAGCACAATGAGCATGAACCAACCGAAGGCGATGCTCGAGTGCATGTAGCCTAACAGCTTGTTGCGTTTCCAGAGTTTGACGTGGATAAGACAGTCCTTGAGGATGTCCCAGCAGTTCTTGACGATGATTTTGGGGTTGATGAGCGAAAGCAGGAACTTGCGCAGATCCTTTTTAGGCAGTTGCCATAATATACGTACCATCCCGAAGAGGCAGTATGACAGCACGAAGACCATTCCGAAGAGGAAGGGCAGTACAAACGGGTGGAAGCCGGAAGGTATTCTATCGATCATAAATTCTGTAAAGGGTCAAAATTAGGTGACGTGTGTTGATTCCGCGAGGGCACACCATGGTGCATTTGCCGCAGAGCATACAGTTGGATAACATGGGGCGCACATCCTGGTCGCGCTGGATGGCAAGGATGACCTTGCGCAGGCTCATGCCGCTGAACGGGGCGGCAGTGCAGCTCGCGCTGCAGGAACCGCAGCTCATGCAAATGCGGGCGTCGGGCTCCATCTCGCATAGTTTGCGGAACAGGGTGGTGTCCACCGTGTCGAGATTGATGGTGGAACTTTTGCTGAGGGAGAATCCAAAATCCATCATGCTTTGGTAAGATAACGGTGAATACTCAGTACGGCGGCGCGGGCCTCAGCCACGGTCTCCGGCACGGTCTTGGTGCCCGTGCAGGCGCCGGCGTAGAAGATGCCCGGACGGTTCGACTCCATGATGGAATACACGTTGTCGCGGCTCTTGAGGAAGCCGTCGTCGTCAATGTCGAGGCCGACCATGTTGGCCAGCTCGTTGGTGCGCGGGTTGCACACCATGCCCGACATGAGCACGAGCAGGTCGAGGGTGACCTTCAGCGGCTTGCCGGTGAGCGTGTCCTCCGCCTTCACTTGCAGGCGGTTGTCGATGGTCTCGCCCACCTCCGACACGCGGCCACGGATGAAATGTACACCGAAGTCCCGCTGCGCGTTGATGTAGAAGTCCTCGTATTTTTTGCCGAACAGACGCAGGTCCATATAGAAACAATAAACCTCCGTGTCGGGGAATATCTCCTTGACCTCGATGGCCTGTTTGATGGCGGTCGTGCAGCACACCTTGGAGCATTGGCTGTTGCCGGCCTTCAGGTCGCGCGAACCAACGCAGTGTACGAAGCCCACCGCCTTGGGGTGCTCGGGTATGCGCGCGTCGGCACGCTTGTTGAACCAGGCCTCCAGGTCCGCATTGGTGATGACGTGGTCATAGACGCCGTAGCCGTACTCCTCTTTCTTGGCCGCATCAAACAGATGGAAGCCGGAGGCAATGAGGATGGCCTTGGCCACAATGTTGACCCCGTTGTTCAAAATAACGTTGTAACTGTCACCCAAGGCATTGAGGGAGTTTACCTTGGTTTCCAGAAACACGTTGGCATCCTTGATTTGGTTGGAAAGGTCGTTGAGCAGCTCGTGTGAGGAGGTCATGTCGGGGAACAGCTTGTGCCATTGGAACACATGGCCGCCGAGATGGTCTTCCTGTTCGATGATGATGGGGTTGTAGCCGAGTACGAGGAGTTGCTTGGCCGCCTCCATACCCGCTATTCCGCCACCGATGATTACGATGTTTTCTTTCATATTGCTAACAACATTTTATAGATTTGGGAAGTTCCGGTCGCATAATGTCTTCTTTGTTCAAGCCCAAATATTTGGCTTTTGGGTCGTATTCTACGCCGATTTTGTCTAAGAGAGGTTCCACGGCCACCTGATGCAGTTGCAGACCGAGGTCCCAAGGATCATAGCCGAGGATAATGCCGGCCAGTTCCTCGTATGTCAACACGGGGATTCCGTAGCCGTCTTTGCCGTAGGTCTTGCCCGTCTGCTCGGCGATGACGTATTGCCAGCGGTCGAGGAAGTAGGGGCATCCGGGGCAGTTGGTGATGATGGCATCGGGGTGGAAGGGCTCCATGGATTCGAATTTCTTCCAGGTGTTGGAAACGCTGTAGCTACGGTTGGCCTTCACGTGGTACTGACGGAATCCGTAGCCGCAGCAGTGGCGCCGCTCTGGGTAGTCCACCACCTGTCCGCCCCAGCTCTCGATCATGCCGGCCAGCACGTAGGGATACTCCGCACCGCCCACGCCCTTGCTGGGGAACATCTTCGCATAGTGGCAGCCGATGTGCTCCACGATCTTCAGAGGCTCGCCCGTCTCCTTGTTGACGAGATGGTGTTTGGCCTTGGCGGCAATGGCATTGCGCCAATGGTAGATGAGGTCGCTGGTGTGTGCCAGATATTTGGGTTTGTTGAACTCCCGTTTGCAGGCTTTCCACAGGTTCTCGCGGATCTTGGCCTCCAGCTCGGGAAACTCGTGCCAGGTTTCCAAAATCTCGCAATAGTTGCCGAAGGAGGTGATGCAGCTGGGCACGTAGTTCTCGTAGCCGGCCTCCGTCATCAGGGCGAACTGCCGCGCCACGATGGTCATGACCGTCTCCTGGGGGATGGTGTCGCAGTGGTAGGCGATACCCCCGCAGGTAGTGTGGTGCGGCGTTTCGTAGATGTCCTTGCCCAACACTTTCCGTGTGATTTCCGTGAACATCTTCTCACTGGCGGGGAAGAAATTCTGCCGGATGCAGCTGCGCACGTAGTACCAGTGGTCATCGGGGATTTCCTTCTGGTAGTCGCTCCATATCTTTTGTTTACCTTCTGTAATCATAACGGATTAATGGTTAAAATGTTTGTCCGAGCAGTACTCGAACGCCTGTCTTTCGTATTCTTCAATATCCATGCCCATCTCTTCGGCCTTGGCTTTGGAGTACTCCTCCACGATGCGGATGCGTTCGGTGCCGCCAGTCACGTCGAAGATGGCCTTGAGTTCGTCGAGCGACTCCTGCGGTATCTTCCGCAGAATGCCGGGCCCGTCGCCCATGTAGTTGGCACCCTGGCGTGCGAGGCTCTGCTCGAGATGCTCGGTATGCCATTTCCAGACGGGGCCGGATTCCTTATGGTCTTCCCATTTGAACGATTTGGGATGGACGCAGTAGCCGTAGTTGAGGATGTTGCCCGTCATGATGTGAGTGAGGGGCAGCAGCTGGCGGCCCTTCTCCGATTCGGTGAAGTAGCCGAGGCGTGCGCTGAGGTCGCGCAGGGCGATGATGACGAGGCCGGGGCCGTTCTTGCGCGGGCAGCGCGTCACACAGCTCATGCACTCGCCGCAGTACCAGATGGTGTCCGACTTCAGCAGCTCCTCAATCTGCTTGTCGTCGCGCGTCTGCACGATGCTGACGATTTTCCGGGGATCGTATTTGTAGAACTCTGCTGCAGGGCACACCGCCGTGCAGGTCCCGCAGTTGATGCAGGTGTGGAATCCCTCTTTGAAACGGTAGTCCTTGCAGAGTTCCTCGAACAAGTTCTTGGGTTTGTTGTCGTTGTTCATTTACATGGGTTTTATTCGTTTGGCGATTTTGGCACAAAGGCCCGGAAAGAAACGTTTAACATAGACCATGATGAGTTCCTTGCGCCCCACGAGCACCTCGCGTTTGCTCTTGTCGATGGCCTTCTGGATTATTTTCGCGGCCTGGTCGGGGGAAAGGCCTCCGCCTTGGCCGGGATCCATCTTGCCGTGCGGCTGACCGCCCTTGTCCAAGGCATGGAGCGAGATGTTGGTTCTCACTCTGCCCGGGCATACGATGGTGACATGGATGTTGCGGTCCGAATATTCGGCTTGCAGTGTCTCGAAGAAGCCGTAGAGGGCGTGCTTGGAGGAACAGTACCCGCAGCGCAACGGGAATCCGAACTTTCCGGCGATGGAGGTGGTCACGGCGATGTGGCCGCCGCCCGCCGCCAGCATTTTCGGCAGCACGGCCTTGGCGATGGCTACTGGTGCGAAGTAGTTGATTTCCATGAGCTTGCGAATCATCCCCATGGATGTGTCTTCCACCGTGGTGCGCTGGCTGATGCCGGCGTTGCAGTAGAGAATATCGATGCGGTTGAACGCACTCCAGGCCTCTTCAGCCAACGCCTCGATGCCGTCCGGATGCTGCAAATCGTAGGGCAGGGCGTGGACTTTCGCGCCAAGGTCACGGCATTTGGCCACCACCGGCTCCAGCTCTTCCGCTGTCAAGGCCGTCAGGACCAGGGAGGCGTGCTCCGCGGCATAGCGGTAGGCACACGCCTCTCCGATGCCGGAGGAACCACCCGTGATCCAGATTACTTGTCCGTTTCGATCTGTCATGATGTCGGTTTGTGTTGTATAATGCCGTTAAAGCGCCATGTTGGGAATCTCGTGGTCGTA
The DNA here is from genome assembly GCA_017551725.1 of Bacteroidales bacterium. Taxonomy (GTDB): domain Bacteria; phylum Bacteroidota; class Bacteroidia; order Bacteroidales; family WCHB1-69; genus F23-D06. The sequence continues at coordinate 10,468 of JAFZKY010000021.1, forward strand.
GTCGCCCTTGGCCAGACGCTCCTTGATGTCGCGGAAGGCATCCAGGGTGCGGTCCACATCCTCGATGCTGTGCGCGGCGGTGGGGATGACGCGGAAGATCAACATTCCGGGAGGAATGACCGGGTAGGTGACGATGGAACAGAAGATGTTGTAGTTCTCGCGCAGATCGACGGCGATGTTGGTGGCCTGGTTCACGCCGCATTTCAGATGCACGGGCGTGACGCATGCCTCCGCGGGACCGATCTCGTAGCCGAGGTCGCGGAAGCCCTTCTGGAGCCGGCGGGTAACCTCCCACAGGTGGGCACGACGGGCATCGCCTTCGGCACTGCGGATGATCTCCAGACGTTTCAGACAGCCTTCCACGATGGGCATGGGCAGCGATTTGGCGTACATCTGCGAACGCATGTTGTATTTCAGATAGTCGATGATGGCCTTCTCCGTGGCGACGAAACCGCCGATGGTGGCCATGGACTTGGCGTAGGCGCCGATGTAGATGTCGATGTCGTCCATCACGCCGAAATGCTCGGAGGTGCCGCGTCCGTTGGGACCCATCACGCCGAAGCCGTGTGCATCGTCGATGAGGATGCGGAATTTGTATTTTTTCTTCAGGGCAGCAATCTGGTCCAGGATGCCCAGCGCGCCCGTCATGCCGAAGACGCCTTCGGTGATGAGCAATACGCCGCCGCCGTTCTGGTCAGCCACCTCGGTGGCATGGGCCAACACGCGGTCGCAGTCCTCGATGTTGTTATGGCGGAATTTGTACTTGTGGCCCAGATGCAGACGGATGCCGTCCAGCAGGCAGGCGTGCGCTTCCGCGTCATACACGATGACGTCGTGGCGGTTCACCAAGGAGTCGATGGTGGAAAAGATGCCCTGATAGCCGAAGTTGAACTCGAAGGCGGCCTCTTTGTGCTCGAAGTCGGCGAGTTCACGCTCCAACTTTTCATGCAGAGCCGTTTGCCCCGTCATCATGCGGCTCCCCATCGGGTAGGCCATGCCCCAGCGGGCCGCAGCCTCCGCGTCGGTCTTTCTGACCTCCGGGTGGTTGGCGAGACCCAGATAGTTGTTGAGGCTCCAGCAGAGCACTTCCTTGCCGTTGAAACGCATGTGCGGACCCAATTCGCCTTCCAGTTTCGGAAAGGTGAAATAACCTTCCGCTTTATCACGGTATTGTCCGATAGGACCGCCCGTGGATTGTTTGATTCTTTCGAAAATGTCTTTTTGCATAATGGTATAAATGTGATTGTTAATTAATTGTCGGATTTGCTGACCTTCTCGCGGGACACTAAGCCCATGGCCTTGAACAGGAATTTGGGCAGGGGCTTCTCCCGTTTCCGGTTGATGAGGTCGATGAACCAGCCCAGCTTCTTGATGACGGGAATCTTGTGGGTCTCCACAAATTCTATCAGGGTGCCGTCCGGGTCTTCAATGTAGGTGAAATGGCCGGAGGCATCGCCCATGTCGAAGACCTCGTTGTCGGGACAGCTGTCCACGGTGAACGGATGGCCTTTGGAGGCGCAGAACTCGCCCAGTTTTTTCATGTTGGTGATGTCGAAGCAGAGTTGGATGAACCCCGGGTCGCCCCAGTAACGTCCTTCGTAGATTTTACGAGGCGTACGGTCTAATGCCTGCACCAGTTCGATGCTGCCTTTCGGCATAAGCTCGGACAACGGTCCTTTGGGCTTGGAGGGGTCTTTGAGCAGCACGCGGCGGTACTGTTCGCCGGAGCCGGGCATGATCTGCCAGTCGTCAAAGGTCCCCGTCTTGTCGTATATCACTTGTTCGTAGCCCAGCACTTCACGGTAAAAACGCACGGAGGCGTCCATGTCGGTAACCCCGATGACGGCACCTGATACGCCGCCGGTAAGACAGTTCTGCTCAATGAAGATGTCGGGCTGCTCCACCACCTGGAGGCAGTTGCCGTACAAGTCACGGAGATATAGACAGGGCGTGCCGTCGGGCAGGGCGGATACTGCACCGCAATCCTGCCATTTCGAGGAGGCGTATTGGTAAAAGGCTTTCACGTCGCGGCATTTGATCCTGGCGGCGAAGATGCCCAGGTCGCCCACGGCAATGTCAAAGGCCACGGGCACGGGCGTGCGCTCGCTGTATTGCCAGATCTCCAGCCCGCCGCCGCCTTGCAGGTTCACGGCGATGCAGGCATGCCGCTTCTGCGGCTGGTTGCCGGTGTAGGGAAGCATTCGCTCCGCCACGGTGTCGTCTTCCAAAATTTTGATGTCCACACCGAACATGTCGATATACCAATCCCATGATTTTCGCATGTTCACCGTGCCAACACCAATTTGTTGAATGCCAGAAATAAAAAAATTATCCATAAATGGTAAATGCTTTTACTAATTTTAGGCTGCAAAGATAGCAAAAGATATAGCTATCTCGGAAAAATAAGGTGGAATAATGTGTGGAATTGTCTATTTTTAATAATAAGATATTGAAAATCAGAGTATTCTCTTGATGATTCTCAAGGTGTGGGTGTAGCGTCCCAGCGATTGGTTGAAGATGCCGTTTTCGTCTAGGGTGTTGATTTGGACATGCCCGGAGGCGTGGATGATCTGCTGGTGCCCGCACACGATGCCCGTGTGAACGATATGGCCTTCGTCGTTGGCAAAGAAGGCCACGTCGCCGATTTGGGCTTCTTCCACAAAATCCACCACCTCGCCGTGGTTGATTTGCTGGGATGCGTCGCGGGGCAGGTTGATGCCCAGACTGCGGAAGACCATCTGCACGAAGCCGGAGCAGTCGATGCCGGCAGGCGTGCGTCCGCCCCAAAGGTAGGGGGCGTTGAGGTAGTGGAAGGCGAAGGCCAGCAAGTCGTCCTGTTGAGGGGTGAGGCCTTCATGACGCGGTGTGGGGGAGGACTCGGGCAGTTCCACGGTGAACGCGTGCCCGCCTAACACGAAGCGGCCCTCTTCCGGCATGGGAAAAGAACTTCCGATGCATACCGGGAAGGCGATGTGGGTGGCCGCATTGCGCACATACAGGAACGTGTCGCGCACAAAATAACGGGGTGCGTGCTGGAGTTCATTCAGCTCATCTTCCGTCAGTGGCGTGTGCTGTTTTTTTTGCAGCCAGCCTTCGTAACTACAGTCGTGGGTGGTGATTTTGAGCCATTCGTCGGCACACTCCACAACAGAATAGGTCTCGCCAAACAGCAGTTGGGAAACCATTTCGGCACGGTGGGACGCCTCAGCCCGCAGGGCCACCGACATCCAGGTGCATACACCATGTTCCATAATTCCGGATTTAATAAAACAATATCCGACGACAGGCCTTAGAACGGCAGGTCGTCGCCCACACCGTTGTCAGTGAAGGTATCACCCGCCGGCTCCAGGTCAGGCAGTGTGTTGATAGGATTCACCGTGTGTTGCGGAGCGGGGTTGAAGTTGGGTTGGGCAGGGTAGGGGAATTCTCCGCCTTGGGGAGGCATGGTGCCACCCACTTGGGGACGTTCCAGTTTCCAGGCTTTGACATCCGTGTACCATCTTCCATTGAACTCCCTGGATTCCAAGTCAAAGGAGACTTTTACCAAGTCGCCGATGTTGTACTGGTTGAGCTGGTCAATCTTGTCGCCCCAGAGGTTGGCGCATATTTTTCTCGGATATTGGTCTTCGGTTTCAATGACAAATTCCTGTTTCTGCCAGGTGTTGCCTTTGGCGCTGGTTCCACCCACAGGTTGCATTTTCTGGATTAACTTTCCTGTTATTTCTAATGACATCTTGTTAAATGTAAATGTGTGTTATTGTGAATCTTTTTTCTTGTCTTTTTTGCCAAAAACGGTGACGTTGATGTATTTGGAGGGATGGGCCTTGAGATCTTTCACGAGTTCGTTGAGGCTTTCCAATGTTTTGCTGACGTTGTAATAGAGGGTGTCGTTGTTGAGCAGTTGGCCGGCGGTGCCCTCGCCCGATTCCAGCTTGGCGGTGATGGCGTTGACGTTGGCCATGGTCTTTCCGGCGTCGTTCATCAGGGCGTTGATGTTGGCTTTCGCCAGCGAGTCGGAGATGTGGTCGAGGTTCTGGATGATGGCGTTGATTTGCGGTGAGGCGTCGCTCAGCGTGTTGCTTAACGTGCTCAGCTTGTTGACGATGTCGTTGACGGAGCTTTCGTTAGCGGCGAGGATGCGGTTGAGGTGGCGGGTGGAGGCTTCGAGGTTCACGAGGGTGGCTTTCAGCATGAGGGCGCCGTTCTCGTCGTCGGTCGGAAGGAAGGCCGTCTTGACGGTTTGGCCGATGGTATCTACGGAGGCCATGACGCTGTGAAGCTGCACCAGGATGTCGTCCAGGCCGTCCAACATGCCGCCCGCCACTGAGCAGGCTAGCGTGTCGCCGCTGCGGGCCATCTTGGACGAGGTGCCCAGCAGGAGGTTGACGCCGGTGCCGCCCAGCACGTCCGTCTGCACTACCTCAAGGCGCGAGTCCGACGGGATATCCACGTTTTCCGTGACGAGGATTTTGGCACAGATGCGCACGGGTCGGGAACTCAGCATGGTGATCTGGCTCACCTTCCCGATGGGGAACCCGTTCAGGGAGACGGTGGTGCTTTCATGCAGGCTGCCGATGTTGTCGAAAACGGCGTAGTAGTAGGTCTTTTTGCCGAAAACGTTGATGCCTTTCAGAAGGCTGGCGCCGAAATAGAACACGATCATGGCCGTAATGCAGAAGATGGCCACTTTCATGTTGCGGATGTTTTTCTCCGAGTATTCTTGTTTGTCTTTCTTATCGCTCATGCGGCATGTTTTGGAGGCGCAAAAATATCATTTTTTCAGTAATCTCAAAGCCTCCTGCTCGCTTATTTTTTTGCCGTTTTGGAAACCGATGACAAAAGCGTCCGGGAATTTGCGCTTCACCTCGGTGAGGATCTCGCGGATGGCTGTGTGGGAGGTTTCGTTGCCGGCGGTGTATTTCCAGAGGTTGTTTTCAAAAAAGCGGTCCACGCCGGGCAGGTTGCGGAAACGGCTGTCGGTGAGGGGGAGTTTTTCCGGCGAGGCCAGGAACTGCACCTTGAAGCGGATGACGTTGCTGTCGGGGACCACCTCGTTGGCGATGGCTTGCAGCTTTTCCGGTGTCTCCGGCTTGGGCGTGACCGTTCCGGTGGGCACGTTTTCCTTCGGAAGGTCCTCTTTCACGGTCCCAGGTTTCGGGGTGGCGGGCGTGACGGCCTCGTGCGCGTGCGGCTGGCTGTTGGTGACGGCGGCCAGATAGTCCACGAAGGCGTTGTAGATGCTGGCGGCCTCCTTCTTGCGGTTTTCCGTCGAGGCCAGGAAGGCTTCGTCGTTTTTGTTGCTCAGGAAGCCCATCTCGATGAGGATGCTGGGCATGGCCACCTTGTAGAGCACCCAGAATCCGGCCTGCTTCACGCCACGGTTGACGAGATGTGTGCTGTTGATGAGGTTTTTCTGTACCTTGTCGGCCAGCATGACGGAGTTTTTCAGGTAGGCGGATGAATATAGGGAGAAGAGCACGTTGGCTTCCGGCGAGTTGGGGTCGAAGCCGTCGTAGTTGTTCTTGTAGTTCTTCTCTTTCAACATGGCTGCGTTCTCGGCGCGCGCCACCGCCTGGTTGGCCTCGCTCTTGTGCAGGCCCATCACCCACGTCTCGATGCCATTGCCGATGTGGTCCTCCGAAGCGTTGCAGTGGAACGAGATGAACAAGTCGGCATGTTCAGAGTTCGCGATCTGCGCCCGGCGGTACAACTCGACGAATACGTCCGTTTTGCGGGTGTAGATCACCTTCACCTCCGGACAATGTTCGCTGATGAGCTTGCCCACCATGAGGGCTATGTCCAGGCTTACGTCTTTTTCCTTCAGATGGCTGCCCAGACAGCCGGAGTCGTGCCCCCCGTGTCCTGCGTCAATCACCACTTTGAAGGTCTTCTCCTGCGCCACCATGCTTAGGGGTGAGAAGAGAAAAAGTAAGAGGGCATATACGAATATCTGTTTTTTGAAGTTCATCATTTTGAAGATTTTGATTATTTTTGCCGATTTTAAAATCGCAAAGGTACTTTATATTGTATTTATTATAACGGGTTTGTCAGAAAAATTATACACAATAGTTTTTTCATATTTCGGGAGATTGATTATGCTCTTCATTTTCAGTCTCTTGTCTATGATTTCGACAGCCCAGGGCGTGCGAGGGCGAAGGCCTGTTAGACAAACGCAGGACACGTCGGTTTATTTTCAGCAGCCAGTACGACAGGATTCAATTGTGCGCGATTCCGTCGTCAAGCATCCCAAGCGTATATCCTCCAATGCGGTGAAGTCCATCGTCTTCTACAGCGCCAAGGACTCCACCGTCAATGACCTGAACCGCCGCTATACTTATCTCTTCGGGGATGCGGTGGTGAAATACGAAGACTTGGAACTCCGCGCCGATTACATAGAGATTGATTTCAAAAACAATGAGTTGTATGCTTCCGGCGTGTCCGACAGCAATGGCGTAATACACGGAAGTCCGCTTTTCATCCAGGGAGAATCCAGATATCGAGCCCACGAGATCAAGTACAATTTTTCCACCCAGAAGGGCAAAATCACGCACGTGATCACCACGCAGGACGAGGGTTTCATTCACGGGGAACAGATCAAGAAAATGGGCGACAATGTGGCCTTCCTCAAGGATGGCAAATACACGACCTGTGAGCTGGACCATCCTCATTATGAGATTGATTTCACAAAGGCCAAGCTGATCCAGCACGACAAGATCGTCATCGGGCCGGCCTACCTGAGCTTCACGGGGGTGCCCACGCCGCTGGCGGTGCCGTTCGGTTTCTTCCCGCTGGACAAGGGCCGACGCTCCGGCTTTGTGATGCCCTCTTTCGGACAGTCCACCAACCTTGGCTTCTACCTTCAGGATTTAGGCTATTATTTCGCCATCAGCGACAACCTCGACCTGCTCCTCGGGGCCGATGTCTATACCCGAGGCAGCTGGGGCATCAAGGCGAAGTCCAACTACGTGTTCCGCTACATCTGTTCCGGCAACGTGCATCTGGAGTTTGCCCAGACCCGCACCGGCGACAAGCTGGATTCCTCGTACCGTTGTTCCAACAATTTCAAAATCTATTGGGATCACAAGCAGGACATCAAATCCCATCCCACCACTCGTTTCAATGCCCATATCGATGTTGTCAGCTCTAATTACGCCAAATACAACATCACTTCGGCACAGGATTATCTCTCTAACCAATATACCTCTTCCATCAACGTGTCCACCTCGGCGCGCGACATCTTCTTCGTGGATGCCACGCTTTCCTATTCGCAGAATACGAGAACGCGGGACGTGAACCTCAAGTTGCCGGATTTGAACATGTCGGTGGTGCAATTTTACCCGTTCCGGAAGAAAAACAAGGCGGGCACGCTGAAATGGTACGACAACATTTCGATGAAATGGACTTCCCAGTTCACCGGACAGGTTGACACCTACGACACGCTTTTCCTGAAACCCGAGACGTGGGAGACGCTCAATGTGGGTATGCGCCATGTCATCCCACTCACCATCCCCATCAAGATTGCGAAGCGCATCAACTGGAACACAACTGCCACGCTGACAGAAAAATGGTATCTGCAGTCCTATACCCGTGACATGTCTGTTGACACGCTGGATGATATACCCACTGTGAAATACAACCAATATTTCCATCGGGGGTTCAAGATGTTGCACGATGTGAATGTCTCTTCGTCGTTCACCACGAAGATATACGTCATGTACAGTTTCAAGAAGGGAGGTTTGCAGGCCATCCGCCACATCATTACTCCAAATTTGAATTTTACTTATCGTCCAAACCTCTCTGGTGGCACTACAGCCCGCTACTTCAACCCGATCACGGGCGAGCAGGTCGAATATTCTATGTTCGACAATGCCATCTTCGGGGGGGTCACGTCGCAGACGCAGGCATTGGCGCAGCTCTCCTTCGGTAACAACGTGGAAATCAAGGTGCGTTCGCGCAAGGACACGATCACGGGTTACAAGAAGGTGCCGCTGATCGATAACCTGAATGTGAGTATGTACTATAACTTCGCCGCCGACTCGTTGCGCTGGTCAAAACTGACTCTCAATGGTCGGAGCACGCTCTTCAAGCAACTTTACCTGACCTACAATTTTGCCTTCGACCCATACGTCATCGGGGAGAACGGCAACAGGGTTAACCGCTTCGAAGTCAAGGAGAACCACCGTCTGTTCCGCCTGTCGTCCACCGATTTCAGTCTGGCTCTCAATTGGCGGCTGGACCAGAATACCTTCAAATCGAAAAAGAAAAAAGAGGAGGTCAAGCGTCTGCCCTGGTCTTTGACGTTGAATTACACATTCACCTACGGCATCAATGACAATATATATTATTATATGCGGATGGACACCCTTCTCTACAAGCACAACATGGTCCACACCATCAATGTGGTGGGGGATTTCCACATCACCAAGAAATGGCGGGTGGGCTTCACCACGGGGTACGACTTTGTGCAGAAGAAACTCTCCTACACCTCCATCGACATCCACCGCGACATGCACTGTTGGGAGATGAGCTTCAACTGGGTGCCTTTCGGATACCGCAAGGGATGGGCTTTCCAAGTCAACGTCAAGGCTGCGGTGCTCAAGGATGTGCTTAAACTTCCGTTGCATCAGGATTATCGTGATAATCTGTAAGTTAGACCTCTTTTTTGTTATGTTGAAAAAAACTGTTCGGGCAGGATGGTTTCATGCTACAATTTTTGTATATTTGCAACCTTGAAATTTTTATGTCGAATTTTATATAAATTATTAAAAATCAAATAAATAAAAGAAGATGAAAAACAAAGGACTTGTATTATTCTTTACGATTCTCCTTGCGCTTGTCTGTTTGTACTGTCTGTCGTTCTCCTTCGTCACATGGCGTGTGGAGAAGAAGGCTGACGCGTATGCACACAACGAGGCCGCAATTGCAGAAGTGAAGAAGGCAGCGAACGGTGATTTGATGTTGGAGAAGCATCTGATTGATTCTTTGATTGATGCCAGAAAGTTGCAGTATCTGACCAACATGAACGACTCCACCGTGTTCTTGGGCAACACTTACAAGAAATGTAAGTACAAAGAGTTGAACTTGGGTTTGGACTTGAAGGGCGGTATGAACGTCACCCTGGAAATCTCCATGCCGGATGTGGTGCAAAGCCTGGCCGTCAACAAGGATGACGAGTTGTTCAAGACTGCTTTCGAGAATGCGGAGAAGGAGTTTGCCAACACGACGAACGGCGACTTTATCGATATTTTCGTGAACAATTTCAACAAGCAGAAGAGTGCGTTGAAGCTTAACAATGCGAACCTGCGCACTTATTTCGGCGAGCGTTCCGGCATCAAGAATGCCTCCGACGCCCAGATCATCTCTTGGTTGAAGAAAGAGTCCGGCGAGATTGCGGACCGCACGTTCAAGATCCTCCGTACCCGTATCGACCGTTTTGGTGTGGCCCAGCCCAACCTGCAGTTGCTCCAGGGCGGCCGTATCCTCGTGGAACTTCCCGGCGTGAAAGAGCCCGAGCGTGTCACCGACCTGTTGAAGAGCACCGCCAAGCTGGAATTCTGGGAGGTCTATAACGATGTTGTGGGTGGCAAATCCATTCAACAGCGCTTCTTCGAGGCCGATGCCAAGTTGGCTGAACAGTTGAAGAACCAGAAAGATAACCCCACAGAGGCTGCTGCTCCGGATTCCGTTGCCGACGCACTGGGTCTGGCAGATGCCGAGGTGGAAGAGGATGAGGACGAAATCGAAGACATTGATGTCACCACGGGTGCCATCATGAGCAAGGCGGTTGCCGTTCCCGGCAGTTTTGTCATCGGCTACTTCAAAGAGGCCGACATGCCCGCCATCAACGGCATGCTCCCGCAATTGCAGCGCATCCTGGGCGACAACAGCGTTGTCTTCTACTGGGGTGCCGCCGAGAAGGATTACAACAATGCCTTCCCGCTCTATCCGTTGAAGAAGAAAAACGACCGTATCGGACCGCTCTTGAGTTCCGAGACCATCGGCGGCGCGCGCGTGGTGCGTACGGCCCGTCAGGATGTCGATCAGAACAACCGCGTGGTGGTCAACATGTCCATGGAAGACCAGGCTGCCGACGTGTGGCGTAAGATCACCAAGGAGGCCGCCGACAACAGCGCCACCAAGCTGACAGCCATCGCCATCGTGCTCGACGAGTTCGTCTATTCCGCTCCTACAGTGCGTTCCGAGATCCCCAACGGTAACTCCGAGATCTCCGGTCACTTCACCGTGGACGAGGCCAAGGACCTTGCCACCGTGTTGAACTCCGGTAACTTGGAAGCCCGCGTCAATGTGGTGCAATCCGAAATCGTGGGTCCTACCCTTGGTAAGGAATCCATCCGTTCCGGTTTGCTCTCCTTCCTCGCCGCTTTCATTCTGGTGGTCATCTACATGTTCCTGTACTACAGCCGCGCCGGTCTTGTTGCCGACTTGGCTCTGTTCTCCAACGTGTTCTTCATCGTGGGTGTGCTCGCCTCCATGGGCGCTGTGCTCACCCTGCCGGGTATCGCCGGTATCGTCTTGACCTTGGGTATGGCTGTTGACGCCAACGTGATCATCTACGAGCGTGTGCGTGAGGAAGTGCGTGCCGGTAAGGGCATCCGCGTTGCGGTGGACGAAGGTTTCAAACACTCCTATTCCGCTATCATCGACGGTAACGTGACCACCCTTATCACCGCTATCGTGCTTTACATCTTCGGTTCCGGTCCCATCCAGGGTTTCGCCACCACGTTGATCATCGGTATTCTCTCCTCCCTGTTCACCGCCATCTTGCTGTCCCGTCTTGTCATCGAGGCTCGTCTGAAGAAAGGCAAATCTCTTGAGGTTGGCAACAGCGTCACGTTGAATGCTTTCACCAACACCAGCATCGATTTCCTCAGCAAGAGAAAGATATTCTACACCATTTCCCTGGCGTTGATCGTGATCTCCACGATTTCGTTCTGCACCTTGAAGCTGCAACCCGGTATCGACTTCACCGGTGGCCGTTGCTATGTGGTGCGTTTCGACAAGGATGTCACCACCAAGGATGTGCGTGCGGCTGTGATCAAGGAGTTCGGCGGCAACCCGGAAGTCAAGACCTTCGGTGCCAACGATCAGATCCGTATCATCACCAACTTCAGAATCGAAAGCAACAACCAGGCGGATGACCAGCTTTGCGAGAAGAAACTCTACAACTGTTTGAAGGGCTTCTATGCCAAGCAGGATCTCTCCGAATACGACTTCACCCACTTGACCAACGATGTGCGTGGTATCCAGTCTTCCCAGAAGATCCAGCCCACCATCGCCAAGGAATTGTTGATGAAGGCTGTTTGGGCCGTCTTGGTCTCTTTGGTGTTGATATTCATCTACATCGCCTTGCGTTTCCGCAACTGGCAGTTCGGTGTGGCGGGTGTTTGCGCCCTGTTCCACGACACCTTCCTGACGGTGGGTATGTTCTCCCTCCTCTACAAGGTGATGCCGTTCTCCATGGAAATCGACCAGAACTTCATCGCCGCCATCTTGACGGTGATCGGTTACTCCATCAACAACAACGTGGTGATCTTTGACCGTGTTCGTGAGAACCTGGCCCTCTATCCCAAACGTACCAATTACGAGAACTTCAACAACGCCATCAACCAGACGCTCGGTCGTAACATCAACACCGCCGGCACCACGTTGGTGACGCTGCTCGTGATCTTCCTGTTTGGCGGCGAGGTGATCCGCGGTTTCGTGTTCGCCATGTTCGTGGGTATCCTCATCGGTACCTACTCCGGTATTCTCGTTTCCAACCCGTTCGCCTTCGACCTCTTCAGATTGTCCGGCGACAAGGTCAAACGTGCCAAAACCACTGTTGCATAGTAACAGGTTGTTGTACGACGATTTTTATAAAAATAATTCGGGATAGTGTGGAAACTATCCCGAATTTTTTTTATTTTAGCGGCCCAATTTGTATAAGGTAAAATATTTTAAAAAATGAAACTATATAAACTGTCACTGTTACTATTATCTATTTTAATAACAGTTACTTACTCGTTATCTGCACAAAGCGTATTGCGTGATGCCGACAATCTGTTCAGGGACTGTCAGTACGAAAAATCTTTGGAACAATATAAGAAAGGCATTAAAAAACTGCAATCCAACCGTGTGGAAATCCAGAGAGCCACGTTCCAGATAGCCGAATGTTATCGTATCATGGGTGATCTGAAGAAGGCAGAGCAGCAGTATCTCCGTTTGGAAAAGAAGAATTATCAGAAGGACAATCCGATCATACTCTTCCATTTGGGAAGTATCTATAATCTTCGTGGTGATTATGACTTGGCTTTGAAGTATTATAACAACTTCAAGAAGCGTGCTCCCGAGGATTCGCGTGCGGATGCCCGCATCGAGGGTTGCAAGAATGCCAAGATGTGGACGGAGAACCCCACCCGCTACGAAGTGGAGAACCTCAAGAAATTCAACACTCGTGAAGATGAATGGGCTCCCCGCTGGGGCAATGACGAGAAGCGCAACTCCATTATCTTCACCTCCAATCGTGAAGGCTCTAAAGGCAAAGGCACCGACCAGTGGACGGGTGTCAATTTCTCCGATATCTACATTACCAACAAGCCGAAAAGCAAAAATACCGAATGGCCGGGTGAATGGTCTCCGGTGACAACCTTGGACGAGGGCGAGACGCTGAACACCGGCGTGAACGAAGGCGAAGCATCCTCCAACCGCAAGGGTACTGTCTATTATTTTACCAAATGTCCGCAAGACAAGAAAAAAGTACAAGGTTGCTATATTTACAAGTCGATGAAGAAGGGCAAAGCTTGGGGTGAAGCCGAATTGGTCTATTTGGGAGATTCCAGCTACAACTATGTGCATCCCTTCATCTCCGGCGACGAATTGACAATTTATTTCGCCTCCAACCGTCCGGGTGGACATGGCGGCTATGACATCTGGATGGCCACACGTGCCAAGAAGTCGGCCAAGTTCTCCAATATCACCAATCTCGGTCCCAATGTGAACACCGCCGGACAGGAGGTGTTCCCGAGCCTGCGCAACGATCAGGAACTCTATTTCTCCTCGGACGGATGGCCCGGCATGGGCGGCCTTGACCTGTTTGTCTCCCGCAACAAGGGTGGCGTATGGCAGAAGGCTGAGAACCTGATGGTGCCCATCAACTCTTGCGGTGATGATCTGGGTATTATCTTTGATGAAAACGAGGCTATTGACCCCAAGTCCAAATCCCCTTACTTGGCTAAGGGTTATTTTTCATCCAACCGTGCGGGTGGACGTGGTGGCGATGACATCTACTATTTTGTTCTGCGCCCGCTGGTCTATACCATTTCCGGTTATGTTCGCGATAAGAACAACGGCCAGTATATGGATGGCGTGGAGGTGGAAATCGAAGGTTCGGACGGTACCACCTATAAGACCACTACGGATGTGAAGGGTTATTATCATTTCGACAAGACAAAAATCCTCGGATCCACTACCTATAATTTGAAGGTGAAGAAAAGCGGCTATTGGGAGAACGGCAACACCGCCCAGCAGACGACTGTCGGCTTGACAGAAAACACCGACCTCAAACAGGACTTCTCGCTGGAGCCTATCCCGAAGGAGCCGATCCTGCTGCCGGAGATTCTGTATGATCTGGCCAAGTGGGACCTCAAACCCCAGTATAAAGACTCGTTGATGTACCTATATAATATTATGGTAAAGAATCCGACGATTGTCATTGAGTTGCGTTCCCACACCGACTCGCGTGACACGGAGGAGAAGAACGACATTCTGTCCCAGAACCGTGCTCAGTCCTGCGTCGATTTCCTCGTGAATGAGATGGGTATCGCCGCCGATCGTATCGTGGCCAAGGGTTATGGTGAGCGTGTCCCGAGAAAATTGGAGAAGGATATGTACTCCATCTATAACGGAAAGAAATATTTCTTCGCCAAGGGTACGGTGCTGACGGAGGCTTACTGCGAATCCTTCCCCACGAAGAACGAGAAGGAGGCTGCCCACCAGCTCAACCGTCGTACGGAATTCATCATTCTGCGTGACGACTATGTGCCGAGCAGCGACAACATTGACAGCGTGCGTCGCGGTGGTGGCGGTATCGCCTTGGTGCAGGAGCGTACGGTGCCCGTAACCATTGTCGGTGACGATGTGAAGGGTGCATGCTTCGCTAACAGCAAGTCGATGGATTTTGTGATTGGCAACAAGAACAATGAGGTCTTTATGAACTATGCGGATGCCACGCGTTTCCTGAAAGAATCCATCATCAACTTGGATGATTTCGAGGAGAAGGCCGCCGCTATCAAGCAGGAAGATGGTAGCATTATTGATGGTGTAGTTCTCTACTTGCAGGAACTCCGTGTGGGTGACGACTATGCCGAGAATGTGAAGGTCACGGTGAAGAAGAACCTGCCCGCCGCCTTCGTCATTGGCGATGGCTTCATCCAAAACGAATGGGGTAACTTCACTGTCGACAAAACCCGTAGCCTGTTGATTTTCCGATAGAAATCGGATGGACGATAACAAAAAGGGATGGCAATTGCCATCCCTTTTTGTTGTTTGGGCTTGTGAAGAATTATTTCCGCAACTCGAAGTTGGAGCCTAAATAGACCTTCTTGACCATCGGGTCGCTGGCCAGTTCCTCCGCAGTGCCCGACTTGAGCACACGTCCCTCGTACAGCAGGTAGGCGCGGTCGGTGATGGAGAGCGTTTCGTGGACGTTGTGGTCGGTGATGACGATGCCGATGTTCTTGTCTTTCAGCTTGGCCACGATGTTCTGAATGTCCTCCACGGCGATGGGGTCCACGCCGGCGAAGGGCTCGTCCAACAGGATGAACTTGGGGTCGGAGGCCAGGCAGCGGGCAATCTCCACACGACGGCGCTCGCCGCCGGAGAGGTTGTTGCCCTTGTTCTTCCGCACTTTCTGGATGTTGAACTCGGAGATGAGGCTTTCCAGTATGTCGCGTTGCTCTTCCTTGCTTTTGCCGCTGAACTCCAGTATGGCCTTGATGTTGTCCTCCACGGTCAGCTGGCGGAACACGGAGGCTTCCTGCGGCAGGTAGGCGAGGCCCAGCTGCGCACGGCGGTACATGGGCAGGTCGGTGATCTCCTGGTCGTTCAGGAATATCCGGCCCGAATAGGGCTTGATGAGCCCCACAATCATATAAAAGGAGGTGGTCTTGCCGGCACCGTTCGGACCGAGCAGTCCCACAATCTCCCCTTGGGTGAACTCGATGGAAACCTCGTTCACCACTGTCCGGTTCTTGTACTTCTTGACTAGTTTTTCTGTTCGGATATGATATTCCATGCTAACTCCTTTCTATTGCCTCTTTCAGTTTGCCCATGACGCTGTTCATCACCTGTTCCATCGGACCTTTGAGCATGGCCTGGATCCAGAAAGGCATGTCAGCCTCCGCTTCAACCTGTAATGTGCTGTCTGTCCCCATGCTTTCAATCCGGAAGTTCACCGTGGCGGAGATGCTCTTGTCGGTGTTAAGGTGGTAGGTGACAAGCCGGTAGGGTTGCGCATCGGTCAGGCGCATGTTGCAGGAAACCATGTTCTTGACGGTGAAGGAACATCCCTGCTCGTCGGCGTGCCAATCGGTAATGTCGGGGATGGGGGGCGCCTGCGTGGTCTGGATGAGATGGCAGAGGAAATCGTATGTGTTCGCCGCACTGGCGGCAATGGTTTCCGTGTGGCTGGTCAGCTTCATAGTTTTTTATCTTAAAAAAGTTGTGCAAAGATATGCTTTTTTTTGTACTTTTGCGGTGAAAAAATAGTATTAACCTAAATCGCGTTATTATGAAAAAGTTTTTACAAGAGTTCAAAGACTTCGCCATGAAGGGCAATGTCATGGATATGGCGATTGGTGTCATCATCGGCGGCGCTTTCGGTAAAATCGTCACCTCGTTGGTGAACGACATCCTCATGCCCCTCGTCGGCGCATTGATCGGCAATGTGGATTTTACCACCCTGTCGGCCACGCTGCGTGCCCCGAAACTGGGCGAAGGCGGCGAGATTGTCAAGGAGGCCGTTACGCTGAACTATGGTAATTTCATCCAGACGACGGTGGACTTCCTCATCGTGGCACTCTGTATCTTCGGTGTCATCAAGCTCATCAACAAGGCTACATCTTTGGCCAAGAAGAAAGAGGAAGAGGCTCCCGCACCCGCTCCCGAACCTACCAAGGAGGAAGTGCTGCTGACCGAAATTCGCGACATCTTGAAACAGAAATAAAAATGTTTTCTGACGATAGGAGAGGGGACCACAGGGTTCCCTCTTATTTTAATGAAATACACTAAGGTATGGAATATCAAAACATTCACATCATTGACGACGCTTTAGACACGCTCGCCAGTCTGGTCGTGGAGAACGGCCTGATACAGCGGATTGACATCCTGGACGGCACACCGGATCCGTCGCTGCCGGTATATCTGCCCGCCTTTACGGACTTGCACGCGCATTTCCGCGACCCGGGCCTCACCTACAAGGAGGATGTGGAGTCGGGAAGCCGGGCGGCTGTGCGTGGCGGCTACACGGCTGTGAACCTCATGCCCAACACCCTGCCGGTGGTCAGCAGCGTGGCACAGGCCCGCGACGTGGAGGACCGCATCGCGAAGCTGGACCTGATACAGGCCAATCAGGTGGTGAGCATGACCTTGAACGAACAGGGACAAGACTGCTCGCATCTGCGCGACATCGCAGCTGGCACCATCCCCTTCGTCTCCGACGACGGCAAGGGCGTGAACCGTGACGATGTGATGGAGGAGATTTTCAACATCTGCAAGGAGAAGGATTTTCTTATCATGGCGCATGAGGAGGATGCCCGCTACAGTCCGCAGGATTTGCGCATGGCCGAGAACGCCATGACATTCCGTGACTTGCAACTGTGCGAGAAGACAGGCGGCAGCATCCACTTCTGCCACGTCAGCACGATAGAGGCCATCACGACCATTGCCGAGGCCAAGGCCAAAGGTTTGCGCGTGTCGTGCGAGGTGTGCCCACACCACATCTATTTCAATGCGGAGCAGGCCAACTACTACCGTGTGGCGCCACCCTTCCGCAACGACGAGGACATCGCCGCCCTCATTCAGGGGATGCAGGACGGTACGGTGGATGCCATCAGCACGGACCATGCGCCGCACACGCCCGAGGACAAGGCCAACGGAGCCAACGGCATCTCCGGCATCGAGACGGCTTTCTCGCTTTGTTACACCAAGTTGGTGCGCGGCGGCTTCCTCACCGTCCAACAGTTGGTGAAGCTGATGTCCACCACACCATCGGCCATGATGCGCGTCAACAAGGGAAGTTTCAAGGTGGGCATGAGGGCCGATTTTGTGAAGGTGGACTTGAACACCCCGTATGTGATTCGTTCGGAAGAGTTTGCCTCGCGCGGAAAGAACACGCCTTTCGAGGGTCAGCAGGTGTATGGCCGCGTGCTTGAGACCATCAAGGCGGGCAAAACGGTTTATAAGGCATAGCGATGGAAACCAAGCGGGAGACATTTCAGGATTATCCGGTATATTCACTGTCGGAGATTGCGTTCAGCCTGCACAAGGTGGTGGAGCGCACCTATCCGCAGCCCTATTATATCAAAGCCGAAATTCTGAAACTCAATTATTATCCCCATAGCGGGCATTGTTATCCGGAACTGGTTGAAAAAGAGGGTAATACCATTAAGGCGGAGATGCGGGCTGTGATTTGGGCCTCCCATTACCAGCGGATTAACGAGCGTTTTATACAGATTACGGGCAATCCGCTGAAGGAGAATATCAGCATCCTCTGTCTGGCCAGCATCGAGTTCAGTCCGAAGCATGGTTTGGCGCTTCATATTCAGGACATTGAGCCGAGCTACACGTTGGGCGAGATGGTGAAGAACCGCAACGCCGTTATTGAGCGGTTGAAGAAAGAGGGTGTGTTCACGGCCAACAAGCGTTTGGAGATGCCGCTGCTGCCCAAGCGCATTGCGGTCATCTCGGTGGAAACCAGCAAGGGCTTCAGCGATTTCATGACCACGTTGAACGGGAATCGTTACGGCTATCGTTTTGAGACGGAGCTCTTTCCGTCTATCTTGCAGGGCGACAAGGCCATCGTGGGCATCACGGGTCGGCTGGCGGAGATTGAGCTGCGGCGGCAGGAGTTCGACTGTGTGGTGATTGTGCGCGGCGGCGGGGGTGATGTGGGCCTCAGCTGCTACGATGAATACGAGATGGCGCATTGCGTGGCCACGTTCCCGTTGCCGGTGTTTACGGGCATCGGACACTCCACCAACCTCAGTGTCACCGACATGGTGGCGCACACCTACAACATCACACCCACCGACGTGGCCTTCGCACTCATCGGCTATTTTCAGTCTTTCGACGAGCAGGTGCAGGAGTGCCAGAAACGCTTGGTGGAGATGGCTAAGGTCATACTGGCCGATGAGCAGGTGAAGTTGGTGGAGCTGGATGCACGGCGCAAAATCGCCGTTCCGAAGGTGATCAGTCAAAGCCGCAACCGGTTGGTTCAACTGTCGCAGGACATAGCTTTGAAATCGAAAGGCTTGTTGATGCTTCAGCGAACTCTTCTCCAAAATGCGAGTGCTGGCATGGAGCGTTTGTCTCAGGCGCGTATGTTGAGCGAGCGCAAGGAATTGGAGCGCCTGTCCGAAAGCCTGAAAACGTTGGGACCGCTTTGCTTGTCGAAGCAAAACGAACGAATTGGCCATCTGGAAGATAAAATACAATTATTGCATCCCGAAAATATTCTCAAAAGAGGATTCAGCATCACGCGGCACAACGGAAAGGCCATCCTTGATGCTTCGCAGTTGACTAATGGCGACGAGATTGTCACGCAGGTGTATGCGGGCGAGGTGAAGAGCAGGGTGGAAACGACAATGGCCAACCCCTGTTAACTTTTCTTCAAATCCCTTACTTTGTAGTTTTTCCAGCGGTATTTGTCCAGGGCGGGATTGCGGTAGCTTTCGTCTATTCTCAGATGTTGCTTCTTAAAAACATAGTTGTTGACAAAATCCTCCATCAGATTCCCGTGTATGAAATATACGATGGCTACCTCGTGGCCCATTTCCCGATAGCGGCGGAAATAGTATGGATAATCGTATTTCTCAAAACGTTTCACAATGGCGCTGCTGCCGTAGAAGCCGATGTTGGCGAATTCCGTCTGCTTGTAATTGACCAGATTGTCGGCAGTGCCGTGGCAGAAGAGCGTGGGCGCCGGCGGCTGCACGCGGTATTTGACCCGTCCGTTGGTGGAGAAGATGCCGCCGGCGAATGACATCACCCCGGCGTAGCGGAACGTGTCGGGCAGTTGGGTGGCATTGTGCATCCGGTTGCCCAGGAAATAGTCGGCCTGCAAGGCGGTGATGGCCCCGGCACTGTTCCCCATCGTCACAATATATGCCGGATCGATGGTGTATTGCGGCGTTTTTAATAAATTCTTCAGGAGATAGGAGGTCGCGTCAATCAGATCCTCCGCAGCCATGTCGATGGCCAGTCGGAATTTCTTGACCCCGGAAACTATCGAATAATGTTGCAACCCTTTCAATCCCAGACGGTAATCGATGGCCACAAAGACGAACCCATGCTCCAATGCCCAGCGCTTGATCGGGTTGACCTGTGCGGTGTCGTTGCGCGAACCGTTGATGAACCCGCCGCCGAAAATATAAATCAGGCACGCATGTTGGTCGTTCTGCTTGACAGGCGCATAGACGTCCATTTTCAAGTGGTGGGTGTCCTTGACCACATACTCGTAGGTTTGCTTTTTTTGAGCGATGGCGGACAATACCATCAGCATCAGCAGCGATAGGGTGAGAATCTTTTTCATCGGCTTGAAATCAATACGTGAAACGTGCGGAAACGAATCTCTTTTAAAATGGGGTTTTTAGAATCGCAAAAATAAGCAAAAAAAACGAGACCTGTTACAATCCGTTGCTCGTGAAAAAAATGACGGGTCGTGATGACCCGTCATTCTATGATTGTTACAAAAAGTATGCTACTATTTGCGGACCACCTTGCGGGTGGCGATGCCGTTCTCTGTGGCGACGCGCAGGAAGTAGGTGCCCGTGGCGAACTGGCCGAGGCTGACCTCAACGGAATTGCCGTCGGCGGGTACTGTCTCCAACAACTGGCCGAAGACATTGTACACGGACACGTTCAGCACTCTGTCGGCGCAACGCACCACACACTTGTCGGTGGTGGGGTTCGGGTAGAGTTCAATGGCAGCCTCATATCCCTGGATGCCCGACACCGTGTAAATGGCGATCTCGCTGCTCACCATACCAGCTTTCATGGCGATGGCTTTGATGGTGGTGCCACCACCCACGATGAAGGATTCGTTGTAGGCATCAGAAGTGTTGGTCGGGGTGGTGCCGTCCGTGGTGTAGTAGATGGAAGCTCCGTCGGTGGCGCAGGCGATGCTCACGCTGTGCATACCGTTGGTGAGCGGACTCACGGTGATAACCGGAGTGGCTACTGTGTCTTGTGCGACAGTGGAGAATACAATGTCGTTGTTGCCTCTCGGTGCTAACTGGATGTTGCTGTTGTAACGCAACACAAAGCCAGTGACGTCGGCCACCTGGCCGGCAGGAATCGTCATGTCGAGGTTCTTGAACACGCTACGAACCACCATAGTGGAACCGTTCTGTTCAATATTGGCATTGCTGGGCGTTCCGTTTGTGAAGGTGGCTCCGTCGGTAAAGGTTACCTGCTGCAGTGTGACCAGACGGGATTCGAAGTTGTCGTATTGGCTGGCGATAGTGGCCACATCGGTGATGACTGGAGCCACCGCACCGGTGTTGGTGGTGGAAGCCGCGATGTTATGGGTGGGCTTCATTTCCACCAGGCCGTTGTACAGCGTGTAGGTGCCGTAGATACCGCCGCTGATGACGTCGCCCTCGGTGTAGGTGCCGTTGATGGTGTCGCCAACATCGTAGATGAGCAGACCGCCGGTGGCATCCTGGATATAGAAGTTGGCGCCGTTTTCATACACGAAAGTCACATCTCCCGTAATCTTGTAGATTGTGTTGTTGGTGGTAGTATTGGCTGCCTTGAAGGCGGCGATGTTGTCCACGGGCACCGGGAAGGTGTATGTGGCAGTGGCTATGCCGCTGGCTTCATGACCTGTTTGGAAAGCCTTGGCCTTCACTGTGGTGTTGGTGGAAACCGTAAACGGAGCCGTGTAATGTGTGGAAGCCGTCGTAGGCGTAGTGCCATCTGTGGTGTAATAGATGTCTGCACCTTGCGTGGGACAGGTGATGCTCACTTGGACGGGATTATAGGAGAAACCACTGTTCGGGCTGATGACAGGCGTCTCCACCGGTGCGGGCGGAGCCGGTGCAGTGACAGTATAGGTGGCGGTTGTCGTGTTGCTCGGCAGCCAGAACATTCCATCCGCCTCTGCGGAGATGGTGTATGTGCCCGGCGTGTTCAGCACGATGGGACCGGTATAGACTTGATTGGCAGCGCCATTCAGGGAATAACTTATGAGGGCACTCGGCTCGGAGCAGGCAATGGTGACGTTGATCAGCGTGTCGCTCGTGCCGGTAGCCGGCGTGAAGGTGGGTGCCGGCAGCTTGGTCATCGCGATGAGGGCAATGTGACGTGTCATCGTGTCGCCCGTCACCGTAAGGGTGCCAAAGCCCGGATAGTTGCTGCAGTTGTACGAAATCTGCACATTGGCAGAGTTGGTGCCTACCGGAATGGTGGCCGGTGAGAAGTTGAAGCAGGAGTTGTCACTCGTGATAGTGATGGGGGTGGTGACAAAGGCAGAGGTAACATCAAAGGAATATCCCATAGGAATACCGGTTGGATTATACAGCACCAAGGTGTCCACCGACACAGCCAAGGCAGGTTCGTGTGCGATGGTGTAGGTGGCTACAGCGGCGGCATCGGAAGGATTCCAGTTGGTCAGGAAAGCCTTGGCCTTGACGGTGGTGTTCGTCGTGAGGGTGAACGGGCCTGTGTACAACGTGGAAGTCTCCGTGGGTTCGGTGTTATCCAGTGTGTAGCGGATAGCGGCATTCAGATTGCTGCATGAGATGGAAACATTCACGCTGTCGGGATAGGTGCCGTTTGCCGGTGTGATTGTCGGTACAGGAAGACTCGGCTTATGTGTGCGGAAATGCACCGTGTCGGTGGCAGGATGTGTCAGCGGCAGTGAGTCGAGGCCCACCAGGGAGACCACGGCCGTCATCCAGTTCTCCGGTAGCGGAGGTGCGATGCCATACGTGCGCAGAGCAGTCCAGGCTGCATTGTCCAGATAGATGGGGTTGGGCATGTTCATCATAGACAGGATGTTGCATTGGATTTTCAGCAGGCCGTCGGTGCCGACCGTGAAGTTCTGGATGTCAAAGTTGATGGGCAGGGTGTCAACGGTGCGATAGACTGCACCTTCCATGGGAGCCAAAATGGTGATGGAGGGTTGCGGCGTGCCGTCCACAATGTCGGCGTTGAAACGCGGAGAGAGCTCATACGTGGTGTTGAACTTCGTGGCGATGCCGGTCATGTTGGCCACCATGCCGTTGGCGATGGTCATATCTAGTGTTTTGAAAGCGTTGTACAGTGTCATGGAGTCGCCGTTCTGCACAAATATGATGTTGGCGCCTTGATCGCCGGAGGTGTAGGTTGTGCCTTGCGGGATGGTGACATCCGTGAGGGTTACCAAGTTGTTGGCGTAGAAATCGAAATTGCTTTTGATTTGGCTGATGGTGGCTGCCACAGGGGTTACGGTGCCGCCAGGAACTGCCGTCAGCGTGCCATTGGGGATAAATTCGGGTTGGTTCTGGTAGGTGGCGTACGTGCCGGTAAGCGTTCCCTGGAACACGTCGCCGGGTTGGAAGTTCAGACCGCCGCTCTGCTGGTACAGGACCAGACCGCCAGTGGCGTCTTGCAGGTAGAGGTTGTTGTTGCCCTTTTGGGCTGTCACCACAACATTGCCCGTAATGTGGTACAGTTGTGTGTTGTCGGCGGCACCGGCCGTCTTGAAGGCGGCGATGTTGGCCACAGGCACCGGGAAGGTGTAGGTGCTGGAAACAACCGGGCTGGCGGTATAGCCGGTGGCATACGCGATAGCCTTGATGGTGGTGGTCTGCGTCAGCGTGATGGGGGAGGAGTACAGGGTGGAGGTGTTGTCGGGCGTGCTGCCGTCAAGCGTGTAGTAGATGCTGGCGCCGGGCGTGGTGCAGCTGAGCGTCACGCTCGTGGAAGGCGTGGTGACAACTCCGCCGGCCGGGCTGAACGTAGGTGCATTGGCCATGTTGGTGCTGGATGCAGCCACAGCGTCCGCCCACGTGGTGGCCACGCGGATGCCGTCCACCGTGATGTCCTGATTGTTGTTGTATTGGCGAAGGCATACGTAAGTAGCCGTGTTGGTTGTTGAGGTAGCCGTTGTCACAAATCCGCTGGTGGGTTGTGAGGATGGGAAATTGTCAAAAACGTATAAATTGCTATACCCCGTGGTGAAATTATGTTCGATGACGCCGAGATAGGTGTTGCCTGGCGTCACCGTCAGCATGTTCGTCGGGGTGGTGCTGTTTTGAGAAATGCCGACCTGTGTTCCGTTGGCCGAAACAAACACGCGGTCTGTGAAGCTGGTACTGCACGCACCAGAGGAATCAGCTTGTGCCAAGTGGAGGAAATATCCTGCATAGTTGGTCGTTCCAGTCTTGAACATAAAGGCCACATACAGGCTCCCTGAAGAGACCGTGCTGAACCCTTTGTCCACATCCTGACCGTTCTTGTTGACGATGGCCGCGCCGCCGATGCCGCTGCCGGCATAGCCGCTGAAGGCCAGTCCGTCGCCCACCAGTATGGGATTTGTGGTTCCGCCGCTGTGGGCCGCCCAGCCGTTGGCGGTCAACTGGCTGCCCACCGTGTAGTTGAAATCCTCCACAAGCAGCGCCTGCGCGAACGCACTCGTGCTGAAAACCATGCAACACAGCATCAGCACAAATTGTAGAATAAACGTCTTTTTCATGTTTTTGTGTTTTAAATTAATAATGTATTGTGTCAATTTATTAATACTATCTTTAATTTTCAAAAACCAACCCTCAATCCCCAACTTCAAAGTCAAAGTTCATAGCTCAAAGTATAATTATTAATTGTTAATTGTAAATTATTAATTGTAAACTACTTACTCGCCTCCCTATAACTCAGCACCGCCCCTGTGTTGATGATGACGGCCATGACCGACAACACGATGGTTTCCCTCATCACACTCTCAAACTCGCTGCCTTTCAATATCACTTTCTTTATCACTTCTATATAAAACGACATGGGATTGACATAGTTGATCTTGTGTGCCCATTCCGGCATTCCCTCGGTGGGGGTGAACACCCCGCTCAGCAGCACGAACACAATGAAGAGGAACAGCACGATGAACATGGACTGCAGCTGGTTTTCCGACACGCTGGAGATGAAGAAACCCAGTCCCAGCATGACAAACAGGTAGATGGCGGTGATGCCCAGCAGGAGGGGCAGGCTACCCTGCACCGAGATGCCGAACACGAACTTCATGATGATGAGGCCGGCGCCGAACTCCGCCATGCCGAGCAGCCAGAAGGGAATCATCTTGCCTAAAAGGAACTGCCACCGGCGGATGGGTGTGACGTTCACCTGCTCAATGGTGCCGATTTCCTTTTCACGTACCAGGTTCAATGCCGTGACGTAGCAGCCAATCAGCGTTACCAGAATCACCAGGATGCCGGGCACGATGAGGTTCTTGTAGTTCATCTGTTCATTATACCAATATATATTGGAAATGTTGATACGCACGGGTGTCTGGGGCACTACCGAGGTGGTGGGCATCACAATTGACGGGCGACGATCGTCCGAAGCGCGCGCCTTGCTCATTTCTTTCATCATCTCCTGCTGCATCATGGCCGTTGACATGCCGGTAGGGGTATGCGATGCGGCAAAATCCTGCATGTACCCGCCGATGATTTCCTGCACGTAACCCGTGCCGATGCCCGCCTTCACACTGTTGATGGCGTTGGCTGTGACTGCAATCTGCGTGGATTCGTTTTTATACAGGGCCTCTTCAAAATGGCTCGGAAACTCGACCAACAGGTCAATCTTGTCGTGCTTCATCTTCTCATCCGCCTCTTTCTTACTGGTTAACAAACCTTTGGAAACAAAAATATTGGATGAGTTGAAACTGTGGATGATGTCTTTGGAAATCTGCGAGCGGTCGTTGTCGATGAAGGCGATATTCAGTACCTTGATCTCATAGTCGGCGCAGAAGGGGAAGATCATGAACTCCACCATGGGCGCCACCACCAGGATGCTCAGCAGCAGGGGATTTCGGAACACCTGTAGAAACTCTTTCTTTATCAGTATCAATATCGTCCGCATAGCTAATTCCGTTTATCCAATCGTGAAATACTGAATATAATGAAGACCACCGCCATCCCAAACAATATTGCCAGATATAGCCAGATGTCGAAGAATCCGGACCCTTTGATCATCACATCCTTGATGGCCATGATGAACCATTTGGCCGGGAAGATGTTGGCCAGCACCTGGAACACCATCGGCATGCTGTTCAGCGGGAACAGGAAGCCCGACAGGAGCACCGTGGGGAGGAACAGCCCCATCATGGTGATCATCATGGCGTCCACCTGCGTGCGGCTGATGGAGGAGATGAGCATACCGAACGAGGCCGCCGTGAGCATGAAGATGATGCAGAGGAACAACAACATCAGCAGACTGCCGTTGATCGGCATCTTGAACACTGTGACGCTGATGACCAGAATCGCAATCGTACTGATGAAGGAGATAATCATATAGGGAATAACCTTGCCTATGATGATATACAGTTTTTTCACCGGTGTGATCAGCAACATGCGCATGGTGCCCGTCTCCTTTTCACGGGCTAGCGTGATGGAACTCAAAAGGGCCGTCACCAGCACCATAATCAGCGTGATGATGCCCGGCACGAACATATAGACGCTGTTCGATTCAGGATTGTACAGCATCTTCACCGTGATGTCGAACGAGGAGGTGCTCTTGGTGATCTGGTCGTTGTAGTCGGATGCATACCCCTGCACCACCGCCCGTACGTAGTTGTTCAGGATCGAGGCCACGTTCAGGTCCGACACGTCGTTGATGACCTGCAAGGTGACGGTGCTCTCCTTGGAGAGCGATTCCTCGAAGTTGGGCGGTATTATCAAGGCCAGTTTTATATCCTTGTTTTTAAAATCATTGTCAATCTCCAACTCGTTGTTGGGATAGGAGACGACTTGGAAATAGCCGGAGGCGGACAGCCGGTCAACCAGAGCTTTGGACTGAGTGTCCATCGATTGGTCCAGGACGGAGATTTTCGCGTTGCGGATGTCGGTGCTGATGGTGAAACCGAAGAGGAGTACCAGGGCGATGGGCATGGCCAGCACCAGCGACAGCGTGATGGTGTCGCGGATGATGTGGATGAACTCCTTCTTCAATATCATTCTCAACTCTTTCATATCCGGCCCTATCGTTTAACAAATTTCACAAACACATCGTTGATGGTGTCCACTCCCATCTGCTGCTTCAACTCTCCGGGTGTGCCGATGAGCTTGATTTGCCCTTCTGCCATGATGGAGATGCGGTTGCAATACTCCGCCTCGTCCATATAGTGGGTGGTCACCAGGATGGTGACGCCCTTGGACGCTGCAAGGTAAATCAGTTTCCAGAACTCGCGGCGCACGATGGGATCCACGCCGGAGGTGGGTTCGTCCAAAAAGACAATCTTCGGGCGATGGAGGATGGCAGTGGCGAAGGCCAGCTTCTGCTTCCAACCGAGGGGGATGGAATCCACCAGTGTGTTGGCCTGCTTCTCCATGTCCAACTCGCGCAAACTGTCCATAATGCGCTCTTTCAGCTCTTTGCGTGGAATCTTGTAGATAGTCCCGAACAGCTGCATGTTCTCAAACACCGTGAGATCCCCGTATAGCGAAAACTTCTGGCTCATATAGCCGATGTTGCGCTTGATGAGTTTCGATTGCGTGCGTATGTCGTAACCGGCAATCATCGCCGTGCCCGATGTGGGCAGCAGCAAGCCGCTCATCATCTTGATGGCCGTGGTCTTGCCCGCCCCGTTGGCCCCCAGGAAGCCGAAAATCTCCCCTTCCCGCACCTCGAAACAGATGTGGTCAACAGCGGTGAAATCACCGAATTGCTTGGTCAGTTGGTTGGCTTCTATGCTGTACATGCCGGGTTAGTAGTCAGGGGTCAGTAGTCAGGGGTTAGGGGTCAGTATTTAGTGATTAGTAGTTGTTGTTTTAATATTTCTAACTATTAATTGTAAACTATTAATTGTTAATTGTTAATTGTTTCTTTGCACTATCTCAATAAAGCAGTCCTCCACAGAGGGTTGGATGGCTTGGATTTCGCCGTGCGACTGGTTGTGTTCCGCCAGAAACTGTTTGAAAGCGGGCATGGCGGTGTCCATATCTTCGTAGAAAGCAATGTGGCAGTGTTCCCCGTATGGGTAGTAGTTGCAATCAAGCGGGCACTTCTCCAGCACCTGCATCAGGGAGAAGATGTCATCGCTCTGGAAGGTGTATAGTTTACCTTTGAATTGGTCAATGATGGTTTGTGGCGGATTTACGCCTATGATTTTTCCGTTCTGTATCAGGGCGATGCGGTCGCAGCGGGTGGCCTCGTCCATATAGGGCGTGGACACCATGACGGTTATATTCTGGCTGCGGATGGATTTGAGAATGTCCCAGAACTCCTTGCGGGATACAGGATCCACGCCCGTCGTGGGCTCGTCGAGGAAGAGGACGCGTGGACGGTGGATGAGGGCGCAGCAGAGGGCCAGTTTCTGCTTCATGCCACCGGACAACTTGCCCGCCTTGCGGTCCTTGAACGGGGAAATCTGCTTCCAAATGGGCTCGATGAGTGCCATGTTCTCCTCAATGCTGCTCTTGTACATCACCGCGAAGAAATCCAGGTTCTCCTGCACGCTGAGGTCGGGGTAGAGCGAGAAGGTGCCGGGTAAGTAGCCGATAACCTGACGCACGGACTTGTAGTCGCGGATGACATCCATCCCGAAGAGGCTGATTTCGCCCCCGTCGGGAAGCAGCAGGGTGGTGAGAATGTTGAACAATGAGGACTTGCCCGCACCGTCAGGGCCTACCAGACCGAAGACCTCACCCTCCTCCACCTCAAGGGTGATATCCTTGAGGGCGGCGGTCTTGCCGTCGTATGTCTTGTTGACTCCGCGAATGTTGATGGCGCTCACTGGTTGTTGAATTGTTTAATTGTTGAATGGTTGGATTGTTTATTTGAAAACCACGTCGCCGGGCATGCCGATTTTGGCGGAGCCGTCATTCTTGAAACTGACCTTCACCGCATACACGAGGTTGACGCGCTCGTTCTTGGTCTGGATCATCTTGGGGGTGAATTCCGCTTTGGGTGAAATCCAGGTCACCGTGCCGTCCAGCTTGATTGCCTTGCCGTCCTTGTTGTCCAGACGGACGATGGCCTTTTGCCCTAATTTTACAGATGCCAGCGCATCCTCCGTGATATAGACTTTGATGAACATGTTGGTCAGGTCGGCCATCTTGAACAGCGGTTTGCCCTGGTAGGCCAACTCGTTCTCCTCGATGTATTTGTTGATGATGGTGCCCGTGATGGGGGCTTTGATCTTGCAACTCTCCATCACATGGCGCAGCTGTTGCAGCTGGAAGCGCATGGCCTCAACCTCCTCCAGCAACGACTGGTCTTGGGTGGAGAGTGTGGAGCGGGTGGCGGCCATCTGGCTCTTGGTGATGTTGATTTCGGCTTGGATGTCATCCATCTGCTTGGTGGAGGCGGCGTTGGCCTCGATGAGGTTGTGTACGCGCTGCTTCTCCTTGTTGAGGGTGGCCAGTTTGTCTTCTAGCACCTTGATTTGGGAAGTGGCGTTCGGGCGGCGGGCCAGCACGGCATTGATGGAGGCTTCCAATTGCTTGATTTGCAGATAGGTCTGCATGGTGTCAATGCAGCCCAGCGTTTGGCCGGCCTCATACGCCTGTCCTTCCTCTATGTTGAAGGTCAGCATCTTGCCATTGCTTTCCGAGGAAACGGTGATTTCCGTCGCCTCGCAAACGCCGTAGGCATCGGCGTCGCCCTTGTTCTTTTTGCAACTCGTTCCTGACAATAGCAAACCGGCGAGCAGCACGAGGATGCCCAATTTCAACGATTTTGGCGCGAAGCCTGTTCCTTGTATTATGTTCATCGTTTGTAAAATTTATTCAATACTTTAATTCACAACACTTTGAAAAAAGCCAAAGATACTCATTATAAGAGTGGCAAAGGTATATTTTTTTTTGATATAAACAAAACATTGTTGATAGAATACTCTGGGTAATATTTGCCATCAGATGTTTCGGGATTTGCAAATTTAATTGTATCTTTGCCGCTCATAAAGATAAGAATGGCTACTATGGATAATTTTATTGTTTCCGCCCGAAAATACCGTCCCACCACCTTCCATTCCGTGGTGGGACAGGAGTCCATCACCACCACCTTGAAGAACGCCATCCGGACCGGCAAGGTTGCGCAGGCATTCCTGTTCTGCGGTCCGCGAGGCGTGGGCAAGACCACGTGCGCGCGCATCTTCGCCAAGGCGCTCAACTGCGAGCACCTGACGGAGGACTGCGAACCCTGCAACACGTGTGATTCCTGCCGCGCCTTCAACGATTCGGCCTCCTTCAACGTGTTTGAGCTGGACGCGGCTTCCAACAACTCGGTGGAGGATATGCGTTCGCTGGTGGAACGGGTGCGCATACCGCCGCAAGGAGCCAAGTACAAGGTCTATATCATCGATGAGGTCCACATGCTGTCCGGTTCGGCTTTCAATGCCTTCCTCAAAACGCTGGAGGAGCCGCCCGCGTATGCCAAGTTCATCATGGCCACCACGGAGAAGCACAAGATTATCCCTACCATCCTGTCGCGCTGCCAGGTGTATGATTTCAAGAGGATTACGGAGAACGACATCCGCAAACACCTTCAATACGTGGCCGAGCAGGAAGGTGTGACGGTGGAGGAGGAGGCGCTGCGTGTCATGGCTACCAAGGCCGACGGCGCCCTGCGCGACGCCCTCTCCATCTTCGACCAGATTGTCAGCTTCACCGGCAAGAACATCACCTACCGGCAGACCGTCGAGAACCTTAACGTCCTCGACATCGACTACTATTTCCGGGTGACGGATTTCCTGTTCAGCGAGGATGTCTCCTCGGCGCTGCTGCTGCTGGACGAGATCATCGCCAAGGGCTTCGACCCGCAGAATTTCATCGCCGGCATGGCTTCCCATTTCCGCAACCTGCTGATGGCCCAGAATCCTGCCACGGTGACTCTGCTGGAAACTTCGGATAGTATCAAACAGCAGCTCCTACAACAGTCGCAGAAAGGAGACAGGGCCTTGCTTGTCAGGGCGTTGGAGTTGGCCAACCAGTGCGACTTCAACTACAAGATGTCCAACAACAAGCGACTATCGGTGGAGTTGTGCCTGATGCAGATAAACGCCAATTACGTCTATAAAAAGGCGAGGCAATCGCAGGAGCGCTAAAAATCCAGGAGACGGTGCGGAGGCCGTCAGTGCAGATGAAACCAAGATGGTTACATACTCCACAACCCCGCAGATTTCAACGAAATCATTTCTTAATCCGGGCACGCCGCCCATTCCGGAGCTGCCTTCCATCCGGGGGGTGATGGGTGGTGCACGCGTTGCGCCGCCGGAAAGCGAGGTACCAGTGCCATCCGCTGGCCCTGCCACGGCTCCGACGGTCCCGGAACCCCTTCCCGTAGAAGAGAATATTGCCCCTGCAGTCGAGACTCCGACGGTTGAAACCCCGGTCACGGAGACGGTTGCCACAGAAGAGGCTGTCGTAGAAGATTTTGCCACCTGCTGGCACCAGCTGTTCTCGGAACTCTTTGGCAACAACTTCCTCATCTACTATAGCATGAAAGATGAAACGCCCGAGTATCAGGACGACATCATCCGCATCACGGTGAAGAACGATATCCAAAAGGAGGAGTTCGACAGCCGCCGGAAGTCCATCCTCGAATACTGGCGCAACCATTTCAAGCTGAATGTGGACGATTTGGAGATTTTCGTGGATGAACAAAAGGCGGAGAAAAAGGTCATCATCAACGCCGAGGACAAGTTGAACAATATGATGGAGCAGAATCCGCAATTGAAAGATTTTTTAGGCATTTTACAATTTAGAATAAAAGACTGACGTATGAAAAGAATACTACTTATCGCTTTTTTGGGGCTGATCAGCATCCAACTTTACAGCCAGGTTTGGCTGAACCGCTCCGTCGTTGACGGTCGTGTGGACAGTGTATGGAGCGGCTATGGTCTCCCGCAGGGCTTCAACGGAGATGGGGTGATCATCGGTGTCACGGACTGGGGCTTCGACTACACTCATCCTGTCTTTTACGACACCAACATGATCCGCTATCGTGTGCTGCGTGCGTGGGACCAGTTCAAGACCAGTGGTCCTGCGCCTGACGGGTATGACTATGGCACAGAATACATCGGGCCCGAGGCGTTGCTTACCGCCCACTGTGACACCTTCAACGCCTACAGCTACGGCTACCACGGCACGCACTGTGCCTCCATCGCCGCTGGCGGCGGTGCCGGCTCCAAATACCGAGGTGTGGCGCACGAGGCTAATTTGCTCTTCTGCTCCTTCTACCTGGAAGACCCGCATTACGTGATCGATGCCTGGCGCTGGATGTACAATGTGGCCCAGCAGGAGGGTAAGCGGCTTGTCATCAGCATGAGCTGGGGCGTCTATTATATGGACAATATGGATGGCACGGGCATGGTGGCCGATGAAATCCGCCGCCTCACCGACTTGGGTGTCCTGTTCGTCACCTCCGCTGGCAATAACGGCGATTCCCCTTTCCATATCAAGCACCTTTTTGACCAACCGGGTGACACTATTCATAGCCAGTTTCTGTTCCCCTACAATAACGGGTACCTATGGGGTTCCTCCATTACCATGATGAACTCCGCCAATAGCCCGTTTGCCTTTTCCTTCACGGTGATGAACAGTAGCCTTCAGCCCGTGGCCGAGATTCCGTTCATCAACACCGCCGGCAACGATGGGTACGTGGACACGTTCTTGGTGGTGGGCAACGACACCATCGTCTATAACTACGACATCCAATCCTGCAACAGTTACAACCAGTCGCCTATCGTGCGCTTGCGTGTTATGAAAAATTCCAATTACAGGTTTGCGCTGGCTGCGACGGCGGATACGGGCACTTTCCATGCTTGGAATGTGGCTGAACTCACCAAGGCGTACGGCAACTGGGGTGGTGATTTTGTGAAACCGGAGGCTTATCCGGATTGGCTGGCCGGCGATATTGAATACGGCATCAGCACTCCTGGCAACGTGGACGAGGTGATTACTGTGGCCGCCCACAATGCCCGTGTCAAGACTTCTATCGGTGTATGGTCTGGTGGCGCACTGGCTGACTTCTCCAGTTCCGGCCCCTGTTTCCATGATGTGATGAAACCAGACTTGTCGGCACCGGGGCAGAACGTCGTTTCCGCCATTTCCTCCTACACCAACACATTCTCAGGAAACTATTCCAGGACTTTCACTTTTAACGGCAGGACATACCATTTTGCTGCCTTGTCGGGTACGTCTATGTCATGTCCCTTTGTGGCCGGTGTGGCTGCGCTTATGCTGCAGGCCAATCCCTATCTCTCACCAGGTCAGATACAGGACATCCTTAACGAGACTGCCTACAATGACGAGTTTACCGCCGAGTTCGGTCCCATTCGTTTCGGGCACGGCAAGGTGGACGCCTATGCCGCCATCCTGAAAGCCCTCAACACGGTGGGTGTTCAGGACTATGTCTCCACGCCGGAATCTTCCTATACGCTGTTTCCAAACCCCACCTCCGATGACTATTGCTACTTGACCGTCCAGAGCGATATGCCGAGCATCCAATGCACCCTGCATGACATGATGGGCCGCATTCTTTATCGCGAAACCGTCACGCCGGGTGTCAACACCCTCAACCTCCACGGACTTCCCTCCGGCTGCTACATCCTCCGCCTCAATGACGGGCAAAAGGTTACGACGAAGAAGTTGGTGAAGAACAATTAACAATTAATAATTAATAATTAACAGTTAATAATTAATAGATACTGTAATTTTTTCTTACTTTCTACTTTTAATACTTTCCTACTTTTAACCTTATAAACCATACAAACCATTTACCTCCGTGTCATACATTATAAACGAACAGGAAGAAAACCGGGCCATCGTGCGCAAGTATCGTGAATTGCTGACGGTGGTTTACCCCAAGACCGACAAGGACGAGCGCAAGGCCATCCGCAAGGCGTTCGTGCTGGCCACCAATGCGCACAACGGTGTGCGGCGCAAGAGCGGTGAGCCTTACATTTACCATCCCATCGCCGTGGCCATGATTTGCTGCAAGGAGATGAACCTCGGCGCCACTTCTGTCATCTGCGCCCTGCTCCACGACGTGGTGGAGGATACGGATTACACGTTGGAGAACATCCGCGACATGTTCGGCGACCTGGTGGCGGAAATCATCGATGGTCTTACCAAGATTGAAGACCTTGTCTTTGACAACAATATGTCGATTCAGGCCGAGAACTTCAAGAAGATATTCCTGTCCATGTCGAAAGATGTGCGTGTCATCCTTATCAAGTTGGCTGACCGGCTCCATAACATGCGGACATTGGATTCGATGCCGCCGGAGAAACAGTTGAAGATTGCCTCCGAGACCTCCTATTTCTACGTTCCGTTTGCGCATCGTTTGGGTCTATATACCATCAAGAGCGAGTTGGAAGATTACGCCATGAAATATACGAACCCGACGGAATACTATGCCATTGCGGAGCGGCTGAAGGGTACCGAAGAGGAACGTACACACCTCATTGAGGAGTTTGTGAAGCCTATCAAGGAAAACCTGGAGGCCAACGGCATTCATGCCGAAATTTCGTCGCGTACCAAGTCCATTTATTCCATTCAGCAGAAGATTTTGCGCAAGAATGTGAATTTTGAAGACATCTACGACATCTTCGCCGTGCGATTTGTTTTCGACAGCCCGATAGAGGAGGAATTTGAAATCTGTTGGAAGATTTACAAGATTGTATGTCTGTTGTATCAGACCAATCCTTCCCGCGATCGCAACTTTCTCACCCATCCGAAGGCAAACGGCTATCAGTCGCTGCATTTGACAGCCATGAGTAAGGCGGGCAAATGGGTGGAGGTGCAGATTCGTTCCAAGCGCATGGACGAGATTGCCGAAAAAGGTTTGGCCGCTCATTATAAATACAAGGAGGACGGCACGGCACCGGACGACAGCGATGTGGATGCCCGTCTGGAGGACTGGCTGCTCAAGACCCGCGAGATTTTGAAGAGCAAGGACTCCGACGCGCTGGACTTCCTCAACGAGGTGCGGTTGAACTTGGGCCTCAAGGAGGTTTACGTGTTCACTCCCAAGGGCGACATGAAGACCTTGCCAGCGGGTTCCACCGTGCTTGACCTGGCATACTCCCTGCACACGAATTTGGGCAACCACTGCATCGGTGCGAAGGTGAACTACAACATCGTGCCGCTGAACAAGACATTGGAAAACGGCGACCAGGTGGAGATCATCACCTCCAAACGCCAGACACCGAAGGCGGAGTGGGTGGAGTTTGTGCGCACGTCCAAGGCCAAACGCAGCATCCGTGACTTCCTGCGTGCCGAATTGCGCAATGCCGCCACACAAGAAGGTCAGAACGCCAATACAAAAAATGCAGAAACCCCAACGCCCAAAGAAATCGCTGACTTCAAACGCAAGGTGTCCGGCGAAATTGCCAACAAGACCATCGACGAGCTGATTGACGAGCAGTTGAAGACCACCCCCAGCGCCTTTATGCTGGATGGGGACTATGAAAAAATCAAATACGTGGTTGCCACCTGCTGCAATCCCATCCCTGGCGATCAGGTGGTGGGCTTCCAGGTGGCCGACAACAAGATTGTCGTACACCAGACCTCCTGCCCGCACGCCATCGAGCAAATGTCCAAATTCGGCAACCGCATCATCAAGACCAAGTGGCGGAAAGGACAGGATGTGGCTTTCCTCTCCGGCATCAGCCTCTCCGGCTTCGACCGCAAGGGTATGATCAAGGAGATCATTGACGTGGTTACCTCTCAGTTGGATCTGAACATCCGTTCACTCAATATTGAGACGAAGAACAATGTGTTCACGGGCACGCTGATGCTCTATATCCAGAGTGTACGCGCGCTCACCAACCTCATTGAATCGCTTCGCCACATTGACAGTCTGGAGAAGGTGGAACGCATCGGTTACGATGCATAGACGAGAACACTTTCATATATGCGAACACGAAAACGGGCGGTTTAATCCGCCCGTTTTGTTTTTTATAAAAAAGAGTTGCACTAACGCACCACCACTTTCTTCGTGGTTTTGCCCGAGAGGGTCGTGACGGTCACCATGTAGGTGCCGGCGGTGAGGCGGCTGGCGTCGAGGATGATGTGACTGTCGTTGTATTCGTTGTCCATCATCTTCTGTCCGGCCAGGTTGAAGACTTCCACCCGGAGGATGCGGTCGGCAGAGATTTGTACCTGATCCACTGTCGGGTTAGGATAGAGCGACACGGCGATGCGGTTGTGCTCATCCACCTCCACGTTGGTGATGGTCAGTGTTACCGGCACCACCACCTCCTTGTTGTTGAAGTCGGAGGAGTAGCAGTGTAGCTTGGCTGTATGTGTCTCTCCAAGTGCCATGCCAGAGGCGTTCGCCGTGATGGTGGGAGATGCGGTCCCGCCGGCGGCGATGGAACCCGTTGCCGGACTGACAGTTAGCCACGGGGTGATGGGCGTGCCGTCAATAAAGCCTACAATGGAGAGAGCGTATTCAAAGTTGGTAAAGTGTTTGTGCCATGTGTTTCCTGTTCTGTACCAAGCATTGTAATCGTCGGCATAGGTGTATTCGTCCATGGAAATCGGGAATGCGCCTACCGGCTGGTCAATCCAGGCGCCGAACCAAAGGTCACTTCCGTCAATGAGAACAGGTGTGGTCAAAGTGACATAGTTCCATCCATCAACCGGAACGAATGTCTGCTCGTACAGCATTTCGCCCGGGCCTTCCTCCCAAAGAGGGTTGCTCATGCCAAACACCCTGATTTTGGCACCTGTTAAGGTGTCGCCATTGTTCAAATACACTGCAATCATCTGGAGAGTCTCTCCAATATGCGATTGGAGCGAGGAGGAAGGGAATCCGACGGCGAGGTCTAATTGGGTGGCGGCGTTGGTAAAGCCGATATAGTTTGTGGCATCGGTAGTATAAGCCAGCTGGGTGCCACCTGTCGAGGTTGTGTTGGGGTTGGGGATGTCGTAGGTGGCGACAATCTTGTAGTCGGTGGCGGCAGTGCCGGAGTTGGAGAATTCGGTGGTCATGGTGCCTGTCGTGTTCGGGGCGAGAGAGGTTGACAGGGTGGTGGGATTCACCGCGAACTCACCCACCAATGCGGCGCTCACCTCCGTCACGGTGAAGTCGTCCACATAGTAGGTTCCAGTTCCGCTGGGCGCGCCAGCATACAGGTCGATGCCTGCCAGTTGGTTGACTCCGCCGGTGGTGAGTTCACTGGTGTAATGGAACGGCCATGTGTGCACCATCACGTTATAGATGGACAGGGAAGTCTGGTCCTGGTCAAGGTCCACATCCATCACCACCGGGAACCATGCATTGGAGGGGTATGAGAAAGGGATGGAATCACCACCCACGGTGAGGTATCCCGTGCCATTGTTGTAGAAATAGCACTCATACGACCATTGTTGCAGCAGCACGTGCTGGATGTTGAAATAGGCTCCGTTGCCTGTGCTGGGTATGTACATGTTGAATGTGACAGTGTAATGGCCTGTGGTGTAGTTGCCGAATGGATATACCTGGTCGGCGGAGCCTGAAATGAGCAGCGAGTTAGGTTGAGAGGCAGCTTGTGCGTTGGTGATCACACCGTCTTCCGATGAGCCAGGCAGATTGTTCCATGTGGTCCAGACAGAATTGCTTTGTGCAAGATGACTGCCCACCGTATAGGTGTCAAAATTGTCGCTGAATACGACGGTCTGTGCCATGCCGAAAGAAACGGCGGCAAGCATCAGAAAGGAAAAGAATACGATTTTTTTCATACGCATTGGTTTTAAGGTTAATACATATTAAGATTGCGGCAAAGATAAAAAATATTTATTTAGTATAAACCATAGTTTTTTTGTATTTTTGCAATTTCATAAAACTCTTTGGACAATGCAAACACGAATCGCCATCTTAGGATATGGAAACATAGGCAAGGCCGTGGAACAGGCCGTGCTGGCCGCCGACGACATGCAGCTGGCGGGCATTTATCATCATAACGACAACCTCGATGCCATTGACGCGGATGTGGTGGCGCTCTGCACGCCTACCCGTCAGGTGCCCGATTTCGCGGAGAAGTTGCTGTCCCGGGGCATCGCCACGGTGGACAGCTTCGACATCCACGGGCAGATCTTCGACCTGCGCAAGCGTCTCGCCCTCGTCGCCAAGGAACATCGCGCGGTAAGCGTCATCGCCGCTGGCTGGGACCCCGGCTCCGACTCCGTGGTGCGTGCGCTGCTGCTGGCCCTCGCCCCCAAAGGCATCACCTACACCAACTTCGGCCCCGGACGCAGCATGGGTCATACGGTGGCCGCCAAGGCCATCCCCGGCGTGAAGAACGCCCTCTCCATGACCATTCCGCTCGGCACGGGCATCCATCGCCGTATGGTGTATGTGGAGCTGGAAGAGGGTGCCGATTTCGCCACCGTGGAGAAACTGCTGCTGCAGGACGATTATTTTGCTCACGACGAGACCCACGTGGTGCCGGTGCCCTCCATCGACGTGCTGAACAATGTAGCCCACGGCGTGAACCTGGTGCGCTCCGGCGTGAGCGGCGACACCCACAACCAGCGTTTCGAGTTCAACATGGAAATCAACAACCCGGCCCTCACGGGACAGGTGCTCGTGTCGTGTGCTCGTGCGGCCATGCGTATGCGCCAGGAACAGCGTTACGGCGCTTTTACCATGATTGAAATACCGCCAATTTATCTGTTGTCCGGAAACGAGGAACAGCTGATCCGGACATTGGTGTAAAAAACGGCGTTTCATTGGGCAATAGGGTGGAAATGGATGTGAGCAAGGAAGCCGGAATGGTAATTGGATTTTGTGTCAGGATGTCTGAAAAATGATTATCTTTGCACGGTAATAAAAGACGATTCCCCGTCGCCCGGACAGGCGGGGAATTGATGATTTGTAAGCCGGAAAAAACGAAGCAACATGTACGACAACGAACGCGGGCTTTATATCGCCCATTGCGCGGAAGGCGCACTCTCCATACAAGGTAAAATGGCCAATCGGCACGGCCTCATCGCAGGTGCCACTGGAACGGGCAAGACCGTCACCTTGCAGGTGATGGCCGAGTCATTCAGCCAGGCTGGCGTGCCCTGTTTCATGGCCGATATGAAAGGCGACCTGTCCGGCATCAGCCAGGCCGGTGCGCTCAGCAGTTTCATTGAGAAACGTATGCCGGAATTCGGCATCGAGTCGCCCCAGTTCCAAGCCTGTCCCGTGCGCTTCTATGATGTGTACGGCGTGCAGGGCCATCCGATCCGCGCCACGGTCTCCCAGATGGGTCCCCAGTTGCTGTCGCGCATCCTCGGCCTCAACGAGACGCAGGACGGCGTGCTCAACATTGTCTTCCGCATCGCCGACGATCGCGGCCTGCTGATCCTCGACCTGAAGGACCTGCGCTCCATGTTGGACTATGTTTCCAAACATGCCAAGGAGTACACCACTCGCTACGGCAACATCTCCACGGCCACGGTCGGCGCCATCCAGCGGGCGTTGCTGCAACTGGAGAACCAGGGCGCTGACAAGTTCTTCGGCGAACCCTCCTTCGACATCCACGATCTGCTGCAGACTGAGAACGGTCGCGGGGTGATGAGCGTGCTGGCTGCCGACAAGCTTATGCTGCAACCGAAACTCTACAGCACCTTCCTGCTGTGGCTTCTTTCCGAACTCTACTCAACCTTGCCCGAGGTGGGCGATCCGGATATTCCCAAGTTGGTCTTCTTCTTCGACGAGGCACACACGCTGTTCGAAGACACCTCCAAAGCCCTTACCGACAAGATTGAACAGGTCATACGCCTGATCCGAAGCAAGGGTGTCGGCGTCTATTTCATCAGCCAGTATCCCAACGACTTGCCGGAGAACATTCTCGGCCAGCTGGGCAACCGTGTGCAACACGCGCTCCGCGCCTACACACCCAAGGATCAGAAGGCTGTGCGTGTGGCTGCCGACACGTTCCGCTCTAATCCGGAGTTCAAGACAGAGGAGGCGATCTCTACCTTGGAAACGGGCGAGGCATTGGTCAGTTTCTTGGATGAGAAAGGCGCTCCCGGCATTGTGCAACGGGCCAAGATCCTCTTCCCCTTGTCTCAAATCGGAGCCATTACGGGGGACCAGCGGCAGATGAACATTCGTCAAAGCCGCATTTATGGAAAATACGATACGATGGTGGATAGCGAGAGCGCGTACGAGATGTTGATGAAAGAGGAGGAAGCGCAATCGAATCTGCCTCAGACGCAAGAAACGGATGGCAAGGTTGCCAAGACAGAAAAGGAGGCTGCCGGAACATCCAAGAAGAAAGGCATCTTCTCGAAAGTACTGAAAGCGGTCATCACGGCCCTGACAGCCACCCTGGGTACCATTGTGGGCACGGCGGTCAGCGACAAGGTGACGGGCAAGAAAACCAAATCGACGAAGAGCACGGCCGAGAAGGTGGTGAAGAACACGACCTCGGCGGCTACACGTACCATCACACGGGAGATTACCCGCGATATTCTCGGCAACCTGATCAAATAGTGAGCCTTTAAACAGACAAGAATGAATTCTACAAGACAACAGAAAATAGCATCCTTGCTCCAAAAAGAACTGGCCAACCTGTTCCTGCAAGACAGCAAGAGCCTGTATAACTGCATGATTACGGTGACGAAGACTACCATCACCTCCGACCTTTCCATTGCGAGAGCTTACCTGAGCATCTATATGGCCCCGGACAAGGATGTGGTAATCAAGGCTATCCGTGAGAACACCAAGGACATCCGCTTTCGCCTCGGCCAGCAGATCAAAAACCAGTTGCGCGTGGTGCCTCACTTGGAGTTCTTCATCGACGACACGTTGGACTACATGGAGCATATTGACAGCCTTTTGAAAAAATAGAGTTGGAATTATCACAACAGAAAACGGCCGCCTTCATCGCGTTGCGATATGTTTTCTCGAAGAAGAAACACAATATCATCAACGTCATATCTCTTGTTTCCATGCTCGGCATCATGGTCAGCAGCGCGGCACTCGTCGTGGTGCTGTCGGTGTTCAACGGCATGGAGGAGATGATCGGGGGCTGGTTTAACTCGTTCAATCCCGACTTTAAAATCACCTTGGTGGAGGGGAAATCCTTCCCGGTGGACTCGTTCCCGATGGAAGATCTCAAGCGTCTTCCGGAGGTGGCGGCCGTGGATGAGGTGGTAAGCGACATGGTCCTGACTACGTATAACAACCGGCAGGAACTGCTTACCATCAAGGGTGTTGGGGATGATTATGTGTCAAGAAACCGGTTGGACGAAATTCTCATAGATGGCAAATTTGCCCTGTGGCAGGGCGAGCAGCCCTGTGTGGTGGTGGGTGCCGTGGCCGCCGGCAAACTCCAGGTCAACCTGCTCAACTACGAGCTGATGAAGACCTACTATCCAAAGCGGATGAAGAAAAACCTGGCGCAGGCGGCGGACGCCTTCAACACGCGCTACCTTTACCCGACGGGCGTGTTTATGACGAACACGAACTACGACGAGGATGTGGTCTTCTGCCCGATTGCGTTCGCCCGCGACCTGATGCACTACGAGGGCGAGGCTACCTCCATAGAGGTCCAGCTCCGCTCTCCCGACCATTATGCGAAATGTCAGAAGGAGGTGGAGAAAATTGTGAGCAGCCGCTTCAAGGTCCAGAACAAATACCAGCAGGAGGCATCGCTCTTTAAGACCATGCAGTCGGAAAAACTCATTATTTACATCATCCTGGCCTTTATTCTGCTGGTGGCCGCCTTCAACATCATCGGCTCGCTGGGGATGTTGATGCTTGAGAAAAAAGAGGATATGGCCGTGTTGCGTCATCTGGGTGCCGGCGAGTCATTGATACAGCGGGTGTTCCTGTATGAGGGGGTGGTCGTCTCGCTCGTGGGCGGAATGCTCGGCATCCTGCTCGGCGTGGTGATAAGCGGGTTGCAGCAGATTTTCCATATCGTCAAACTCGGCGACGGCAGCACGGGATATGTTATCCCGTATTATCCGGTGCATATCCGGGTGACGGACCTCGCCATCGTGCTGCTGACAATCCTGATTGTGAGCTTGCTCACTTCGTTCCTTCCTGCCAGAAAATTGAAACAAGCCACCTCAAATCCCTATATGTCATGAAAAAACTGCTGTTTATAGTTCTTTGTTCGGGCTTGCTGATGCAATCGTTTGCACAGATTCCAGTCGGGCGGTTTCGTAGTCACATCCCGATGCATGCCTTCCATTCCGTGGCGGTGGCTTCGGATTATGTGTATGCCGCCACCACCAATGGTATGATGTTGCTGGATATCGCCACGATGGATGATAAAAATCCGGATTTGCAGTCGTGGACCAAGGTGGATGGCCTTTCGGACATCGATATTGCCGTGATTTATTACGACAAACCGCATAAATGCCTGATTGTCTGCTATAAGAATGGCAATCTGGATTTGATAAAAGAGGATGTCCTGTATAATCTCAGTGACATTAAAAACAAAGCTCTCAGCGGCTCCAAGCAGCCTTCCCATATTCGGGTGGTGGACGACATAGCCTATATTGCCTATCCGTTCGGGGTGGTTCTTCTGGACTTGAACGACCTGCTGGTGCTTGACACGTGGTTCACCCGGCGGAATGGACGGCAGTTTGAGGTGACGGACTTCACGAAAACCCGCGACGAGTACTATATCAGCACCTCCAACGGCCTTTTCCATATTCGCACGGATCATCCCAACCCGGCCAATTTCATGGAATGGGTTTGGGACGAACAGGCTGGAGATGCCTTATTTGACAATATCCTTTTCTTTGGTGGAAAACTCTTTGCCAACAAGGATTCCCATGACCCGTCAACATATCCCGCCATCTCCGACACGCTCTTCGTGAACGAGAATGGACAGTGGCATCCGACAGATTATGTGCCGTATGACCTGCGCTCCCTCACAGCTGCCGATGGCTATATGCTGGTTGGAAACTGGGATCATATTGATTTTCTGGATGAAACGCATCATCTGGTGAACAAATACTATTGGCAACAGTATTCCGGTTATCCCGATAACCAGGAGGCATTGCTGGATGGGAATTATATCTGGATTGCCGACAACCAGTACGGATTGGTCCGTATCAACGTTCAAGACCAGTCGCGTGTTGTCTTTACAGAAAGCGGACCATTTGCCAACAGTGTGGAGGGCATCAGTTGTGAGAAAGGCGTGGTGGCCGTGGTGCCCGGTTCCCGCAAGGGCTCGTCATATTCTCAGGGTTATCAGTACCCGTCGGCCAGTTGGTTTGTCAATCAGCAATGGCATTATTGCACGGATTTTTTGAATTATGATTCCCTGCATACCACATACGACTTGACGAATGTGGTGATCAACCCCCAAAACGAATCGGAATGTTACATTGCTTCGTGGGGTAATGGCTTGTTCCGGTGTGTGAACCATGAGATTGTAGATCACTTCACATCCAACAACAGCA
The DNA here is from genome assembly GCA_017551725.1 of Bacteroidales bacterium. Classification (GTDB taxonomy): domain Bacteria; phylum Bacteroidota; class Bacteroidia; order Bacteroidales; family WCHB1-69; genus F23-D06. Next base: position 53,283 of record JAFZKY010000021.1, read on the forward strand.
TCCTTGATTCTATCAGCAATGGGCTGGTTTTTGTGTCGGGACTTGCTTACGACTCCAAAGGCAATCTCTGGGTGACCAACAGCCAATGTGACAATATGTTGAAGATGAGGGAGCCGGATGGTACCTGGCATGAGTACAATATCACGCAAGGTGTGCTCACCGCTTCTTCTGCCGGCGTGGTGGCGGAAAATCTGCTGATTGATTCCCGTGGATATAAATGGGTGAATTTTCCGAGGGGTGACAATGTGAACAGGTACCATTTGGTGGCCTTTACGGAGAGTGGCACGTACGACAACCCGGGGGATGACAAGTTTGTCAGAATCAATATGAACGCTGCCTCCGAGGTGAATTCCACCAATGTTTTTTGCGTGACGGAGGATTTGGACGGTGAAATTTGGATTGGCACGGACAAGGGCATCAAGGTGATCTATTATCCCGATAAGGTCTTTGATGGCAATGTCTATCCCAAAAACATACTTTTGGAGCAGGATGGTTATACGTCGGTACTTTTTGAGTTTGAGGAAATTACCGCTATCGCAGTGGATGGCGCGAACCGGAAGTGGGTGGGCACGAGCAAGGGTGGCGTTTTCCTGATCAGCGCGGACGGCGCGGAGGAGTTGCTCCATTTTACCGCCGAAGATCATCCGTTGTTTTCCAATCAGATTTCCAGCATTGGCATTGACCCGTTGAGCGGGGAGGTCTTTTTTGGCAGCACGAAAGGGATGGTCAGCTACCGGGGGGAGGCCACTCGTGGCTCCGACGATTACAGCGACCTGCTGGTGTTTCCCAATCCGGTGCGGCACGGCTATACCGGCCCGGTGGCCGTCAAGGGGTTGAAAAGCAATTCCTTGTGCAAGATAACGGATGCTTCCGGGCGCTTGGTCTGGCAGGGCGTCAGCAACGGTGGCGAGCTGGTGTGGAACTGTCTGGACCATTTTGGCAGACGACCGGCCACAGGTGTCTATTATGTGATGGCCTCCGATGAGAATGGCAAGCAGAAGATTGTTACAAAATTCCTGTTTATCCATTAGAGCCGAATGTGGTATGCTGATTAACACCAGAGGAATTGTCTTACATTCAACGAAATACTCCGACACCTCGTTGGTTGTGAAAATCTACACCGAGGCCCGGGGCACGCAGTCGTTCATCGTGAAGGGTGTTCTCGGAAAGAAGGGCAAACTGCGTCCGGCTCTTTTCTCCTCGCTGGCATTGGTGAATCTGACGTTCGACGATAATCCGCGCCATAATTTGAAATATATCCGGGAGATGTCGCTTCAGCAGACGCCGGCGGATGTCTCCTTTGATCCGGTGCGCAGTTCCATCCTGATGTTTTACAATGAACTGTTGTACAAATTGTTGCCTGAGGCTGGGGAGGATGTCGTATTGTTCCACTTTTTGGAAAGGGAGATAGCGGATGTAGCCGGAGTGGGGGAGTTGGCTCCCGACCGCCCGTTGCGCTTTATGATACGGTTGAGTGTGGTGCTGGGCTTTTTTCCGGAAAACAATTATTCGGAAAAGGAGTGCCATTTTTCTTTGGCTGAGGGCCGTTTCCAATCCTATTATGTGGATGAGCGCAACGATCTGCCGGTGGAGGAGAGCCGCTATTTGTCGCAGTTGATTTATGATGATGAGGTTGTGAGGGCTGACCGCACCCTGCGGAACAGCCTTCTCCGTTATCTTATACAATATTATATAATACACAACGAGCAAATCAAGACCATCGAGTCGGTGGATGTGCTGGCCGCCGTGTTGCATTAGGATTTGTCGTGGGGAAATCGAATTTATTCGTATTTTTGCGCCGGTAAAAACAAAAGGAATATGGGCGAAGAACAATTCATTGATTATGTGAAGATTTTCTGCCGTTCGGGCAATGGTGGATCCGGCTCGGCGCATCTGGCGCGTACGGCGCGTAACCCGAAGGCCGGTCCCGACGGCGGCGACGGCGGCAAGGGCGGCAGCGTCATTCTGAAGGCCAACCGTAACCTGTGGACGCTGTTGCATCTGCGCTACACGAAGCATATATTTGCCGAGGACGGCGGGAACGGACAGAAGAACAAATGTTTCGGCAAGAATGGCGAGAATGCCTACATTGAGGTGCCGCTGGGCACGGTGGTCCGGATGAGCGACACCGGCGAGTATGTGGGTGAGGTGCTTGAGGATGGCGAGGAACTGGTGATTATGAAAGGCGGGCGAGGCGGCCTTGGCAATGTGCATTTCAAAAGCCCCACCATGCAGACGCCACGCTTCGCGCAACCGGGCGAGGAGGGCACGGAGGGCTGGGTGAGCCTGGAGCTCAAGGTGCTGGCGGATGTGGGCCTGGTGGGCTTCCCCAATGCGGGCAAGTCCACGCTCATCAGCCAATTGTCGAATGCGAAACCTAAAATCGCCAATTATCCGTTTACCACGCTCACGCCCAATCTCGGTATGGTGGCTTACCGCGATTTCCAGTCCTTTGTCATCGCCGACATTCCCGGAATCATAGAGGGAGCCTCCGAGGGCAAGGGCATTGGCCTGCGCTTTCTGCGCCATATCGAGCGCAACTCGGTTCTGCTCTACATGATCCCTGTGGTTTCGGAAGAGGGTCCCCGCACAGCGGACGAAATTGTGCGCGAGTGGAACATTCTCCGCCACGAACTCGAAGCTTATAATGACGAGCTGCTCGACAAACGTTACCTCGTAGCCCTGACAAAATGCGACCTCACAACCCCCGAGGAAGTGGCGCGCCTTTTGGCAGAACTTCCGAAAAATATTCCCGTTATGAACATTTCATCCTTGACAAATCTTCATCTTACCGAACTGAAAGACCGCCTTTGGTCTCTTCTGACGATGTGAAAATAAATTATATTGTGTTGATTATCAACAAAATATAACTTTGTCAAATTTTTTAACGAAAAAAAGACCATATAGAGTTGGCATATTGAAAAAAAGTGTATTTTTGCGCCGTTAAAGAACGAAAGTAAAAGGAGATAGAAAAATGGCAAAGAAAGTAAAAGAAGCTCGTCAACAGGTTATCCTGGAATGTACGGAACAAAAGGCAAGTGGCGTTCCGGGCATGTCAAGATATATCACGACGAAGAACAGAAAGAACACGCCTGACAGATTGGAGTTAATGAAATACAATCCGTATCTGAAGAAAATGACGTTACACAAAGAAGTTAAATAATAAAATCGTAGAGAGATGGCAAAGAAGGTTGTTGCAACATTGAAAAGAGAAGGTGGCGTTACCTATACGCGCGTCGTGAGAATGGAACGCTCACCGAAAACGGGAGCTTACACCTTTAAAGAGGCTGTGATTGACTCCTCCACTGTAAAAGACTTTTTGGCTAAAAAGTAATATTTTGTTTTCATGGTTGAAGAAAGGTGGCCCTCCCGGGCCGCCTTTTTTCGTTTAGGGAGAAGGCCCCCACGTATTGTTTTTTTCGCTATCTTTGCAACTGCATTTCAGCCCCTTCCATCGGGGCGTTTCAAAATTATACAGGCATGGGATTCTTTTCTATATTTTCAAAAGAGAAAAAGCAGGAACTGGACGAAGGGCTCCAGAAATCCAAAGAGAGCTTTTTCGCCAAACTCGCCAAAACGGTTGTCGGAAAATCCAAGGTTGACGACGATGTGTTGGATAACCTGGAAGAGGTGCTTGTGACCTCCGACGTGGGTGTGGAGACCACGCTGCGCATCATCGAGCGTATCGAGGCGCGTGTCTCCCGTGACAAATATATCGGTACTGAGCAACTCAATGCCATCCTCAAAGAGGAGATTGCCGGCCTGTTGTTGGAGAACGACATCGAGAAGGCCAACGACTTTGTGATTCCCGAGTTGGAAACGCCGTACATTGTGCTTGTTGTGGGCGTGAACGGTGTGGGCAAGACCACCACCATCGGCAAGTTGGCCTACCAGTTCAAGAAAAAGGGCTATTCTGTCACGTTGGGTGCCGCCGACACGTTCCGTGCCGCCGCCATCGAGCAGTTGGCGGCATGGGCCAAACGCGCTGATGTGCCCATCATCACCCAGAAGATGGGCGCCGACCCGGCGGCGGTGGCCTACGACACCGTGGCTTCCGCCATCGCACACAAGAGCGACGTGGTCATCATCGATACGGCCGGGCGCTTGCACAACAAGACCAACCTGATGAACGAGCTTATCAAGATCAAGAACGTGATCCGCAAGCTCGTGCCCGACGGTCCGCACGAGGTGCTGCTGGTCTTGGACGGCTCCACCGGCCAGAACGCCTTTGAGCAGGCTCGCCAGTTCTGCGCCGCCACTGAGGTTAACGCACTGGCCATCACCAAGCTGGATGGCACCGCCAAGGGTGGTGTGGTCATTGGCATCTCCGACCAGTTCAAGATTCCCATCAAATACATCGGCGTGGGCGAAAAAATTGACCAGCTGCAGGTCTTTAACCGCGCCGAGTTTGTGGACTCCCTTTTCCCTGACAACTGGTAAACCGCAATAATCCAATCCTTTAACATCCCAATGCCGTGCAAGTCACCATCGACCACAATTCAGGATTCTGCTTTGGTGTGATTCACGCCATCCAAACGGCGGAAGCGTACCTGTCAAAGCACGACACCCTGTATTGCTTGGGCGACATTGTGCACAACAACGAGGAGGTGAAACGCCTCACCAGTCTCGGACTTCGTGTCATCAGCGACGAGCAGTTCCGTCAGCTGCGCGACACCACCGTGCTGATACGCGCCCACGGCGAGCCGCCGCAAACCTATCAGACGGCCAAAGCGAACAACATCACCCTCATTGATGCCACCTGCCCGGTGGTTTTGAAACTGCAACAGCGTATCGCCGACTTTTATCGTAATCCGGAAAATGCAGATATACAAATTCTTATCTTCGGCAAGAAAGGCCATGCTGAGGTGGTGGGACTGATGGGACAAGCCGACAACCGCGTGATTGTGATTTCCTCGCTGGAGGAGATTGACCGAATCGATTACCAGCGCCCGGCCATGTTGTATTCGCAAACCACCCAAGGCCTGGAACCCTATTATGAGCTCATCCGGCTCATCAAGGAGCGTTACGAGGCCGCTGGCAATGGCGGCATGTTCCATTATGCCGACACCATCTGCCGCAAAGTGGCCAACCGGACCGCCGAGATTGCCGAGTTCGCCCGACAGCACCAGGCCATCCTGTTCGTTTCCGGAGAGAAGAGTTCCAACGGTCTGTATCTGTTCGACATCTGTCGGAAAAACAACTCCGCTACCTTCATGATTTCCGACCCTGCGCAGTTGGACGATCTTGACCTGCAGGCATATTCCACCGTCGGCATCTGCGGTGCCACCTCCACGCCCATGTGGCTGATGGAGGAGTGTAAAAACAGAATTATCAATAAACAACATAGAAAAATGAAAAGAGCTATCATCAGTGTAAGCGACAAAACCGGCATCGTACCTTTCGCCGCCGGACTTATAGAAGCGGGTTATGAGATCATCTCTACCGGCGGAACCAAGAAAGCCCTGGATGCAGCAGGTCTTAAAACCATTGGAATCAGTGAAATAACCGGGTTTCCGGAGATTATGGACGGGCGGGTGAAAACCTTGCATCCGAAAGTACACGGCAGACTGCTGGCCATCCGCGACAACGAGAAACACCAGCAGGAGATGCGCGAGAACGGCATTGAGCCCATCGACATGATTGTGGTGAATCTTTACCCGTTCAAGCAGACTATCGAGAAGGCCGGCGTGACCTATGAGGATGCCATCGAGAACATCGACATCGGCGGTCCCACCATGTTGCGCAGTGCCGCCAAGAACCACAAGTTCGTCACGGTGGTGGTGGATGCTGCTGATTACGATACGGTTTTGGCGGAAATCAAAGAAAATGGCGACACCACGTTTGAGACGCGTCGTCGCTTGGCCGCCAAGGTCTTCCGGCACACGGCCTCCTACGACAGCTATATTTCCGCCTACCTCACGGAGCAAGCCGGTGAGAAGGAGCCGGAGAGCCTTACGATGACCTTCTCGCGCAAGCAGAGTCTGCGCTATGGCGAAAATCCCCATCAGGAGGCCACTTTCTATGCGGGCAAGAAACAGGGCTTTTCCATCGCCTGGGCAGAACAATTGCATGGCAAGGAATTGTCATATAATAATATACAGGATGCGGATGCCACCTTGCAGATTTTGAAGGAGTTCAAGGAACCGGCCATGGTGGCGGTGAAGCACAAGAATCCCTGTGGTGTGGGCTTGGGTGCTAACGCGCTGGAAGCCTGGCAGCGCGCCTACGAGGCGGATCCCGTGTCCATCTTCGGCGGCATCGTGGCCTCCAACCGCGAAATAGACCTGCCCACGGCGGAAGCCATGAAGCCTGTCTTCCTCGAAATCATCCTCGCCCCCAGTTTCACTCAGGAGGCCTTTGACCATCTGGCCACCAAGAAAAATATCCGTCTGATGACCTTCGACCCGAGCTTTGAAAATGGCGATGAGAAGATGTTCATCAGCGTGCGCGGCGGCATGTTGCAGCAGACTATCGACAACAAGTCCACGGAGGATTATGTGTTGAATGTGGTCACCGAGAAGAAACCGACGGAGCAGGAATACGAAGACCTGTTTCTGGCGATGAAGATCTGCAAGCACGTGCGTTCCAATGCCATCACAGTGGCCAAGGACGGCAAGATTGCCGGCATCGGTGCAGGACAGATGAACAGGGTGGGTGCGGCCCACATCGCTTTTGAGGAAGCCAAAGCCAAGGGTGTGACCTCCGGGCTGTGTCTGGCCTCCGATGCTTTCTTTCCCTTCGACGATGTGGTCAAGATGGCGGCCCAGTACGGTGTCACGGCCATCATCCAGCCCGGCGGCTCCGTCCGTGATGAAGACTCCATCAAAGCCTGCAACGAGCTTGGCATCGCGATGGTGTTCACCGGAGTACGGCATTTCAAACATTAAACCGTTATGGCAAACATCAACCCCACAATTGAACCCTCTTGGAAGACTCTCCTTTGGGACCAGTTTCAGGCCCCCTATTTTGCGGAGCTGAAGCGTTTTTTGATTGAAGAGAAACAGCATTACCGCGTGTTCCCGCCGGGCAGCTGCATCTTCAACGCCTTCAATAGCACGCCGGTTGACCAGGTGAAGGTGGTCATCATCGGGCAGGATCCGTATCACGAGTACGGGCAAGCGCATGGCTTGTGCTTCTCGGTACAGGACGGGGTGCCGTTTCCCAAGTCATTGATTAACATATTCAAGGAGTTGAGCGACGATGTGGGATTCGTTACGCCACGGAGCGGCAATCTGCAGAAATGGACGCAGCAGGGCGTGCTTCTGCTCAATGCCACGCTCACGGTACGTGAACACGCCGCGGGCTCGCATCAGGGGCATGGCTGGGAAACCTTCACCGACTGTGCCATTCAGCGACTTTCGGAGCAGAAGGAGGGATTGGTGTTCCTGTTGTGGGGCAATTACGCCATCAACAAGCGCGCCCTCATCGACACAAGCAAGCATTATGTGCTTACGGCCGCGCACCCGTCGCCGCTGTCGGCATTCCGTGGCTTTTTTGGATGCAAGCATTTCTCGAAAACCAACCAGTTACTGCTGCAGATGGGCAAAACGCCCATTGACTGGCAGTTGTAAATAATAGGACTACAGCAGTATCAGGCATGCCAGCTGCCATTGGTCGGGGATGAAGTCGAAGTAATAGACGGGTGCGCCCCAACGATCCTTGACGCGAAGTGTTTGACCGTCAAGGTAGTATAGTGCTGTACCCCAGCGGTCTTTCTGCCGGATGGTCTGTCCGTCGAAGTAGAGCAGGGGAGCGCCCCAACGGTCCTTCTGCCGCACGGTTGGGCCGTCCATGTAGAGCAGCACCTGTCCCCAGCGGTCTTTCTGTCGCACCTGCCGCGCCGCTGCGTCGTACCATATCAGCTGCTCGCCCCAGCGGTCTCTCTGCCGTATGGTGTTCTCCTGCATGAAATAGAGCTTCGCGCCCCAGCGGTCCTTCTGATAGACGGTCTGGGCATGGCCCACTATTGCGGAGAGTGAGACGATGGCCAACAGGAACAGGATTCGTTTTTTCATACGGGCAAAAATACAAATATTTTCCGTTTGTTCAAGTTGGATAAATGGCTGAATATAATGCGCTAAGGACTATGGGTGGCTTTTACAGCAGTCGCATGGCTATGTGTGCGCAGGCTTCCGCGTCGGCGAGGGCGTGGTGATGGTGGGTCATCGGGGATCCGCAGGCGGCAGCCACCGTGTGCAGCTGATGATTGGGCAGCCGTCTGCCGAAATGCCGGCGCGAGGCTTGGCAGGTGCAAAAAAACGGATAGTCAGGGTAGTCCATCTGGTATGTGCGAAACACGGCTTTGAGGCAACCTTCATCGAAGGGGCTGTTGTGTGCCACCAGCGGCAGTCCTTCAATCAGGGGCTCGATCTGCCGCCAAACGACGGGAAAAATGGGTGCGTTGTCGGTGTCTTTGTGCGAGAGGCCGTGAACCTGCTGGCAGAACCACGCGTAGTAGTCGGGCTCGGGCTTGATGAGCGAGTAGAACGTGTCGGTGATCACGCCACCGCGCACCACCACCACGCCCACGCTGCACACGCTGCTGCGCTGCCCGTTGGCCGTCTCGAAGTCTATGGCTGCAAAGTCTGTCATATCAGGTTTTTATGAATGAATTGGCCGTTTAATTACAGGGCTGCAAAGGTATAATAATTTCGGTTGCAAAAGTAGAGTGTTGGTATGCCGGTTCGTGGCATAGTCTGTTTTGGTTTTTTGTGTAAAAAAAAGCCGCACCCATTCGAGCGCGGCTTTAGGTCATGTACATTGATTTGGAAGATTATCCGATGGCGATGGTTCGGGCGAGCTTGGGCTCCTCTTTCTGCACTCTCGGCAGGGTGACGGTCAGGATGCCGTTCTCCACCTTGGCGGCGATGTTCTCCTTGTCCACGTCCTCGGGCAGCGTGTAAACCTGCTCGTAGTTGGTGTAAGAGAATTCGCGGCGCAGATAGTGATGCTTTTTCTCGCTCTCCTTGTGCTCCATCTTGTTCTCGATGGCAACACTCAGATTGCCTTCGTCGTTGATGCTCACGCGGCAGAACTCTTTCTTGATGCCGGGTGCGGCCACTTCCATTGTGTAGGCCTTTTCGTCCTCCCTCACATTGACTGCCGGTGCTGTAGTATTGGCACGGGGCATAAAGTCGTTGTTCAGGAAATCTTCAAATACTGTCGGAAACCAACTGTTTTTAAACATTACTGGTAACATAATACACCTCCGTTTTTAATTGTTAGACATTTGATTTTTTCTCGGCTGCCTCCGCTTTCGCTTCGGCGAACCGAAGCCTTATAGAGCAAAGCGCGTGCCAACTGTCCATTGGGAAGATTTTTTTATCCCAATGGACAAATTGTCCACATTTGTGACAACGTGGCGTATTTTGTGACAGATGTTCTTTAGCGGTTCACGATTTTCCGCAAAACCGTTCCCTCTTTCATCTCGCAGCTGAGGATGAACACGCCGCTGGACGGCAGTCGCAGTTCCATAGTCTCTTTGTCGGGATTGATTTCCTGTACCAAAGCACCTTCGATGGTGTAAACCCGCACTACCTTGGGCATTTCCTGCGTGAAGTGTACCACGCATTGTCCGTGTGCCGGGTTGGGGAATATCCGGATGCCGTTGGAGGTGTAAGAGTGGATGCCGGTGCTGTCATCCGGGATGACCGGCGGCACCAGCGTGTCGGTGTGGAACGTTATCATGGCCCATTCGCCCCAAAGGTCATTGCCGCACCCGCAGCGCACGTGGATGTCGTAGTAGGTGTCAGGCTGCAGGTCTGACAGGTGAAGGAAACTTTCGCTGACGCCGACATGCGTCCCGCTGCCAAGTGCAAAGCCCTGTACGCCGTATTCTGCCTCGAAATGGTCGGGGTTGCCCTCGAACGACCAGCCTATTGTGGCGTGGGTGGTGTCTATATTGATGATGTGCAGATTGAAAACCGCGCTGCAGGTGTCAGGATCCGGGATGACCGGCGGCACCAGCGTGTCGGTTTGGAAGGTGAGCATGGCCCAGCTGCCCGCCAATGTGCTGCTGCACACGCAACGCACGTACACATCGTATGAGGTACCAGGCTGCAGGTTGGACAGGGAAAGGAAACTCTCGCTGCGACCGAGATGGGTTCCGTTGCCGAGTGTGAAGCCCTGCACGCCGTATTCGATCTCGAATTGGGTGGGGTCGCCCTCGAACGACCAGCCTATCGTGGCGTGTGTGGAGTCCACGTTGATGATGTGCAGGTTGAAAACCGCGCTGCAGGTGTCAGGATTGGGGATAACCGGCGGCACCAGCGTGTCGGTGCGGAAGGTCGTCATGGCCCAGTTGCCTGCCAGCGTGCTGCTGCACACGCAACGCACGTACACGTCGTATGGGGTGTCGGGCTGAAGGTTGGAGAGGGGGAGGCTATTGCCATTGGCATTGACCAGCGTGCCGCTGCCTTGCACGAACCCCTGCACACCATACTCCACCTCAAAATGGTCGGGCGTGCCCTCGTAGGTCCAGTTCAATGTGGCGTGGGTGGTGTCCACGTTGCTGACGGTCAGTCCGAAAACGGCACTGCAAGTGTCAGCGGGAGCTGCATCCACATGGGCCCACAGCTGGAGGTTGTCAAGGAAAAGGGCCGAGCCCTGTTGCGGGGATGTGTTGGCGGAGGAGAACATCAATATGATGAGGGAGTCCGCTTCCACATGCGGGTATGAGGAGTTGATCTCAGAGAGCGGGGAGTAGGTCACCTCGAAGGGCGTGTAGTTGGCGGTGTCGGTCAATGCTACGGTATAGCCGAGGCCCACCATCTCGCGCCGGTGTGTGGCTGTGTTGTATTTGGAGCCGAGTATCAAAATGCCGCCATTGTCGCCGCTGGTGGCCGATGTGTACTTGTAATGCCCTGTCAGTCGGCTGGGGGTGGCTCCGTTCAAGGCAACACCACCGTCAATCAGCGTGTTTAAATCCACATTGGCGAAAGTGGAGATCAGTTGCGACACGTTGCTGAGGCTGCCGGTGATGGAACTCAGCAGAGGCAGCAATTGGTCGATATCGACCACGCCGGTGGTGAGCACCGTGGGGAATACCGTGGTGGTCAGCGTGGGGTCTAGCGATGAGGAAGCGAGGTTATAGACAGTGGAGCTGATGATGTCGGAGAGCATGAAGCTTTGCATCTTGAGGGCGTGGGAGCCGTCAACCGCGCCGCTGGTTTCGTTGGCCACCTTCAGCAGCGGAAGGTTGGTGTTCACGTTCACATTCATGCCGCTGTAGGTGACGGTTTGGTTTACCGGATACGTGGGGTAATTCCATCCGGTAGGATAAGTGTAACTGCTATACACGGATAAAGGGATAAACAGCACGGTGACACTGTATCCGCTGCCATTAGACCAGTTTTCGAAACTGCCGTTGGGAATGGCGATGGTGCTGTCCTGAGGTTGGGCAGTCGCCCGGAAGGAAAAGAGGACGCACAATGTTATTAGTAGTAAGGAAATTTGTTTCATATTTTATGGAATTTAAAAATGCAAAAATAAAATATTTTTCAAGCAAACACATCATTGAAGTTTTTAATAAGGAATTATTGTGTAATTGTGTACTTTTGTCTGCGTGATGGATTGTGTTAGAAATATTGTCAAGTACTTGTTTTTCTGTGGGTTGTCGTTGTCCTTGTGGGCATGCTTGCGCCCGGAGAAGGAACCTTGCGACGATTATAGGCAGGCCATGCGCGACTTTGTTGTCCGCATCAGTGAAACGGCGCGTGCGCAAGATGCCGATTTCATCGTCATTCCTCAAAACGGCATTGAATTGGTGACGTTGGGCGATGATGCGGATGCCGATTTGTCTGCTTCGTATTTGTCAGCCATTGATGGTCATGGCCAGGAAGATCTCTTTTACGGGTATTCGCATGATGACACCCCCACGCCGGTTCTTGTCACAGACGAGCTGTTGTCGTATCTGCGTCGTTCGAAGCAGGCGGGGAAAAGCATTTTGGTGACAGATTATTGTGTTCATCCCGACTACGTTACGGATGCACTTGGACGGTGTGATGCGGAAGGCTTCCTTTCCTTTGCTGCCCCGAGTCGCGAGTTGGATGTTGTTCCCGGCGGTGTGCCTCCTCATGAAAACGCACAAGATATTGTCCGGTTGGACGAGGCTCGTAATTTTCTTTATCTTATTAACAATCAAAATTTTGATAATAAAAAATCGTTTTTGAGGGCTGTCTCAGCCACCAATTACGATGTGCTCATCATGGATCTCTTTTTCAACGATGGCACCGCTTTCACGGCGCAGGAGGTGGAGCATTTGAAGCAAAAGGCAAACGGTGGCAGGCGGTTGGTGGTCTGCTATATGTCCATCGGGGAGGCGGAAGATTACCGTTATTACTGGCAGCCGTCGTGGAAACGGCACAAGCCCGTCTGGTTGGCCCGCGAAAATCCCTCGTGGCCGGGCAACTATAAGGTTCGCTATTGGAATTCTGGGTGGCAAGAACTCATCTGCGGCTCTGGCGACAGCTACCTGAACCGCATATTGGCTGCCCGTTTCGATGGGGTATATCTGGATATTGTGGATGCGTTCGAGTATTTTGAAGAGCGGGGCCTTTGATGCTCTCGCACATCGGATCCATCCCTTCTGTATTTACATGTTTGTGCCGTTTGTTGGCTTTCTGGAGGTTGATAGTTGTGAGTTTTTCGGCATCCGCCCAGCCTTCTTCAGCGCAGTGGATAATATCCACTCAATCTGGCCGTTGGCACTGCGGAATTCGTCGGCAGCCCATCGCTCGATGGCCTCGTATATTTCCGCATCCACCCGTAAGGCGAAATTTTTTTTCATAATTGACGGGTTGTTTCCACGTCCTGTAGAGACGGGGCGCGCCCCGTCTCTACAAAACGGGAATTTGGCATTCGGTTACTGATACAACGTTCCTGTGTTGATGACTGGTGATGCTGATTCGTCGGCGCAGAGCACCACTAAGAGGTTGGAGACCATGGTGGCCTTGCGCTCCTCGTCGAGTTCCACGATCTTGTCCTCCGACAGTTTCTTGAGGGCCAGGTCCACCATGCTGACGGCGCCCTCCACAATCTTCTCGCGGGCGGAGATGATGGCATCGGCCTGCTGGCGGCGCAGCATCACGCTGGCAATCTCGGCGGCGTAGGCCAGGTAGTTGATGCGGGCTTCCACCACCTCTATGCCGGCAATTTCCAGATGTTTACGCAATTCGGCCTCTAACCGCTCGTTGATTTCCTCGCCGCCCGAGCGCAACGTCACTTCCTCGTCGTTGCGGTCCATGTTGTCGTAAGCATACAGACCCGCCACCTTGCGCAGCGCGGCGTCGCTCTGCACCCGCACAAACGAGTCGAACGATTTGGTGGAGTTCACCTGGTTCTGCGTGATGGTCGTGCGAAGGTCCGAGTCCACCTCAAAGCAGGCTTTGTAGGTGTCGCGGATTTTCCACACCAGCACCAGACCGATCATGATGGGGTTGCCGTTCTTGTCGTTCACCTTGATGGGCTCCACGTCCATGTTCTTGGCGCGCAGCGACATTTTCTCCTTGCTGTAGAAGGGGTTCACCCAGAAGAAGCCGTTCTGCTTCACCGTGCCGGAATATTCGCCGAAGAAGGTGAGCACCCGCGACTCGTTGGGTTGCACAATTATGAAGCCGACCAAGTGCAGAATGTAGGCGAACAGCAGCAGGAAGCCGGACAGGATGGGCAGCAGTATCCATGCTGTGGGCTCGCCTTCGGCATCCAGCATACAGTCGAATTTGGCGAAGCTTACGACTATCCAGATGGATAATGCCAGCAGTGCAAGATTGATGAAAAGATGCAGAAAACCATTGTTTCCCGCGGTCATTGTTTTGTTGAATTCCTTGGATTCCATAATGTTATGTGTTTAAAAGGTGATTAAAATAATATCAAAATAATATCACCGCAAAAATACACTTTTTTTAATACAAAAAGAGGTCGGGTGATTTTTTTTATTTTTGCAGCGTTTTGGCTGTTGGGGAGAAGGTGGGGTACAATTAACAATTAATAATTAATAGTGAATAGTTAATAATGAGCTATGACTATGAACTTTCTTACTTTTATTATAAACATTAGAAACCTTATAAACTTTAAGAACATTACTAACATTACAATTCCTGTATGAAAATTGCTTTTTTTGCTGCAGTTCCCGATGAGGTTGGCACCTTTGCCGACCACGTTAATTTCACGGGTATCGGGCGTGAGAACGCCACCCGCGCCATGATCCGTTTTATGGAAAAACACAAGGATGAGGATTTTACGATGCTCAACATCGGTTCTGTGGGCTCGCACGACAAGCCGGTGGGCACCATATTGAGTATTGGTGAGATTCTGTCCGGCAGCTCCTCGTTTTATGGGGAGAAGATGCTCCCCTCGCGCTTTTGTGTCAAGGCCGATGCACAGGTGCCGACGGCGACGTTGTACTCCTCCGACTGCTTCGTGTCGCCGGAAATTTTCACCGACGGTTATCTTGCTGCCACCAAATCCAAGGTTGACTGCTTCGACATGGAGTCGTCGGTTTTGGTCTCTTTTGCGCACGAGTATGACAAAAAATATGTCTCTTATAAGATTGTGTCCGACAATTTGGATGTGGATATAGAGGTGTGGAGGCAGCGTGTGCAGGATTTGTCGAAAGTTTTAGTTGCTCATATTCAGCAAGTTTTGGATGAATTGGGCCAAAATGAGAAAATTGAAATTTTAAAATAGGGATTATTAAGAAAAAAGTGTATTTTTGCACCCTCAAAAGGAGGAAAGATGGCCGAGTGGTCGAAGGCGCACGCCTGGAGAGCGTGTAACCGCCAAAAGCGGTTCCTGGGTTCGAATCCCAGTCTTTCCGCAACGCGTTGAGAAACCTGATCTGTTAGCTCAGTTGGTTTAGAGCGCTTGCTTGACAGGCAAGAGGTCACAAGTTCAAATCTTGTACAGATCACACGGAAAGGCACCTGCAGTTTTGCGGGTGCTTTTGTTGTTTAGGGGACAGTGATCAGTTGTCAGTGATTTTAGCATTTTGTGACTTTTTCCTTGAACTGCATATATCCTTCCTCGTTGAAGCGGTAGTGGATGGGGGCGTGGGCGCTTTTCTTTTCTTCATCGTTGGAACGGACGGGTGACAGCATTCCCGAGGCGAGGAATTTCTTTTGGAAGTTGCGGCGGTCGAACTCGCGGTTGAAGACATCGGTGTAGAGGCGCTGCATTTCCGGCAGGGTGAAGGTGTCATCCAGAAGCATGAAGGCCACCGGGTCGCGGATGATGCCGATGCGGAGCATGAAGAGGGCCTTTTGGAAGATGTCGGCGTGGTCGAAGGCCAGCGGGGGCATCTCCACGATGGGGAACCATTGGCAGTCGTCGGCGTCGTCGCCCGCCGTGGCATTCTCCGTCTGGCCGGGACGGACCACGGAGGCATAAGCGATGGTGATGGTGCGCCCGCGCGGGTCGCGGTCCAGGGCGCTGAACGAGCCAATCTCGATCAGGTACTTGGGGGTGAGGCCGGTCTCTTCTTTCAGCTCGCGCCGTGCCGCCTCCTCCAAAGTCTCCTGTTCATCCAGGAATCCACCTGGAAAAGCCCAGCAATCCTTGAACGGAGGTCTGCCCCGGCGGATAAGCAGCACGTTGAGGTGCGTGCCGTCGAAGCTGAACACCACGTTGTCAACCGTCACGGCGGGCCGCCAGTAGTTGTATGAGAATGTGCCTTTTTTGTTCATTTTTTCTTTATGTGTATCGTTTACCTGATAATCGTGATTATGGTAAAGCTGTTTCGATGGTTTGCCACAGCTTGTCGGCGGTTTGCTGCCAGCTAAAGCACTCGCGGCGCGTGCGTCCTTTGTCAATGAGACGGTTACGTAAATCATCATCCTGCCAAAGGGCAC
Source organism: Bacteroidales bacterium (assembly GCA_017551725.1). Classification (GTDB taxonomy): domain Bacteria; phylum Bacteroidota; class Bacteroidia; order Bacteroidales; family WCHB1-69; genus F23-D06. The sequence goes on from JAFZKY010000021.1 coordinate 69,128, forward strand.
GCATAGCCTCGGCAATATCCTCCTCGCGATGAGGGTCCACCAGCAACGCCGCCTCGCCGGCCACCTCGGGCATGGATGTGACGTTGGAGGTGATGACGGCCGTCTCAGCATGGAAGGCTTCCAGGATGGGGATGCCAAAACCCTCGAACAGGGAAGCATATACCAACGCTCGGGCGGCGCCGGTCAATTGCGTCAGCACGGGCATGGACTGCCGCCCGAGCATGATGACATCCTCTTGGTGGCGCATGGCGTTGAAGCTGTCCTCAATGTCGCCCTGCCACCATTTCTTGTCGCCCACCACCACTAACTTCATGTCATTATCCGTCTGCTCCTTAAAAAGATCGAAGGCCCGGAAGATGGTGTCGAGGTTCTTGCGCTTATGGATAAGTCCCACAAACAGGAAATAGTCGCAGCCATGGGCATACTTGTTCTTCACCTGCGTTTTCTCATCCTCGGAAAGAGGATGGAATTGCTCGTTACATCCGTTATACACTACATCAATGTTTTCCAACGGCACTTGATATAGCTGGTGAATATCGTTGCGAGTGTATTCCGAAACGGTCGCGATACGGTTTGCAGTTTGGGCGAAACGGTGGAAGAAACGCCGATAGTATCGTAATACAGAGGGTTTTATAAATTCTGGATGATGCTCGAAATTCAAATCGTGGATGACATCCACCACCTTGATATCGGGATTGAGATGCAATGGAATCCATCCGTCGGTGGAAAGGAAAAGGTTAGGTTGGATTTTCCGGAGCTGGTAGGGGATGCCCATCTCAAAGAAAAGATACCACAGGTAGGGATGGCGTGCGGGCGGATGGGCCACGATGGGCGTGACGTTGGAGTTATAGACGAAGGATTCGTCATACGGGCGGTCGAAGAGGAAGTAGAACTGGTGTTCGGGGTGCTGGCACACGATGCGCCGCAGGCTCTCATGCGAGAACCACCCGATGCCCTCGAGCCGGTCTTTTAAAAGAAGACGCGTGTTGACCGCAATTTTCATGTCGGGAAATGGTTATTCGGCAGTTCCGCAGGGACGCATATCCTTCACATTCAACTGGATGTTTACCGTGTTGTTCCACACGTTCTCCTCCACGTGGTACAGCAGGTCGAAGGGTTTGTTGTCCTGGATGATGGAGAGCTTGTCCTTCATGTTGAACGCGATGGCGTCGATGGGTTGCACGGGCCTGTCGGGATAGAGCACGCGGCATTTGAGGTGCTTGTCGCCCACAATGCGCCCCACGCCTTCGTCCACCACGCCGCGCGACTGGAAGATGGGTTCCATGTTGCCCGGTCCGAACGGGGCGAAGCGTTTCAGGTTGTTGAGGAAACTATGGGTGATGTCGGAAAGGTCCAGCGGCATGTCAACGGAGATTTCCGGAATGATGGAGCGCTCCTCCAGGTTGTCGTGTACGTATTGCTCGAATTTCTCGATAAACTCCTCTAAATTCTCCTCTTTCATGGAGAGTCCGGCGGCGAATTTGTGCCCGCCGAAGTGCTCCAGCAGGTCGGAGCAGTAGTCGATGCCATCGTAGATGTTGAACTCCTTGACGGAACGGGCGGAACCCGTAATAAGGCCGTCGGAGGATTTGGTGAGCACGATGGTGGGCTTGTAGAACTCCTCCACGAGACGGGAGGCCACGATTCCGATGATGCCCTTGAACCAGGTGGGGTTATAGACCACGATGCTCTTGCGGTTTACGTATTCGTGCGAGTCGCGGATCATGTGGATGGCCTCTTCCGTGGCGTTGCGGTCCAGCTCCTTGCGCTGCTCGTTCTGAGTGTTGATGCGCTTGCCGATGTCGGCCGACTTGTCCTCATCTTCGCTGATGAAGAGGCGTACCGACTCACGCCCGCTCTTCATGCGCCCGGCGGCGTTGATGCGCGGTCCCACGTAGAAGACCAGGTCGGAGATGGAGATGACGCGCGAGAAGATTGTTTCCTCCTTGAAGGGGAAATGGAGCTTGATGCCGGCCTGGTCCAGGATGGACTTGATACCGACGCGCGGGAACTTGTTGATGATTTCCAATCCGAAATGGGCGAGGATGCGGTTCTCGCCGGTGATGGCCACAATGTCGGAGGCGATGCTGATGGCTACCAGGTCCATACGCGAGAGCCACAGCTGGTCGGGCAGCTTGTAGTGCTGGCAGTAACCCTGGATGAGCTTGAATCCGACACCGCAGCCGGAGAGTTCCTTGTACGGGTAGGGGCAGTCTTTGCGCTTGGGATCCAAAATGGCGACGGCGGGGGGCAGCTCGTCACCTTCCAGGTGATGGTCGCAGATGATGACGTCGATGCCGTTCTCCGCGGCCAGCGCCACCTTGTCGTTCGCCTTGATGCCGCAGTCCAACGATATGAGCAGGTTGATGTTGTTTTCCTTGCAGTATTCGATGCCCTGGTCGGAGATGCCGTAACCCTCCAGATAGCGGTCGGGAATGTAAAATTCGACCAGCTGTTTGCAGTTGGTGCCGATGATCTCGCATAGGAAGGAGTAGAGCAGGGCCACGGCAGACGTGCCGTCCACGTCATAGTCGCCGTACACGAGGATTTTCTCGTTGTTGATGATGGCTTTGGAAAGCCGCCGCACGGCCTTGTCCATGTCCTTCATCAGGAAGGGGTCGTGCAGCATGTTGATGTCGGGGTTGAAGAAGGCGTTGGCGGCCTCCGGTGTGTTGATGCCCCGCTGAAGCAAAAGGGAAGCCAGCGGTTTTTCAATCGAGAGCTTTGATGCAAACTGCTCGACAACCGCCGGGTCGGGTAATTGCTGACATATCCACCTTTTCTTCATTGTATTGATAGAATTTTAACGACCGCAAAGATAAGCAATAATATATACAAATGCAATACGGTTTTCAAAAAAATCAAATTTTCATTTTTTTGTCAATATCGTCCACGTACATCTTCATTTTTTTCTCCGTCTCATAGAGGTTGTTGATGGTGCGGCAGGCGTGCAGCACGGTGGCGTGGTCCTTGTTGCCGCAGTATGCTCCGATGAGCGAGAGGGGCAGCTTGGTGTATTTCTTGGCGAAGTACATGCTCAGCTGGCGCGCCTGCACGATCTCGCGCTTGCGGGTGCGGGCGTTGATGGCATCCGTCGAAATCTTGAAATAGTCGCAGATAATCTTCTGGATGTATTCGATGGAAATCTCTTTCGCGTTGGTTTTCACGTACTTGTCCACCATCTCCTTGGCCAGTTCCACGGTGATGGCGCGATGGTTGAGGGAGGCCTGCGCCAGGATGGCGATCATGGCTCCTTCCATCTCGCGGGTGTTCGAGGTGATGCGCAGCGCAAGGTAGTCCACCACCTCTTTCGGGAAGGTGATGCCGTTGTTCTCCAATTTCTTGTTGATAATGGCGATGCGCGTCTCCAGGTCCGGCACCTGCAGGTCGGCGGTGAGTCCCCATTTGAAACGGTTGAGCAGACGCGGCTCGAATCCCGAAATCTCCACCGGCGACTTGTCCGCCGTGATGATGATCTGCTTGTTGTTCTGGTGGAGGGAGTTGAAAATGTGGAAGAAAGCCTCCTGCGTCTTGCCTTTGCCGCCGGCAATGAACTGGATGTCGTCGATGATCAGCATGTCCACCGCCTGGTAGAACCAGAGGAAGTCGTTGAGGTTCTTGGTCTTGATGGCCTCGATGTACTGCTGGTAGAAGGTGTCGGAGCTCACATACACGACAGTCTTGTCCGGGAAGTTGATCTTGGTCTGCACGCCGATGGCGTTGACCAGGTGCGTTTTGCCCAAGCCTACGTCCGAATAGATGAACAGTGGGTTGAAGGAGGTCTTCCCGGGGTTCTTGCTGATGGCCCAGCCCGCCGAACGGGCCAGCCGGTTGCAGTCGCCCTCCACGTAGTTGTCGAAGGTCAGCGTGTCCACCAGGTTGGAGGGGATTTTGTGCTTCTGGATGCCCGGCAGGATGAAGGGATCCGGAATCTCCTTGTTGGAGGTGTTATATACGTCGATGGGCGCCAGCGTCGGGGGGTTGCTGACGGCCGGACGGTTGTGGGAGGGCAGGGTGATGGAACGCGATTTGGCCGGATCCGGCTGCTGCTCCATGATGATCTTGTATTTCAATTTCCCGCTGGGTCCCAACTCTTTCTTGATGACACTTTTCAAAACATTGACATAGTGTTCCTCCAAGGATTCATAGTAGAGATGGCTTGGCAATTGTATAATCAGCGTGTTGTCCTCTAGGGCAACCGGCACGATGGGCACAAACCATGTTTCGTATGCTTCTTCCCCTACAATATCTTTTATGGTAGATAAACAATTCCCCCATACTGAACGAAAATCTTTCGTAAGTTTTTCAACCATTATCTCTCTTTTTAGTATATGATTATTTTTCAGCGTGTTGACCGACCCTCAAAGGGGCAGTTTTTTACGCTGCAAAATTGCCAAAAAAAAAGTTAAAAAAAAATAGGTTATGAACTTGATTTTTAAAAATATTTGTTTATAACAATGGTTGAAAAAGTTGTAGTTTTTTATTGTAAATGATTTTATGATAATATGTTAGAATACTCCTTGTATTTGCCGATGTCCATCCAGTCATCAGAATCGTGTTGATAGCCTTTTATGCATAAATTGTTGACAAGTTGCAGGTATAACGGAGTGAGCGAGAGCATCTCCACGGTAGGGATGTGGCTCAAAAAATCGCGGTTCACCAGATGGATTCCGCTGAAGGCCAGCTCCACAGGATGGTTGGCGTTTCGCGGCATAATTTCCTGCCCGTTGGCAAGGTTGCGCCACCCGCACAGGCGAAGATCTTCCTCCTCGAATACGAAATAGCGCTGCGTTTTACGGTTTCTTACGGCCAAGGTTACATCGGCCCCGCTCTTTTCATGGTGGGCGATGAGGTCCGGGATGGATAGGGTGGTGATGATGTCCGTGTTGTAGAGCAAAATGGCGTCACAACCGTCCAAGAATGGCTCCGCGAACTTCAGCCCACCCGCCGTGTCACGCAGGTAGGCGCGCTCATCCGAAATCCGGATGTCGGCCTGGAACGGATGCCCCTTGAGGAAGTCCATGATCTGGTCGGGGAAATGATGCACATTGACGACGATGTCGTCGATGCCGGCTGCGATGATCTTGTCCAAAACATGCTGCAACAAGGGTATGCCGTTCATCCGCACCAGCGCTTTGGGCCGGTTGGCGGTCAGCGGGTAGAGCCGGGTGCCCAGTCCGGCGGCGAATATCATGGCCTTGATTCTCATATCGCTTTTTTTTCGATGGGCAAAAATACAAAAATAATCTCTTTTTCGTACCTTTGCCGCCGTGCCAGAGAGGGGACTGTTGGGAGTTGAGAAACTAAGAAGCTAAGACTTTGAACGATGACAATGAACGATGACTTTGAACTATTATCTTTATAACCTATAACCTTTAACCTTATAAACCTTACGAACATCACAAGTACTCCTGAACATATTAAGCTGATTCTAAAGTCGTTGCCTGAAAAGCCCGGCGTGTACCGTTTCTTGGACGAGACGGGTACGATCATCTATGTGGGCAAGGCCAAGCGCCTCAAGCGGCGTGTCTCCTCCTATTTCAACAAGGAGCATGAATCGTCGAAGGTGCGGATGCTGGTGACCAAGATCCGCGATATCCAGACCACGGTGGTGGATACGGAATGGGAAGCGTTGCTGTTGGAAAACAGCATGATCAAGCAGTTCAAGCCGCGGTATAATATCATGTTGAAGGATGACAAGTCCTATCCGTGGATCGCGGTGACGAAGGAGGAGTTTCCCCGCGTATATCCGACCCGCCATCCGGAGCCGGACACGATGCGCCTGTTCGGGCCGTATGCCTCCGTGAAGCACATGAATGCCCTGCTGGACACGATTAACGACCTGTTTCAGTTGCGCACCTGCCGCCGATTGGTCCGCCAGGAACGCCCTTGTATGCAGTATCAATTGAAGAAGTGTCCGGCCCCCTGTTGTGGCAATATCACGGCGGCGGAATACCAGCAGAATATTGAGCGGATTGTGGAGATTATCAAGGGCAACCGCCGGCAGGTCATTGCCCAGCTGAGAGAGGAGATGATGGCCTGCGCCGAGCGCTGGGAGTTTGAACAGGCCGTCGACCTGAAACGGAAGATTGAGTCCTTGGAACAGTTTGTGGCCAAGTCGGTGGTGGTGAACCCGCAGCTGACCGATACCGATGTGTTTGGGATGGAGGACGATGGTCATTGTGCGTACGTCAGTTTTCTCCGTATCATAGATGGCGCCATCGTGCAGGCGCAGACGTTGGAAGTTGAACACGCGTTGGATCGTGACAGGGAAGATTTGCTTTGGGATGCGCTTTTGGAGATGAAAGACCGTTTGGATGGCCTCTGTCCTACGGTTATTGTGCCGTTCTTGCCGTCCATAGAGCCGGACGACTGGACTTTTCTGGTGCCGCAGCGTGGCGACAAGCACAAACTGCTGGAACTGGCCGTGCGCAACGCCCATTTTTACATGTTGGAGAAAAAGAAACGGCAGGATTTGGTGAACCCCGAGCGTCGGAGCCAGCGTGTGTTGCAGGCGTTGCAGCAGGCGTTGGGCATGAAAACCCTGCCCCGTCATATTGAGTGCTTCGACAACTCCAACACGCAAGGCGAAGACCCCGTGGCCGCCATGATCTGTTTCCTGGACGGCAAACCCGCCAAAAAGGAGTACCGGCATTATAATATCAAAACTGTGGTGGGCGCCGACGACTTTGCCACCATGGAAGAGGTGGTCTATCGGCGTTATCATCGTCTTTTGGAAGAGGAGAAACCGCTCCCCGACCTGGTGGTGATTGACGGCGGCAAAGGACAGCTCCATGCCGCATATCAGGCTATCTGCAGTCTCCATATTGAGGATCGTCTGATGCTGGTGGGCATTGCCAAACGGCTGGAGGACATCTATAAGGTGGGGGATGATTTGCCGGTGTACATCGACAAGAAGTCGGAGGCGCAGAAGCTGCTCCAGCAGGTGCGCGACGAGGTGCACCGTTTCGGCATCACGCATCACCGCAAACGCCGCTCGAAGACCAGCATTGCCTCGGTGCTGGATGAGGCTCCGGGCATCGGACCGGTGTTGAAGCAGCGTCTTTTGGCGGAGTTCAAATCCCTCAAACGCATCCGGGCCGCCTCCGAACCGGAATTGGCCGCCGTTATTGGCCCGAAGAAAGCGGCGGATTTGTATGCTTATCTGAAGAATAACGAGTAAAAAAAAGAGCCTCATTTCGGAGGCACTTTTTATGTTTTGGAAAGGATTTTCTTTATTTCACTTGGACATTGTCGATGACGATTCTTCTGTCCTTGGCAGCCTGCAAACCGTAAACGGTGACGCGCTGGGCGGTAGAGGTTTCAGCATGGGCAACCTCGCCTTTCGGGTTCTTGTAGATGGTCAGGCCGGATTTCTCACCCGTGATGTAGGGGGCCAGCTTGCCGCCGTTGGCTTTCTTCATGTAGTTGAGCACGCTTTCGATACGGCGGGAGGAGAGGTGCATGTTGTAGTCGCTGTTGCTCAGCGGGCTGGCGAAACCACTGATGTTGAAGGAAACGTTATAGCCGGCTTCCAGTACTTCTACCAAGGCATCCGTCAGCTTCTGCAAACGGTTGTAACCCGTGGCGATGGAGTCATCGAAGAAGGTCTTGACTTCGTTCTCGGCTTGCGATTTCGCGTTGCCGGTCAAACCGTTGGCTGCTTCGGTGATGTATTTGGTTCTCTGATTCATGTAGTTGTCGTAGAGACCCTTGTACTCTGTACTGGTGTAGTCCTGCTTGGTGCGCGGGTCCGGACGGTCGTTCTCGAAATAGAGGGTGATGGGTCCGATGGATCTGACCTGCTTCTTGGTCTCGGCCAGTTTGACTTTAGCCTCTTCCTCCTCCATGGAGAAGGTGACCGGGATTTGCAGGATCATGTCCTGTGCGGTGCAGCTCTGGGTGGCCGGGCACATTTTGGGGAAGGACTTGACCACGCGGACGGCTTCGTCGTCCATCTCCTTGTAGCCGGAACTGGTCACCAGTTCGACATCGGTGATGGTACTGTCGGCCAGGACCTTGGCTTGGACGACAGCGGTGCCGGAAGCGCGCTGGCTCTTCAGGTTCACCGGATAGACTTTGGTCTTGTTGATGTAGCGGCACATGGCCCTGTTTCCACCTTTGAAATGGGGGAGGGTTAACGCAGCGGTCGGCGTTTCATGCTGTCCGATTGCAACGGCGATACCCTTTTTGCAGGAGCCGGAACTTTTGCCTCCGTAGATGAAAGTGTCGTTATCACACTGTGCGTATGTTATTGACGCAGCGCATGTTAAGACAACGGCCATGACCAATGAGAGAAAACTGTACACTCGTTTCATATGTTATGTAATTTTATAATTTTCGCGGTTGCAAATATACAATTTTTTTTAATTAATGCACTTTCCAAAAAAATACAAAGTTTTTTATAGAAAGCTTATACGCACGATTCTTGAAAAAGTAACAACAATTTTCGAAGTATATCCTTAGAGGTTATACAAGCCCCTTTATCGTTTCAGCACCACTTTTGTCGTCGCCCCATTCCCTGCCTGCACGAAATAGATACCGTCGGGGTGATGGGAAAGGTCGATTTGTACGGTTTCCGATGACGAAGTGCACATCGTCTTTCTCACATCCACCATTCTCCCATACACATCGAACACCTTAATCTCCTTGCTGGAAGAACCGGAGTCCGAAATTTGGATGTTGAAGACGCCGTTCGTGGGGTTCGGCCACACTTGCAAGTGCTCCATCTCACGGATGGCCACGCTTGACGGAAGGCTGTGTCCCGTGCAGAACTCGTAGAGAACCTCCTTGTAGCCAACATCATATTGGGCGGAACTATGGTACCATTCGTGCACGCCGTTCACCACTTTAAGCAGTTGCAGGTCCGTGCCGCAGTTGTAGGTGTAGCGGATGAAGCGCAGACCGTCATTCTTGAGGTCGGGAAGCGTGTCTATCGTGGGTTCGCCCGTGCAGCCGTTGGCGTTCTGCCAGTAGTCCATGATGGCATCCACCCCGAGACCGAGGTTCATACCGAAAGCAGTGGAGTAACCGTTGTAACCCACCACATTGTCATTGGTGCCGTGGATGTGGAGCATCCGCACGGGCGCGACGGGTGTCTGGGCAGCGTCCACACTGGTGATCAGTCCGCTGACTGCCACGCATGCGTCGATTCGGTCGCCGTGCTCGATGGCCATACGGTGCGTCATAAAGCCGCCCATAGACATGCCTGCGAAGAAAACACTGTCGGTGTCAAGTTGATATTGTGCCGTCAGCGAGTCGAGGAGGGCCATCAGGAAACCGGAGTCATCAATGCTGCTGCTGGCCAGACCGGCGTTCCACATAGTGCCAATGCCTTGGTCAAGGGCCTGCGGCAACACAACCATCCAGTTATACTCTTCGGCAATCTGGGCGAAATTGTAGTCCTGGTCGTAATTGGAGATAATGCCCCCCAGACCGTGCAGGAAGAACAGCACGGGAAGGGTGCCGTTATGGTTAGCCGGTGTACGCACGATGTATTCGCGCTCCACGCCCTGCCAGGTGAAATGCTGGACTTGGGCGGTGAGGTTACCCATCCAACAAACCAATAATAATAAATTAACTGTCAATAATTTTTTCATAGAATAATTTTTGTGGCAAAGATAATTTTTTTCCGAAGATCGCGAGGATCACAAGAAAAAAACACTGACAAATAGGCTCTCCACTATTGCTTCAACCATTCCAGCGCCTTCTCCAGTAACTCGTCACGGCCCTCACGGACGCCCTGGACGGTGGGCCACACATAAATGTCGGGGATAATGCCCACACGCTGTGTCTCGGCGCCGTCGGGGTAATAAATGCCAAGTCCGGAGAAATAAGAGTTTATACCGCCGGGGAGCTGGATCCCCACCACATCGCCATCCGCACCCGCCGTCGTATTCCCGATGACAATGCTGTTGGGAAGCGTGCGGTACATCATGGTGCAAAACTCCGCGTGGCTTTGTGACTGCTCACTGATGAGAATGGCGATTTTGCCTGCATAGGCGTCCGTACCTTTACCAGTATAACTGGGTTTAAACCAGTAAAAAGCACCGGGATTGCTTAAATCTGGATATGTGGCCTTGAAAAACGGCCTCGATTTGTCGGACAAGACCTTGTATAATCTGTAGTTGACGGTCTCGTTCGGATACTCCCTCAAATCCAGAATCAGCCCCTTTGTGGTGTGCAGGGTGTCTGCTATGCGTCCCACCCATTCTCCGGAGATGTCATCCATAGAAACATATCCAATGCTGTCGCCCAAATCTTTATAGCAAATGCTATCAGTCTTGAATTCGAAACTGAATTCTTCATAGTCATATCGCGAAACAGTGGTCTTTTTCTGAATGCCATCCGATACAAAGGTGATGATGACAGTCGGTTCAGGACCGTTACAAATATGCCAAGTCAGCTGACGGAGCTTGGCACGGTGGTTGGATGCTGCATAATAGGGTGACAAGCTGTCAACCCACCAGGAAACAGGTTTCCCGTCAAGATGCGTAATGACATCCCCAATATGCGGCCCGGAACTGTCGATCTTGTCCGGGTTCCAGTAGGAGGAGACCACCATGGTGTCATTTTGCAAGAATTTCACCCTGAACGGAGGATAGTGCACATCCGACGTTTTTGACGGTTTTGAAGACCAAACAGCCCCGTGGGTGTCGTCTGTCAGGGCAATCAGATGCCTGACAGTGTTCCAATAGTTTTTTTTGTCTTTGGCCAAAATGAAAGAAGGAATATGATCCTTCAGCACCGTGTTCCAGTCCGTATCCATCAGATACCGATACGGGAAAAAATAATACACCATATTCCAGTAACGATACAGGGTCAGCAACCTGAATCCGGCATCGGGGCACTCCATCTCTGCATAAGGATTCTCATTGTTGAACTGCGCATTCTTCACCCAGAGGGATGAATAGGTCACATAGTAATAGCCGTTATTGCGGTTCTGATAGACATTCATCAGTGTTTTGTAGAGCTTTGGAGACAGTTTGTCCGGGTTGATCCACGCCAAATCCGGTTTTATGAACGCATTGGTGTCAACGGGTTTGACGTCTTTGTTGACGGGGATTTTACCATAATGAAGAATCCATTTGGCCAAATATGCGTCACGCTGCTTGTTGTCGGATGCCTGCAGATAGCCGGGCAGCATCCGGAAAAGCTCGTAATCCCAGTTGTATGCGCCTTTGGAAATGGTCGGGTGGTGATATTTCAGGAATCCCCAAACGCGCCCCAAAAGATCAAGGTTGTCCACCAGTTGCGGCGTCATTTCGGGAAACACTATGTTGGAACCGTGGTCATACGCCGTGTCTTTGACTACGTCAGACTTATTGGAGGGCGTTTGTGCGTGAGAGAAGGTCACGCAGAAAAGGAGAAGGATGGTGAAAAGGATATGTTTTTTCATAAAGTGTTATTTCGCTGGCAAAAGTAGAAATTTTTCAGAACTGGCTTTGGCGTAACTGAAAAAATGTATTTTTGCAAATTGAAATATATGTAATATGAAAACTAAAAAATATAAAAAATAAGAGCAGAAAACGCAAGCTGTTGAAGAGCCTTCTGTTGTATATAACTCAAGAGGTTTGGACAGTTCCTGTTCGGTGATGACTCCTGGCAGTGTGATTCCTGCTGACACTGACACCATGACAGTGGATGAGTTCATTGATAAAATCAGAAAAGCGCTTGACCTACGCTATGAAAACATACAATGTTAAAGTAAAAAAAACCGCTGAAAAAGATATTGATTCATCGCTGATTTTCTTTTTGATAAGCTATCCCCTGAGGGAGCATATCGTTATCTGGATGTGATTGGACAAGAGATAAAGTCTCTTTCAATTTATGCGGACTGCTATATCACAAGTCGTTCTCGCACAATTCGATCTGTTCATCCGAAGGCACGACGCATGGTGTCTCATAACCACAAGTTCGTATATGTTTTTCACATAGAAGATGATGCGGTTATGTTGGATCGTGTATTGATTGGTAAGATGATTGTGGATTAGGTGAATTTTATTTCCGCTTCTTAGAATACTTCCGCTTCACAATCTCAAACGAATTTCTCGTAAGCTCTTTAAGTAGTTTGGAATCAATGGTTTGAAGGTTGATACCGAGCCAGTCCTAGGGGTTGAAATGGTTGTCGAGGGACTCCATACCAGTCGCGTTTCCGTGCCGATCCACGTGGTTCGCGGAGGAACAGTTAGCAATCCTTGTCGGTCATTTCCTCGGCTTGGAGAACAAAAGCGCGAAGGCCTTGCTGTTCGGCGGAAAGATCCAGCTTGTGGATGTCCTCCAAAAGGGGACGCACTTTCTCATCTGGCATAAAAGCCAAAATGGCGGAGTTCAAGGTCGGCCAGGCGTGCGTACCATAGTGGGGTTCGCCATCGTGGCTGCCCCGGCCCTGCACCTCGTTCCAGAAAGTAAATCCGCGGATTTCATTTTTGTCCAAAATTTCCATCACCTCATCGTAGAAGGCTTGGTATAGCGATATGAAGACGGCTTTCATTGTATGTTGATTTGTTGAATTGTTGAATTGTTTATTTGTTTATTTGTTTGTAGCCAAACAGTTTTTCTAATTACTAACTACTAACTACTGACTACTAACTACTAACTACTGATCACTGACCAGTCCTACACCTCATTCACGCCCAGTGCCTTGTTCCGTTCGCGGCGTTCGCGGCGACGGGCTTTGCCCTTCGCGCCCCATTCGGCGAACTTACTGAATATGATTGGGATAAGAATCAGCGTTACCATGGTGGAGAACGTCAGACCCCAGGCCACAACCATACCCATGGAGTTCCACATCTCGGCACCCTCGCCCTTGTCGATGGCCAGCGGGATCATGCCGAGCACGGTGGTCAGCGTGGTCATCAAGATCGGACGCAGACGGGAACGGCCGCCGGCAACGACAGCGTCCTTGATGGTCATACCGCGCTCGACACACAAGCTGGTGTAGTCGATCAGCACGATACCGTTCTTCACCACAATACCAATCAGCATCATCAGACCGATCAACGCCATGATACCCAATGCGGTGCGGGTGACGGCCAAGCCAATCAACACACCGGTGAGGGCGAAGAGGATGGAGAGCATGATGACGAACGGGTAGGTGAACGACTCGAACTGGGCGGCCATCACCACATAAACCAACATGATAATCAGAGCCATCAGGACGAACATGTCGCCGAAGGCATCCTGCTGGTCTTCCCACGTACCGCCAATCTTGTAATCAAGGGTGGCGGGGATGTCCATCTGGTCGAGTTCCTTCTGTGCGGATTCCACCAGTTCGCTCAATGCTGCGCCCTTGGCCACCACACAGGAGACTTTGACCATACGCTCACGATCCTTGCGGACAATGGTCGGCGGAGTGAAAGTCTCTTCTACCTTGGCCACATCGCCCACACGGATACCCTTGCCCATGTTATTGTACATCAGAATATTCTCGACAGCACGTATATCATCGCGAAACTCCGGCGCATAACGGACACGGATATTGTACTCGTCACCATCCTCACGGAACTTGGAGGCCGTGTAACCATTGAAACGGTTACGCACATAACCGGCAGCGGTTGTGGAGTTAAGTCCATTTTCAGCCAACTTCTGACGGTCGAAAACAACTTCCAACTCGGGTGTGTACTCGTCACGGCTGATCACCACCTCAGAGCAGCCCTCCACCTGTCGCATACGCGCGGCAAGGTCGGCGGCAAACTGGTCGGTGGTGTTGAAATCGTAACAGTAGAGCTCAATGTCCACCGTTGATTGTCCACCCATACTGCCCTGTCCTGTGGAAACTGTCGAAGATACAATCTCGATATGTTGCCGCAAAAGGGCGCGGATGCCGTCGGAAATCTCTGTGATGAACTTGTCACGCTCGGTTTTCTTCACCAAACGGATATTGAAAGAGAGCAGGTTTGTACCATTCTCGCGCATCAAGCTCCATGTGTTGTCCTCATCGGGCATACCCACGGAATAGTTGATGGATTTGATTTCGTTCGGGTACTGCTCACGGATTTCGTTTACAATCTGGTCGCCCAACGCTTTGGTGGTTTCCACACGGGTGCCTTGCGGCAGTTTCACGGTGACACTCAAACGGGCGTTATCCTGCGTGGGGAAGAATTCGGTGGGAATCACTAACAACAGGAAGAGGCTGGCGATGAAAATGGCGCTCGCGCTGAAGAAGACGGTCTTGCGGTGGTTGACGCACCAGCGGAGCAACTTGGCATAGCCATTGTCCAAACGGATGAGAAAGCGCTCGATCGGACCGTAAACTGCGGCGAACCATTTGCTCTTCTTGGGATTCTTTTTCAGCAAGAGCGAACAAAGCATCGGGGTCAATGTCATGGAGGCTATCAAGGAAACGGCAATCACAATGGTGACAATCCAACCTAACGACTTGAAGAGCACGCCGGCCATACCGGTGAGGAAGGTCAACGGCAAGAACACGGCGATAATCACCAAGGTGGAGGCGATAATGGAGAGCGACACCTCGCTGGTGGCAAACACGGCTGCCGCCTTGGGTTTCGATCCACGTTCAATATGTGTAGTAATGTTCTCCAACACCACGATGGAGTCATCAACCACCAATCCGATGGCGATGGAGATAGAAGACAATGAAATGATATTCAGTGTATTACCAGTAGCTAACAAATAGATGAAGGCTGCAATCAACGACACGGGCACCACGATGGCGATGATGATGGTGGCGCGCCATCTTCCCAAGAAGAAGAGCACCACAATGACCACCAACAACAGGATAATAAGGATGGTTTCCTCCAAACTGTCGATGGTGTTGGTGATGTTGTCGGAGTTGTCAACCAGCACGCTCAGGTTCACGTCGGAGGGCAGCGAGTGCTGGATACCCGGCAACTCGGCCAGCACCTTCTTGCAAATCTGCACGGTGTTGGCACCGGTCTGCTTCTGGATGATGATCATAGCGCCGCGTTGGCCGTCGGTGTAGGACTCCTGCATACGCTCCTGCAGGGTATCTTTCACCACCGCCACGTCCTTCAGGAAGATGTTCTTGTTGTTGTAGCTGCCGACCACCACGTCCTCCATCTCGTCCGCGCTGTTGAACTCGCCATCGACGCGCATGGAGTAGGTCTTGGAGCCCACGTCCATGATACCAAGAGAAACGTTGCGGTTCTCTGCGCCCAAAACCTGTGCGATGGTTTCGATGGTGAGGTTATAACTCTCCAGCTTGTAAGGGTCGCAATAGACCTGGATCTCACGCTGCGGGGCGCCGGAGATGGAGACCGCACCCACGCCGCTGATACGCGACAGAGGGGAGGAAACCTTGTCGTCCAGAATCTTGTACAACGCCTGCGTGCTCTGGCCCGACTGCACTGACAGCATCATAATCGGCATGTCATCGGCGCTGAACTTGAAAAGATAGGGCTGGTTGGCACCGTCGGGCAGCGCCGATTTCACCATATCCAGCTTGTCGCGCACATCGTTGGTCTTCTGTTCAATATCCACACCATATTCAAATTCCAAATAGACGATGGAATAGTTCTCCTTGGAGTTGGATGTGATGTGCTTGAGGTCGCTCAACGTGTTGAGTACGTTCTCGATGGGCTTGGACACGTTGTCCTCGATGTCTTCCGCGCTGGCGCCGCCATAGACGGTGAGCACCATGATGGTGTTGCTGTCCATGTGCGGGAACAGGTCCACGGGCAGCCGTGTCATCGAAAAGATACCGATGATGATGACGGCGATGTAAATCAACCCTGTCATGATGGGTCTTGCGACCGATTTCTGGTATATACTCATATTTCTGGTTGTTTGCTATTGAGTGTTGGGCTTTGAACTATGACAATGAACTTTGGGTGTTGGGATTCTGTGTCCTCCCGCCAATTATTAATTACTAACTTTTGATTATTAATTATTAATTATTAA